>NZ_JACHMG010000001.1:1800000-2400000 GCF_014204865.1 Amycolatopsis jiangsuensis
AGGGCGAGGGTGGTCTCCGGGTCGAAGTGGTAACTCTCGTCCCGCTCCGGGACGTACTCGTCGGGATCGGCGAACGCGGGCACCGTGAGCGGCAGGTCGAGCCCGAACAGCCGCTGGGCGTCGGCGGTGGTGTCCGGTGTCCGGATGCTCACTCGTGCTCCTGCTCGTGGTTGTCCTCGGGGTCGTCCTCGGCCGGATCGCCGGCGGTCTCGTGCCGGCTGATCGCCTCCGCGGCGCGGCGCAGCTCCGGCAGCGTGGTGGTGACGTCGTCCAGCGGCAGGCGCATCACCGGCGCCTGGACCGCGACACCGAGCACCGGCCGCGTCCCGTCCGCACGCGGCACCGGCACCGCCACGCACACCAAGCCCGGCAGGTACTCCTCGTCGTCGAGGGCATAGCCCTGCTCACGGATCCGCTCGAGCTCGGCCTCCAGCGCGGCCGGTTCGGTGATGGTCTTGGGCGTGTACTGCTTGAGCGGCGTGCACCCCAGCAGCCGCTGCCGCTGCTGGGCGGGCAGCTGGGCGAGGAACAGCTTTCCGCTCGCCGAGCAGTGCACCGGCACGCGGGAACCGGGGCGCAGGTAGAACTGCAGCGGTTCCGGGGTCTCCACGCGGTCGAGGTAAACCACTTCCCCCCGGGAAAGCGCGGTGATGTTGCAGCTCTCCCCCAGTTCCTGCACCAGGTGCCGGAGGATCACGTGCCGTCCGGCGTTGTGGGAATCGCTGCGCAGCAGGTTCTCCGCGAGCCGGTGCAGCCGCGCGCCGGTCGTGTAGCTGCGCCCGTCGGCCTCGCGCAGCAGCAGCCCCGCCGACTCCAGCTGCTGCAGCATCCGGTGCAGCGTCGGTTTCGGCAGGCCGGTTTCGGTCACCAACGCGGGCAGCGACACCTGCTGGTCGCCGGCCACGATCAGTTCGAGCAGCGCGAACAGGCGCAGGGCCGGAGTGTCGCCGGACAGCGGCCCGCCGGGCTCCTGGATCAGTTCCACCAGTTCCCCTTCCGTCTCGGAAAACAGTACACCCCGTCTCATTCTTGATGGCAACCCGTTGACGCGCACCAAGCTTGCCACCTACAGTCCGAACCAATCCAAGTTTCCGGGACGTATCGTTCCGTTTTTTCAACTCGGTAGGCACTCAATGGACACTCAATGGGCAGGGAGCTGGTAATGGGCGAGCAGACCACCGGGCCGCAGAAGATGACCCCGTCGGAGGCCTTCGTCGAAACCCTGGCGGCCAACGGAGTCACCGAGATCTTCGGCATCATGGGCTCGGCCTTCATGGACGCGATGGACATCTTCGCGCCGGCCGGGATCAAGCTGATCCCGGTCGTGCACGAGCAGGGCGCGGCGCACATGGCCGACGGCTACGCCCGGGTCAGCGGGCGGCACGGCGTGGTGATCGGGCAGAACGGCCCGGGCATCAGCAACTGCGTCACCGCGATCGCGGCGGCGTTCTGGGCGCACAGCCCGGTGGTCATGGTGACCCCGGAAACCGGCACCATGGGCATCGGGCTCGGCGGTTTCCAGGAAGCCAACCAGCTGCCGATGTTCCAGGAGTTCACCAAGTACCAGGCGCACGTGAACAACCCGGCACGGATGGCGGAGCTGACCGGGCGGGCGTTCGACCGGGCGATGTCGGAGATGGGCCCCACCCAGCTGAACATCCCGCGCGACCACTTCTACGGCGAGATCGAGACCGAGATCCCGGTACCGCAGCGGGTCGACCGCGGCCCCGGCGGCACGCGCAGCCTGGACGAGGCGGCCGAGCTGCTCGCCACCGCGGAGTTCCCGGTGATCGTGGCCGGCGGCGGAGTGGTCTTCTCCGGCGGCGTCGAGCAGTGCCGAGAGCTCGCCGAGCGGCTCGGCGCCCCGGTGGTGAACAGCTACCAGCACAACGACTCGTTCCCGGCGAGCCATCCGCAGTGGTGCGGCCCGCTCGGCTACCAGGGGTCCAAGGCGGCGATGCGGCTGATCGCGAAGGCCGACGTGGTGCTCGCGCTGGGCACCCGGCTCGGGCCGTTCGGCACGCTCCCCCAGCACGGCCTCGACTACTGGCCGAAGCAGGCGAAGATCGTCCAGGTCGACGCGGACCACCGGATGCTCGGTTTGGTCAAGAAGATCGACGTGGGCATCTGCGGGGACGCCCGGGAGTCCGCGGCCGCGCTCACCGAACGGCTGCGCAAGCGGACCCTGGCCTGCGACGCGAGCCGCGGGCAGCGCGCCGACGAGATCCGCGACGAGAAGCTGGCGTGGGAACGCGAACTGGACTCGTGGCTGCACGAGACCGACTCCTACAGCCTCGACATGATCACCGAACAGCAGCAGGAGGACGGCAACTGGCTGCATCCGCGCCAGGTTCTGCGTGAGCTCGAGAAGGCGATGCCGGAGCACGTGATGGTGTCCACCGACATCGGCAACATCAACTCGGTCGCGCACAGCTACCTGCGGTTCGAGGAACCCCGCAGCTTCTTCGCCCCGATGAGCTTCGGCAACTGCGGGTACGCGCTGCCGACCATCATCGGCGCCAAGGTCGCCGCCCCGGACCGCCCCGCCATCGCCTACGCCGGCGACGGCGCGTGGGGCATGAGCATGGGCGAGATCATGACCGCGGTGCGCCACGACATCCCGGTCACCGCGGTCGTGTTCCACAACCGGCAGTGGGGCGCGGAGAAGAAGAACCAGGTCGACTTCTACAACCGCCGGTTCGTCGCGGGCGAGCTGGAGAGCGAAAGCTTCGCCGGAATCGCCCGCGCGATGGGTGCGGACGGCATCGTGGTCGACTCGCTCGACGAGGTCGGCCCCGCGCTGCGCAAGGCCGTGTCCGCGCAGATGGACGAGGGTCGCACCACCGTCGTGGAGGTCATGTGCACCCGCGAGCTCGGTGACCCGTTCCGCCGGGACGCACTGCGCAAGCCGGTGCGGACGCTGGACAAGTACCGCGACTACGTCTGACCGAACCGGGGCGGTCCGGCCCGGCGCCGGACCGCCCTCCTCAGGAAAGCGGTGCACCGTGCCGACCTCCGAAGTGCTGGCCGAGCCCTTCCCGCTGTACCGCCGGTGGCTCGGTGTCCTGGACGGCGAACCGCGCACGGTCGCGCTGGCCGACGGCGAAGACCCCCGCGCGGTCCAGGCCGCGAAGCAGCTGCACGACGAAGCGGTGATCGCGCCGCGGCTCATCGGCGATCCGGCCGCGATTCACCGCGTGTGCCGGGAAACCGGGATCCGGCTGCCCCCGGACGTCGTCGTGGACGCCCGGGCGCTCGCCGGCGACCCACGCGTGCGGCGACGGATCGAGACCCGCCTGGCGAAGCATCCGGACCGGATCCCGGACGCGCTGGCCGATCCGCTCGCCGCGGCGGTGGCCGGCACCGCCGCCGGGGTCTTCGACGTGTGCGTGGCCGGCGCGGCGCGGCCGAGTTCCGACGTGCTGCGCGCGGCCCTGCGCTACGCCGGCCTGCGGCCGGCCACTGCCACGTTGAGCAGCTGCTTCCTGCTCGTCCTGCCGACCGGCCGGTGCCTGACCTTCGCCGACTGCGCGGTGGTGCCCGACCCCTCCGCGGAGGAGCTCGCGGACATCGCCGTAGCCTCCGCCGGTACGCACGAGGCATTGACCGGACAGGAGCCCACCATCGCGATGCTCTCGTTCTCCACCCTCGGCAGCGCCTCGCACGAGCGGGTCGAGCGGGTGCGCCGGGCGACCGAGCTGCTGCGCAGGCGGGACATCGGCTACCGCGTCGACGGAGAACTGCAGTTCGACGCCGCGGTGGTGGCCGGCATCGGGCGGCGCAAGGCACCGGGTTCCGAGGTCGCGGGCAGAGCCACCGTGCTCGTCTTCCCCAACCTCGACGCGGGCAACATCGGGTACAAGATCGCCGAGCGGCTCGGCCGGGCCCGCGCGTTCGGCCCGGTTCTGCAGGGCTTGGCGGCGCCGGTCAACGATCTCTCCCGCGGCTGCACGGCGGCCGACATCGCGGTGACCGCGGTGCTCACGGCGGTCCGGGCGTCCGGCGGGACCGGAGCCGGATGACGCTCCTGTTCGCGGCGCTCGCCGTCGCCTTCTCCGCGCTGATCGGCGGGGCGACGGGATTCGCGTCGTCACTGCTGGCCACGCCGGCGTTGCTGCTGCTCGGCTACGACGTGCCGCTGGTCGTGACGGTGAACCTCAGCGCGACGCTCGTGTCGCGAATTCTGGTGGTGTGCCGATCATGGCGGTCGATCGAGCCGAGACGGATCGGCCTGCTCGTCGCCGGAAGCGCGCCCGGCGCCGTGCTCGGCGCCCTGACTGTCGGCCTGGTCCCGGCGCAGCTCCTGCGAATCCTCGCGGGCGTCACGGTGGCCGCGCTGGGACTGCTGCTGTTGCTCCCGTCGGCAGGCCGAGTCCCGGGCCGGACGAGTCACGTCGCGACCGGGCTGGCCAGCGGCTACCTGGCCACCTCGGTCTCCTTGAACGGCCCGCCGGTCGCCGCGCTGCTCAGCCGGGCGGATCTGCCGGTGCGCCGGTTCATCGCGAACCTGGCCTGCTATTTCATCACCACGAACCTGATCTCCCTCGCCGCACTCGCGCTCAGCGGCGGCATCCCGGCGCACGGCCTGCTGCCGCTGCTGCCGATCCTGCTGGTAGCCGCCGTCGCCGGCAACCAGCTCGGTACTGCGGTGTCGGCACTGCTGCCCCGGAAGGCCTTCAAGGTCGTCGTGGCAGTCCTCGTCATCGCCTCCGGCGTGGCGACCGCGTGCGCTTGACCCACCGCGCACTGCGTTAATCTGGCCCGGCCAGCAAACCAGCCAGCACGACGGACGCCCGTGAATCACTCACCAGCTCAGCCACCCGCCGGGACCCAGGCCATCCGGCGTGCGCTCGGCGTACTGCGACTGCTCGTGAACGAGGACGGCGAGTTGTCCCTCCCGGCGATCGCGCGGCGGCTCGACCTCACTCCGGGCACCGCGCACCGCGTCGTCGGCGCGCTGAGCGTGGACGGTCTCGTGACGCACAATCCGCACACCGACGCCTATCACCTCGGGCCGGGCGCGATCCTGCTCGGCCAGGCCGCGCAACGGGTGCACGGGCTGGAGCGCGCGTTACCGGTGATCGAACGGGTCAACGAGGACACCGGCGAATCCGTCAACATCACCATCCGCGACGGCGGTGAGTCGGTGGTGCTGCTGCGCGCCCAGTCCACCCTCCCGCTGCGCTTCGAACAGCATCCCGGAGCCCGCTTCCCGTTGTACACCACGGCTTCCGGCAAGGCGATGCTCGCATGGTCGCTGGATGCGGAGAGCTATCTGGCCGGCCTGCCCGAACACCTGTCCGCGCTGACCGAGCACACCCTGGCCACCCGCGAGGAGCTTGCCCTGCAGCTGGCCCAGACCCGCGATCGCGGCTACAGCATCGACGACGAGGAGAACGTGGCGGGGGTGCGCTGCGTCGGCGCCGCGGTGCTGGACGACCAGGGGCTGGCGAAGGCCGCTGTGGTGATCCAGGTGCCGACAGTGCGGCTGCCCGACGAGCGCCTCCCGCATCTGGGCGCGCGAGCGGTCGCGGCCGCGGCCGAGGTCGCCCAGTTCCTGCCACCGGACCGCTTCACCCGCCACTGAGCCCCAGCGCCCGCGCCGTCAGGGTCGCCAGGTGCACCGGCTCCCTCCCGGCCAGCTGCCGGATCTGCGTTCGGCAGCTGAACCCGTCCGCGTGCACCACGGTGCTCTCCGGTTCGGATCGCAGGGCGGGGAGCAGCTGGTGCTCGGCCACTGCCACCGAGATGTCGTAGTGGCCGCGTTCGAAGCCGAAGTTCCCGGCCAGACCGCAGCAGCCTTCGCGGAGTATCCGCACCTCCCCGCTCACGCGGTCGAGCAGCCGCGTGTCCGCGTCGTAGCCCAGGTCCGCGTGCTGGTGGCAGTGCACCTGCGTCAGGACACGACCGGTCGGCGCCGAAGGTAACGCCACGTCGCCGACGTGCTCGGCGAACGTGCGCACCGACCGGCGCAGCAGCTCCACCCGCGGATCGTCCGGCAGCAGTTCGGCACTGTCCTCCCGGAGGAACGCGGTACAGCTCGGCTCCAGCCCGATCACCGGCAGTCCCTGTTCCAGCGCCGGCTGGAGCGCGTCCAGCGTTCGGCGCAGTACCCGCCGGGCCGTGCGCAGCTGTCCGGTGCTGTGCCAGGTCAGTCCACAGCAGACAGTGCGCTCGGGGAGCCGGACCTCCTGGCCGAGCGATTCCAGCACGGCCACCGCATCGCGGCCCACCTGCGGGTCGAAGAAGTTCGTGAAGGTGTCCGGCCACAGCACGACCGAGGCCGGCGACGCCCGCCGGTGCGCGTGCCGGGCGCGGAACCATGCGCGAAAGGTGGGGGCCGCCAGCTCCGGTAGCGCACGATCCGGTGCGAGCCCGCCCATCCGGGCGAGCAGCCGCCGGGCCGGGCTCGCCGCCACCGCGTTGACCATCCTGGCCAGCGGCGCTCCCAGTCGCAGCCACCGCGGCAGCGCCCCCATCGTGTAGTGCGCCGCGGGACGGACCCGGTGGTCGTAGTGCCGGCTGAGGAATTCCGAACGGTAGCTCGCCATGTCCACCCCGACGGGGCAATCCGACTTGCACGCCTTGCAGCCCAGGCACAGGTCGAGGGCGTCCCGGACCTCCGCGGACCGCCATCCCCCGGTGATCACGTCCCCGGCGAGCATTTCGAACAGCAACCGTGCCCGGCCACGTGTGGAGTGCTGTTCTTCGCCGGTCGCGCGGAAGCTCGGGCACATCACACTTCCGGACGCGGACACGCACTTCCCGACGCCGACACACCGGCGCGACGCGGCGGCGAGGTCACCACCGTCCGCGTGGAGCGCGAGCCGCGCACGGGTGGGCAGCACCGGCGGCGCCACCACGGTACGCAGATCGGCGTCGAGCGGTGCCGGATCGACGACCCGGCCCGGGTTCATCCCGTTGCCGGGATCGAACGCGGCCTTGAACTGCGTGAAGGCCGTGATCAGCCGCGGCGGGAACATCAGCGGCAGCAGTTCGGCACGCGCTTGGCCGTCACCGTGCTCGCCGGACAACGAACCGCCGTGCGCGACGACGAGTTCGGCCGCGTCGGTCAAGAAGGCACGGTAAGCCGTTCTGGCCTCTGCCGCGGCGAGCGGGAAGTCGACCCGCACATGGAGACAGCCGTCGCCGAAGTGGCCGTACACCACTCCTTCGCGACCGTGCTTGTCCAGCAACGACTCGAACTCCCGTAGATACCCACCGAGCCGTTCCGGTGGTACCGCGGCGTCCTCCCATCCCGACCACGCCTCGGATCCGTCCGCGAGCCGGGTGGCCAGGCCGGCGCCTTCCTCCCGGATGCGCCAGAGTTTCCGCTGCGCCTGCGGATCCGCGACCACGATCACGCGGCCGCCGCCTCGCTCCGCCCGCTCGGCCACCTCGCGGGCACGCGCCAGCGCCTCGGCCGCCGAGGCACCTCCGGTTTCCAGGTACAGCCAGGCGTCGCCGTCGGGCAGGGTGCTCCGATCGCCGGGCCTGCGGGCGTCGAGCGCACGCACCAGCTCCCGTTCGATGCCCTCCATGGTGAGCACCGGCAGACCGAGGAGCTCGGGCACGGCGTCGGCGGCCGCCACACTGCTGTCGTAGCCCGACACGACGAGCGCCCGGTACCTCGGCGCCTCGGTCAGTTCCACCACCGCACTGAGGATCGTCACACAGGTGCCCTCGGTGCCGACCAGCGCCTTGGCGACGTCGAAACCGTTCTCCGGCAGGAGATATTCGAGGTTGTAGCCGGAAACCCGGCGCGGTAGCCGGGGAAATCCCGTGCGGATGTCGGCCAGGTACTCGTCCCGCAGCGCGCGCAGCGACCGGTAGAGCCGACCCACCTCGTCGTCGCGCGCGCACAGTGTTTCCAGTTCGTGCGGCGAAGTGCGGCCGACGTCGAGCCTGGTGCCCTCGCGCAGGGCGATCTCGAGGGACCGGACGTTGTCGACGGTCTTGCCCCACGCGATCGAATGCGAACCGCAGGCGTTGTTGCCGATCATCCCGCCGATCGTGCACCGGCTGTGGGTGGAGGGATCCGGCCCGAACGTGAGCCCGTGTTCGGCGGCACGCTCCCGCAGCCGGTCCAGCACCACTCCGGGTTCGACCCGGGCGGTGCGTGCCGGGACGTCGATCTCCAGGATCCGGTCGAGGTGCCGGGTGAAGTCGAGCAGGACCGCCTCGTTCGCCGCCTGCCCGCCGATGCTGGTCGCCGCGCCGCGGGGCAGCACCGGCACGCCGTGTGCGGCGCACACCCGCAACGCCGCGATCACCTCCTCCGCGGAGCGCGGGCGCACGACCAGCACGGGCAGGTGCCGGTAGTTGGACGCGTCGGTCGAATGCGTCGCGAGCGTCGCCGGGTCGCCGGCCACCTCGCCGGACACCACCGCCTGAAGGGCTCGCTGCAACGCGGGTCGTGGATCTGCGGGGGACGACATGGGCTGCTCCGGGGAATTCGGGGTTCACAGCGGCTGCGTTCGCGGCTACCGTATCCAGTCACCACATAGTGGATATAGCTTCCACATATTGTCAACGCTGATGTGAGGAGTGGTCCCGTGCCGGACCTGCACCGCAACGAAAGTGTGTTCACCTGGGCCGCGCCGCCGCTGAAGTTCGGCCCCGGCGCGCTCGACGAGCTCGGCGCCGAGGTCGCCGCCCGGCAGGCGCGGTCCTGCCTGATCCTCACCGACCCCGGGGTGCGGCAGACCGGCATCCCGGACCGCGCGCTCGACGCCGTCCGCGCGGCCGGGGTCAAGGCGGAGATCTTCGACGGCGTCGGAGTCGAACCGACCGACGAGAGCATCGAGCAGGCGGTCGCTTTCGCCCGTGAGCGGGACTGGGACTGTTTCGTGGCGATCGGCGGCGGTTCCGCGATCGACACCGGCAAGGCGGTCAACCTGCTCACCACGCATCCCGGCGAGCTGCTCGATTTCGTCACGCCGCCGATCGGTGCGGGCACCGCGCCATGGCTGCCGCTGAAACCGCTGATCGCGGTCCCGACCACCGCGGGTACCGGCTCGGAATCCACCACCATCTGCGTGGTCGACCTGCTCGGTCTGCACCTCAAGGCAGGCGTGAGCCATCCGGCGCTGCGTCCGGTGCTGGCCGTGGTCGACCCACGGACCACCGTCACGTTGCCTCCCGAGGTGACCGCGGCCAGCGGCATGGACGTGCTCTCCCACGCGCTGGAGAGCTACACCGCGGTGGCCTTCGACGCGAAGCCCGCGCCGGAGGACCCGATGCGCCGCCCGGCGTTCTGCGGGTCCAACCCGATCAGCGACGTGTGGTGCGAAATGGCCCTCTCACTCGTGGGCAAGCACCTGCGGGCCGCCGTTCTCAACGGCCGCGACCTGAAGGCACGCACCGAGATGGCACTGGCCTCGACCTACGCGGGGACCGGGTTCGGCAACGCCGGCACCCATCTTCCGCACGCGAACGCCTACCCCGTCGCCGGCGCGGTGCGGGACTACCGAGCGGCCGGATACCCGGAAATGCCGATGGTGCCGCACGGGCAAGCGGTCTCGGCGACCGCGGCGGCGGTGTTCGGATGGACCTATCCCGCCTCGCCGGAACGCCACCTGCGTGCCGCGCACCTGCTGTCCGGCGGGCAGACCTTCACCACCACCGACGGCGCCGAGGCGCTGCCGCACGTGCTCGAAGAGCTGATGACCGACATCGGGATGCCGAAGGGACTGCACGCCTTCGGTTACGGTGAGTCCGATGTCAGCACCCTCGTCGACGGCACGCTCAAGCAGACCCGCCAGCTCGCCGTGGTGCCGCGCCCGGTCACCCGGGCCGCGCTCGAAGACATCTTCCGCCGTTCCCTCTGACTGCAACGGAGTTCTCAATGACGACGACTCCGCGCGACCCCACTTCACGAAGCACCGACGTCCGCCTGGTCGTGGCGTCGAGCGTCTTCGGCACCACGGTCGAGTGGTACGACTTCTTCCTCTACGGCACGGCCGCGGGGATAGTCTTCGACAAGCTGTACTTCCCCGGCAGTGACCCACTCGTGGCCACCGTGCTCTC
Source organism: Amycolatopsis jiangsuensis (assembly GCF_014204865.1). Taxonomy (NCBI): domain Bacteria; kingdom Bacillati; phylum Actinomycetota; class Actinomycetes; order Pseudonocardiales; family Pseudonocardiaceae; genus Amycolatopsis; species Amycolatopsis jiangsuensis. The sequence goes on from NZ_JACHMG010000001.1 coordinate 1,810,030, forward strand.
GTTCGCGACGTTCGCGCTGGGGTTCCTCGCCCGCCCGGTCGGCGGCTTCATCTTCGGCCACCTCGGCGATCGGGTGGGACGCAAGAAGATCCTCGTGGCGACCATGCTGATCATGGGCGTGTCCACCTGCCTCATCGGGATACTGCCGGACTACGCGCAGATCGGCCCGGCCGCACCGATCCTGCTCGTGGTGCTTCGCCTGGCCCAGGGCGTCGCGGTCGGCGGGGAATGGGGCGGCGCGGTACTCATGGCGACCGAGTACGCGCCACCCGGAAAACGGGGCCTCTACGGGAGTTTTCCGCAAATCGGCCTCGCGCTGGGGCTGATGCTCGGTACCGGAGTGCTCGCCGCGCTCAACGCGCTGACCACCGAGGCGGCCTTCCTCGCCTGGGGCTGGCGGATCGGCTTTCTGCTGTCCGCGGTGCTCGTGGTGGTCGGCCTGCTGATCCGGGTCAAGATCATGGACACGCCCGCGTTCCGCACCATGGCCACCCGCGAGGGCGAGGCCTCCGTCCCCGCACTGGAACTGGTGCGGGACCGGATCTCCCGTCGGCATCTGCTGCTGGGCATGGGCAGCCGGCTCACCGAGGGCGTCGCCTTCAACGCCTGGGCCGTTTTCGTCATCTCCTACGGCACCGGCACCCTCGGACTGGCCCGGCAGCCGCTGCTGCTCGCGGTGATGGTCGCCGCGGCCGTGATGGTGGCGTGCATCCCGTTGTTCGGACGGCTTTCCGACCGGATCGGACGGCGGCGGGCGTTCGCCGCCGGCGCCGTGACGACCCTCGTGCTGGCCGTTCCCGCGCTGGCCGCACTCCACGGCGGCAATCCGGCCCTCATCACCCTGGCTCTGGTCGCCGTACTGGGCATCAGCTACCCGCTGATGTACGGGCCGCAGGCGGCGTTCTACGCGGAACTGTTCCCGGTTTCCCGGCGCTGCACCGGGATCTCGGTCGTCTACCAGCTCTCCGGTGTGGTCGCTTCCGGGTTCACCCCGCTGGTGCTGGCCTACCTCGCCGCTCGCACCGGCACCGGCGGGGTGCTCGGCTACCTAGCCGCCACGACGGTGGTCAGCGTCGCCTGCACCCTGGCGATCCGCCGCCGCGACCTGTTCGGCGACGACCTGCGCGCCGCGGAGCCGGCCACCGCGGCCGAGCACCGGTGACCCGTGCCGGGCCACGGCCGGCCGGGCCGGGCCCGGCCACACCGCACTCCCACCGAAGGTGACGAGCATGTTGGCACCCAGTGAAATCAGCCCGCTGTTCACCCCGCCCAGCGAGGGCTGCCACACGTAGAGCACCACAGCGAGCACGACACCCAGCACCATTCCGGCCGCGACCGCACCGGCAGCCGTGCGCCGTGCGTACAGCACGGCCAGCCACCCGGGCACCACCTGGGCCAGCAGCATGTAGGTGAGGTTCAAGACGGTGAGCATCAGCGTCGAGGCGTACACGGTCAGCACCGCACCGAGCACGAGGAAAGCGGCGACCGCGACGGTCGTCCAGCGACGCTGCGCGGCGGGCCGCACGTTCGGGGCCAGATTGCGGGAAACCATCCCGCCGATACCGAGCGCCGTCGCGGCGAGCACGAGCAATCCGGACAACGCCGCGCCCGCGGCGACCACCCCGAGCGCCCAGTCCGGCAGCAGGCCGCGTGCGGTCACCATGAAGACGGTGTTCGGGTTCTCCAGGCCCGGGTGGTGCCGCACCCCGTAGTAGGCGGCGAGCACGAGGAAGGGGTACACCAGCATGTAGAGCGGCATCCACACCGTCGAAGACTTGACGGCGCGTTCGGACCGGGCGGGGAACACGTACGAACCCCCGAAACCGAAGTAGAACACCAGGCTCTGGAACACGATCGTCGTCAGGGCGAAGGTGAGTGCGTTGCCGTCCATGGTCGCGGTCGCGGGTACCGGCGCGGAGGCCCGTTCCGTGCCGGCCCCACCGGCCAGGACCGCCGCGAGCCCGACCGCCACGATGGCGGCGAGCATGAAGACGTCCTTCAGGATGGACACGAAAGCCGGCGAGCGCACGCCCGAAACCACGAGGTAGCAGAAGGCCACCACCCCGGCGATCAGCACGCACTGCACCGGGCTGAGCGCGAGGCCCAGCGCGCTCAGCACGACCTGCAGACCGATGAACTGGTACTGCCCCCACGGAATCAGCGCGATCAGCATGGTCGCACAAGTGACCAGTTCCAGCGGTCGGCTGGCGAAGTGCCGGCCGAACACGTCCGGCACGGTCATCGCGTCGTAGCGCTTCGCCGCGCGCCAGATCAGCGGCGCGACGAAGTAGCCCAGTGAGTAGGCGAGCAGGATGTATCCGAGGAACCAGACGCCGTAGCCGGGTCCCTGGGCGTAGATTCCGCTCGGGAACCCGATCATCGTCCCGATGCTGTACACCTCCCCGACGGCCAGGAAGTAGATCAGCCAGGGCGGGAACGAGCGCCCGCCGACCAGGAATTCCGAGATCCCGCCACCCCGGCCCGCACGGCCCGCCCAGACCGCCAGCGCCAGCGAAGCGACGACCACGGCGCACACGATCACGACGATCATCGTTCACCGTCCTGCCGGTAGTGGCGCGAATCGAAGAACCGCCAGCTCACCCACAAGCACGCAGTGGTGAGCGGGAAGCAGCAGAACATCCAGCAGAAGACCACCGGGATGCCGAACACGAGCGTCGGATTCCCCGCCAGCACGAGGATCCCGGCCACGACCGCGACCACCGGCACACCGAGGCCGATCACCACACTGGCACGGCTGCGGATCACTGCGTTCCTCCTCCGGAGTACACGACTTCGCCGCCGACGATCGTCGCGGCGACCGAGATCGCCCGCAACCGCTCGGCGCCCGCGGTGGTCGGATCCGCGGTCAGGATTGTCAGATCGGCCAGCTTGCCGGGTTCCAGCGTGCCCTTGTCGGCTTCCTCCCCGGCCAGGTACGCGGCCTCGGCGGTGTACCCGCGCAGAGCCGTCGTCACATCCACCGCCTGTTCCGGGCCGAGTTCGAACCCGTCGCGGGTACGACGGGCGACCGCGCACCAGATCCCTTCCAGCGGCGGTACCGGCGTGACCGGCGTGTCCGAGTGCAGCCCGAAACGGACCCCGGCTCGGCGGGCGGAGGCCAGCGGGCTGATCCGCCGGGCACGCTCGGGTCCGAGGAAGCGGTCGCGGTGCCGGTCGCCCCAGTAGTAGACGTGCTTGATGAAAAACGATGCCAGGACGTCGTGCCCGGCCATGCGCGCGAGCTGGTCCTCCCGCACCGTCTGGCAGTGCTCGATCCGATGTCGCCGGCTCCTGCCCGGCGGAGTGCCCAGCCGCGCGTAGGCGTCGATGATCGCTTCGATCGCCGCGTCACCGTTGCCGTGCACCGCGACCTGCCAGCCCGCACCGTCGTACGCCGCGATCCGGCGCGCCAGGTCTTCCGGCTCCAGCAGCATCATGCCGTGTTCACCGGGCGCGCAGGTGTAGCCGTCGGCCAGGCACCCGGTCAGCCCCTGCAGTGAACCGTCGGCGATGAGCTTGATCCCGGTCAGCCGGAACCGGTCGTCCGGGTCACCGGCATCGGTCACGTCGCCCGGTGCCGCGGCAGGCATCCCGGCCAGCAGTTCGTGAAACAGGTAGCCGGTCATCCGGGTCCGCAGCTGCCCGGCGGTCCGCACCCGCCGGTAGGCGGCCAGCTCGTCGTGTCCGCCGACGAGCCCGATCCCGGTGTCGTGCACGCTGGTGACCCCGTGGCGGGCGTACTCCGCCCCGGCCAGCCGCAGCGCATCGGCCAGTGTGCCGGCGTCCTGGCCCGGCAGCCGGGAGGACACCAGGAAAGCCGCGGACTCGATCAGCAGCCCGCTCGGCGCTCCGTGTTCGTCGCGTGCGATGCGGCCGCCCGGCGGGTCCGGAGTGTCCGCGGTGATTCCGGCGCTGCGCAACGCTGCCGAGTTGGCCACGCAGAAGTGCCCGGAGACGTGGGTCAGCAGCACCGGGTTGTCCGGCGAGACCGGATCGAGGTCCGCCCGGCCGGGGTGCCGGGCGTCGGAGAGCAGCGTGTCGTCGTAACGGTAACCGCGGATCCACTCGCCGGGACCGGCGTCGCGTACCGCCTGCGCCACCCGTTCGACGAGGTCCGCGACCGACTCGTTCGGCGGAGTCCCGGCGTCCACCGCCGCGGCCAGGGACAGGCCGAAGAACACCGGGTGACTGTGCGACTCGACGAACCCCGGGATCGCGGTCCGCCCGGCCAGGTCGAGGATCACGGTGTCCGGACCGGCCAGCTCGGAGATCTCCCGGTCCCCACCGACCGCGAGGATGCGCCCGTGCCGGGCGGCGAGCGCGCTCGCCCGCCGTCCCGCCCGGTCGAGGGTCAGGACCGTTCCGTTCCGGATCACGAAATCCGCGCTGCCGCGGGGATCGGCGGACTCTGCACTGGACGGGTACGGCATCGGACCTCCACCGGGAGTGTGGGCATGTCGGCAGACCTCGTTCACCTTGGGCCGTGGCTGGCTCCGCGAGTAGGTCCAGAACGGCGTGCGTCGAGGGTGCCAGCCGCTACCCGAGCAGATCCGCGGCAACCTCGCCGAGCAGCGTCACGCCCGCGTCGATCGAGCGCAGCGAAACCGCCGCGAAGCCCAGCCGGAAGTGGTTGCGTGCCGGTTCGTCGTCGAGGAAGAAGATGTCCCCGCGCTCGAGCAGCAGACCGCGGCTTTCGGCGTCGCGGGCCAGCGCCCGGCAGTCCAGTTCGGGCGGTCCGGTGACCCACAGGCTCACCCCGCCGGGCGGATAGGACGCCGGTGCCCATTCCAGGTGTTCGTGCACCGCGGCGCAGACCGCCTCCCACTTGCGCATCAGTTTGGTGCGGTAGCGGCGCAGCGCGCGGTGGTATTCGTTGCTGTCGATCAGCAAGGCCAGCGCCCGCTGCAAGTGGCCGGACGGGTGGCGCAGCGAGTAGCGGCGCAGATCTCGCAGTTCGGCGACCAGGTCCGCGGGCCCGACGAGGTAACCCAGCCGCAGGCCTGGGGACAGGAACTTCGAGAACGTGCCGAGATAGACGACGTCACCGGTGCTGTCGAGGGCCTTGAGCGCGGGCGTCGGCGTGCCCTGGTAGCGGAACTCGCTGTCGTAGTCGTCCTCGACGAGCACCGTGCCGGCCTGCGCGGCCCGCTCCAGCAACCGCCGGCGGCGGCCGATGCCGAGTGTCACGTTGGTCGGATGCTGGTGACTCGGCGTGACGTGTACCAGGTCGAATCCGGCGAGCGACTCCGGCACGACCATGCCCGCGCGGTCCACCGGCAGCCCCCGTACCCGCGCGCCGGCCCGAAGGAAAATATGCCGGGCGTCGAGGTAACCGGGGTTTTCGACGCCGGCCGTCCGGCCCTCGGCCAGCAGCAGCCTGCTCAGCAGATCGAGGCCCTGCTGGGAACCCACGGTCACCAGCACCTCCTCCGGCCGCGCTTCGATACCGCGGGCGGGCAGCAGCTGCCGGCAGATCATGTCCACCAGCATCGGGTCGTCGGAAGCGACGCTGTCCCCCAGGCTGTAGTGCACGTGGGGGTGGAACAGCGCCTCGCGGAGGCAGCGGTCCCACGAACGCGACGGGAACGCCTGGACGTCGATCTGACCGACCACGAACGGATATCGGTACCGGTGCCAGTCCACGCGCTTCTCGATGTGCGGCACGTTCCGGTCGGGGAAGCGGCGCACCTTGGCCGCCCAGTCGATCCGCGAGGGCACCCGCCGTTCCGGTTCTCCCCCGGCGGGGCGTATCTCGGCGTTGACGAACAGCCCCCGGCGTTCCCGGCTGTCGACATAGCCTTCGGCGATCAGCTCCTGGTAGGCCAGATTGACCGTGTTGCGGGAGATTCCCAGCTCGTCGGCCAGCTCCCGGGAACTGGGCAGCCGCCGGCTGGGGTCGAAGGCGCCCACCGCGATACCGCGCTCGAGAGCCCGGCGCACCTGCCGGTACAGCGGTTCACCGGACTTCCGGTCGATGTCGATCAGAGTACGTGCCATCGGGCCTCCCGCGACCGAGCATGCCTGCCCCCTGGCCCTGCCGAAAGTACCAGAACCGGTGGATCCGGCAGGACCAGCCTGGACCCGGCAAGCTCCCCGGATCTGGCTCTGTCCGCTGGTCGGGCCGGTTGTCATGGTCGAGACGGGGGCAGTCAGCACGAGCAGGTACAAGGAGGCATTCGTGGTCGACACGACACAGCTCAGGGCGCAGGCACGGCGTCACCTCGGCCCGCACTTCACCCGGGGTGCACAGTGGCACGGCGCGGACTTCCCGGTGTTCGTCCGGGGTGAGGGCTGCCATCTCTACGATTCCGCCGGCCGCCGGTACCTGGACGGGCTCGCCGGCCTGTTCTGTGTCAACCTCGGCCACGGCCGGACCGACCTGGTCGCCGCCGCGGCGAAGCAGATGGAGACGCTGCCGTACGCGACCAACTGGGGCGCCGCGCACCCGCCCGCGATCGAGGCGGCCACGCGGATCGCCGAGCTGGCACCGGGGGACCTGAGCACGACGTTCTTCGTCAGTTCCGGTTCCGAAGCGGCCGAAAGCGCGATCAAGTTCGCCCGCCAGTACCACCGCAGCCAAGGTGAGCCGGGCCGGACCAAGATCATCAGCCGGGACCTCGCCTACCACGGCACCACACTCGGCGCGCTGTCGGTCACCGGGCTGCCGAAGATCAAGGAGGCGTTCGGCCCGCTGCTGCCGGGGATCCGGCATGTGCCGAACACCCTCGGGTACACCGGGGACTGCGGCGAGGCCGCGGCGCTCGACTGCGTCCGGGCGATCGAGGAGGCCCTCCTCCAGGAGGGGCCGGAGACGGTCGCGGCGATCTTCGCCGAGCCGGTGCAGAACGGCCGCGGTGCGCTCGTTCCGCCCGACGGCTACTGGGCCGAGCTGCGCAGGATCGCCGACGAGTACGGGGTGCTGCTGGTCGCCGACGAGGTGATCTGCTCGTTCGGCCGGCTCGGCCACTGGTTCGGCAGCGAAAGGTTCGGCGTGGTACCGGATGTGCTGACCTTCGCGAAAGGCAGTACCTCCGGGTACGCCCCGCTCGGCGGCATGATCGTTCGTGAACCATTGATGCAGGGACTGTTCGATTCCCCGCTGACGGGCGCGTTCACCCACGGAGCGACCTGGGGAGGGCACCCGGTGCCCACCGCGATCACCTCGGCGGTCATCGACGCGATGACCGGCGAAGCCGTACTGGACAACGTGCGCACGCTCGGCCCGCACCTGCGCGCCGGGCTGGACGATCTCGCCGCGAACCATCGCTGTGTGCGGGAAGTGCGCGGCACGGGCTACTTCTACGCCGTGGAACTGACCGCCGACCACGACACCGGACGCGAGCTGACCGCCGCGGAATCGACCCGCGTCCTGCGCGAGGTCATCCCCGCCGCGTTCGACCGGACCGGGGTGATCCTCCGTGGCGACGACCGCGGCGCGACGATGCTGATGATCTCACCACCGCTGGTCGCCGACCGCACCATCCTCTCGGACCTGCTGCACGGCCTGGACGGAATACTCTCCGACATCGAAGCGGCCTTACCACGCTGACCCGCGGGAATCGGGCCGGGCACCCTGGTGGTGCCCGGCCCGTTTCCCGTGCGTCACCGGCGCCGGTCCGCCTCGGCCGGGATCTCGGCCACCGCGACGGGTTCGGCGGCCCGCGCCCGGCGCCACACCCGCACCTGGTAAGCACCGAGAATCAACACCAGCGTGACCAGGCTCATCAGCACCTGCGAACGGCTGGCCGGGAGCACCGCCATCGCCACGATCACGGCGACCATCAGTGCGATCGTCGCATAGCTGAGCCAGGGGAACAGCCACATCCGCAGCGTCAGCCTTTCCGGCGCTTCGCGTTCGAGTACGCGGCGCAGCCGAACCTGGGCCAGCGCGATGCCCAGGTACACGAACAACGCCACGGCACCGTAGGAATTGACCAGGAAGCCGAAGATCAGCTCGGGCGAGAAGTACGCGGCCAGCACGGAGAGAAAGCCGACCACCGTGCCCGCCAGGATCGCCCGCCGCGGCACCCCGCCGCGCGAGAGCTTGGTGAACCCGCGCGGCGCGTCTCCGTTGCGAGTCAACGCGAAAAGCATCCGCGAGGACGTGTAGAGCGCGGAATTGAGACAGGACAGCACGGCGATGAGCACGATCGCGTTCATGATCGTCTCCACCGCCGGGATGTGCAGCGCGCCCAGGACCGCGGCGTACGGGCTGACCTCGACGTCCGCGGAATCCCACGGCCGCACCGCGACCACCACGAATACCGAACCGACGTAGAAAGTGAGCACCCGCACGACAATCGAGCGCATCGCTTTCGCCACCGCCCGTTGTGGTTCCGCGGACTCGGCCGCCGCGATCGTGACGATCTCGGCTCCGGTGTAGAAACCCATGCACGGCACGACCGCGGCGAGCATCGCGCCGACCCCTGCCGGGAAGAAGCCGCCGTGGTCCACGAGTGTGCCGAGTCCGGCCTGCGCCTGCGGCCACAGCCCGGTCAGATAGAGCACACCAAGGAACAGGAACACCACGATCGCGATGATCTTGATCGAGGAGAACCAGTATTCGAATTCGCCGAAGGACCGGGCGGAGACCAGGTTCGTGGCGGTGAGCAGGGCCATCAGCACCAGGCTCAGCACCCACAACGGTGCGTGCGGCAGCCACAGCTGAAGGATCCGTCCGCCGGCCACCGCTTCGACCGCGACGACGACCACGAAGAAATACCAGTACATCCAGCCGACGGAGAATCCGGCACGGTCGCCGAGCGCCTCGCGTGCGTAGACGTAGAACGAGCCGATCGCTGGTTTCGCCACCGTCATCTCGGCCAGCATCCGCATGGTCAGGATGGTCAGCCCGCCGGCGATCGCGAAGGAGACCACCGCGGACGGCCCGGCGGAATGGATGACCACGCCACTGCCCACGAACAGGCCCGCACCGATCACCCCGCCCAGCGCGATCAGGTTCATGTGGCGTCGTTTGAGGCCCTGGCGCAATCCGCCGGCCTGCCGCTCGTCGGACGCAGAACTCACGTCTCCTCCTTCTGGCGCCTCGCGCGAAGTCACCGGGAGAGGCACCGTCGACCGTGGGGAGTGGTGCTGTGGTTCGCCTCACGATACGAAGGCGGTGGTTCCGCGCAGAGTACCAGTTGGGGCCCTTCGCGCAGGACCAGCGAACCCGGCCGGCGAGGCCGCGGTAGACGGGATTTCGTTGGCTCGTAAACTGTTTGCTCCGTCCCGATCGGACCCACGCGCCGGCCGAATCCCCCTGGGACGCCGGTTCGGAGGACAGCGAGTGGATTGACCGGCACGGTGATCATGGTCAGGGTGCCGCGCTCGTCGTGCGCACCCCGGCGGCCACAGTTGGCCCCAGTTGGCCGCAAGACTGCCCGTTAGTACTTTCGGCCGACCTCCGCACGGCGAAAACCCGCCGAAAGACGTGGGCCATCCCGGGCTTCTTGCCGCGGCAGCGGTCCGGGACCCGGACGCCGCCCTACTGTGACGGTGCTCGCTGATCTTGAACCGGACAGAAGAGGGGAACCAGCCATGCGCAACCGGACCGGATTCTTCGGCAGAACGCTCGCCGCGGCGGGCACGCTGGTGGCACTGGGCCTCGCCACGGCCGTCCCGGCGTCCGCGGACGAACCTTCGACCGTCGAACAGGACGTCGATCAGCTGTACCAGAACGTGATCGACCTCTACGGCGGCCTGCCCGCCAGTGCCGTACAGGGGGTCGACCACCTGTTCGAGTCGCCGATCCCGCAGATCGGCCGCCAGAGCCGCGCCGCGCAGGGCCCGATTCCCGGCTGCACCGACGGCGCGCTGCTGACGTATGCGGACAAGCTCTCGGCCGACCTGACCCCGGTCGAAAGCAAGGCGCTCAGCGCGCTGTCCGGGCTCAGCCAGCTCTACACCCAGGCCGTGGCCACCGACAAGACGCCGCAGGTCTTCGGCACCGACGGGCAGTACACCCCGCGCGCGACCGCCACGATCGACAAGCTGCGCGGCTTCTGGGACATCGAGAGCTGGAACGTCCAGCTCGTCGCGTGGAAAGGCACCGACCTGGGCAGCGACGCGAAACTGAAGCAGACCTTCGGCCTCGGCCTCGCGCCGGCGAAGGTGCCCGACGCCGCCGCGCTGGCCGCGAAGGTGCTCTACGAGGTCCCCGTACTGCAGGGCGGCCGCAACCCGCTGCTCACCCTCAACGCGTTCTCCGCACCCGCCGAAAGCCTCGGCGGCAAGCGCGTCGCGCTGGGTGACGGCCTGCTCGACGTGGTCGGCCTGCTGGGCTACGACGACGTCTCGGTGGAATCGGTGATCGGCCACGAGTACGGCCACCAGGTCGACTTCGCGCACGACAACCACCCGGCCAACGAATCCGCCGAAATGGGCCCGGACGCCTACGGCGGCTACTTCGTCGCACACGCCAAGGGTGAGGCCTGGAACGCCCGCGCCCAGCAGGAGACCACCTACCTCGACGCGTCCATCGGCGACTGCTACCACAGCCACGGCACCCCCGACCAGCGCAAGGCCGCCGGCGCCTGGGGCGAGAAGCAGGCCACCGGCCAGAACAACCCGAACCGGATCGTCCCGTCCGCCACGATGATCGAGAAGTTCCAGAAGGAATACCCCAAGCTGGTGCCGCCTACCGGTGACCAGCGCGCGCTCACCGCGGCACGCGGCTGAGCCCGGTTCGCCCCACGGCGGGCCGCCCCCCTTCCCCGGGAGGCGGCCCGCCGCGCACTGTGAGTACACAGTGGACAGTCAAACTCCGGAACCTGGTACTTCATCGGAATTTCATGACCCGCCCTTACCTTTTCCTCGGCAGGTGGGAATCCGGCGTGTCCGATGGAGGGAACAGATGCGTTTCAGGAAGTGGTGCGGAGGAACCGCGGTGGCGCTCACCGCGGTACTGGGCAGCGGCGTCGCGCAGGCGGAGGCGGGCACGCCCGGGGACACGCTCGCGGCCGGGTTGCAGAAGCTGACCGGCACGGACGGCGTGATCGGGGCGATCGGCATGGTCCGCGACGGCGAGACCACCCAGTACGCCGCCGCCGGTACCGGCGACTACTTCGCCGGGACACCGGCGGATCCGCACACGAAGTTCCGGATCGGCAGCAACACCAAGGCGTTCACCAGCGTCGTGCTGCTGCAGCTGGAGGCCGAGGGCAAGCTGTCGCTGGACGACACCGTGGACCGGTGGCTGCCCGGCTTGGTCGACTCGAACGGCAACGACGGCACGAATATCACCGTCCGGCAGCTGCTCAACCACACCAGCGGCCTCCCGGAGTACGCCACCGGCCGGCTGATGCTCGACTACGGCGGCAACCTGAACCCGAGCGAACCGCATCCGCCGGAGCAGCTCGTCGCCGCCGCCGTCGCCGACAAGCCGACGTCCGCACCCGGTGCGGCCTACCACTACTCGAACACCAACTACGTGCTGGCCGGCATGGTGATCAAGGCGGTCACCGGAAACGATCCGGCGACCGAGATCGGCACCCGGATCATCGCGCCGCTGGGGCTTTCGGACACCACGTTCCCGACCAGCGACCCGGCGATGCCCGCCGACCACCTCAGCGGGCACTTCCACGTGCACGGCCCCGTTTTCCTGATCCGCGACGTCACGGCCTCCAACGTCCGGTTCTTCGGCGCGGCCGGTGCCATCGTGTCCACTGTGGACGACCTGGCGGACTTCGAACGGGCGTTGTTCTCCGGCGAACTGCTGCCGCCGGCACAGCAGCAGGAGCTGCAGACCACGGTGCCGATGTCGGACGATCCGGCCGCCGGTGGCTACGGCCTCGGTGTCGGTCTGGTGCGGACGGAGTGCGGTCCGGTGTGGACACACACCGGTGAAGTACTCGGTTACGCGAGCACCTGGCTCACCAGCCCGGACGGCCGGCGCCAGGTGGTGGTCGCGAACAACGAGCACAACCTGGTGCAGGACCCGGTCATCAGCAAGGATCTGTGGGAGCAGCCGCTGGCCGCGTACTGCGCGACCGGCGGGAGCTGAGCACTACCCCGGCTGCCCCGGCCTTCCGGCCGGGGCTCGCCGCTGCGTCCACCGGTACTCCCGTTCCAGCATCCCGGCCACCTGCAGCAGCAGGTCCTCCCGCCACGGCGCGGCCACGAGCTGCACCCCGACCGGCAGCCCGGTGCCGGCGTCGTGGCGGACCGGGACGGAGATCGCCGGCTGCCCGGTCACGTTGAACAGCGAGGTGAAGACCGCCATCGGGTGGCTGGCGACCACCGCGGCCAGCGGGTCCTGGCCCGGGCCGGCGCGCCAGGCACCGACCCGCGGTGGCAGGCAGGCCATCGTCGGGGTCACCAGCAGGTCGAACCCTTCGACGAAGGATTCGACGATGCGCCGCGACAGCTGCTGGGTCCGCTGCACGCTCTCGACGTACGCCCAGGAGTCGACTGCTTTCGCCGCTTCGCGCTGCCTCAGGTTGTGTGGCTCGACGCGATCCGGCTCCGCCACCGGCGTCCCGGCACTGGCGACTGCCCACACTTTCATGAAGCTCGAGAGGAGTTCGTCCGGCGACGGCAGCGGCAACGGCCGATCGACGTGGTGGTACCCGGCCGCTTCCAGGGCGCGGAGCACCTCGTGCACCGCCGCCGTGCACGCCGGGTCCACGGTGACCCCATCGAGAAGCGGTTCGGTGAGCACGCCGACGCGCAGATGCTTCGGTACTTCCCTGGTCAGCGCCGAGGCGAACGAGACCGCGGGGGTGGGTGGCGACCACCAGGCGCCCGGATCGTGCCGGGCGAGCACGTCCAGCACCGCCGCGGTGTCCTCGACCGAACGCGTGAGCACCCCGTGCGTACCGAAGCCCTCGACCTCGACGACGGCATTGGTCACCCGGCCGCGAGTGGGCTTCAGCCCCACGAGGCCGGTGCACGAGGCGGGGACGCGAATCGACCCGCCACCGTCGGCAGCGTGCGCGAGCGGTGCCATGCCGCTCGCGACCGCGACGGCCGCACCGCTGGAGGAGCCGCCCGGTGTGCGGTGCGGGTCCCACGGATTGCGGGTGATGCCGAGCGCTTCGCTCTCGGTGAACGACACCGCGCCGAACTCCGACGTGGTCGTCTTGCCCAGTAAGAGGAATCCCGCGTCCACGAACCGGCGCACGACCGGATCCGAGGTGCTCTTCGGCCGGCGATCGGCGCCCGCGGATCCGTAGGTGGTCGGCCAGCCCGCCACGTCGGCCAGATCCTTGATCGGCAGCGGGACGCCGTGGAACGGCGGCAGCTCGTCGGGCGAGCCTGCCCGCACCACCGCGTCCTCCGCCGCGGCGGCGGCAGCGCGCACTTCGTCGTCGGCCCGATGGCAGAACGCGTTCAGCTGCGGGTCCAGCTCGTTGATGCGCTCGAGGCAGGCCTGCACCACCTCCACCGGGCTCACCTCCTTGCCACGGATGGCCGCGGCAAGGTCGACCGCGCAGGTGTACGGATCGATCGTCATCAGCAGTTCCCCGTTTCTTCCGGATGTCCGTGCTCCACCGTCGCGGAAAACCGCATCCTGGGTCTTGGACGAATGTCGGGCCCTAGGATGGCGGGATGCGACCTGGCGAATGGGCACGCGACGGTGCCGCGGTGTGGAAGGTCGCCGTGCCGGACCAGCCGGGCCGGCTGCCGGGCGTGCGGATGGCCGGATTCACCGGCCGGACCACGGACCTCATCGACCTGCCACTGATCCCGTACCCCGCGGTCACGCTGTTCCTCGATTTCGGCGACGCACTGTTGATCACCGACGGCGGAGGGGAAACCCGCTGTGGCAGCGCCGTCGCGGGCCTCGCACCGCGCGGCGCGCGCGGCGTGGGGCAGAACATCGACTGCCTGCAGATCCGGCTTTCGCCCCCGGTCGCGCACGCGGTGCTGAACGCGGTAGCGGCGGTCAGCGGAACTGTCGTCGCGTTCGCCGACCTCTGGACCGCTGACCGTGGCCGGCTCCAGGAACGCTTGCGCGACACCGGTTCCTGGGCCGAGCGCTTCGCGCTCGCGGAGGACGCGCTCGCCCACCGGTACGCCGCGGGCCCGGCACTTGACCCTGAGGTGTCCTTCGCCTGGCACCGGCTCGTCGCCGGCCGCGGCCGGGTGCGGGTCGACCGGCTGGCCGCCGAATCCGGGTGGAGCCGGCAACGGCTGTGGTCCCGGTTCCGGGCGCAGATCGGCGTCACGCCGAAACGCGCCGCCCGGCTCATCCGCTTCGACGAGGCCGTGCACCGCCTCGCCGCCGGAGGCCGCGCCGCCGCCGTCGCGGCGGAAACCGGCTACGCCGACCAGTCCCACCTGCACCGCGAGATCACCGCCTTCACCGGAATGAACCCCTCGACCGTGGCCACCACCCCGTGGCTGGCCGTCGACGATGTGGCCTGGCCGGCGCCCACCCTCTGAGCCAGTCGCTCGACCCGCGCACCGGTGCCGAGACTATCGCCCTCAGTGCGGGAACCGGCCCGGGTTCTCGGGAGGCGAACGCCGGCAGTGGCGGCAGGCACGTTCCCTCATCGTGCTCCACATCGGTGTGCCAGCATGATCCGCTGTGGCTGAAGAGTTCCGGTTGCGCTCGATCGCAGTCGCCGCGTACGGTCCCGCGGCTCTGTTCGGGCTCGCGGAAGGGGCCATGATCCCGGTCGTCGCGCTGAGTGCGATCGACCGCGGGGCGAGCGTCTCGGTCGCGGCGCTGGTCGGTGCCCAGCTCGGCATCGGCTCTCTCGTCATGAACATTCCCGCCAGCGTGCTGGCGAAGCGGATCGGCGAGCGGCGGTCGATGCTGCTGGCCGCGCTGGTGACCGTGGCGGGACTGGGCATCTGCCTCGTCGACGCGGGCGACAGTCCCCGGTCGCTGCTTCTCTACGGCTTCGGCGTGCTCGCGATCGGCGCCGCGGGCGCGGTGTACAGCCTCGCGCGCCAGTCGTATCTCGCCGAGGTGGTCCCGGGGCACCTGCGGGCCCGCGCGCTGTCCACGCTCGGTGGTGCGATGCGCATCGGTCTCTTCGTCGGGCCGTTCGCCGGGGCCGGCGCGATGCAGCTGTGCGGGCTGCCCGGCGCTTACCTCGTCGGCCTCGTGGCGATCGCCGGAGCCGGTGTGCTCGTGTACCGCGCGCCGGATCTGGCGTCCACCGAGGAACACCGCGCGGCCGTCGCATCGGTCACCACGGGCGGGATGCTGAAGCAGAACTGGCGGGTCTACACGACACTCGGCACCGGTGTCCTGCTGCTGTCCGCGATCCGCCAGACCCGGCAGACGGTGATCCCGTTGTGGGCCGCGCACCTCGGGCTCTCGCCGACCACCAGCTCGGTCGTCTACGGAATCGCCGGCGTGATCGACGTGCTCACCTTCTACCCGGCCGGGAAAGTGATGGACCACTACGGCCGCCGCTGGGTGGCGGTGCCCTCGACGCTGGTGCTGGGGACCTCCTTCGTGCTCATGCCGTTCACGCACGGAGCCGGCACGCTCGCGCTCGCGGCCATGGTGATGGGGTTCGGCAACGGCATCGGCTCGGGCATCGTGATGACCCTCGGCGCGGACGTGTCCCCGCCGGTCGGGCTGCCCACCCACCTCGGGATCTGGAACGAGCTGGCGGACATCGGCTCCGGCCTCGGCCCGGTGCTGCTGTCCGCGGTGACCGCGCTGGCCGGGCTCGGCCTCGGGATCACGGTCAGCGGGACGGTCGGCTTCGCCGCGGCCGCGGCGATGTGGACCTGGATCCCGCGCACCGGACGCCCGAGACCGGCCGCCCCGGCCCGTCCGCCGGGCTGAGCCCGCTACTGCGCGGCGGGGAAGTGCAGGGTCGCGAACTTCGGGAAGTCCGCGATCGTCTTGCCGACGAGCCGCCCCGGCGCGTAGTCCGCGAGCAGCGGCGAGCGGGTGCCGGTCAGCAGTTCCCCGCTCACCAGCCTGCCCAGCAGCGGCGCCAGGGTGATCCCGCTGTGCGTGGCGACGAGGTACACCCGCTCGGCCTCGGTGGCGAACCCGACCGCCGGGAGGCCGTCCGCCGGACGGGCCCGCTGGCCGACCTTCAGCTTCTCGATCCGCGCCGCGGCGGTGCCGTCGAACAGCCGGTTCAGCCGGCGCAGCATCTCCTCGCCGATGAGGGCGGCGGGATCGGCCTGGTACGCGGGATCGGCGCGGTGGTCGAGGTCCGGCGTCTGCAGCAGCAGCCGTCCCCCGCCGTCCGGCCGCACGTTCATCTCCGGGGTGATCAGGTTCGAGCTCAGCTGGACGTACTGCGGATCGGTCCAGCCCAGGAATCCGCAGGCGAACTTGTTCGGCAGGTCCGGGTCGATCATCGCGAACTGCTGGCCGAGCGCCTTCATGACCGCCTCGCTCCAGCGGCCCGTCGCGCTCACCGCGAAGTCGCCCCGCCAGCTCTCCCCGGTGCTCAGCTCCAGGGTCACCCCACCGCGGTCCTCGGTCAGGTCGACCACGTCCACCGGCGCCCGCAGCTCGGCACCGTGCGCGCGGGCCTCCGACCACAGCCGCGCCAGCAGCACGCTCGGCACGACGTAGCCCTCGCTCGGGAAGTGCACGATCTCCGAGGACCGCGGGTGCACGCGCAGTTCCGGGATCCGGGCCCGCAGCTCGTCGGCGGTGATCTTGCGGACCGGGTAGCCGGCGTCGGTCAGGCGCTGCACGCGGGTCTGCAGCCGCTGCTCCACCTCCGGTTTCGTAGTCCACTCGAAGGTCCCGGTCTGCAGGTACCACTGCGCCTCGGTGGGCGAGGTGCGTTGCAGCTGCTCGTGTTCCCGCATGCCGGCCAGGTTCAGTTCGTGATAGGACGCCGGGGACTTGCCGTTCGAGTTGACCCAGGCGAACGTGGCCGAACTGGTCCCGGCGCCGATCCGGGTGCGTTCGAACACGGTGACCTCGGCGCCCGCCGCGGACAGGGAGCGCGCGACGGACAGCCCGACGGCCCCGGCTCCGATGACGGCGATCGACGGTCGGCTCATGCTGGTGCTCACTTTCTCGTGGTTGCGGTTCGGGAGACGAGGGAGGCGCCCATCGCGGCGAGCAGCCGATCGAGCAGGTGCGCCGGGGTGGCGAAGTTCAGCCGCACGAAGCCCTCGGCCCCGCACAGTGCCCCGTCGGCGACGGAAACCCCGGCGTGGTCGAGGAAGTACCGGCCCGGACTCGGTGGCAGCCGCAGGTCCCGGCAGTCGAGCCAGGCCAGGTAGGTCCCCTCGGGCGGGGTCATCCGGACGCCGGGGAGGTGCTCGGCGACCAGCCGCCCGAGCAGCCGGCGGTTCTCGTCGAGGTAGTCCAGCACGTGCGCGAGCCACCGGCCGCCGTCGCGGTAGGCGGTGATCGTCGCCTCCGCGCCGAGGTTGGAGGCGCCGCGCGAGGCGCTGTGCCGGATCTGCTGCCAAGCCTGCTGATCCTCGGTGCCGAGGATCAGCTGCGCGCATTTGAGGCCGGGGATGTTCCAGGCCTTGGACGCCGAGGTGGCGGTGACGGTGTGCCGTTCGGTGTGCTCCCCCAGTGCCGCGTAGCACTGGTGCCGGGCGCCGGGGTAGATCAGCGGGGCGTGGATCTCGTCGGCGAAGACCCGTGCCCCGTGCCGCTCCACCACCTCGGCCAGTGCACGCAGTTCCGGTTCGCGGTACACCCGCCCGATCGGGTTGTGCGGATTGCACAGCACGACGAGACCGGCGCCCGCGCCGAGTGCCTTCGCGATCCCGTCGAGGTCGAGCTCCCCCGCCGCGTTCCCCGGCACCCGCACGACCCGGCGGCCCAGCCGTGCCGGGGCGGTCAGGAACGGCATGTACGCCGGCGTCGGCACCACCAACGGTGAGCCCGGCGGGGTGAACCGGTCGATGATCGTCTCCAGTCCGACGAGCACGTCCCCGACCGCGCGCACCCGGTCCGGGCCGACCGTCCAGCCGTAGTGCACCCGTTGGTACTCGGCACACGACTCCTCGAGCCGGCGAGCCAGCTCCGGCGGGAAGTAGCCGAAGCCGCCGCGACGGCAGGCCTCGGCAAGAGTGTCCGAAATGGACTCCGCGACACCGAAGTCCATCTCGGCCACCGAAGCACCCAGTGCACCGGGTACCCGGCACCACTTCGCACTGCCGGCGCGGGCCAGCTCCGCCGCGGTGAGCGCGGCCAGCGCGGCCCGGTCCAGCGAATCCGCGCCCATCAGTGCTGCACGCTCGCGAAGAACCTCTTCGCCCGCTCGGTCTCCGGTTCGAGCAGGATCTTCGCCGGTGGCCCCGATTCGACGATCCGGCCCTCGTCCATCATGATCACCTCGTCCGCGATGTCGCGGGCGAAGGCGAGTTCGTGGGTGACGATCAGCATGGTGTAGCCCTCTTTCGCCAGTTCCCTGATGACCGCGAGCACCTCGGCGACGAGCTCGGCGTCGAGCGCGCTCGTGGGTTCGTCGAAGAGCAGCACACTGGGTTTCATGGCCAGCGCCCTGGCGATCGCCACGCGTTGCTGCTGCCCGCCGGACAGCTCGGCCGGATAGTGCTCGCAGCGCTGCGCCAGCCCGACCCTGCCCAGCAGCTCACGGGCCTGCCCGCGGGCCGCCGCCCGGCCGGTGCCGAGCACTTCGACCGGCCCGAGCGCCACGTTCTCCGTCGCGGTCAGCTGCGGGATGAGGTTGAAGCTCTGGAACACCATGCCGAAGTTGACCGCCTGGCGCCGGGCCACCTTCTTCGGCACCGGACGGCGATGGTCGCCCCTGCCGGTGAATCCGAGCATCTCGCCGCGCAGGTAGATCCCGCCGCCGTCGATGGTCTCCAGCAGGTTGACCGTACGCAGCAGCGTGCTCTTGCCCGAACCCGAGGGGCCGACAAGGCAGGTCACGCTCCCCGCTGCCAGGGTCAGGCTCACCCCCTTGAGTGCGGCGAAGTCCCCGAAGCGCTTCTCGACCCCGCACAGTTCCAGCAGTGGCTCAGCCATGGCCGTCCTCCCGCTCCGCGTCGCCGGAGGCGGACCGCACGGACCGCCGGGTGAAACCGCGGCCGAAGC
This sequence comes from Amycolatopsis jiangsuensis, assembly GCF_014204865.1. Taxonomy (NCBI): domain Bacteria; kingdom Bacillati; phylum Actinomycetota; class Actinomycetes; order Pseudonocardiales; family Pseudonocardiaceae; genus Amycolatopsis; species Amycolatopsis jiangsuensis. Next base: position 1,828,997 of record NZ_JACHMG010000001.1, read on the forward strand.
GCTTCTCCAGCCGGGACTGCCCGAACATCGCCAGGCTGGTCAGCACCAGGTACCAGATCACCGCGACGGTCAGCATCGGGATGGTCTTGAAGTTCTGCGAGTAGACCAGCTGCACGGTGGTCAGCAGTTCCACGTACCCGATCACCGACACCAGCGAAGTGTTCTTGAACATCGTCACGACCTCGTTGGCCAGCGAAGGCGTGATCACGCGGACGATCTGCGGTCCCACCACCTTCGTGTAGGTCCGCCATGGGGAAAGACCGAGCGCATGACAGGCCTCGAACTGGCCGGGGTGGATCGACAGCACACCGCCGCGGAAGATCTCCGCCGAGTACGCGCCGAGGTAGGCCGAAAGCCCGAGCACCGCCGCCGAGAACTGGGAGATGACGTGGTTCGTCGGCACTTCCAGCACCGGCTCGGCGAACGGCAGGCCGAGGCTGAGCGTCGGCACGAGTGCGGCGAGGAAGTAGACGAACAGGATGAGCACGAGCCCCGGCGTCGCCCGGATCACCCAGACGTACGCGGCGGCCATCGTGCGGAGCACGGCGAAACGCGAGAGCCGGAACGCCGCCACCACCAGCCCGGCCAGCAGACCGGCCACTGTGGACACCACGGTGATCAGGACGGTGTTGAGCAACCCGGAGAGCACCCGCTTGCTGAACAACCAGCTGCCGATCGTCGGCCATTCCCATCGCGGGTTGACCACGAAGAACCGGACCGCGAAGACCAGGACCAGCACACCCAGCAGGTAGCTGAGCCAGTGCCCGAGACGCTTCGGGTTGCGGATCGGTTTCTCGTGCGGCGCCGGGCGCGCACGCAGGCCGGGCGCCATCGTCTCATTCAGCGTCATCGGCGGGCCCCGTGTTCAGCGGCAACTCCGGCAGCGCGTAGTCGGTCAGCCCGTAGTCCTCCAGCAACCGCTGGTAGATCCCGTCCCGGACGCACTTGAGCAGGGCGGCGCGCAAGGCATCCCGCAGTGCGGCCTGCTGTTTGCCGACCCCGATCCCGTAGGGGCCGGAGATCTCGCGGTAGAGCACCTTGTAGCGGCCGGGGTTCTTCTCCGCGTTGTACGAGATCGACGGCGCGTCGCCCCACGCGGCGTCCATCTGTCCACTCTGGACGGCCAGGATGGCGGCGTTGAGGTCCTGGAACGCCGAGCCGGAGACCGTCGCGGCCCCGGCGCGCGCACAGGACCGGCCGGCGGCCGCGACCAGATCCTGCTGGACGTTCCCGCGGACGTAACCCATGGAGAGTCCGCACAGGGTCTGCGGGGTGACCGAATCCCGCGAAAGCGTGCTCGCGCCGAGGATGGCGGTGCCGGTGCGGAGGTAGTCGATGAAGTCGGTCTTCTCGCGGCGGCCGGCCAGATCGTTGACCGACAGCACGAGGTCGAACCGGCGGGCTTCCAGGCCGGGGATCAGCGCGTCGAACGACGTCTGCTGCAGCACCACGTCCAGGCCGAGCATCTTGCCCGCGGCCGCCACCAGCCGTGGGGTGAAGCCGGTGATCCGCCCGGCGCCGTCGAGGAACTTGATCGGCGGCGACGACGGGTTGACCGCCGCGGTGACCGACCCCCGGCGCGCGATCTCCGGCGGCACCATCGCGGCGAGCGCCGGATCCCGGGCCACCTCCGTGAGGAGGTCCGCGGTGTGGCTGCCGGCGGAGCCCTCCGCGCCGTCGTCGGGATTCGCGCACGCGGCCAGCAGGCACGCGCACACCACCCCGGCCGTGAGAGTTCGTGCTCTGCTCATCGAAAGCCTCCTGCTGGGTGGGGTCCGATCCGGCGGTCGTCCTTTCCGGTGCTGCACGGTGGTTCGCAGCCCAGCTTCGGGGAGCACCCGGCATTTCGGTAGACCGAATCCTGCTACCGCTGGCATTAGGCTGCGGCTATGCCAGCACCTGCCTTGGAGACCCAGGACCTCACGGTGTTCTCCGCCATCGCGCGGCTCGGCAGCTTCAGTGCCGCCGCCGCGGAACTGCGCCTCGCCGCCCCCTCGGTCAGCACCCGGATCGCCACGCTGGAACGGCGGCTGGGCACGACGCTGTTCGAACGGGGCGCGCGCGGCAGCACGCTCACCCCGGCCGGGCAGCGGCTGGCGGGATACGCACGGCGGTGCCTCGACCTGCTGGACGAAGCCGTGCAGAACCTCGACACCGGAACGCCGGAACGGCTCGTCCTCGCCGCGCCGAACAGCTTCGCGACGACGGTGTTCCCGCTGGCGCTCGGCGCGCTCGACGGGCTTCCGATCGCCGTGCACGGACGGGTCGCGCACAGCCGGGAGGTGGTGGAGCAGGTGCGGGACGGCAGCGCGCACGGCGGGTTCCTGCTGACCCAGGTCGCGACCGGGTCGCTGCGTTCGGAACGGCTGGCGGCGTCGCCGCTGGTCGCGGTGTGCCGTCCGGACCACCCGCTGTCCGCAGGCTCCGGCCTGACCCTGGACGACCTGGTGGCCAGCACCCTCGTCGTCTACCGCTGGGACGCGGAGGGCGAACCGCTCGCGGCGATCTTCGACCATCCCCGGCGCCGGCGCGACCATCCCGTGCACACCACGGGATCACCCGAGGCCGCGGTGCGCCTCGCCATCGATTCCGATCACGTCGCGGTGGTCCCGCGGTTCGCCGCCCGCGCCTTCCTGCGGGAGGAGCGGGTGCGGGAACTACCGCTGCGCCTGCCGCGGTGGAGTGTGGAACTCCGGTTCGTGCATCTCGCCGCCAACGCCGACCGCCCGGGTATCGCCGCCCTGCTCGACGCACTTCCCCGGCTCCGCGCCGAACTGGGCGACTGAGTCACGCGCACGTGGTCACCGCCGCCGACAGGCGACCGACAGGTCACGGTCCCCGGCGCACGGACTCCGGGTGGAGCACGAGCCGGACCAGGTCCGCGGCCAGCATTCCCGCCAGGTCGCCGGCACGCGACGCGTCGCCGAGATCCCAGTAACGGGCGGCGAGGCGGGTGGCCAGCTCCGCTGCTCCCTCGGACTCCAGTGCGACGTGGCCGGCGACGGACACCCAGCGATCGCGTTCACCCACCGGTGCGGCGACGACGATCGAGGCACGGGGGTCGCGGTGCGCCTGCCGTACTTTCGGCGAGCCGGAGAGGCTGAACAGCTGGATCAAGCCGTTGTCGGTGACCTCGAACCACACCGGACGGGGCTGTGCCGGGACCGGGCCACCGGCCATGGACAGGAAGCCGTACAGGGGACACCGGAGAAATTCCCGGTCCTCGGTGGTCAGGGAACCGGCGTCGGTGCTCGCGTTGCTCATAACTCCGAGTGAACACCGGCGAGCCGGACGAACCCATGGGTGAGGAGCCGGATTGCCTGTGTATTCGTCTAGCCTCGCCGGAGTGGACGTCTTCAGCGACCTGATCCGCGGAGTCCGCGCGCACGGCTCCCTGTTCGGCAGCTCGACCCTGGTTCCGCCCTGGGCGCTGCACTTCGTGGACGGCGCGCCGCTGACCCTGTGCACCGTGCTCACCGGAGCCGGCTGGATCGTTCCGGAGGACGCCCCACCCGTGCTGCTCCGTGCCCGCGAGACGATCGTCGTGCGCGGGCCCGGGACGTTCACCTTCGTCGACGAGCTCGGTACCCCGGCCGAGCCGGTCGCGTGCGGCGAGCACTGCGCGACGCCCGATCAGGGCGGGACCCGGCACCGCCTCGGCTGGAACGACGACGCCCGGGATGGTGCGACGACGCTGATCGTCGGCGCCTACCCGGTACGCGGCGAAATCAGCCGCCGCCTCCTGGACACGCTGCCCGTCGTCCTGCACGCGGAGGCCGGTGGCACCGCGGACGCCGTGCTGGACCACGTCGCCGCCGAGGTCTCCGTCGACGCACCGGGCCAGCAGGTGGTGCTCGACCGGTTGCTGGACTGGATGCTGGTCTGCACGCTGCGCGAGTGGTTCGACCGGCCGAGCGGCGAGCCACCGGCCTGGTGGGCGGCCCAGCGGGACCCGGTGGTGGGCGGCGCACTGAGCCTGCTGCACGCCGAGCCAGCGGCACCGTGGACGGTCGCCACGCTGGCCGCCCGCAGCGGGGTGTCCCGCTCGACGCTGGCCAAGCGGTTCGCCGACCTGGTCGGCGAACCGCCGCTGGCCTACCTCACGCGCTGGCGCATGACCCTTGCGGCGGACCTCCTGATCGAGCGGGAGGACGTGACCGTCGCGCAGATCGCGCGCACAGTGGGTTACTCCGATCCGTTCGGGTTCAGCGCCGCGTTCAAACGCGTGCGTGGCGCCAGCCCGAGCGAGTTCCGGCGCAATGCCACCGTTTCCGCCCCGGTCGCCGCCCACCGCTGACCGGGCGTGGTCAATGCCCGCGCGCGAGCCACTCCTCCAGATGGGGCGCCTCGGTGCCGATGGTCGTGCCGTCACCGTGTCCGGTGTGGACGCGGGTGTCGCCGGGCAGCGCGAACAGCCGGTCCCGGATCGAGGCGATGATCGTCGGGAAGTCGGAGAACGAACGCCCGGTCGCCCCGGGACCACCGGAGAAGAGCGTGTCCCCGGAGAACAGTGCCTTCGCCTCGGGCAGGTGCAGGCAGACCGACCCGGGTGAATGGCCCGGGGTGTGGATCGCTTCGAGGACCGTGCCGGCCACCGCGATCCGTTCGGCGTCGACCAGCGGCCAGAACTTCACGCCAGGGTGGGTCATCTCCCACAGCTGCCGGTCGCCCTCGTGCAGCAGGACCGGGGCGTGCAGGTTCTCCCCGAGCTGCGGTGCGACCGTGACGTGGTCGTTGTGGCCGTGGGTGCACACCACCGCGAGGACGTCGCGGTTCCCGACCGCCTCGGTGATGGTCTTCTCGTCGTGCGCCGCGTCGACGATGACGACCTCGTCGTCGTCGCCGATCAGCCAGACGTTGTTGTCCACCTCCCAGGTCCCGCCGTCCAGCGCGAAGACCCCGGACGTGCCGACCCGCTCGATGCGCAGTTCGCCGCTCACCGGACCACCACCGACCGCAGCACCTCACCGGCGTGCATGGTGTGGAAGGCCTTCTCCACGTCCGCCAGGGAAATCCGCTCGGTGACGAACTTCTCCAGCGGCAGCCTGCCCTGCAGGTGCAGGTCGACGAACATCGGGAAGTCCCGCTCCGGCAGGCAGTCGCCGTACCAGGACGATTTCAGCGCGCCACCACGGGAGAAGAAGTCGAGCAGCGGCATCTCCAGGCGCAGATCCGGCGTCGGCACGCCCACGAGCACCACGGTGCCGGCCAGATCGCGGGCGTAGAACGCCTGCTTCCAGGTCTCCGGACGGCCGACCGCGTCGATCACCACGTCCGCGCCGAAGCCGCCGGTCAGGCCGGCGATCGCCTCGGCCGCGTCGGTGCCGGTGGTGTTGACCGTGTGCGTCGCGCCGAGGTCACGCGCCCATTCGAGCTTCTTGTCGTCCCGGTCCACGGCGACGATCGTGGTGGCACCGGCCAGGCGTGCGCCGGCGATGGCCGCGTCCCCCACTCCCCCGCAGCCGATGACCGCGACCGAGTCGCCGCGGCCGACGCCTCCGGTGTTGATCGCCGCGCCGAGCCCCGCCATCACGCCGCAGCCGAGCAGCCCGGCGACCGCGGGGTCCACCGCGGGATCGACCTTGGTGCACTGTGCGGCGTGGACGAGCGTCTTGTCCGCGAACGCGCCGATCCCCAGCGCCGGGGTCAGTTCGGTGCCGTCGGTGAGCGTCATCCGCTGGGTGGCGTTGAACGTGTCGAAACAGTACTGCGGGCGGCCGCGCTTGCAAGCCCGGCACTGTCCGCACACCGCGCGCCAGTTGAGGATCACGAAGTCGCCGGGCCGCACCGATTCGACGCCGGCACCGACGGTCTCCACCGTGCCGGCCGCCTCGTGGCCGAGCAGGAACGGGAACTCGTCGTTGATCCCGCCGTCGCGGTAGGTCAGGTCGGTGTGGCAGACCCCGCACGCCGCCACCGAGACGACGACCTCGCCGGGACCGGGATCGGGCAGCACGATGTCGGTCAGCTCGACCGGAGCTCCCTGCGAACGTGCGATCACACCGCGCACCTGCTGTGGCATTCGACTGGTTCCTTCACTGTTCCGAGGTGGACGGGCCCGGGGTATGCGTGCCCACGCATGCCCCGCGCGGGACGATAGTTCCGGCAACGACCGGCCGTGACCTGGTCGGCCGGACAGGAACACCTGGACTTCCGGACAGGTCCGGCCGGGGCTACCCTGAGGCGCGTGCACCTGACCGCGCTGCGTGAAGTCGTCGAAGGACCGCTGCACGGGATCGCCGGCCGCTTCTCGCGGTTCCTCGGCGAACGCTGGCCGCACACCGCGCTCGTCATCTTCACCCGCGAATGCACCGGCCGTCCGCGCAAGGTGGCCGGTCCGGTCGGGACGGTCGACCGGATCACGATCGCCGAACTCGAGGACCTCAAGGCCGCCACGGCACCCGGGGAGCCGCTGAGCACGACTGCCACGATCGGTGGCAGGGCCCGCGCGGTATGGGCGGTGCGCGACCGCACCGGCACCCTGCTCGTGCTCGTCACCCGCACCGCGAAACGGCTTCCGGAACCCGCGTTGCTGGCCGAGGTGTTCGGCATCGTGGCGACGTCCATCCGGCAGCAGGTGACCCAGGCCAGTCCCGACTACCTCGCCGAATCCCGTGCGGCGTCGGCAGAACGCGCACGCACGATCGGTGAAATGGCGGCGGCGCAGGAATCCGCACTCGTGGCCATCCTGACCACGCTGCGCTCACGGAGTCTCGACGACCGCCACGCCCGGCTGACCGCGACGGACTCCGCCGCCACCGCACTGGTGACGCTGCGGTCGGCGCGCACGTCGGACCTCGCCGTGTCCGAAGAGCCGCCGCTGAGTGCGTTCACCAAGCTGCGCAAGGAGATCCGTCAGATCCTGCGGCACCACGACGCGGAGCTGGAATTCTCCGCGCCGCCCCGCTCCGCGCCGCCGCTGCCCGGCGAGATCGCGCACGCGGCCCGCGCACTGACCCGCACCTCGGTGCTGGCCTTCACCGCGCAGCCCGATCTGGCCAGGCTGCGCATCGCGTGGAGCTGCGACGGGGTGAGCCTGCGCATCGACGTCCGCGACCACGAGTCGGGCCGCCTCGACGTGGCTGCTGTGCGCGACCAGCTCGACGGACGGGCCCGCGCACTGGGCGGCACCGTCGAATTCGACGCCGTGCCGGAGTGGGGCAGCCGCGCGAGCATCACGCTTCCCCTGCACGTGGCCCCGGATCGGTCCGGGGAGGATCCGCTGTCCGGCCTCAACCGGCGTGAGCTGCAAGTGCTCGGCCTGGTCGCGCAGGGCAAGCGCAACAAGACGATCGCCGGCGAGCTGGGCATCACCGAGAGCACGGTCAAGTTCCACGTGACCGGAGTGCTCAAGAAGCTCGACGCCGGCTCACGCGGCGAAGCGGCGGCACTGGCCCTGGCAGCGGGCATCGGGGACCACGTCCGGAACTGAGCACACCCGAACTCGCGGATGGAACCACGGCCGAGCACGCCCCGACTCTGGGATGGAACCACGGCCGAGCACGCCCCACCCCGCGTAGGGAACCACGGCTGAGACCGGCCGGGCCCGGGGCTGGAATCGCCGGCGCGAAGCCATGTTCGCGGCCTCCACGACCGGCATCGGCCGCGCCAGCCCGGCGACGTCTTTAATATATCAGTCTGCTCACAGTCATATCCATGACCTACGACAGTGGAAGTACAGCTGGTTACCAGTGCGCTATCATCGAGGGGTGACCATCGCACCCCTCGATGCCGACGCCGGGCCGCGTTCGCTGGCCGACCGTGCCTACCTCGCGATCCAGGACCGTCTCATCATGCTGGACATCCCGCCGATGGCGCCGATCGAGGACGGGGTGCTGTCCGAGCAGATCGGGATCGGCCGCACGCCGGTGCGAGAGGCGCTGAAGCGGCTGGAACTGGACCGGCTGGTGGTCTCCTATCCCCGGCGCGGCACGTTCGCGACCGCGGTGGACATCACCGACCTCGCCTACATTTCCGAGATCCGCGTCCAGCTCGAGCCGCTGGCCGCGCGCCGGGCCGCCGACAGCGCCGGACAGCAGGTCCGCGCCGGGCTGACCGCGCTCGCGGACGAGTTCGAGGCCGGCGACGTGCACGCGATGGACCGCCGCACCCTCATGGAGTGGGACCTGCGGGTGCATCGCACGATGTACCGCGCCGCGGGCAACCCGCACCTGGAGGACACCCTGGTGCGCTACCACAATCTGGCGACCCGGATCTTCTGCCTGTTCCTCGACCGCATGGCGCACTTCGACCGGCACGTGGGCGAGCACGCCGGCCTGCTGCGCGCGATCTCCGCCGGGGACACCGAGCGGGCCGAGAAGCTGGCCCGCGTGCACGTGACCGGCTTCGAAAAAGCCATCCGCGCGATCATCTGACCACCCGCCCCAGGATCGCGGCCGGGCCAGGCATCCGCGCCAGTTCGCCGAACGAGTCCACTGAGGACAGCAGGACGAGATTGTCCTCAGTGGACAGCCCGAGCGCAGGCTCATGCGCAAGAACTCCTCGAGTGGGTCCGTGCGCATGCGTCGCCCATCGTCGACGGTCAGCGGCGGATCCGGGTCATCTCGGGGTCCACGAGCGGTTCGGCGGCGACGGTCGCCTTCACCCTCCGGTCGAAGTACTGGATCTCCACCGCATTGCCGGGGGTCAACGTCGAGGGCAGCCAGGCGTAGGCGATCGGCCTGCCGACGGTGTGCCCGAACGCGGCGGAAGTGACGTAACCCGCGGGTACCCCGCCGACGAACACCGGCTCGCTGCCGAGCACGACGCTGCGCCCGTCGTCCACGGTCAGGCAGGTCAACCGCCTCGACACGGTTTCGGCGCTCAGGCCTGCCATCCGGTCGTACCCGACGTAGCCCTCCTTCTTCTTGCTCACCGCGAAACCGATCCCGGCCTCGTAGGGGTTGTGCTCCGTGGTCATGTCGGTGCCCCACGCGCGATAGCCCTTCTCCAGGCGGAGGCTGTTGAACGCCGCGCGCCCGCCCGCGATGACACCGAGCGGCTGCCCGGCCTCCCACAGCAGATCCCACAGCCGCTGCCCGTACTCGGCGCTGGTGTAGATCTCCCAGCCCAGCTCCCCGACGTAGGACAGCCGCATCGCGGTCACCGGGATGCCGCCGAGGTGCGCGTGCCGCAGGCGGAAGTACTTCAGGCCCTCGTGGGAGAAGTCGTCGTCGCTCAGCGGCTGCACCAGATCGCGCGCGAGCGGTCCCCACACCCCGACACAGCAGGTGCCGCCGGTGATGTCGCGCAGCCGGACGCTGCCGTCGGCCGGTGCCTGGCGGCGGAAGTAGTCGAGATCGATATTGCCGTTCGCGCCGACCTGCAGCACGTCCTCGGACAGCCGCGCCACGGTCAGGTCCGAGCGGATCCCGCCGGCCTCGTCGAGGGCGAGCGTGTAGGTGACCGAGCCGACCGACTTGTCCATTTTCCCGGTGGTCAGGCGCTGCAGGAACGCGACGGCGCCGGGACCGCTGACTTCGATCCGCTTCAACGGGGTCATGTCGTACATGGCGACCGCGGTCCGGGTCTTCCACGCCTCGGCAGCGGCGATCGGCGAATGGAACTTCGCCGACCACGCATCGCGCGAGGGCGCCTGCCACTCCTGCGGCAGGTCCTTCACCAGCCGGGCGTTCGCCTCGTACCAGTGCGGGCGCTCCCAGCCGTGCGCCTCCAGGAAGAACGCCCCGAGTTCCTTCTGCCGCGCATGGAACGGGCTGACGCGCACGTCTCGCGGGGACAGCCGCGGCTCCAGCGGATGCCGGACGTCGTAGATCTCCACGAAGTTCCGCTGGGACGTCTCGGCCACGTACGCGTCAGCAGTCTCGATCTCTTCGAAACGGTGCACATTACAGCCGTGCAGCTCGATCTCACTGCGTCCGTCGACGAGCAACTGCGCGACAGCGCGCGCGACGCCCGCCGAATGCGTCACCCAGACCGCTTCGGCGATCCAGAAGCCCGCGACGTCCGCCGACTCACCGATCAGCGGGCCACCGTCCGGGGTGAAGGAGAAGACGCCGTTGAAGCCGGTTTCGATCTTCGCGTCCCGTAGCGCGGGCAACAGCGTGCGGCTGTGCTCCCACGAAGGCAAGAAGTCCTCTTCGGTGAACGGCAGCATGGAAGGCATGGCGTCGTCGGTGACTTCGCCGTTCTCGGGAAGCTCGGAAACGCTCGCGGGCATGGGACGGTGAGCGTAGGAGCCGATACCGAGACAGTCGTTGTGCTCGCGGTAGTACAGGTCGTTGTCCTGATGCCGCAGGATCGGCAGGCGGGCCTCGATCACGTCGTCGTTGCGGCCGGCGAGTTCGGGCAGTTGGCCGGTGCGTACGTACTGGTGCGCCAACGGCAGCAGCGGCACCTTCATACCGACCAGCGCCCCGACCTCGCGACCCCAGAACCCGGCACACGACACCACGATGTCGGCCGGAACGACGTCGCCGGCGTCGGTGCGTACGCCGGTCACGCGGCCACTGTCCTGCAGCACCTCGACAACCCGGGTTGAGCCACGGAACTGCGCACCGCGCGCTTCGGCCCGGCTGATCAGCACTGCGACCGCGCGCGAAGCCTTCGCCAGCCCGTCGGTCGGCGTGTGGAAGCCACCCAGCACCTGGTCACGGTCGAGCAGGGGATGCAGTTCCACGCAGCGATCCGGGCCGACGACCTCGCCCGGCACGCCCCACGAGGTCGCCCAGCCCTGCTTGCGGTGCAGGTCGGCGAGCCGCTCCGGGGTCGTCGCGACCTCCAGGCCGCCGACCTGGTTGAAGCACCAGGCGTCGCCGTCGGAAAGGCCGGTGAACTTCTCCATGGTGTAGGTGGCGAACGCGGTCATCGTCTTGGACGGCCCGGTCTGGTAGACGAGCCCGGGTGCGTGCGAGGTGGAGCCGCCGGTCAGCGGCAACGGTCCCTGGTCGAGGACGGTGAGCCGGGTCCAGCCGCGCGCGGTCAGCTCGTCGGCCAGGTTGGCGCCGACGATGCCGGCCCCGATGACGACGACGCGGGGGGTGGTGCTCATGGCGCTTCTCTCCTCTTCGGACGGGGTCGGGCGGCCTGGGGCGGGGCTCAGCCCGCGGCGCGGTCTCAACCGAACGCTGCTCAGCCGGACGGAGGCTCAGCCGGCGGCGCGGTGCTCAACCGGACGGGCCTCAGCCGGCCGGGCGGTACTCCTGCGCCGCGTCGAGAATCCATTCGGCGAGGTACCCGGCGAAAGACGGCCGCACGAACAGCCGCAGGTCCTGTTCGCCGAGTGCGAGCAGCAGTACCGCGGTCTGCCCCACCGCGGTCTGCGCGGCCGAACCGCGCGGAAACGCCGTGGGCCGCAGATCCAGCGAGCAGCCGAACGACAGCAGGTCCCGGGCGTAGTGCCCCCGCACCCGGAGCGCGGTGCGCTGCGCCGAGACGTCGACGGCGGCGCCGTCGTAGGCGGACAGGACCCAGCCCAGCTCGTCCTCGAGCTCGTGCGGCGGGCTGTCCTCCGCGGTCACCAGCCATTCGTCCGGACTCAGCCAGATGATCTGACCATCTGCCGTGTGCGTCCAGGTGTTCGGCGTCAGTGGCAGCGCCGTGCCGACCGCGCGGCCGAACGCGTCGGCGCCCGGGCCGGTGGCGTCCAGGCGCACGTCCACGGCGGACACCGGCGGCTCGAGCGTGACCACGAGCCCGAGACCCGCCCGGGAGAGCTCGTCCAGTGCCGGCGCCCAGGTTTCCAGCGGGTGGGTGGGATAGAGGACTTCAGCCATCGCGGCGGGCTCCTTCCGGGTCCACGAGGACGGTTCCGCCGATCTCGGCCTCCACCAGCACTCCGTCCACCGGGACGTGCACACGGTCGCCGGCCCGGGCGCGACCGTTGCGCACCAGCGCGAGCGCGAACGGACGGCCGAGTGCCGCGCTGTGGTAGCTGGAGGTGACGTGACCGAGCATCGGCACCGGCGGTGCGGGCAGCCGCCCGTCTTCGCACCGCTCGACGATCTGCGAGCCCTCGGGCAACCGGGTCCGCCGATCGGTCGGCAGCAGCGAGACCAGCTGCTTGCGGAGCGGATTGTGGTTCTCCTGCCGGGAGAACGACCTTTTGCCGAGGAAGTCCTCCTTCTTCTTCGACACCACCCAGCTCATCCCGAGATCCTGCGGGGTGACGGTGCCGTCGGTGTCCTGCCCGATGATCGGGTAGCCCTTCTCCGCACGCAGCACGTGCATCGTCTCGGTGCCGTAGGGCGTGATGCCGTAACGCTCCCCCGCGGCCAGCAGCCGGTTCCACAACGCCGGGGCGTACCACCCGCTCACGTTGACCTCCCAGGCCAGCTCCCCGGAGAAGGAGATGCGCGCCAGCCGTACCGGGACGCCGTCGAGGGTGGTGTCCTGCCAGGACATGAACGGGAATCCCTCGGCGGAGACGTCCACTCCGGGGAACACCGCGCCGAGGACGTCCCGCGAACGCGGGCCGGCGACCGGGAAGACCGACCACTGCTCGGTCACCGAGGCGAGATACACCCGCAGGTCCGGCCACTCCGTCTGCAGCCACTCCTCCATCCACTCCAGCACCGCGGCGGCGTTGCCGGTCGTGGTGGTGACGAGGAACCGGCTCTCCGCGATACGCAGGACCGTGCCGTCGTCGAAGACCATGCCGTCGTTGTGGCACAGCACTCCGTAGCGCACCCGGCCGACCTTCAGGGTGCTCATCATGTTCGTGTAGAGCCGGTCGAGGAACACCCCGGAATCCGGGCCCTGCACGTCGATCTTGCCCAGCGTCGACCCGTCGAGAATGCCGACGCCACCACGGACGGCGGCGCACTCCCGCAGGACCGCGGCGTCCATGTCCTCACCGGGCAGCGGGTAGTAGCGGGCGCGCTTCCACTGCCCCACGTCCTCGAACACCGCACCCCTGGCCACGTGCCAGGCATCCAGCGCCGTGATCCGCTCCGGATCGAACAACGTCCCGCGCTCCCGGCCGGCCAGTGCGGCGAACGCGACCGGCGTGTAGGGCGGACGGAACGTCGTCGTGCCGAGCTCGGCGATGCCGGTGCCGGTGCTGCTGCCGAGCAGGTCCGCGGTGATTCCCGAGGCGAGGATCCCGGAGGTCTTGCCCTGGTCGTGTGCCGTGCCGACGGTCGTGTAGCGCTTGACGTGCTCCACCGACCGCATTCCGGCACCGACGGCCCGGGCCAGGTCGGCGACCGTGGCGTCGCGCTGGATGTCCACGAACTGCCGGGCCTGGTCCCCCTCGGTCCGCCACAGCACCTTCACCGGCGTGTGCGCCGGTTCCGGACCGGCCACCGGAGCTTCGTCGCCGGCGCCGGCCCGCAGCACGTCCGCGAGAGCGAAGGTCCCGTTGGCGGCACCGATCACGCTGATCCCGGGCAGCGTGCCGGCGGGCCGGAACGCGCCGAGCGCCGGATCGTAGCCGAGCTCGCCCTTGACGTGGCTGAACAGGTGCGCCGCCGGATTCCAGCCACCGGAGACGAGCAGGAGATCCGCCGGAAGCCGGATGGTGCCGTCCGGTGTGCGTGCGAGCACTCCGGCGACCCGTTCCGCGCCCTCGGTGGCGGTGACCACTGTGGACGGCAGCACGGAAATATCTTTGGCCGCGCAGCGAGCTTCCCACTCGACCGGGCTGTGGTCGCGTGCGTCGAGCACGGTCACCGCGGCGCCGGCTTCCGCGAGATCGGCAGCCACCGCGTAGGCCGCGTCGTCGGTGGTGAAGACCACGACCTCGCGGCCCGCCAGCACGCCGTAGCGGTGCAGGAAGTCCCGCGCCGCCGAGGCGAGCATGATCCCGGGCCGGTCGTTGTCCTCGAACACCACCGGCCGCTCGATCGCCCCGGTCGCGATGACCACCTTCAACGCCCGGATCCGGTGCACGCGCTGACGCGCCCGGTGTGCCGGGGCCGCGGTGCCCAGGTGATCGGTGCGGCGTTCGAGCGCGAGCACGAACCCGTCGTCGTAGTGGCCGAACGCGGTGGTCCGCTGCAGGTGCTGTACCTGCGGGTTCGCCGCCAGCTCGGTGACGACTCCCGCGAAGAACTCGCGCGACAGGCGTCCGCCGACGATCTCGGTGCCGGTGAGCGTGCCGCCGGGCTCGGCACGGTCGTCGACCAGCACCACGCTCTCCCCGGCCCGTGCCGCACTGCGCGCCGCGAGCAGCCCTGCCGGGCCCGCGCCCACGACGAGAGTGTCGGTGTGGGTGTGTTTCCGGTCGTACCGCGCCGGATCGGGCGCGTCGGCCAGCCATCCCTGACCGTCCACTCCGTACGCGACGAGGCCGTCGGTCAGCTCGACCACGGAGGCCTGCAGCATCGGCTCGGGGAACGGCTTCTCGATCTGCACCAGCCCGGTCGGGTCCTCCGTCCACGCCGCGCCGATCCCGCGCGGCCGGCCCAGCTTCACGCTCGTGCCGACCAGGTGCACGTCGTTCGCCAGCAGCGCGGACGCGAGGGTGTCACCGGGATGGCCCGCATACGTGCGGCCGTCGAAGGTGAAAGTGAGGGTGCGGCCGCGTTCCACCCGGCCGTATCCGGCGACTCGGCTCATGCCGACACCTCCTGATGACGCCGCACGACGGCGGGTACCGGATCACCGACGCGGTAGGTCGCCAGGAACTCGTAGGTCCGGGTGTCGCGCACCGCGTTGAACCATTTGCGGCAGCCCGTGGCATGGCTCCACCGTTCGGCGAACGGTCCCTTCGGGTTGTCGCGGTAGAAGACGAACTCGGCCCATTCCCGGTCGGACAGCGCGGCCGGGTCGTCCGGGTAGGCCACCTCGGCCTGGCCGCCGTAGTGGAACTCGACCTCTTCACGCGGGCCGCACCACGGGCAGTGGATCAGTTGCATGGTTGTCCTCGCTGGGGTCAGTGGGCGACTGCGGCCGCGCCGTGCTCGTCCACGAGCGCGCCGGTCACGAAGCGGTCAAGGGCGAACGGCGCGACGTACGGGTGCGGCTCGCCGTGCGCGATGGTGTGCGCGTAGCACCAGCCGATACCGGGCGTGGCCTTGAAACCGCCCGTGCCCCAGCCCGAGTTGACGAACACGTTCTCGTACGGCGTGTGCCCGACGATCGGGCTCGCGTCCGGGGTGACGTCCACGATCCCGGCCCAGGAGCGCAGCAAGTGCGCACGAGCGAACACCGGGAACAGCTCGACCGCGGCGGCCATCTGCCGTTCGATGATGTGGAACGCTCCGCGCTGGCCGTAGCCGTTGTAGGCATCGACGCCCGCGCCCATCACCAGCTCGCCCTTGTGCGCCTGCGACACGTACACGTGCACGGCGTTGGACATCACGATCGTCGGGTGCACCGGCTTCAGCAGCTCGGACACCAGTGCCTGCAAAGGGTGCGACTGCAACGGCGTACGCACCCCGAGCATCTCCAGCAGCACCGAGGTGTGGCCCGCGGCGCACAGGGCGACCGTGCCCGCCCCGATGTCGCCGCGGCTCGTGCGTACGCCGGTGACCCGGTCACCGTCCACAGTGAACCCGGTGACCTCGCAGTCCTGGATCAGGTCGATACCGGCCTCGTCGGCGCGGCGCGCGAATCCCCAAGCGACGTAGTCGTGCTTCGCGATCCCCGCGCGCGGCTGGTAGGTCGCCCCCTGCACCGGATAGCGGATGTCGCCGGAGATGTTGACGATCGGGCAGATCTCCTTGACCTGCTCCGGGCTCACCCACTCCGCATCGACCCCGTTGAGTTTGTTGGCCTCGACCCGGCGGACCGAATCGCGCACGTCCTGTTCGGTGTGCGCGAGGTTGAGCACCCCGCGCTGGGAGAACAGGATCGGGTACCCGAGGTCCTCCTCCAGGCCTTCCCACAGCTTCAGCGAGTGCTCGTAGATCGCCGCCGACTCGTCCCACAGGTAGTTCGACCGGATCAGCGTGGTGTTGCGGGCCATGTTGCCGCCGGCGAGCCAGCCCTTCTCCAGCACCGCCACGTTCGTGATGCCGTGGTTCTTCGCGAGGTAGTGCGCGGTGGCCAGGCCGTGCCCGCCGCCGCCGATGATCACGACGTCGTAGGTCTTCCGGGGTTCGGGATTGCGCCACAGGAAGTCCGGATGCTCCGGAAGGTGCGCGCCGGGCGTGCTCACGCGACCACCTCCGGGTACAGCGGGTGCCGGGCCGGCTCCCACCCGGCCGCGGCGCGCGCCTCCGGACCCGCCGGCACGCCGAGCCCCCGAACGGCAGCGGACACCTCCGGGCGATCAGCCGGTGCGGACATGGGACCACCTCTCGTATACCGTTCCAGGAGGACTGATATATCAATGGGATCCAAGGTTACGGGCAGCGTCCCGGCGGAGTCAACAGGTCAGCGGAAAGCGGCCACGCGGGTCACCTTGCCGGAGGAGCCGGCCGGTCTCGCCGACCGGCCCGGGCACGTCGGGGCGGCAGCAAGCCGGCCAACCTCGGGAACGTCACCGCAGCGATCACCCGAACCGGGCCGCGGCCGGCCCCACCGGACAAGCCGGCCAACCTCAGCACAACAGTCACCCGAACCGAAACCGGCCGGCCCTCGGACAAGCCGGCCAAGCTCGGCAGCGTCACCGCAGCGATCACCCGAACCGGGCCGCGGCCGTTACCGCGCTTCCGGCAGGCTTCGTCGGGCTGTTTCGTACTCGGTGGCGATCGTTCGCACGATCTCGCCCGCCGGGCGGATCTCGCCGATCAGCCCGGCGCTCTGTCCGGCTTCGATTTTGCCCCGGTCCACGTCGCCGTCGAACGCGGCCATCTTCAGCGTCGACGCGGAGAACCGGGTGCGGCGGTCTTCCAGGGCGGCGCCGTCGGCTTCGAGGCGGTGCATCTCCCGGGTGAAGGCGTTCGGGATCGCGCGGATCACGCCCAGGTCGCGACCCACCGGCTGGGGATCGGCGACCGACGCGGCCAGCACGGCACGCTGGTAGGCAGGGTGCACGTTCGCCTCGGTGCTCAGCAGGAAGCGGGTGCCGAACTGGGCGGCTCCAGCGCCGAGAGCCAGCGCCGCGGCCAGCCCGTGCCCGTCGGCGAAACCACCGGACACCAGGAACGGCGTGGCCGGCACCGCGGCGGCCACGGCGCGCGCCAGCACCAGCGTCGACACGAGGTCGGGCGGCGGGTGGCCACCGGCCTCCGCGCCGACGACCACCAGTCCGTCGACTCCGGCGGCCGCGGCCTTGCGGGCGTGCTCGGGACCGGCGACCACGTGCAGGCAGAGCACCCCCGCGTCGTGGAAGCGGTCCAGGTAGCGACGCGGACCGCCTTGCGAGGCGATGAGAACCGGCGGCCGCTCCGCCAGCAGCAGCTCCAGCGTCTCCTCGACACCCTTGCGATACAGCGGCAGATTGACCGCGAACGGCCGGTCCGTGCCCGCCCGCACGGTCCGGATCGCGCTGCGCAGGTCGTCCGGGCGCATCGGCCCCGCGGCGAGCACGCCCAGCCCGCCGGCGCGGGAGACGGCCAGCGGCAGCTCCGGGGCCGAGGACGCCCACGACATCCCGGCCTGCACGATCGGCAGGTCGATACCGAGCAGCCGGGTCAGCGCCGTCTCGATCCGGGTCACCGTGAAGACTCCAGCAGGCCCACAGCATGTTCGGCCAGCTGCGTCTTGCGGATCTTCGCACTGGCGGTCATGCCGATCCCCTCGAAACCTTCGACGATCCGCAGGTGCCGCGGCACCTTGAAGCCGGCCATCTCGTCGCGGCACCAGCCCAGCAGCTCGTCCGCGGAGGTCGTGGCCCCCTCGTTCAGCACCACGAAGGCGAAGGGCACCTCTACCAGCCGTGCGTCGGGCACCCCGACGACGGCGGCCTGCCGGATCGCCGGATGCCGGTGCAGCACCGCCTCGACCTCGGTGGGCGCGACGTTCTCCCCGCCGACCCGGATCAGCTCCTTCGCCCGGCCGCGGAACACCAGCCGCCCGTCCGGGCGCAGGACGCCGAGATCACCGGTGGACAGCCAGCCCTCGGCGTCGATCGCCGCGGCGGTCTGCTCCGGCATCGCGTAGTAGCCGCGCATCACGTTCCAGCCGCGGACCAGGATCTCCCCCGGCTGCCCCTCCCCGGTCTCCCGGATCCGGACCTCCACCCCGGGTTCCGGCGGCATGCTGGCGTCCACCCGCAGTTCTTCGGGTTCCCACCACGCCGACTGCGCGACGTTCGGCGACGCTTCGGAAAGCCCGTACCCGACGACCGCCTCGGTGGCGCCCAGTTCGTCGATCACCCGGCGCACCACCGTCGGCGAAGCGGCGAGCCAGGCACCGCGCAACACCAGCGGATACCGGTCACGGTCGGGATGGTTGAGCATCATCAGCGCGATGGTGTCGTTGCCCGCGAAGTGGGTGCACCGCTCGTCGGAGAGCAGCCGCAATGCATTGCCGGGCGTGAAGCGTTCCGCAGTGACCAAAGTGGACAGCTGTTGGAGGCAGGCCAGGATCGACAGCGTCGTCCCGGCGACATGGAAGAACGGCCGTCCACTGTAGAACCGGTCACCGGCGCGCAGGCCGAGGCGGGTGCCGGAGAAGAACGCGTCGGCACACATGTTCCGGTGGGTCAGCAACACGCCCTTCGGAAAGGACGTCGTCCCGGACGTGTACTGGATCAGCGCCACGTCATCGGGCGTACTGCACGGCTCGACCGGCTTCCCCGCCCGCGCCGTGAACTCCGCCCAGCTCTGCGCGCCGGCGGGTACCTCGGTCCCCAGTACGACGACCTGGCGCAGCTCCGGCAAGGCGGGATCGGGCAGCCGCGTCTCCACCGCCGGGCAGATCTCCCGCAGCATCGACACGAAATCCGAGCTCAGCACCCGGTCGGCGAGCAACAGCAGCCGCACGTCCGACTGCCGCAGCGCATAGTCCAGTTCGGACTGTTTGAACCGGGTGTTCACCGGCACGGTCACCGCACCCAGCGACGTGATGGCGAGGAACAGCGCCACCCACCGCGGCCCGTTGCCGAGGCAGAGACCGACGTGGTCACCACGGCCGATTCCCGCGTGGTGCAAAGCCGAACGGAGCCTGGCCACCTCCGCGGCCAGCTCGGCATAGGTGACCCGCTCGTCCGCGTTGACCACCGCTTCGACGTCCGGCACCACGGCCGCCGCCCGCCGCAGCGCCGCGTCCGTCGTGAGTGGACAGACACCGGCGAGGTCCACAGTGCGCATGTTCCCGCTCACTTCCCGTTCCGATCGCCGAACTCCTCGACACCACGCCGCCATTCACCCTCGGCGAGGTTCCGCTCGATCGCGGCCAGCTCGATCCGGATGCCCGTGGTCAGCGCGACCTCCTCCCCGAGGTCGACGGACTGTTTGGTGAGGCCGAGCGACAGCGGCGGTGCGGCCGCGATGGCCGAGACCGTGTCCGCCGCGAGCGCCTCGAGACCTTCTCGCGACGTGAGCCGGGTGATCAGGCCGATCGCGGCGGCCTCCGCCGCAAGGAGGACCCGGCCGGTGAACAGCAGTTCCTTGGCCCGCCGCTTGCCCACCACCCGCTGCAGCCGCTGGGTCGCCCCGACCGTGCCCCGGTGCGGTTCGGGGAAACGAAACGTCGCGGCGTCCGAGCCGAGCACGAAGTCACAGCTCATCGCGATCTCGCCGCCGGAACCGACCACCGGGCCGTCGACCACCGCGACCACCGGCTTGCCGCAGCGTTCGATCGTCTCGTAGGCGGAGAACGAGGCGAGCCGGCGACGACGCACCCAGGCCTCGTCCTTGTCCCTGCGCTCCTTCAGGTCCGCGCCCGCGCAGAAGACCGGGCCCGCGGCCCGAACGACGACGACCCGCACCCGCTCGTCCGCGTCGAGATCGGCGAAGATCTCCCGCAAGGCGACACACATGGGCAAGTTCAGCGCGTTGCGTGCCTCGGGGCGGTTCAACCTCACCTCGGCGACGCCTGCCTCCGTGCGCACCAGCACCGGATCCACCTCAGATCACCCCTTCCGCACGCAGAGCCGCCACCTCGGCCTCGGACAGCCCGAGCTGCTCGGCCAGCACCACACCGGTGTCGGCACCCAGCCGCGGGGGCACGGCGGGTTCGGGATCTTCGTACCCGTTCATCCGCAACGGCGTGCG
The DNA here is from genome assembly GCF_014204865.1 of Amycolatopsis jiangsuensis. Taxonomy (NCBI): domain Bacteria; kingdom Bacillati; phylum Actinomycetota; class Actinomycetes; order Pseudonocardiales; family Pseudonocardiaceae; genus Amycolatopsis; species Amycolatopsis jiangsuensis. The sequence continues at coordinate 1,849,006 of NZ_JACHMG010000001.1, forward strand.
CAGCGCGGGAAAACGCCCTTCGGCCGGGTGTTCGAAATGCCCGACCATGCCCCGTGCGACGGTGTTCGGATCCTCGAGCGCCTCACGGACGGAGTTGACTTCACCGACCGGCACGTCCCGGGCCCGCAACGCCCGCGCCAGTTCTGCGTGCGGCCGCTGGGCGAACGCGGCCCGCAGCGCACCCAGCACCCGCTCCCGCTGGTCCAGCCGCCCGGCGTTGGCCGCAAGGTCCGGATCGGCCGCGAGTTCGGTCAGCTCCAGCACCTCGCACAGCGGCGCCCAGTGCTGATCACTCGCGCTGAGATGCAGCCACCGGCCGTCGCGGCACTGGAACGCCGCCGAGGGCACCCGCCCCGGATGCTGGGTGCCCTGGCGCATCGGATCCTCGTCGTAGGCGAACAGCCGCGCCGCGGCAAGGGCGAGCAGGCTGACCTGCACGTCCATCATCGCCACGTCCACCTGCGAGCCGCGGCCGGTGTTCGCCCGCCCGAGCAGGCCGGTGAGCACCGCGATCGCCGTCCACAGCCCGGAAGCCAGGTCGGACACCGGGATGCCGGCCTTCGCCGGCGGCCCGTCCGGATGCCCGGTGAGGTGCATGATCCCCGACAGAGCCTGGAAGATCGTGTCGTAGCCCTTGCGGTCGCGGTACGGGCCGTCCTGGCCGAACCCGGTGTTGGACACGTAGACCAGACCCGGGTTCAGCTCCGCCAGCTCCTCGTAGCCCAGTCCCAGCTTGGCCAGCGTGCCGGGCAGGAAGTTCTCCACCAGCACGTCGGCACGGGCGGCCAGGTCACGCGCGATCCGGCGGCCGCGGGCGGACTTCAGGTCGAGCGTGATCGACTGCTTCCCCCGGTTGAACGCGAAGAAGTAGGCGCTCTCCCCGGCGGGCAGCCGGGGTTCCCAGCCGCGCGATTCGTCACCGCGGCCGGGCCGCTCCACCTTGACCACGGTGGCGCCGAGCTCGGCGAGCGTCTGGGTGGCCAGCGGAGCCGCGAGCACCCGCGAGAAGTCGAGGACGGTGATGCCGGACAACGGTTTCACACGCGCTCCCGGAAGCCGCGCATGATCACGTTCACGTCGCGGCCCGCCCGCATCGCCTCGGCGCGCGGCAGGTCGGCGACGCGGTGGAACAGCGTCTTGGTGGTGCTCATCGCCAGCGGGCTCGCCTCGGCCCACCGATGCGCGATGGCCAGGCCCTCGGCGAGCACGTCGCCCGGCTCGGCGACCCGGTTGGCCAGGCCCAGCTCCAGCATCTCCGCCGCGGTGAGCAGGCGGCCGAGGCTGATCAGCTCGAACGCCAGCTTGGGGCCGAGGTGACGCTGCAGGCCGGTCATCACGACCGCGGGCACGATCGAATGCTTCATCTCCGGGTAGCCGAACTTGACGTCGGTGGCCACCACCGTCAGATCGGCGCCGATGGCCAGCCCCGCTCCGCCGCCGACGGCCGCACCCTGCACCACGGACACCACCGGCGTCGACAGCTCCGGCAGCAACGACTGCGTGCGGCTGGTGAGGTCGGCCCGCGCCAGTACCGCGGCGGGCTGGTCCGGCGTCAGCTGCCCGAACTCCGACAGGTCCGCGCCGGCACAGAACCCCCTGCCGTTGCCGGCGAGGACCACCGCGCGGACGTCCGGATCGCGGTCGGCGGCGAGCAGCGCGTCGTGCAACGCCTGGGTCAGCTCGGTGTCGAGTGCGTTGAGCTTCTCCGGCCGGTTGAGCCGCAGCACGCGCACCGCACCGTCGTCCTCGGTGAGCAGCACGTCAGGCATCGAGTTTCTCCTTCCGCCCCTTGGCGATCATGCTGTAGAGCTCCCGGCCGAGCGCGCGTTCGCACAGGGCGGACGCCGCGGCGACGCGGTCGTGGTCCAGTCCGGTCTCGACACCCATCGACGCGAAGAGGGCGACCAGGTCCTCCGTGCAGGCGTTGCCGGTGAGCCCTTGCCCGTAGGCGATCCGGGCGGGATGGCCGCCGACCCCGCCGAACGCGCTGTCGAAATGGCGACAGCCCGCGTCCAGCGCGGCAACGCAGTTGGCGAGTGCGGTGCCCCGGGTGTTGTGCAGGTGCGCGACGACCGGAACCCGGACGCCGGCCCGATCGATGCGCCGGTACAGGTCGGCGACGGTACGCGGGTTCGCCGCGCCGATGGTGTCGCCGAGGGTGATCAGGCCGGCACCGAGTTCGGCGAAGCGCACGATGTCGGCCACCACCGATCCCGGGTCCACGGCACCTTCGAACGGACAGCCGAAGGCGACCGAGACGACGCCGACCACAGTGAAGCGGCCTTCGGCGAGCCGTGCCATCTCCGCGACGTTCTCCCACTGCGTGGCGCGCGTGGTACGCAGATTGCGTTCGGAATGTCCTTCGGTGGCCGACACGAGGAAGCTCAGCTCCTCGGCGCCCCGCCCGGCGTCCTGGTCGGCGATCGCCCGCCGCACGGCCCGTGGGTTCGGGCAGGTGGCTTTGTACGCCACGCCTTCCCGCACCGGAAGGCCAGCCAGCACCGCCGAGGCGTCCGCGAAGGCCGGGACGTGGCGGGGGTGGCTGTAGCTCGTCGCCTCGACGCGGCGGAACCCGGCCGCGGTGAAGGCGGCGAGCAGGTCCAGCTTCGTTTCGGTGGGGACGAACGCGGTTTCGTGCTGCAACCCGTCGCGGGCGAAGCATTCGCAGATCGTCACGCGGTCTGCCATGGGGCGGCCTCCTGGGAATCGCTCATCCCCAGGACTACCCGAGCAGTGTTGATTAAGTCAACAGCTAGAGAGATCGCTGACTTTCCAGCGCCTTCGCCAGCGTGCCGAGCTTGTCCAGCGCCGAGTCCAGCGCCTCGCGCTCGGCCGGGTTCAGGCACACCAGGAACGCCTCGTTCCGCTCGTTGGCCGCCTCGATCAGCCCCTGGTAGACGGATCTGCCCTTGCGGCTCAACGACAGCTGCGTGCTCCGGCCGGCACCGGACGCGCGCACCAGCAGCCCGCGCTCGTCGAGCTTGGCGACCACCCGGCTCATCTGCGCCTTGTCCAGCCCGGCCCGCGCGGCCAGCCGGTTGAGGGTCAGTGGCGACTCCTCACCGAGCAGCGCGAGCGTGCGCCACTCCCCCAGGCTGACGTCGAAGTCGCGGCGGTACCGCGTCGCGGCACTGCGCGAGATCGCGTTGGCCACCCGGTGCATCCGGTAGGACAGCAGCTCGGAGATGGGAAGCAGGGTGCTCATCCCGCGAGTCTAGGCCACGGTGGGGCCCCGCTGCGGGAAACCGGGTGTTGACATTCACAACAGAGTGGACAGAGACTCGGGACGGCACCGGACCTGAGTGCCCTGCCCCCGAAACCCGGAGTGAGACGATGCCGTCCTCCCCCCAGTCCCGTCCGGACGTTCCGCGCGACCGGCTCTACCGCAAGGTCGCCCTGCGGATCATGCCGCTGCTGCTGGCCTGCTACGTGGTGAGCTTCATCGACCGGACCAACGTCGGCGTGGCCCAGGTGCGGCTCAAGGCCGACCTCGGATTCAGCGACGGGGTCTACGGCCTGGCCGTGGGACTGTTCTTCGTGGGTTTCATCCTGTTCGAGGTGCCGAGCAACATGCTGCTCGCCCGGATCGGCGCGCGGAAGACCCTCGTGCGGATCATGCTGACCTGGGGCGTGATCACACTGGCGACCTCGCTGGCGACCACACCGGAGCTGTTCTACGGCGCCCGGTTCCTGCTCGGTGTCGCGGAGGCCGGGTTCTTCCCGGGCGCGTTGTTCTACCTCGCCCAGTGGTTCCCGTCCGCCCGCCGGACCCGGATGACCGCGATGTTCTTCCTCGGCGTACCGCTGTCGGGCATCCTCGGGCCGCCGATCTCCGGCTGGATCATGCACACCCTCGGCGGCTCGCTGGGCCTGCGGGACTGGCAGTGGCTGTTCGTCCTGGAGGGGCTGCCGCCGATCCTGCTCGGCGTGCTGGTGCTGGTGTTCTTCCAGGACACCCCGGCCGGGGCGAAATGGCTCGGCCCGCCCGAGAAGGAGGCGATCGCCGCGGACCTGGCCGCCGACCAGGACCGCAAGCCGACCGGCGCGAAACACAGCGGGATGCTCCGCGCGCTGCGCGATCCGCGGGTGTACGTACTGGGCCTGGTGTCCTGCGGCTGCTACACGCTGGCGAACGCGGTGTCGTTCTGGACCCCGCTGATCATCAACAGCTCCGGTGTCGCCAACGTGCTGGACATCGGCCTGCTCGCGGCCATCCCGCCGGTACTCGGCATGGGCGTGATGCTGCTCGTCGGGCGGCATTCCGACCGCACCCTGGAACGCCGCTGGCACGCCGCGGGCGCCGAGTTCTTCGCCGCCGCCTGCCTGATCGCCCTGTCGTTCGCGAGCGGCAACCCGTACCTGGTGATCGTGCTGCTGGCGTTGATGACCGCCGCGCACTACTCCGGGCTGACCGTGTTCTACTCGATCCCGTCGATCTACCTGTCCGGCCCCGCCGCGGCCGGCGGGATCGCCGTGGTCACCACCATGGGCTCGTTCGCCGCGGCCACCAGCCCGGCACTGCTCGGCTGGATCAAGACCACCACCGGCAGCCTCGACCTCGGCCTGCAGATCAGCGCCGCGGTGGTCGTACTGGGCGGGCTGATCCTGCTGCTCGGGGTGCCGGCCCGGACCCTGCGCGAAGCCGCCGGACCGGACGTACGCGCCCCGGCCCGGTCCCGGGTGCGCGGCTGAAACGCCGGTCTCCAGCGGTGCGCGGCTGGGCTGCCGGCCCTCGCTGGCGCACAGCTGCGCCGCCCTTCTCCGCGGGTGCAGCTGAACCGCACGTCTGCACGGCTGAACCGCGGGTCTCGACTGGTGCGCAGTCGAACCGCCACTCTCCACGGGTGCGCGGCGAGCCGCCGGCCTTCGCGGCGCGGCCGAGCAGCCGGTCCCGGGCACCGCCGCACCCGCGGGTTCTCCCGAAGTTGCGGCTCAGCCGCCCGCCGGCGGGACCGGATGCCGGGACCAGTTCCCGACGCGGGTGAACGTCGCCCCGCCCATGCGCCCGACCGGCCGGTACCGGTCCTGGTCGAGGCGGCCGTCCGCACGCAGCAGGCGATCGTCCACCACGACGCCGAGCACCTCGCCGAACACCAGCCGGGAACCGCGGAACTCCCGTGTCTCCAGCAACTCGCATTCGAGGCTCGGCCCGCCACCGGCCGGATGCGGGACGGCGATCCGGTGCCCGTCCTCCCACCGCAGCCCGGCGCGGGTGGCCTCGTCCACCTCTGCGGGCTCCTCGGCCGCGGTGGCGGCGATCAGCTCCTCCTGCCCGGCGAGCGCGATCGTGATCGCGAACTGCCGCCTCGCCTCGATGTTGGCCAGTGTGTCGGTCCGCCCGGTCACCGAGAACAGCACCGTCGGCGGATCCATGACCACCGGCGCGAAGTAGCTGAACGGTGCCAGGTTGCGGGTGCCGTCCACGGCCACCGTGCTCACCCAGGCGATCGGCCGCGGGACGATCGCGTTCTTCACCATCCACACGAACGCCCCGTGATCCTCGTCGGTGCTGCTGGAGTACACGTTTTCCCTTCCTCGACCGTGCCGCGGCGGGTTACCGAAGACTTACCCGCGTCTCCCACGATACGGATTCTGTCGGTGCCCGCGGCTAGGGTGATCCCGACGCTTGTGGACGAAGGAGTGTGGGTACGTGCGCTGGACCGGGAACATCCGAGGGGCCGTGCTGGCTGTGCTCGCGGTGGTGGCCACGCTCGGCCTGACCGCGTGCGGTGGCGGGAGCGGTGACCAGCCGGCCGCGCCGAGCAAGGGCGGCGCGCCGATCGTCGTGGCCTCGTTCAACTTCACCGACAGCCAGATCCTCGCCGAGATCTACGCGGGCGCGCTGGAGGCGAAGGGCTATCCGGTCGCCCGCAAGCTCAACCTCGGCTCGCGGGAGCTGATCTACCCGTCGCTCAAGTCCGGTGAGCTGCAGTTCCTTCCTGAGTACCAGGGCGCGGCGATCACCACCGGCTTCGGCAAAGACGCGGTGAAGGACGCCAAGGGCGAACACGAGCAGCTGGCCAAGCTGTTCGAAGCAGACGGCATCGGGCTGCTCGACTACGCCGCGGCCGAGGACAAGGACGTCTACCTCGTGAAGGCGGATCTGGCCAAGGAGAAGGGCCTGCGCACGATCGGCGACCTGAAGAAGCTCGACAAGGTCGTCCTGGCCGGCGGGCCGGAGTGCGAGAAGCGGCTGCCGTGTTTCAGGGGCTTCCAGGACGTGTACCACCTGAGCAACGCGACGTTCCAGACCGTGCAGGAGATCGGGCCGCGGGTGCAGCAGCTCGAGTCCGGCGCGGCCACGGTGATCCCGGTCGATTCGGTGAGCCCGGTCGCCGGTGACGGCAAGTACGTGGTGCTCCAGGACGATCTCGGCATCGAGCCGACCGAGAACGTGGTGCCCGCGGTGAGCAAGAAGGTGCTCGGCGAACGGGGTCCGGACTTCGCGAATGCGGTCAACGCGGTGAGCGCGAAGCTGACCACCGACGGCCTGCGTGAGCTCAACGCCCGGGTCGACGCCGACGGCGAGCCTGCCGCCGACGTCGCGAAGGACTGGCTGTCACAGCAGGGTCTTGCCTGATCCCGTCCCGGTCGAGGAGTCCCATCATGAGTGCGCGAGAGTTGCACTTCAACGCGTTCGTCTGGCCCAACGGATACCACGAATCGGCCTGGCGGGTGGTACCCGACGACGTCCGCGGCGTGCTCGGGCTGTCCTACTACGCGGACCTGGCGCGCACGGCCGAACGCGGGCTGCTGGACACCGTGTTCCTGGCCGACAACATCGCCATCCCGGAATACCGCACCACGCATCTGCCGCAGACGCAGTTCGACCCGATTTCCGTGCTGTCCGCGCTGGCCGGGGTGACCAGCCACGTCGGGCTGATCGGTACCGGGTCCACGACCTACACCAAGCCGTGGGACCTCGCCCGCCGCTTCGCGACGCTGGATCACCTCAGCGGCGGCCGCGCGGGCTGGAACATCGTCACCACGGTCACCCCGCTGGCCGCGGCGAACTACGGCGAGTCCGCGCACCCCGACCACGCCGACCGGTACACCCGCGCGCACGAGTTCGTCGACGTCGTCACCCGGGCTTGGGACAGCTGGGAGGACGACGCGCTGGTCGGCGACCGCGAACGCGGCGTGTGGGCCGACCGCGGCAAGCTGCACGCGCCGCGGTTTCACGGGCAGTTCTACGACGTGGAGGGCATCCTGCCGTTCCCGCGGTCCCCGCAGGGATGGCCGGTGCTCGTCCAAGCAGGACAGTCGCCGGCCGGGATCGCCCTCGCCGCACGTTACGCCGAGCTGGTGTTCTCGGGGCCGCCCTCCCTCGACGCGGCGGTGGCGTTCCGCACCGACCTGCACACCCAGGCAGCGGCGGCCGGACGCGATCCGGCTCAGCTGCTCGTCCTCCCGGCGCTGATGATCACCCTCGGCGGTACCGAAGCCGAGGCCCGGGAGAAGGCACGGCACCTGGAAGACCTGGCGAGCCCGGAATTCGGCTGGCAGAACGTGCTGTACACGGCGGGACTCGACCCGGACGCGTTCGACCCGGACGCCCCGCTGCCGCCGGAGCTGTGGGCCGGGCGCGCCGCCCCGTCGAGCCGGGCCGAGCAGCTCTACGCCGCCGCCCGCGCCCGCCCGGAGGCCACCCTGCGCGACCTCACCCGAGACCGCAAGAGCGGCGCGGGCCAGTTCCACTTCGCCGGAACCCCGGAGCAGCTCGCCACCCACATCACCACCTGGCAGGACGCCGGCGCCGCCGACGGCTTCACCATCATGGGCTCCACCCTGCCCACCGAACTGACCACCTTCGTCGACGAGGTGATTCCGAGCCTGCAACGCTCAGGCCGCTTCCGGACCGAATACCGCGGCACCACACTGCGCGACAACCTCGGCCTGCACCGCCCGAACCGCTGACGCCGGTGCGCCGTCGCGGCGGGCCAGCGCCGTCGCGGTGACGGTGTACCGGCGCGGCGGGCCAGCGCCGTCGCGGCGGCGAGAGCCGCCCCACAGGAACCGCGCTGATCCGATTCGCTGATCCGATTCGCTCGGCGGGCAGGGCCGCGGCGAACGGCCGGCGTCTCGTGAGCAACCGCGTGCACGCCGGCCGGCTCTCGGTCAGCGCGGGGTTCTGCGCCCGACCAGATGGAAGACACGGCTGAGCCGGCGGTAGGGGTCCCGCCGGCCGGCTTCGAGTTCGACCCGGGCCGCGGCAGCGACCTTCGCGGTGTCCGCGGGGTCCAGGGCCACACCGCCGAGGTCGAGCCAATCGACGAAATGCCAGACGCCGTACCAGTCCTGCGGCTCGACGCCGCGCCGGCGCAGCTGTCCGCCGAGTTCTTCCACGGTGTCGGCGCGGGTGGGCAGGCCCAGCACCCCGATCTCGTGGTCGGTGTCGAATGCGGCGAGTGCGTCTTCCCAGCGTTGCTCCATCGCCGGGCGGAGCGCGGCCGCGGCGGCGTTGCCGGTCATGATCGAGACGATCCCCTCGTCCTCGGTGCAGTGGCACAGCTGATCGAGCAGCGGCTCCGGCTCTTCCAGATAGCCGAGCACGCCGTGGCACAGCACCGCGGCGAACCGGCGGCCACGCACTGCCTCGGCGGCGTGCTCGCCGCTGGATTCCACGAAGGACACCCGCTGCCGGGTCTCCGCGGGCAGCAGCGCGAGCCGTTGCCGCGCCTTGTCCAGCATGCCCGCCGACGAATCCAGGACCGTGACGTCGTACCCGGCCTGCGCCAACGGGAACGACTGGTGGCCCGCACCTCCGCCGACGTCGAGGATCGCCGCCGGCGGAGGCGGCAGGTGCGAGAGAAGCTGGTGGTGGATCACGTAAGTACGCACGTGTCCCTTGACCGACGCGTAGGCCCCGTCGGCGAACTGGCCTGCCAGACCGGCCCAGGTGTCGTCAGCCATCGCATCAAGCTAACAGCCCTGGCCGCTGCCAGGGCACGAACTGCCCTGCCGAGCAGCGACCGAACGTCCTCAACCGACCATCTGTCCATTCTCGACAGTCAGCACCCGGTTCGCGCGTCCGGTCAGTACGTGCGGGTCGTGACTGATCAAGAGTACTGCGGCGCCGGTTCGCCGCTGGTAGGCGTCGATGTGGCCGAGGAGGTGGGTGGCCAGGTTCGTATCCAGTCCGGTGGTCACCTCGTCGCAGAGCAGGACCTCGGGGCGGGCCAGCAGAGCGCGGGCCAGTGCGGCGCGCTGCAGCTGGCCACCGGACAGCCCCGGTGGGTAGCGGGCCGCTTGTGCCGGGGTGAGGCCGAGTTCGGCCAGTTCCTCCCGGGCTTCCGCCAGCGCTTCCCCCGGGCACACTCCGCGCAGCCGGGTCGCGGTGGCGGCCACCTGGACTTCCACCGGGCGGCGCGGATCGAACGACGGCGCCGCCTCCTGCCACACGTACTGGACCCGGGCGAGCTGCGCGCGGGTCCGGCGACGCAGTGGGGGCAACGGACGGCCGCCGGCGAGCACCGTGCCGCGGCTGGGTTGCTCCAGGCCCGCAAGGCACCGGGCCACTGTGGACTTACCGGCACCGGACGCACCGGCCAACCCCACCGTTTCACCCGGGAACAGCGCCAGATCGGCTTCCCGAAGTACGTTCGCCGAGCCGAAGTGGACGGACACGGTACGCAGCTCCGCCGCGGGAGAACCGGAGCAGGAGACGGACGGACGTGTCGCCCCCGTCGGCCGTGGCTGCGGGGCTTCCGACGGCGTCACGACGCCGTTGTGCACCCGCAGCAGCCGGGTGTCCAGTGCTGCCACCACATCCGGATCGTGCGTGACGACAAGGAGGGCCACCCCGTTGCGGGCGAGTGCGCCGAGGTGACCGGCGAGTTCGGTCTTGCGCCCGGCGTCGAGACCGGTGGTCGGTTCGTCGAGCACGAGGGCATCCGGCCGGGTCGCGAGCACCTGCGCCAAGGCGAGCCGCGTGCGCTGGCCGCCGGAGAACTCCGCCGGATACCGCCGCAGTACCGGGCCCAGATCTCCCTCGAACGCCACCGCACGCAGTACCTCCGTGACCCGCGCCCGACGCTGCGCCCGGGTCATCCGCGGCACCCGCAAGCCCACCAGTTCGCCCAGTGCGTGGCCCACGCGGCGCGCCGGGTTGAGCGTTCCGGCCGCCTGCTGGGGCAGGTATCCGGTCCGCGCCGGAGCCTCGACGGTCCCGTCCAGCGAAACCCCGGGCCGGGTGAGCCCGGCGACGGCCATGGCGATCGTCGTCTTGCCGGCGCCGGAGGGGCCGAACAACGTGACCACCTCCCCAGCTCGGACCTCGAACGAGACGTCCCGCAGGAGGGGCGTCTGCCCCGCGTCTGCGCTGAGGCCGCGGACCGTGATCGAGTCAGCCACGACGCGCCGCCCGCATCTCGTCGCGGACCGCCAGCGTGCGCGGGTCGGCGAGCAGGTCGTCCCACAGCAGGTTGATGCCGAGCACGAGGAGCACGATCAGGCTCGCCGGCAGGAACACCGACCAGGGTGCCGTGGCGAGCCCGTCCTTGTTGGCAGCCACCGAAACCGCCCAGTCCGGCGAAGCCGGGTCGAACCCGAGCCCGAGGAAGTTCGCCGACGAGAGGAAGTAGATCGCCGCCGCGATGCGCACGCCGAGGTCCGCGGCGACCGGCCGGGAGAGTTCCCGCAACGCGTACCGGCCGTAACGGTGCCAGCGGGACTCGCCCTGCATGCGTAAGGCGTCCATCACGGGGCCCTGCACGACAGCACGCGCCGCCATCCGCACGAAACGCGCGATCGGGGCGACCAACGCCAGCCCCACCGCCGCCGCGATCGCCACTGCGGATCCGTTGGTGCGCACTGCCGCGACGATGATGATCAGCAGCGACGGCAGGCACAGCAGCACATCCAGCGGTCGCATCAGCAGGTCTTCCAGCCAGGGCCGCTCCGTCGCGGCAGCGAGCATGCCCAGGCCGAATCCGACGACGTAGGCGCACAGCACCGTCGTCACGGTGACCAGCAGCAGGGGACGGCCGCCGTCGAGTGCTGCCGCCAGTACGTCGCGGCCGAGCCGGTCGGTGCCGAAGGGCGACCACGTCGAGGGCCCGAACGGGGCTTGCCTGCCGGCCGGTGCGAGGTCCGCCAGGAACGGCCCGACGAACGCGAACAGCACCGGGACGGCGACCAGGATCACGCGGAGCGCGCGCTTCACGACCGGCCCCGCCGGGGCACCATCCGCTGACCGGCGAGATCGATCAGCGTGTTCACCGCGATCGCCACCACACCGGTGATCAGCACGATGGCCAGGATGACCGGCTGGTCGCGGTCCCCGATCGCCTCGATGAGCGTGGACGCGATCCCGGGCAGCGCGAACACCGCCTCGACGATCAGCACCCCGGACAGCAGGCCGTCGCCGGTGCGGCCGAGTTCCTGCAAAGCCGGGCCGAGTGCGTTGGGTGCGACGTGCCGCAGCAGCAAAGACGCGCGGCCCACGCCGAAACGCCGCGCCTGCCGGATGTAGGGCTGGTCCAGTACGTCGATCACCCCGGCACGGACGAGCCGCACGATCGGCGCGGCCACCCTGGCCACCATCACGGTGAGCGGCAGGACCAGGTAACCCGGTTCGGCAAGCATTCCCGAAAGATCGACGCCGAGGAAGGTCGCCGGGAACAGCCGCAGCCGGACCGCCAGGTAGGCCACCGCCAGCACGGAGAGCACGAAATCCGGGATCGAGTCGAGGACCACGCTCACCGTGGTGATCACGCGGTCGCGCACCGAACCCGGACGCAGGCCGGCGGCGAATCCCGCGCATCCGGCCACCGGCAGCAGGACGAGGGTGGTCAGCGCCGCCATCAGCCCGGTCACCGCGAACGGTTCGCCGATCACCCGGGCCACCGGTTCGCCGCCCGCATACGACGTGCCGAGATCGCCGGTGAGCACGTGCCCGAGCCAGCGCAGGAACCGGGTGACCGGAGCGAGATCGAGCCCGAGCAGCTGCCGCGTCTGCGTCCGCTGCTGCTCGCTGAACCATTCGCCGGCCCGTGCGTCGGCGGCATCGCCGGGCAGCAGCAGGGACAACCCGAACACCAGCACGAGCAGGAGCAGCACCTGCCCGGCGCCCAGGACGAGCCGGCGCAAGGCGAAACGGGTCAGCACGGCGGTCAGCGAGACCCGGCGGTCATCGGGCCACCTTGTCGAACCGCGCCCAGTTCAGCGCGTTGGGCACGCCGGCCGGAATGCCGCGGTAGCCGGCGGCCGCGGCGCTGTTCCACGACGAGATGCCCCAGAACACGAATCCGCCACGGTCGTGAAGGATCTCGTGCATCCGGTGGTAGAGCGCGGCGCGTTCCGGCTCGGAGGCCGTGGCCAGTGCCTGGCCGTACAGCGCGTCGAACTCCGGATCGTGCCAGTTGGTGCGGTTCTGCGGCGAACCGGTGAGCAGCCGGGACGCGAAGTGGTTGGGAATCGACAGCGGTCCCGACTGGCCCATGGTCAACTGCCCGGTCTTGAGTGCCTCGGCGTAGTAGGTGTCCCCGGAGCCGACCCGCACCCGTACCGTGACACCGCTCTGTTTCGCCTGCTCCGCGAACAGGTTCGCGGCCTCGACGAAGCCGGTGGCGGCGGGCGCGGTGAACAGGTCGATGGTTAGGTTCGGCACTCCGGCCTTGCGCAGCAAGGCTTTCGCCGCGTCCGGGTCGAAGGTGTGCTGCGGAAGCTCGGCGTAGTACTGGAACCCCTTGCCGAACACGTCGTTGGAGATTTCGCCGTCGCCCTGCAGGGCCACCTTCACCAGTTCCTCGCGGTCCACCATCCGCATCAGCGCACGCCGGACGTCCGCGTTGTCGAACGGCGGCCGGTCGGTCTTCATCGCGAAGTAGTAGATCCCGCTGTTCGGCGTCGCCTGGACGCGAAGATTCCCGTCGCCGCGCATCTGCTTCGCCGCGGCCGGCGTGAGATCGTCGGCGAAATCGGCCTGCCCGCTGCGCACAGCGGCGGTGCGGGCGTCGTTCTCCGCGCTGAGGATACGCAGACGGCCGATCCGCGGTGCCCCGTCCCAGTAGCCGTCGTAGGAAGTGGCCACCATTTCCCGGCCCGGCCGGAAGGAGTCGAACCGGAACGGTCCGGTGCCGACCGGACGGCGGAAGTCCCGGGTGCCGGCGCGGATGATCCGCGTGCCGTAGGCCGCGAGTGCGGTACGGAACTCGAACGACGGGCGGTGCAGGGCGATCTCGGCGGTGCGCTCGTCGACCTCGCGGGACTGCCCGAGGTCGACCAGGTCCAGCGTCGTGGCGGCGATGAACGGCTGCTGTCCGGCCGGGCCGAGGATCCGGGAGAGGGTGTGGAGCACGTCGGCGGAGGTGACTTTCGCCCCGTCGTGCCAGCGCGCGTCCCGCAGGGTGATGCGCCACCGGGTGCCGTCGGCGTTCGGCTCGGCGGCGGTGGCGAGACGTGGCACCGGGCGCATGGCGTCATCGACTTCGAACAGCCCGTCGTACAACGCCTTCAGCCGCGCCTCGTCGATGAACAGGTGGCTGGTGCCCGGATCGAGGCTTTCGTCGGCACCCGATCCCTTGAACACCGCGGAGAACGTGTCGACGCCACTGCCGGAGGCATCGGCGCAGCCGCTCGCCAGCGCACCCACCGCGAGGCCGGTACCCAGCAGGAACCCACGCCTGCTGAGCGGCGAGCGGGCCGCCGCGCCCGGGCTTTCCACCATTGTCGGACTTCCTAACCGTTCAGGACACAGTCGCCGCACTTCGGCCCGGCACGGTCCGGCGCGGCACGATAGATCAGGCAGCAGCTGTTCCGGCGGAACCGGCCGCCGGTGCGGGTGGCCGCACCGGCCAGCGGCGGAAGGACCTCGAGCGCACCGAGCAGCGCCGAAACCGCGTCCGTCCACTCCGGACGCTCAGCACGGAGTACGGTGGCCGCGCCGTTCAGCGCGGACGCGAGATTCCCCCGGCGCACGGTGGCGGCCAGGGAGAACTCCCCGACGGCCCGGTCCAGCCGGGCCAGGGGGCCGTGCAGAACCCGCTCACGGAAGGCGGCGACCACTTCGGACGGAGCGAGCGGCGCGGGATTTTCCGCCAGGGACAACGGGATCGCGCCACCCACCACCGGCTGCCACCAGGCACCGGCGAAGTCCGGCACGATCGCGTGCCCGGCCGCCAGCGCCAGTGCCGGCGAGCAGAGCCGGGCGGCCAGTCCCAGATGCGCGACCGAGGCGGCGACCCGCCCTTCCACCCGGCCGCCGCCGGCCGCGAGCACGTCCCGGACCTGCTCGACCCGGTGCCGCAGCACGGGTCCGTCGTCGAGCACCTCGGCCAGTGGACGCCACGGCGCGGGCGGCCTGGCATCAGGCGGATGCGTTTCGGCGGCGAAAAAGGGGCCCAGCCCGGAAAGAGGGTTCACGCCTCGGCGACAGCCCGCACCGGAGCGTCCCGCCGCAGCACGCGTTCGGCGAGCGGACCGAACACGAGCGCGATCGTGGTCCACAGGATCACCTGGGCCAGCACGGAGTACAGCCGGAACTCCGCCAGCGTGTCCGCGGGGAATCCCGGGTACACGATCCGGCCGGCCGGATCCCGCAGCGGCAGCGGTGTTTCACTGCCGGCTGCGCCGGACAGCTCGCCGAGCGAGGGCAGCACCGCCATCAGGATCGCCGAGAGCACCACGAATGCGGCGCCGGCGACCAGCGTCGCGTTCCAGGTGCCCAGCCGCGGCGCGAGCCGCCGCCCCACGAGCAGCGCCGCCACCAGGAACAGCACCGACGCGGCGACCATCAGCAGGTACAGGCCGGTCCGGGCGCCGATCGTGCCCGGGTGGCCGACCGCAGGCGGATTGGCCGGGTACTTGAGGAACGGAACCAGGTACAGGGTCAGGAATCCGGCACCGGCGATCAGCGTGGCGAGTGCCCGCGCGCGGATCCGGCCGGTGCGGCCGAGCAGCACGGTGTAGACCACCGCGAACAATGCGCCCATGGCGACCCCGAAGAGCACCATGCCGACGCCGATCCCGAGGTTGCCCTGGACGGCCCGGCTGAAGACTTCCGGGCCTTCGGTCTCGACCGGCAGCCCGGCGGCTTTGTCGAGCGCGGCCTGGGCTTCGTCGCGGCCGGCCTCGTAGTCGATGGCGGACTGCACGAGCGGTTCGGCGAAGACCCGCGCGAAAACGAACGCGAGCAGTCCGCCGAGTGCGCCGGCGAGCAGGCCGCGCAGGATGAGGGTGCGTTCCATGTGCCGGGTCAGTGGCAGGGGAAGCCGAGGAGGTGCCGGGCGTCGTGGACGAACTCGTGCACGTGCGTGTCACTGCCGAACACCGACACCGCGCCCTGGTCGACCCCGACGAAGTAGTACAGCAGCAGCGCCGCGAGCACGGTGAGGCCCAGCCACAGCACGGCTTTCGAGACGGGCAGGACGACCGGCGTGGAACGCTCGGCCGGAATGCTGGTCATGGTGTTCTCCTTCGGGATGACGCGTCCCCTGCGGGTGGAACAAACGGCGGCTCCTCGACCTGACTCGCCCTCCGGGGAGGACTCACAGTGGCGCGACCGTGCCGGATTCTCACCGGCTTCGGGAAACCGCCGCGCGTGCTGAACCGTACGACCAGCCACCCCGGCAGTCAATCGCCCGGCGGGTGGCCGGTGTCACCGTGCTCGGCCGGCCGGTCCCCCGCGTTGACAGCCGGACCGGATCCAGTGCTAACGTACTTTTACTAGTTAAGTAGTTAAATAGGGAGGGGACATGACCGCCTCGGACAGCCGCCGGATCGTCCACCGTGTCACGGCCGGCGCGGCGGTGACCGCGACCGCGGCACTCGCACTGGCCGGCACCGCGTTCGCCGGGCAGGCCACCTCCGGTGGGGGTGCGGACGTGACGCCGTTGCGCGTGCACTCCGCCGGCTACCCGCTCGAAGTCCGGCTGAGCACTGCGGCAGGCGACGGCTACTCCAGTGCGCAGCAGCCGGACAGCGTCCGCGACTACCCGACGCCGCCGAACACGTGGAGCACCGTCACGTTCTTCAGCGACGGAGAGCCGATCATCGGCTACGCCCCGATCGACGCCGGGACGAGCCTCACCTGCACCGCCGGCGGCAGCGCGGCCGAGCCGCAAGTGACCTGCGAGTACTGAGCGTCACCGACGCTCTATCCTGACCACGGAACGGAACAAGGGGACATGACCGGGGACATGACACAGCGCGAGAGCCGGCCCGCACTGCGGGCCGACCGGCTGGGCAAGCGCTACCGGAGAGGCTGGGCGCTGCGGGACTGCACGCTGGCCGTGCCGTCCGGGCGGGTGGTGGGCCTGGTCGGCCCGAACGGGGCGGGCAAGAGCACCTTCCTCGGCCTGCTCACCGGCCTGCTGCAGCCCACCGAAGGACAGGTCGAGGTCGCTGGTGCCCGCCCGTCCGGCCGGCAACCCGATCACCGGGTTTCCTTCCTGTCCCAGGAGAAACCGCTCTACCCGCAGTTCACTGTGGAGGATCAGCTGCGGTTCGGCCGGTCGGCCAACCCGCAGTGGGACCAGGCGCACGCGGAGCACTACCTAACCCGCGGACGCGTCCCGGCCGGTGCGCGGATCGGCACGCTCTCCGGTGGCCAGCGCACCTGGGTCGCGCTCGCGGTGGCGCTCGGTACGCACCCGGAGCTGGTGCTGCTGGACGAACCGCTGGCCGACCTCGACCCGGTGGCGCGTGGTTCGGTGCTCGCCGCGCTGGCCGAGGAGCGGCAACGGCACGGCACCACCATCGTGCTGTCCTCGCACGTCCTGGCCGAACTCGAAGAGGTGTGCGACCACCTGCTGCTGTTCGCCGGCGGGCAGGTCCGGCTGGCCGGCGACGTCCGGGACCTGATCGCCGGGCACACCGTGCTGTCCGGCCCGCTCGGTGGGCCGATCCCGGTCCCCGCCCGCACCGTGGTGGACGCGACACGCGGCGACCGGGGCACGCACCTGCTCGTCACGGCCGGTGCCGGTGCCGGTGCCGATCCGGTCTGGCACGGCCGTCCGCCCACGTTGACCCAGCTCGCTCTCGGATACCTGCGCGCCGCGCACGAGGAGGTGGCCGCATGATCTGGGTGGCCTGGCGCCAGCAGCGCGCCCAAGTGATCGTCCTGCTCGCTCTGCTCGTGGCCGGCTACGTCACGGTGCTCCTGCTGCACGGGTCGATGCGGGCCGACGTGGCCGCGCTCGGCAGTTGTGCCACCGAAAGCTCGGTGAGCGGCTCGTGCGGATCTCTCGGCTCCGATTTCAAGGACAGCTGGTTCGACCTGATGAAGGTCGGCGAGTTCGTGGTGATCGTGCTGCCGGTGCTGCTCGGCATGTTCTGCGCGGCTCCGCTGATCGCGCGCGAGATCGAGCACGGCACGCACCTGCTGGCCTTCACGCAGTCGGTCGGGCGCACCCGGTGGATGCTGACCAAATTCGCGGTCACCGCGGTGCCGTCACTGCTCCTGGTCCTACTGCTGCAGCAGGCCGTGAAGTCCTGGGTCGACAGTGCGGGCAAGCTGAGTCCCGACGGGTACAGCGAATTCCAGTGGACCACCTTCGGCACATCCGGGGTCGCCCCGCTGTCCTACCTGCTGTTCTGCCTCTCGTTCGGGATGACCATCGGCATACTCACCCGGCGCAGCCTCGTCGCGATGGCCACCACCCTGGCCACCTTCATCGTGCTCCGGGTGCTGCTGGGCCAGTCGCAGGGACTCGTCGGCACCCAGCGGCTGGTGTCCGACGATCCGACCAACTCTCCGGGTCAGCCACAAGGCGCCCAGTACGTGGACAGCGGGTACCTCACCGCGCAGGGGGAAACGCTCGACCGCAAGGCCGCCATGGCGCAGATCGCCCCGTGCGGTTCGCACACGAACGGCACGGTGGTGCCCGGTCTCACCGACTGCTACCGGGACCACGGACTGGCCAAGTACTTCGTCGACGTCCTGCCCGTGTCGGCCGCGCCGACGGTGCACTGGGTCGAGTTCGCGGTGTTCACCGGGCTGGCGGTCCTGTCGCTGCCGGTGGCCCGGTGGGCCCTGCACCGGCGGGTGTGACGCCACGTCTTCCCCGGATGCCGGCCGGGCAGCGGCTATGCTCCCGCAGGTGATCGAGTTCCGGATCGACCGGCGATCTGGGGTCTCCACCTACCTGCAGATCGTCCAGCAGGTCAGACAGGCGCTGCGGCTCGGCCTGCTGAAGCCGGGTGACCGGCTGCCCACCACGCGCGAGGTGGTCGAGGCGATCGCGGTCAACCCGAACACGGTGAACAAGGCCTACCGGGAGCTCGAGCACGAGGGGCTGGCCGAAGGACGGCGCGGGGTCGGCACGTTCATCACGGCCAGTCTCGGCAGCGAGGCCGGCGGGCGGGAGACGCCGCTGCGCCGGGAGCTGGCGGAGTGGATGGACCGCGCGCTGGGCGAGGGTCTCGGTGTGGAGGACATCGACGCGCTGTACCAGGACGTCCGGCGGGACCGGCAGTCGTGAACGGATCGGGCGAGGAAGGACGCGGCATGCTGAGCGTGCGGGGCCTGGGCAGGCGGTTCGGCTCGAAGCGGGCGTTGCGCGACTGCTCGTTCACCCTGCCCGAAGGCCGGGTGAGCGCACTGGTCGGACCGAACGGCGCGGGCAAGAGCACCCTGCTCTCGCTCGTCGCCGGGCTGCTCCTGCCGAGCGAGGGCACGATCACCGTGGCGGACGCCCCGGTGCGCGGCCGGATGCACCCGGACGTCGCGTTCCTCGCGCAGAGCCGCCCGCTGTACGGCGATTTCACCGTCGCGGAAACGTTGCGGGCCGGAGCGAAACTCAACGACCGCTGGTCCGACGAGTACGCCCGGCAGACGCTGAACCTGCTCTCCGGTGTCGCGCTGGATCGCCGGATCCGGCAGCTGTCCGCGGGCGAGCGCACGCAGGTCGCGCTCGCCGTCGCGTTCGGACGGCTGCCGAAGCTGCTGCTGCTCGACGAGCCGCTGTCCGACCTCGACCCGCTGGCCCGGGACGAGACGCTGCGCATCCTGATGGCCGACGTCGCGGAGCGGGGCACCACAGTGCTGGTGTCCTCGCATCTGCTGACCGACCTCTCCCCGGTCTGCGATCACCTGGTCCTGCTGGACCGGGGAGAGCTGCGGCTGGCCGGCGACGTCGAGGACACCCTGCACGAGCACCGGCTGCTGGTCGGTCCGGCCGGCGCCGCGGCGCCGGCGGCCGAGCAGGTGATCGAAGCCAACCGGACCGGACGGCAGGCGATGCTGCTCGTCCGCGGAGCCGGCACCGTCCCTGCCGAATGGGAGGCGACCGTGCCGGAGCTGGAGCAGCTGGTACTGGCGTACCTGCGCGCCTCCCGGACCTCGGCGCGGCCGCCGGTCGTGCGCGGCTGAGTCACCCCGGGTCGGCCAGCGCGCGGAGGTTGTCCACCAGCGCGTCCGCGAACGCTTCGTCGAGTTTCCCTTCGGGCAGCAGCAAACGCGCGTAACAGGCACCCCACAGCTGATCGACGAGCGCCTCGGCGTCGACCGCCGCCGGGAGCTGGCCGCGTTCGCGACCAGCGCGCAGCAACGCCACCGCGCCCTCGCGGCGGGGACGGGTGTAGGTCGCGGAGATCTCCTCGGCGAGCTTCGGATCGTGCTGGGCGGAGCCGAGCAGCCCGGCGACCATCGGCGCGGTGCGGGGCTCGGACAGGTTCGCGGCGAACTCGCGCAGGTGGGCCCTCAGATCGGCCCACAGGTCACCGCTCGACTCGGGCCGCAGCGAATCCGCGTAGGTGTCCTCGAACGCGGCCAGCGCCAGCGAAGCGGGCGAGCGGAACCACTTGTACAGCGTCATCCTGCTGACCCCGGCCCGGCGCGCGACCTTGTCGAAGGTGACCTCCGAGATCCCGTTCTCCAGCAGCACGGCCGCCGCCGTTTCGAGGACGCGGCGGCGGACCTCCGCCGACGGCGGGCGGCCGCGGCCGCGCTTCGCCGGTTCGGCGTCGTTGCGCTCCATGGGGCGGAAGCCTAACATCGAATTAGTGGACAGCTTGTCCATTAATTATCCCGAGGAGACCCGATGCGGATCGTCACGCTGGAAGAGCACTTCTCCGACCCCGGTCTCACCGCGGCGAGCGCCCCGGCACTGCGGGAGCTCGCTCCCGACTTCCTGCGCGCGTACTCGGCCAACGGCCGAACCGCGACCACCGCCACCGCGGCGCCCGCGGAGCGTCTCGAGGAACTCGGCGAGGCCCGGATCGCGGACATGGACCGGCACGGCATCACCATGCAGGTCCTTTCCGGACTGTGGGGGCAGCAGGCTCCGGCCGACGTCGCTCCCGCGCTGACCCGCCGGGCCAACGAAACGGCCGCGGCCGCGGTGGCCGCGTATCCCGGCCGGTTCGCCGCCTTCGCCACGCTGCCCACCGCCGCTCCCGAAGCCGCCGCCCGCGAACTGGAGCGCTGCGTCTCCGAGCTCGGGTTCGTCGGCACGCTCATCAACGGCCGCACCGAAGGGGATTTCCTCGACGCGCCACGGTTCGAGCCGGTGCTGGCCACGGCGGCCCGGCTGCGGGTCCCGATCTACCTGCACCCCAGCCTGCCGCCACGCGCGGTCACCGACGCCTCCTACGCCGGACTCGACCCGATCGTCACCGCCCGGTTCCAGGCGGCCGCGTGGGGCTGGCACGTGGAGACCGCGACCCACTTCGTCCATGTGGTGCTGTCCGGGGTGTTCGACCGTCACCCGGACCTGCAGGTGATCCTGGGACACTGGGGCGAGATGATCCCGTTCTACCTGGACCGCCTCGACGACCAGTTCCCGACGCGGATCACCGGCCTGGACCGCCCGTTCGCCGACTACGTCCGCCACCACGTGCACCTCACGCCCAGCGGCATGTTCAGCCAGGCACAGCTGCGATTCTGCGTGGAGGCCGTGGGCGCCGGACGGATCCTGCACTCGGTCGACTACCCGTTCGTCGGCAACGACGGTGCCGTGGAGTTCCTGGAAGCAGCCGACCTGACCACCGAGGACAAGCACCGCATCGCGCACGGGAACGCGGAAAAGCTGTTGGGCGTGTGATCCGTCAGCGGAAGGTGCGCAACCGCAGGCTGTTGGACACCACGAGTACCGAGGACAGCGACATCGCCGCGCCGGCGATCAGCGGGTTGAGCAGGCCGAGCGCGGCCAGCGGCAGCGCGGCGACGTTGTAGCCGAACGCCCAGGCCAGGTTGCCGCGCAGCACGCCGAGGGTGCGGTCGGCGAGCCGGATCGCGTCCGGCACCACCGCCAGGTCCTCCCGCACGAGCACGACGTCCGCCGACCGCAGCGCGATGTCGCTGCCGTGCGCCATGGCCATGCCGAGGTCGGCGCCGGCCAGTGCGGGGCCGTCGTTGATCCCGTCGCCGACCATCGCCACCCGGGCCCCGTCCGCCCGCAGCCGCTCGACGACCTCCGCCTTCGCCGCGGGCAGCACCTCCGCACGGACCTCGTCGACGCCGATCTCCGCGCCGACCGCCTCGGCCGCGATCCGGTGGTCGCCGGTCAGCAGCACGGTCCGCAGTCCCAGCTCGCGCAGCGCGGCGACCGCGGCGCGAGCGGACGGCTTGACCACGTCGCGGACGACGAGGACACCGGCCACGTCGCCGTCGACCGCGACCACCACCGGCACCGCGCCCTGCTCCTGAGCCGAGGCGACCCGCGCCGCGCTCTCTTCCGGCAGGCCGATCCCCCGGTCGGCGAACAGCCGCGGACTGCCGAGGAGTACCCGACGACCGTCCACTGTGCCCTGTGCACCGAGGCCGGGCAACGCCTCGAACTCCGTCACCGCAGGCAGTTCGGCGACTTCGGCGTTCGCGGCCGTCACCACCGCGGCGGCCACGGCGTGTTCCGAGCCGGCTTCGACCGCGCCGGCGAACCACAGCAGGTCGTTCACCGTCCGGCCGGCGTCCGGATACCCGGCGGTGAACGTCATCCGGCCGGTGGTGACGGTGCCGGTCTTGTCCAGCACGACTGTGTCCACGCGGCGGCTCGCCTCCAGCGCCTCCGGGCCCTTGATCAGGATGCCGAGCTGCGCGCCCCGGCCGACGCCCGCGGCCAGCGCGGTCGGCGTCGCCAGGCCGAGGGCGCAGGGGCAGGCGATGATCAGCACCGAGATCGCCGCGGTGAACGCGTCCCGCACCGGATGCCCGGTCCACCACCAGCCCGCGAAGGTCAGCGCAGCCAGCGCCAGTACGGCCGGGACGAACACCGCGCAGATCCGGTCCACCAGCCGCTGCACAGATGCCTTGCGGGCCTGGGCACGTTCGGCCAGCGCCGTCATCTGCGCAAGCTGAGTGTGCGCTCCCACCGCCACCGCCCGCACGACGAGGCGGCCCTCCCGGTTCACCGAGGCGCCGATGACCCGGTCCGCCGGGCTCACCTCGGCGGGCACCGGTTCGCCGGTGAGTGCACTAGTGTCCACTGTGGATCGTCCGCTTTCCACGATCCCGTCGGCGGCCAGCGCCTCTCCCGGCCGCACCACGAACCGGTCCCCCACCGCCAGCTCGGCGATCGGCACCAGTGCTTCGGTGCCGTCCCGCAGCACGCGGACCTCCTTGGCGGCCAAGGCATCCAGCGCCTCCAGCAGGCCGGCCGCACTGCGCCGGGAACGGCTTTCGAAGTAGCGCCCGGCGAGCAGGAACGTGGTGACCCCGGCTGCGACGTCGAGGTACACCGCGTCCGCGCCGGGCGCGGTGGGCCCGAAACCCACCCAGTAGCCGGATTCCGTACCGCTGCTCAGCGTCGTCCAGGCCGACCAGGTGAACGAGGCGAGCACGCCGAGCGAGACGAGCGTGTCCATACTCGACGAGCGGTGCCGCAGGTTCCGCAGCGCGGCGCGGTGGAACGGCAGCGCGGCCCAGAACACGACCGGCACCGCCAGCGCCAGGCACAGCACCTGCCAGCCGGGGAACCGCAGGGACGGCACCAGCGCCAGCGTGATCGACAGATCACCGACCGGGACCGCGAGCACCGCGGCCACGATCAGGCGCCGGCGCAGGTCCCGTACCCGGGCCTCGGTGAGGTCGGGTGAGCCGGCCTCCCGCGGCCTCGCCCGGTAACCGGCCTTGCGGACGCGTTCCAGCAGCACGTCGTCGCCGACCGCGGCCGACGCGTGCACGGTGGCGCGTTCGGTCGCGTAGTTGACCGACGCGCGGACGCCGTCGATCTTGTTGAGCGCCCGCTCGACACGGGCGGAACAGGCGGCACAGGTCATACCGGTCACGTTCAGCTCGACCGTGCGAACGGCCGGCGGTGCCGGGGTGGCGGTGGTCATGTCGGTTCTCCGGGATCGGGCCGTGCGCTCAGCGCCCGCGCTGGGCGAGCTGGGCGAGCATGGCGTTGTAGGCATCGAATTCGGCTTCGCCGCTGCGGTCGGCACGCCGGGCGCGGCGTTCGTCGTCGCGGGACCACTGCACCAGCAGGGCGACCACGATCACGATCAGCGGAAGTTCCCCGCTGGCCCAGGCGATTCCGCCGCCGAGCCGCTGGTCGGCGAGCAGGTCGCCGGCCCACGGCAGAGCGAGGTAGTGGTAGTAGGTCGCGGCGATCACGGTCTGCTTGCTCATCACGATCACGCCGAAGAACGCGTGGAAGGGCATCACCGCGAACAGCACGCCGAGCCGGGCCAGGTGCGGCATCCGGCGCGGGGTGCGGTCCGTGCCGACCACCACCCAGGCGAACAGGTAGCCGGTGACCAGGAAGTGCACCCGCATCAGCTCGTGCGACCAGTGGAAGAGCATCGCCTGCCCGAACAGGTCCGAGAAGTACAGCGCGTAGAACGATCCGGCGAACAGGATCGCCGCCACCGCCGGATGCGCGAGGAACCGGGTGACCGGCGCGTGCAGCAGATCCACCAGCCATTCGCGCGCACCCGGCACCCCGGAGCGTGCGGGCAGCGCCCGCAGCGCGAGCGTGACCGGCCCGCCCAGCACCAGCAGCACCGGCGCGAACATGTTGAGCGTCATGTGCGTGACCATGTGCAGGCTGAACGTGCCCGGCGAGTAGGTGCCGACACCGGATGAGGTCGCGACCAGCACCAGCAGCCAGCCCAGCAGCCAGGCGGCCGCGCGGCCGCCCGCCCATGCGTCGCCGCGCCGGCGCAGCCGCCGCATTCCGAGCAGGTAGAGCAGGCAGGCGAGCACGGCGATCGGGCCGAGCACCAGATCGGGCCGCCAGTCGGTAACCAGCCGAAGCCACGACGGTGGCGTGTCCAGCCCGTACCCGAGAATGGTCTCTTGGACCGACGCCGGATGGTTCACGAACGACGGGGGCACGAGCACGGTGAGCGCCACCGAACCACCGGTCGCGAGCATCAGCAGCAGCAGCTCGATCGCCGCGACGCGCCCCGGCGACCGGCCCCGCGCGGCGGCCAGCATCGCGCCGGCCGCCCCGAGCAGGACCACCTCGACCGCGAGCAGCAGGCCGTAGCGGCTGAACAACCCGTCCGGCCGGGCGGTGACGAGCCCACCCACCGCCCCGGACACCAGCACGACCGCGAAGCAGATCCGGGAAAGCCGGTGGTAGCGGCGCAGGATCAGCTCGTCCGGAGTGCGGCGGCGGAGGTGACCGAGCAACGCGAGCAGCGCGCCGAGCCAGATCGCGGCAGCCGGCACGTGCCAGAACAGCGCGTCGGTGGCGAAGTCGTGTCCGGCGCCGACCGACACGTGGCCGACCACTACCGGCGCCAGCAGTCCTGCCGCCGCGACGACGAGCGCGAGAACCACGGGACGCCAGGCCATCGTGGGCCACGCCAGTGCGGTCGCGATGGCCGCGGCGACCACGACGCACAGCCACGCCTTGGGCTCCTCGGCCGCACCGATCGTCGAGAGCAGGGCGTCCGGCCGGAGCGCGGTGCCGAGCGGCAATCCCGCGGCGACGGCCGCCGACAACGGCACGGCAGCGATGGCGGCGGCCAGCCAGCAGGCAGCGCTGCCGGCCGCGAACCGGACCGCGGCGTAGGACTCCGCCGTCAGCTTCCCGTCTCGCCGGCCGGGTGCGACGAACGCCGCGAACACCAGTCCGCCGACGCAGCCCGCCCCGGCCGCTTCCGCGGCGAACCGGACGATCGCAAACCCGAACGTGACCGCTTCGCCGGGGTCGGCGGTCCCCAGCGGGGTGTAGACGTCACCCGCGGTGGCGACGATGATCAGCAGCAGGACCAGTCCCGCCACCACCGCGGCCACGATCGCACCGCGGAACCTGCTTCTCTTCACGTCTCACCGGTCGGCCCGGACCCCGGCCCGGTTCCCGACGGTGCCAGGTGATCCCGGCCACTGACGGCGGCGGGCCCTGGCGCGGAACTCCGTGCCGCCGCTTGGCAAGTCCCGGGCCCGCTGGCAGGGTCGGTCCCGCGCCACTCGCGGGCCGGGAGATCGGCCTGCTCCGACGCGAGGCCCACACGACCAGGTACTGCGGAAGCTCGGAGGGAACCAGTGACGGATACGGTGCGGCGCATCGTCGCCCGGCGGGTACGCGAACCGGAGGCGATCGCCGAGGCGGCCGCCGCGCGGGTGCGTGCGGAATCGCCGTTCAACGACAGGGGCGCGGCGATGATCATCGCCGCGGACCACCCGGCACGCGGCGCGAACGCCGTCGGGGGCGACGCCCTCGCGATGGCCGACCGCGGCGAACTGCTGGAGCGGCTGTGCCTCGCCCTCGAACGCCCGGGCGTGACCGGCGTGCTGGCCACCGCGGACGTGCTCGACGATCTGCTGCTGCTCGGTGTGCTGGAGGGCAAGACCGTGCTCGGTTCGATGAACCGCACGGGACTGGCCGGGTCGAGCTTCGAGGTCGACGACCGGTTCGCCTGCTACGACGCGGAAACGATCGCCCGGATGGGATTCGACGGCGGCAAGATGCTGACCCGGATCTGCCTGTCCGACCCCGCCACACCGGGCGTGCTGGAGAACACCGCGCGGGCGATCGGCGACCTCGCCGACCGCCGGCTGATCGCGATGGTCGAACCGTTCCTGTCGGAGTGGTCCGACGGGCGGTTGCGCAACGACCTCTCCCCCGAGGCGGTGATCCGCTCGATCACCATCGCCGCCGGCCTCGGCCGCACGTCCGCCCACACCTGGCTGAAGCTGCCGGTGGTCGAGGACATGGAGCGCGTGCTTGCCGCCTCGACCCTGCCGGCCGTCCTGCTCGGCGGCGAGGTCAAGGACGCCGACGCGGCGTTCTCGGCGTGGCAGAAGGCACTCGCGTTGCCGACCGTGCAGGGCCTGGTGGTCGGCCGGTCGCTGCTCTACCCGCACGACGGCGACGTCGCCAAAGCCGTGGACACGGCGGTGGGGCTGCTGTGAACCTCCACCGGAAGGCGGGCAGCACCGCCGAAGCACCGTTCAGCCTCGTCGTCACCCCGGAATCGGCCGGCTGGGGATACTCCGGCCTGCGCGTGCTGGAACTGGACGGCACCGCAGCAGTGTCCACTGGGGACTCCGAGGCACTGGTCCTGCCGCTGTCGGGCCGGTGCACCGTGCGCGTCGACGGGGAAACCTTCGAACTGGCCGGGCGCACCGGCGTCTTCGACTCGGTGACCGATTTCGCCTACCTGCCCAGGGATGCCGAAGCAGAGATCACCGGCAGCGGCCGATTCGCGTTGCCCTCGGCGAAGACGTCGAAGCGGCTGGACGCCCGGTACGGTCCGGCGTCCGGGGTACCCGTCGAGCTGCGCGGAGCGGGCAACTGCAGCCGCCAGGTCAACAACTACTGCCTGCCCCACACGTTCGAGGCCGACCAGCTGCTCGTGTGCGAGGTCCTGACGCCGAGCGGGAACTGGTCCTCCTACCCGCCGCACAAACACGACGAGGCACGCGAGGGCGAAAGCGAACTCGAGGAGATCTACTACTTCGAAGTCGCCGGCGGCGGTGCCGGGTACCAACGCGTGTACGGCACCGCCGACCGGCCGATCGAGGTACTGGCCGAGGTGCGTTCCGGCGACGTGGTGCTGATCCCGCACGGCTGGCACGGCCCGTCCATGGCCGCGCCCGGCTACGACCTGTACTACCTCAACGTGATGGCCGGCCCCGGACCGGAACGCGCGTGGCTGATCTGCGACGACCCGGCGCACGCCTGGGTCCGCGCGACCTGGGACACCCAGGACGTCGATCCGCGCCTGCCGTTCGGGCGCCGCGGCTAACGGTTCGCCCGGCTCGGGCTCGGGCTCGGGCTCGGGCTCGGGCTCGGGCTCGGGCTCGGGCTCGGGTGAGGACTTCTCAAACCCGCCGCGGGATGACAAGCTACGCACCGTCCGGGGCGGAAGGGCCCCGCTCGCATGATGACAACGTTGTCAGCTTCCTGGAGGTGCGTCCATGCGGTCGCAGAGCAGACGGGTGGCCGCGCTGGCGGCAGCGGGACTGGTGATCGCCGGGCTCGGCACGGCGCCCGCGCAGGCGGGGCAGGAGCGGCACGGCACGCGGGCAGGGCAGGCCGCACCCGCCGGGCAGGCGGATCCGGTCTCCCTGGTCAACCCGTTCGTCGGCACGCAGAACTTCGGCAACACCTTCCCCGGCGCGAGTGCGCCGTTCGGGATGGTCCAGGTCAGCCCGGACACCGGCGGCCAGGGCGGCTACGACTACCAGCAGAACGCCATCTACGGCTTCAGCCAGACCCACCTCTCCGGCGTCGGCTGCGGCGTGATGGGCGAGCTGCCGATCATGCCCACCACCGGCGCGGTCGAATCGGCCGACAAAGACACCTACAAGTCCACCTACAGCCACGACGACGAACAGGCCGAACCCGGCTACTACCGCGTCGGGCTGGAGAAGTACGGCGTCAACGCCGAACTCACCGCGACCCCGCGCACCGGCTGGCAGCGCTACACCTTCCCGTCGACAGGTGCGGCCAACGTCCTGTTCAACACCGGGCAGGCCAACCAGTCCGTGAAGGACTCCGAGATCCACGTGGTCGGCGACCACACCCTCGAAGGCCGGGTGCGCGCCGGCGGATTCTGCGCCGGGCACGACGAGCACACCGTCTACTTCACCGCGACGTTCGACCGCCCGTTCAGCTCCTTCGGCACCTGGCGGGGTTCTGAGCGCACGCCCGGCAGCCGCGATGCCGCGGGCACCGGCGGCAACGGCTCGTGGGTCAGCTTCGACGCCACCCAGGACCACGACGTGGTGCTGAAGGTCGGCCTGTCCTACACCGGCCTCGACGGCGCGCGGAAGAACCTGGCCGCGGAAACCGGCGACGGCTACGACTTCGACGCCACCCGCGACACGTTGCGCGGGCAGTGGGCGGACAGACTCGGCGCGATCGAGATCGGCGGCGGCAGCACCGAGCGGCAGACGGCGTTCTACACCTCGCTCTACCACGCCCAGCTGCACCCGAACCTGGCCGGCGACACCGACGGCAGCTACACCGGTTTCGACGGCAAGGTGCACCCGGCGGACGGCTACACGCCGTACCAGAACTTCTCGCTGTGGGACACCTATCGCCCGCAGAACCAGCTGCTCGAACTGCTGGAACCCCACGTCGCGCGCGACGTGGCACTGTCGATCCTCGCGATCGGACGCGACGGCGGCTGGCTGCCGAGATGGGCGCTCGCGGAGAGCGAGACCAACATCATGACCGGCGACCCGGTAACCCCGTTCCTCGTCGAAGCGTGGTCGAAAGGGCTGCTCGCGGGGCACGAGGAAGAGGCGTATGCGCTGCTGAAGAAGAACGCGACCGAGACCCCGCCCGCCGACTCGCCCTACAACGGACGGTCCGGTGTGGACTATTACAACGACCGCGGCTACATCCCGAGTGGACTGACGCTCGGCGAGGACTGCGCGGCCAAGGGCGGCGACAACGACTGTGAGCACCCGACGTCGGCGTCCATGGAGTACTCCGCGGCCGACGCCGCGCTCGCGTTGATGGCCAAGGGTCTCGGCCACCAGTCCGACGCGCGGATGTTCGCCGGACGCGGCCAGTGGTACCGCAACGTGTGGGACTCGGGCATCCAGCAGTTCCGCCCGCGCACCACGGACGGCACCTGGCTCACCCCGTACGACCCGGTCGACGCCGACCACCAGTTCCACGAGGGCGGCGCCTACCAGTACCAGTGGCTCGTGCCGCAGGACCCGGCCGGTCTCGTTTCCCTGATGGGCGGCAAGCCGGCGACCGAGAAACGCCTCGACGCGTTCTTCGCCTACGGCAACCTGCTGAAGGACCCGGCGGGCACCGCGCGCGAGGACTGGATCGCCAGCCCGTACGACTACTACGGCAAGCCGACCTACAACCCCAACAACGAACCGGACCTGCTCGCGCCCTACCTGTACAACTGGGTCGGCGCACCGGCCAAGACCTCGACCGTGGTCCGGGCGGCGATGACGTTGTTCACCACCGGACCGGACGGGATGACCGGAAACGACGATCTCGGCACCATGTCGGCCTGGTACGTGTTCTCCTCGCTCGGCCTGTACCCGACGATGAGCGGCGCGAACTTCCTGGCGGTCTCGAGCCCGCAGTTCGAGTCCGCGACTGTCCGGATCGGACAGTACGGCGCTCGCCAGGGCGGCACGCTGACCGTGTCCGCGCCCGGGGCCAGTGACACCAACCGTTACGTGCAGAGCGTTTCCCTCGACGGCCGGGACGTCGGCAAGACCTGGCTGGACTGGTCCGCGCTCGCGCACGGCGGGGAGCTGAGCCACCAGCTCGGTTCCCAGCCGTCGAAGTGGGGTACCGGCGCGGGCAGTGAACCGCCGTCGGTGAACACCTCCCTCGGCGACTCGCGGCGGCATGTGGACGCGACGGTGACCCCGGCGTCGGCGACCGGACAGCCCGGCGAGGACGTGCGGTTGAACGTGGACGTGCTCGGGCAGAGTCCGGCCGTGCAGCCGATCCTGCTGACGGCCAGTGCCCCGAAGGGCTGGCGGGTGCGGAACCAGCCGCTGCAGGTGCTGTGGTCCGGGCGGCTGCCGAAGCAGCAGGCGGTGCCGATCACGGTGAGCGTTCCAGCAGGCACCGCGTCCGGGACGTATCCGGTACAGGTGAAGGTGAACGGTCTGGGCGCGAATACGGTGACCCGAACGGTCCAGGTCCAGGTCCCCGCGGCGAAGGGATGACCTGCCCGGCCGGATGAACCGCGACCGCATCCGGCGGGTTCTCCGGGTGCATCCTCCGGAGAACCCGCCGGGCGTCACTGTGCGGGCAACGCCGTCTTCCAGGACAGCGGCAGGCAGGCCGGACCGCGCTGACGGTTGCCGCGCTGCCAGGGCACTTCGGCCGCGTCCATCGCGAGTTCCAGGTCGGGGAAGCGGGTGAGCAGAGTACCGAGTGCGATCTGCAGCTCCGCCCGTGCCATCTGAGCGCCGAGGCAGTGGTGCGGGCCGTGCCCGAAGCCGACGTGGTGGTTGCGCGGGCGGGCCAGGTCCAGTTCCTCGGGGCGCTCGAACACTGCCGCGTCCCGGTTGGCACCTTCCAGATCGGCGAACACCGCCTCGCCGGCGCGGACGAGCCGACCGGCGATTTCCACGTCCTCGTTCGCGATGTGCGCGAAGCCCGTGCTCGCGCCGAGCGGCACGAAACGCAGCAGTTCCTCGATCGCCGAGGGCAGCAGCCCAGGATCGTCCCGCAGCCGGGCGAGCTGGTCCGGATGCGTCAGCAGGGTGTAGAGCAGGTTGGAGATGTGGTTCGCGGTGGTTTCGTGGCCGACCGCGAGGATCCCGCCGGACAGGTCGATCAGCTCGCCCTCGGTGAGCCGGCCCTCGTCGTCGCGTGCCCGCACCAGCGCGCCGATCAGGTCGTCGGTGGGGGTCTCGCGGCGCTGCGCCACCAGTCCGGCGATGTAGCCCCACAACGACTGCTGGGCGTTCATGATCGACGCGTGGTCGGAGCCGTCCCCGCTGATCATCGTCATCGTGTCGGTCCAGGCGTGCACCTTCGCGTGGTCTTCCCCGGGAACGCCGAGCAGTTCGCACAGCGCGGTGATGGGCAGCGGGATCGAGAACGCGTGCACCAGGTCCACCGGCGGGCCCTGGTCGATCATCCGGTCGATCAGGCCGTCGGTGAGCTGTTGGATCCGCGGCCGCAGGGTCTCGACGCGTTTCGGGGTGAACGCCGTGGCGACGAGCCGCCGCAGCCGCGAGTGCATCGGCGGGTCCATGGTGATGATGGAGCTTTCGCTCTCGATCGACTCGGTGCCACGCGGCACGTCCTTGCCGACGGTGAGGCTGCGCATCAGCCGCCGGTCGCACAGCACCGACCGCACGTCCTCGTACCGGGTCACCACCCAGGCTTCGCCCCCGTAGGGCAGCCGTACCCGGCTCAGTCCTTCCTCGCGCATCCCGGCGTACCGGGCGTCGACGGCGAGTCCCGCCGGTTCGAACGGGTACGGGCACACTCCACTGGTCACGACGAACTCCCAACACCGGTAACGGTTTCCACGGTCGGATCGGTCACAGCTGCGGTGGAGTCCAGCCAGGCGGTGACCGCGGAGGCGGTACTGCCCGCGTCCTCGGCGACAAGGCTGAAATGGTCTCCCGGCACGGTTTCGATGTGGTCCGCGCGCGACCACGTGGTCTGCCACTGCGCGCCCGCGGCTGTCCCGAAGCTGCGTGCGGCCCGCACCAGCACCGTGGGAGCACGGACCGCCGGTGGCGCCACGTCGGCGAGCAAGCCGAGATAGCGGCCCATCGCGGTCAGCTGCGCGCGGTCGAACCCGTCCCCCTCGTCCCGGCCGAGGATCTCCGCGGCCAGGCCGTGCACGGCGGTTTCGGTCGGGCCACCCACCTCGTAGGTGTCGAGCAGGCACAGACCGGCCGGGCCGTCTCCGGTGTGTTCCAGTGCGGCCGCCACCACCTCGGCCAGCAGCCCGCCCGCCGAGTACCCGAGCAGCGCGAAGGGTTCGGCACCCGCGGCCTCCCGCGCGTGCCCGGCCAGGAAGGCGACGAGCGTGTCCAGGTCGGCCGGCAACGGCCCGTCCGGCGTGAACCCGGGCAGCGGCAGCACCTCGAACCTGCGCTGTCCCTGGAACTGCGCGGCCAGCCGTCCGTACTGGACGGCTCCGGTCATCGCGGCGGGCGACGGCACGCACAGCAGGGCCGGACGGCGCGGTCCGTCGGCGAGCCGGATCGGCCGGTGCCCCGAAGGCGCTGTCCGGAAGGAAGGCCGCAGGTGGGCGGCGGCACCGAGCAGTGCGATCCCTTCCGGCACCCGTCCGGTCGCCACGGCTTCGGCGAACAGCTGCGCCACCGGATCGGGCGGGCCCACGGCCTCGACCGAATTCGTCACCTCCGCCGGCTGCGGGTGCTGCGCCAAGGAGCCGTCGAGAAAGTCGGCCAGTTCCGCGACGGTGGGGTGGTCGAACACCAGCGACGAACTGAGAGTGAGCCCGGTCGACTCGGCGAGCCGGTTGCGCAGCTGCACCGCGGTCAGTGAGTCGAAGCCGAGTCCGGGCAGGGCGCGATCGGGCGGCACGGTCTCGCTGTGTCCCAGCACCGCGGCCACTTGTGCCCCGACCAGTTCACGCAACCGGTCCCGGCGCTCGGCCGGTGCCGCGCCGTGCCACCGCGCGGCCGGGGAACCGGCGGATCGCCGGGCCACCCGCACGTGCCCGCGAAGCAGGGTGGGGACGTCGTCTCCGGTACTCCAGGTGTCGAGCCGCAGCGCCGCCAGCACCGGTGCCGGGTCGGTCAGTGCCGCGTCGAACAACGCCAGGCCGGCCTCCGCGGTGAGGCCGCCGGTGCGTTCGGCGGAGTCCCACGATCCCCAGGCCAGTGACTGCGCCGGGAGGCCGAGGGTGCGGCGGTGCCGGGCCAGCGCGTCGAGGAACGCGTTCGCCGCCGCGTAGTTCGCCTGTCCCGGGGCGCCGAGGACACCGGCCGCCGAGGAGAACAGCACGAACGCGCGGACGTCGCCGGCCAGCTCGTGCAGGTTCCAGGCGGCGGTCGCCTTGGCCTCGAACACGGTGTCGACCTGGTCCGGAGTCAGTGCGGTGAGCACCCCGTCGGCGAGTGCGCCGGCCGCGTGGACGATCGCACCGACCGGGTGCGCGGCCAGCAACGCCGCGACCGCGGAGCGGTCGGCGAGGTCGCAGACCGCCACCTCCGCCTGTGCGCCGAGTTCCATCAGCGCGGTGACCAGGTCGTCGCCACCGCGTCCGCTCCGGCTCACCAGTACCAGCCGGCGCACGCCGTGGTGGCGGACCAGGTGCTCGGCCACCAGCCGGCCCAGCCTGCCGGTACCACCGGTGATGAGGACCGCGTCCTCGCCCCAGTCCGGTCCCCCGGCGGGCGCCGGGATGACCCCGGCCAGTCGCGGAGCGAGGTAACCCTTGTCGCGCAGCAGGATCGCGGGTTCGCCGGCGGCCGCCACCGCGGCGAGCAGATCGTCGTCCGGCTGCTCGTCGGTGTCCAGGTGCACGATCCGGCCCGGGTGCTCGGTCTGCGCGGACCGGGCCAGCCCGGCGACGGCCGCTCCGGCCAGGTCCACCGGTTCGCCCGGCCTCCCGGCCGCGTACCGGGTGACCACCACGATCCGCTCGTCCCGCGTGAGTTCGTCGCGCAACGCGGTGAGCAGCCGCTGGATCTCGCGGCGCGCTCCGGCGGCATCAGCGCCGGGCGAGACCACCAGAGTACGTGCGGCGGCTCGCGCCTCGGGCAGCGTCACCTCTGTCCACTCAGGACGCAGTAGCCGTCCCTGCCGCGGAGCCACCCCTACCGCGTGCCCTGCCGGTCGCAGAGTGAGGGCACCCACCGTCGCCACGGGCAACCCCGCGGAGTCGAAAAACGACAGTTCCGCTGTCGTGTCCCCGAGCGGCTTCACGCGGACGCGAAGTTCCGAAACGCCTTTCGTCCACAGGGTCACTTCGGACCACGAGTACGGCAGCAGGGTTTCCTCGCTCGCCGTCGGACTGAGGCCGATGGCGTGCAGTGCCGAGTCGGCGAGCGCCGGGTGCACGCCGAACGCCGCGGCGTCCAGCACCGCGGATTCCGGCAGCGCGACCTCGGCGAACACCTCGTCCCCGTGGCGCCAGGCCTTTTTCAGGCCTCGGAACCACGGCCCGTACACGACGCCGCGCTCGGCGAGGATGTCATACGTTCCGTCGAGGTCGGCCTCCACCGCCCCGGCCGGCGGCCACGAGATCAGCGCGGCGGGCGGCGGACCAGCGGGAGCCAGCGTGCCGTCCGCGTGGCGGACCCACGGTCCGTCGCCGGTCTGCGCATGGATGCTGAGCGCACGTACCCCGGCATCGTCGGAGGAACCGACCCGGACCTGCACGCGGACGCCCTCGGCGCCGACCGGTAGCGGGGCGCGCACCGTCAGCTCCCCTACCCGCAGGTCGCCGGCCTCCTCGCCGGCTCGCAGGGCCAGCTCCAGGAAGGCGGTGCCCGGCAGGAGCACGGAGCCGCCGACCACGTGTCCGGACAGCCACGCCTGCGTGGCCGTCGAAATACGGCCGTGCAAAAGGAATCCGTCACCCTCGGCGAACGGGATCGCGACGCCCAGCAGCGGGTGCCCGGCCGGTTCGAGACCGGTCGAGGACACCTCGCCGGGTTCGTCCGCAGTGGACAGCCAGTAGTGCACACCCTGGAACGCGTAGGTCGGCAGGTCGACGATTTTCCCGCCACGCGGCGCGAGGACTGCGTCCCAATCCAGGGGCACCCCGTGCGCATGCAGCTCGCCGGCCGCTTCGGCGATGGCGATGTCCTCGGGCACACCCCGGCGCAGAGCCGCGACCGCCACCGGCGCGTCGGGCAGCAGCGCGGTCAGCGGTCCGTCTGCACCGAGTTCGAGAAACCGGCTGACGCCTTGGCTTTCCAGTGTGCGGACTGCGTCGGCGAACCGGACCGTGCCACGGATGTTGCGCACCCAGTGGTCCGCGTCAACGACTTCGACCGGTTCGCCGGTCACTGTGGACACCATCGTCGCTTGGGGCGTCGCGTAGGAGAATCGGTCCGCGATCGCCCGGAACGGTTCCAGCACCGGGTCCAGCAACCGCGAATGACAGGCGACTTCGAGCGGCAGCCGTGTGGTCCGGCGGCCCGCCGCGGAGAACCGGCCGGCAACCTCCAGCACCACCGTCTCCTCGCCCGAGACGACGACCGAGCGCGCACCGTTGACCGCGGCGACATCGACCGGTTCCCCGTCGAGTTCCCGCGGATCCGCCTCGACGGCCACCATCGCCCCCGCCGGCTGCGCCTGCATCAGCGTGGCCCGCGTGACGACGAGCTCCGCCGCGTCCGTCAGGGAGAGCACCCCCGCGCAGTGCGCCGCCGCCAGTTCCCCGCCCGAGTGTCCACACAGGACGTCCGGGACCAGCTGCCACGACGCGGCCAGGCGGAACAGCGCGACCTCGATCGCGAAGAGAGCGGCCTGCCCGTACCGGAACTCGGCGAGCGCGCCCGGATCCCCGATCGCCTCGCGCAGGGGACGGTCCAGATGCCGGTCCAGTTCGGCACACACGTCGGCGTACGCCTCGGCGAACACCGGATACGCCGCGGCCAGCTCCTCCCCCATCCCGGTCCGGTACGAGCCCGCACCGGAGAAGAGGAACGCGAGCGCCCCCTCGTCCCGGGCGGCCCGCGCGGGCACGTCGACCAGCCGGGTCAGCAGCGCCTCCCGGTCCCGGGCGACGGCCACCGCGCGGTGTTCCAGATGCGTGCGGCCGGTCGCGAGGGTGCGGGCCACGTCCGCCGGGCGCAGCTCCGGGTCGTCGCGAAGCCGCGTCGCCAGCCGCTGCGCCTGCGCCCGCAGCGCCGCGGGACTGTGCCCGCTGAGCGGCACCGGCACCGCCACCTGCTCGGCTGCGCTCGCGGCGGCCTCGGCGCCCTCGGCGGCCCTGGCGGTCTCGGCGGTCTCGGCGGTCTCGGCGGCGGGAGCTTCCTCGACCACGACGTGGACGTTCGTCCCGCTCAGCCCGAAGCTGGAGACCGCGCCCCGGCGCGGCCGCGGCCCACGCGGCCACGGCACCGCCTCGGTGAGCAGTTCGACCTCGCCCGCGGACCAGTCGACGCGGCTGCTGGGCGCGTCGACATGCAAGGTCTTCGGCAGAAGTTCGTGCTGCAGCGCCAAAACCAGCTTCAGCAGGCCGGCCGCGCCCGACGCGGCCTGCGAGTGCCCGAGATTCGACTTCAGCGAGCCGAGCCACAGCGGCGGCCCGCCGTCGCGGTCGGCGCCGTAGGTGGCCAGCAGCGCCTGCGCCTCGATGGGATCGCCGAGCGGCGTCGCCGTGCCGTGTGCCTCGACGACGTCGATCTGTTCCGGAGACAGCCGCGCGTCGGCCAAGGCCTGGCGGATCACCCGGCGTTGCGCCGGGCCGTTCGGCGCGGTGATGCCGTTGGACGCGCCGTCGGAGTTCACCGCACTGCCCCGGATCACGGCGAGCACCGGGCGACCGGACTTGCGGGCGTCGGAAAGCCGTTGCAACGTCAGCGTCACGCAACCCTCGGACCACGCGGTGCCGTCGGCCGATTCGGCGAAGCTCCGGCAGCGCGCTCCCCGGGACAACGTGCCGTCCCGGCTGAACTCGACGAAGGTCCGCGGGCTGGACATCACCGTCGCCCCGCCCGCGAGCGCGAGGTCGCACTCCCCGGCCCGCAGCGCCTGGACCGCCAGGTGCACCGTCACCAGCGACGAGGAGCAGGCGGTGTCGACGGTGATCGCCGGGCCCTGGAAGCCGAACGAGTAGGCCACCCGGCCGGACGCCATGCCGGACGCGGCGAAGCTGCCCGGGTAGTCGTGGTACATCACCCCGGTGAACACTCCGGTCCGGCTGCCGCCCAGCGAGCGCGGCGGGATCCCGGCCCGTTCCAGCGCTTCCCAGCCGGTCTCCAGCAGCAGCCGCAGCTGCGGGTCCATCAGCACGGCTTCGCGGGGGCTGATCCCGAAGAGCCCGGCGTCGAACTCGGCCGCACCGGTGAGGAAACCGCCCTCGCACACCGAAATCGACCCCGGCCGGGTACCGGAGGGATCGTGAA
The DNA here is from genome assembly GCF_014204865.1 of Amycolatopsis jiangsuensis. Taxonomy (NCBI): domain Bacteria; kingdom Bacillati; phylum Actinomycetota; class Actinomycetes; order Pseudonocardiales; family Pseudonocardiaceae; genus Amycolatopsis; species Amycolatopsis jiangsuensis. The sequence continues at coordinate 1,885,853 of NZ_JACHMG010000001.1, forward strand.
GCCGGGCGGTGTCCCAGCCGCGGTCGTCCGGGAACGCGCCGACCGCGTCACCGCCGTCGGTGAGGAACCGCCACAGCTGTTCGGGCGCGGCGATGTCCCCGGGCAACCGGCAGCCCGCGCCGACGATCGCGATCGGCTCGGCGACCGGCGCGCCGGTGTGCCGCCGGTTCTTGTCCTTGAGCCGCTGGTTCTCCTTCAACGACGCCCGCAGGGCGGCGACCAGACTGCGTTCGGACTCGCTCAACGGCCCCCCAGGGCTAGAAGTGCGGCGTGACCTGCTCGACGCTACGCGCGGGGTGGGTCCGTGCCACCCCCTACCGCACCCCGGAACCGGATCCGCAGCGACGCCGTACAGGTCGTTGTACAGTTTCGGCCCGGTCCACAGTGGATAGTCGTGCCGTCGCCCGGCGACTTCCCTCATCCGGGTGGACCTTTTCTCCGGTACCACTGCCCGGTCATCACTCCGTGTCCCGAGTCAACCCCTGCTCGGGCCTGCATTCGGTGACTTCTTCACCGATACCGCACACAGTGCGGTGCCGATTTGCCCCCGTGCCCGGGCCGTGTTCCGATCCGGAGGCACACCCCCGGAACACAGCCAAGGGAAGGTGAGAGCTCATGAACCGGACCAGGATCCAGGCGGTGGCGGGTGCGGCATTGGTGGCCGCGGTCGCGACCGGCTGCGGATCGGATTCCTCCGACGGCGCCGGCGCCGGCCAGCAGAAGGCGGGTGACCAGGCGGTCCAGCAGGTGGACTCGGCCATCCAGCAGGCGACGCAGAGCTCGCCGGTGACGTTCAGCCTGGAGAAGGCCGACCTCACCGACCAGAGCAAGCAGACCCTCGCCACGATCGCGAAAGCCATGCAGGGCAATCCGGTCAGGCTGAAGGTCGAGACCCACGGCGGCTACGCGAACGCGGACATGTCGAAAACCCTGTCGCAGCAGCGAGCCCAGGCCATCTCGACCGAACTCGAACAGGCCGGCGTGACCAAGGACCGCATCGAAACCGACCCGAAGGGCAACGAAAAGGCCCAAGGATCGCAGGCGCTGGCCACCCAGTTCAGCGCCACGAGCTGAACCGGCGCGGCCGGTACGCCCGCGTCCGAAGTGGACTCATCCAGCCGATCGTTCGGACGCTGCCCGTCCACATCGGACAGTGAGCACTCCCGTACCGAATCGGCGGACGTGACCGACCGCCGTCCAGCCGAAGCACGCGAGTGTGAACTCCGGTGCGGGCGGCCGGCCACGCTCGCGCTCAGCGGGAAACGCTACTTCTGACCTTCCCGCGCCGGCTGTTCGCCCTGGCCAGTTCTTCCAGCAGCGGCACCGTGCGGGACCAGCCGAGGCAGGCGTCCGTGCGGCTCAGGGCCGGGTTCGCGGGTAGCGCGGACGGGTCCTGGCGACCGTCGGCCAGGTAGGACTCGAGCATGACGCCCGCCAGAGCGTCCGTGCCCGCACGGAGTTGCGCGGCGAGGTCTGCCACCACGACGGGCTGGCGGTTGTGGTCCTTGCCGCTGTTGCCGTGGGAGGCGTCGACCACGACGCGGCGCGGCAGGCCGGCTTCGGTCAGCTCGCCGAGTGCGGCCGCGACCGAACCGGCGTCATGGTTCGGTGCCGGACCACCGCGCAGGACCAGGTGCGCATCGGGGTTCCCGGTGCTGCGCAGCGTTCTCATCCGGCCGTCGGCGCCGAGCCCGGGGAACGCGTGCGCCTGCCCGGCGGCGCGGATCGCCTCCACCGCCGGGGAAATCCGCCCGGACACGCAGTTCTTCATCCCCACCGGCATCGGCAGCCACGACGCCAGCTGCCGGTGCGGCTGGCTCGCGACGGTCCGCGCGCCGATCGCGGCCCAGCTCACCGTGTCCGCGACGTACGGCGCGAGCACCGGGTCCACGAACTCGTAGGCCAGTGGCAGCCCGGTCGCCGCAGCGGCCATCAGGAACTGCCGCCCCAGCCGCAACCCGGCCGCCAGGTCACCCTTGCCGTCCAGCGTCGGGTCGGGCAGCAGCCCGGTCCAGCCGGTGACGGTGCGCGGCTTCTCCAGGTACGCGCGCAGCACCACCACGAGATCGTCGGCGAACCGGGCGGCCGCGCCGGCGAGCAACCCGGCGTACTCCAGCGCTGCCGCCGGATCGTGCACCGAGCACGGCCCCACCACGACCAGCAGCCGCGGGTCCCGCCGGCCGAGCACGGCGGCGACCGTCTCCCGGTGCCCGCCGACGTCCGGGGACCGGCCGCCGGTCACCTCGGCCGGGCTGGGCAGCGCGTCCGGTGGATGCTGCTCACCCGGGCGCCGGACGAACGCGGCCGCGCGGCTCACTCCGGCTCGCCGGCGAGCAGCCTCGTCCACCGGCACAGGCGCGGATCCTCGGCCAGATCGGCGAATTCGAGCCGCTGTGCACCCGCCGCGCGCCACTTCTCGACCAGCCCCATGATGCGCATCGAGTCGAGTCCCAGATCGGTCAGGTCGGTGTCCGGGGTCAGCTCGCCGGGTTCGCAGTCGAGCAGTTCGGCGAGATCCGCGCGGACCTGGTCGGCGCTCAGCCCGCTCATCGGGTCGCTCCCGCGGCGACCGGCGCCAGCGCGGCCAGTGCCCCGGCAGCGGTGGTGACGACTCCGCAGCGCTGCGCGACGTACTCGCACGCCTGGTCGTGCCGCGCCCGGTCGAAGTCCGCGACCGCGTCGGCCACGAAGAACGGCCGGATGTCGCGCATGAACGCCTCGACCGCGGTGGCCTGGCAGCCGATGTGCGCGTACACGCCGGTGATCAGCAGCTGGTCACGGCCCGCCGAAGCCAGCTGCTCCCGGAAAGTGCTGCGCTGGAAAGCGCTGTAGCGCCATTTGGTGAGCACGGTGTCGCCCGGCTGCGGCGTCAGCTCGGGGACCACGTCCGCGGCCGCCGGGTCGTCGTCGATCACCGCGCCGATGCCCTCGCCCCAGAATTCGGTGAGCAGGCCACGATCGGCGACGGCCTGACGTCCCGGCTGCGCGGTGTAGAACACCGGCACCCCCGCGGTCCGCGCCGCCTCGGTGAGCGCGGCGATGTTGGCCACCATTTCCGGGATCGGAGCGCCCGCGTAAGGCGCGAGGAAGTACCGCTGCACGTCGTGCACGAGCAGCGCCAGCCGCGCCGGGTCGGGCTGCCAGCCCACCCGCCCGGCGGGCAGTTCTCCGGTACCGGGCAACGGGTACGGCCGGATCTTCGGCAGGGACACGCCTCACCTCTCCTTCGCCAGGGCGGTCAGCGCCGCCCGCAGTTCACGTTTGCTGGTCTTGCCGACGCCGGTGGCCGGGAACTGCTCGACCACCTGCACCAGATCGGGCACCTTGAACGCGGCCACCCCGCGTTCGCGCACGAACCGGCGCAACTGGGCGGCGGTCGGTGCCGCGCCCTCGACCGGCACGACGTAGGCGCACGTGCGCTCGCCCAGATATTCGTCGGGTACCGCGACCACGGCCGCGTCCAGGACGCCGGCGTGCGCCATCAGATGGTTCTCCACCTCTTCCGCGGCGACCTTCTCGCCACCGCGGTTGATCTGCTCCTTCGCCCGCCCGACGACCTCGAGGTGGCCGGACTGCCGGCGCCGCACCAGATCCCCGGTGCGGTAGAAGCCGTCCGGGGTGAACGCGGTGGCGTTGTGATCGTCCGCGCGATAATAGCCGCGGATCGTGTACGGACCGCGGGTCAGCAACGCACCGACCTCGCCCGGCGAGACTTCGTCCGACGAGCCCGCCCGCGGATCGTCCGGATTCACCACGCGAACCTCGTCGTCCGGCGAGATGGGGCGGCCCTGGGTACCGAGCACGAGCTCGGCCGGATCGTCCAGCCGCGTGTAGCAGACCAAGCCCTCGGCCATGCCGAACACCTGCTGCAGCCGGCAGCCGAGCGCCGGCCCGATGCGTTCGGCCAGCTCCCGGCCGCACTTCGCCCCGCCGACCAGCAGAACGTCCACAGAGGACAGATCATGGGTGGTGCGGGCGGCCGCCTGCACCCAGGCCGCGGCCAGCGGCGGCACCACCCCACTGATCGTGACCCGCTCGGCCTCGATCAGCCGGAACGCGGTGTCGGCGTCCGGACGCGGCGCCAGCACGGTGGCCGCGCCCGCGTGCACCGCGCCGAGCACCCCCGGCGAACTGAGCGGGAAGTTGTGCGCAACCGGCAGCGCCGCGAGGTACACGCTCTCCGGCCGTAGCGCACAGATCCGGGCACTTTCCCTTACGCTGTAGAGATAATCGTCGTGGGTACGCGGAATCAGTTTCGGCAGACCGGTGCTACCGCCGGACAGTTGCAGGAAAGCGACGCCCGCCGGATCGGGGTCGGGCAGCTCGCGAGGCGCCGCCGACGCCAGCTGCGTGAATTCCTCCGTACCCACCGCGAACACCGCACGCACCGATTCGACGTCTCGCGCCACCGCGCGAGCGACCCCCGCGTACCCGTGTCCGCCGTGCTCCTCGACGGTGATGATCGCCGAAGCTTCGCTCTGGCTCGCGAAATGCCGCAGCTCGCTGTGCCGGTGGGCGGGCAGCGCGAACACCGGCAGTACCCCGGCCCGCCACAGCCCGAACACCACGGACAGAAACTCCGGAATGTTCGGCAACTGCACGACAACCCGTTCCCCGGAACGGATTCCGGCCTCGATGAGGCCGGCTGCGATCCGATGCGCACGCTCGTCGAGACCGGCGAACGTCCAGCGCTCGTGCTCGCCCACCACCGCGGTGCGTCCGGCGTGAGCCTCGGTGACCGAAGTGAGCAGCGCGCCGAAAGTCTGTCCCCGCCAATAGCCCCAGGCGCGATACCGCGCGGCCGTCTCGGACGGCCAGGGAGTGTGGTCCTTCACGCTGCTTCCTCCGCGTCGAGCGCACGAAGCAGCGTCCGGAACTTCGCGCTCGTCTCGGCCAGCTCGGCTTCGGGGTCGGAACCCTCGACCACCCCGGCACCGGCGAACAGCCGCACCCCGCGACCGCTGACCTCCGCGCACCGGATGGTCACGACCCACTCGCCGTCGCCGTCCGCGCCGGTCCAGCCGACGAGACCCGAGTAATAGCCCCGGTCCTCCGGTTCGAGGCGGGCGATCGTGTCCCGCGCGAGCGGCGCCGGGACTCCGCAGACCGCGGGTGTCGGGTGCAGCGCCTCGGCCAGCGCGAGGGCGGACGGCCCGCCGGCACCGGTCCGTCCGGTGACACGGGTGGACAGATGCCACATCGTCGGCGTGCCGATCACCTCCGGTTCGGCGGGCACCTCGAGGTCCGTGCAGAACCGGCCCAGCACTTCGGCGACCTGAGCGACCACGTGCGCGTGTTCGGCACGGTCCTTTCCGGACGCGAGCAGCTCGGCGATCCGGCGCTCGTCCTCGACCGCGTCACCGGCACGCGGACGGGAGCCTGCCAGCGGGTTGGCGCTCACCACCTGACCGCGGCGGGAAACCAGCAGCTCCGGGCTCGCGCCCACCAGGGTGCGCGGCGCGTCGTCGCCGTCCCCGGTGACGTCTGCGGCGAACGCGTGCGCGGCCGGGTCCGCCCGCACGAGCCGGGTCAGCAGCCGGGGTACGGAAACCGGCTCCGCGGCGGTGAGTTCGAGCGACCGGGCGAGCACGACCTTGCGCAGCGCGCCGTCACCGATCAGCTCCAGCGCACGGCGGACCCCGGTGGTGTAGACCTCTGGCGCCGGCCTCGGCACGACCGACCAGCCTCCGCCGGCGACGGGTTCTTCCCCGCCCCGCGGGCCGTCCGTCCCGGGCGCGCCGGCCCACCGCACCACCGCAGGGACGACCAACGAGGCGGGTGCGTCAGGCCGGAACCCGATCGCCCCCACCACGATCGGGTCCTCGGCTCCGGCGAGCACGGCTTCGTCGAGCGCCTCCGCCGCCGCTTCCCCACGACCGGCGGCACCGGTGCGGACCCGCGTGCGCACCCCGTCCGCGAGCAGCGCGCCCCGGGGAGACGAGTAGTAGAAGGACCCCGGCAGGTACGCGGCCAGCACATCAGCCGCGCCGTGCACCGACCGCGGACGAACCCGAACAGGTGAGGGCACGTGTGTTCCCTTTCCGAACGCGCCGGCGACCGGGTCACCCGCCCCGCGGCGCCTGTTGGACTTGTCGGCCAGACCTTCGGTTAGCCTAACCTAATCCACCTTAACGTGACGAAGGCGAAAGGAAAACCCGCCGAACGCGTCAGCGATCTCACGCCGGGCCCGCGGCGAACCGAACGCCGTCCGGACGGATTCCGGCCATCGAGGGCACGCGGCGCCGGTGCCGGCCCGCATTCGGACGCCGTCCCGTGCCCGGCCTCGCATCCCGACGCCATCGCTACGCCACTCGTCCCGGGTCCGGCCATCGTCACCACGCCACTCGCCGCCCATTTCGGACGCCGTCGCACATCCGGCCACGGATTCCCCGGTGTGCCGGGACTCATGCGCGCAGGGTGGCGCCGCCGTCGACGTAGAGGTTTTGCATGGTGATGTGGCGGGCCCGATCGGAGGCCAGGAACAGCACGGCGTCGGCGATGTCGGCCGGGTCGGCGATCCGGCCGAGCGGGATGCCGGCGCGGAACTGCTCCGGGTTGCCCGCGATCACCTGCGCGGGACCGTTTTCGTCTGTCCACAACAGACGTTGCATGGCGGTGTCGGTGGAACCGGGCGACACGATGTTGCACCGGACCCCCGAACCGGCCAGCTCCAGCCCCAGACAGCGGGACAGCATGGTGGCGGCCGCCTTCGACGCGGCGTAGGCGGCCATGCCCGACCGGGGGACGCCGGCGGCGTTCGAACCGACCGTGACAAGGGAACCGCTCCCCCGCGGGCGCATCCGGCGGGCCATCTCGCGCAGCACCGTGAACACGCCGGTGGCGTTGACCGCGAACGTGTCCGCCCAGTCCTCGTCGCTCGTGTCGCACACCGCGCCCGGTCGCAGGATCCCGGCGACCGACACTCCGACACCGATCGGCCCGAGCCGCTGCTCGACGTCCTCGACCACCCGGGCCACCGCGGCGGGATCCCGCACGTCGGCCGCGAACGGCGTGATCCGCCCGTCCTCGGTGACCGAGCGCAACCCGTCCTCGTCGACGTCCACCGCGGCGACGACCGCCCCGGCTTCCGCGAGCGCCGCCGCCACCGCCGCGCCGATCCCGCGCGCGGCCCCGGTGACCAGCGCGACCCGGCCGTCGATCCCCACCTCTGCGACCACCGCACCTCCCGCCTCTCCGTCATGGTTTAGGCAAGCCTAACCTTCAGGCGGATGGCGGGCGTCGTGATCCCTGCCACCAGCTCAAGAGAGGAAGTCCGCACAAGCGCGCCAGACAAGAGACCAGCGAGCGACACAGCAGACGCGGCGGAGCAGCACGCGAGCTACATCGCGCTGTCGGTTTCCTCCTGCGCGCGCAGCAGGTCCTCGCGGGCGCGGGAGACGCGCGAGCGGACCGTGCCGACCGGGCAGCCGCACACCTCGGCCGCCTCGGCGTAGGACAGGCCGAGGAACTGGGTCAGCACCAGTGCTTCGCGCCGGTCGTCGTCGAGGGTGCCCAGCAGCAGACCGAGTTCGACCAGCTCCTCGAAACCGGCGGACCGGCTGCGGGCGGACTGTTCCTCGGCGACGTGCTGCCAGTCGGCGGTGGCCGATTCGCGCGGGCGCGCCGAGCGGGCCCGGATCCGGTCCACGACCACCCGCCGGGCGATCGAGAGCAGCCAGGTGCGCGACGAGGACCGGCCGGCGAAGCGTGGCAGGGACCCGAACGCCCGCAGGTAGGTCTCCTGGGTCAGGTCGTCGGCCTCGGCCGGGCTGGTGCGGTGGGCGAGGAACCGCCACACGTCCGCCTGGGTCTCCAGGACCCAGCGTTCCAGCGCGACGCGGTCGCCGCGGCCACCGGCGAGCGCGAGCGCGGTGATCCGCTCGTCGTCGTTGCCGCGGCCGGTGGACACCCCTGTCACGCTAGTACACCACCGGCCGCGCCGGGTGCGCGGGCGGCTGCGCTGGGCAAACCGCGGGGGCCCCGGAACTCCGGCGGGCCGCGGGGCGACTATGGAAGACGTGAGCTGTGAAATCTTCCGCGAAGCCCTGTCGGCGCGGCTCGACGGCGAGGCGGGGCCGCTGCCCGAGGACCAGGTCGACGCCCACCTGGCGAGCTGTGCCGCGTGCCGGAGCTGGTACGAGCGCAGTGCGACGCTGCGCCGATCGATGCTGGTGCGTGCGGCACCACCGGTACCCGACCTGACCGCGCGGATCATGGCGGAGACGCCGGCCCCGCCGCGGGAGAAGTGGGCGCTGCGGGTCGCGCTGGCGCTGGTCGGGCTGGTGCAGTGCGGGCTGGCTTTCGCACAGCTGCTCGGTATGGACCCCGGGATGCACGACGCGCACAGCGGGTTCATGGAGGGGCATCTGCTCAACGAGAGCGCGGCGTGGAACCTCGCGGTGGGCGTGGGCCTGCTGTGGGCGGCGCTGCGCACCCGCGCCGCGTCCGGTCTGCTGCCGATGATCACCGGGTTCGTCGTGGTGCTGGCCGTCCTCACCACCGGCGATCTCCTCGGCGACCGCGTCACGGCCGCGCGGGTGCTGTCGCACACCTTCCTGGTGGTCGGTCTGGTGCTGCTCTTCGCCGTGCACCGGCAGCACCGCGCGCGGCATCGCCCCGGCCCGGACCTCGCCGACGCCGTGGACAGCGGGGAGGAAACCACTGTGCGGTACCACGGTGCCCTCGCACTGGCCCGTCCGCACGGGAAGCACGGCCGGGACACGGAACGACCCACCGGACGGCGCAGGGCGGCCTGACCCGGCGCCGCGCGTGGTCGGACCATCGGCAGCGTCCTCAGCGTGGTCAGACCATCGTCAGCGTCATCACCGCCATGCCGAGGCTCATCACGCCTTCCGTCGCGAGCCCGGCAGTGCGCCGGCCCGGACGCTGCTCACCGCGGGCACGGTCGATCGCACGGGACAGCCACACCAGCCCGGCGGCCACGAAGAACACCGTGAGCGCCACCGCAACCACCACGACGTGCCCCGGGGCGTGCCCGGTCATCGTCATCCCCGAACCCATGTCCATCCCGGCGTGCTCACCGCCGGTCATGGGCCCCGTCATCCCCGTCATACCAGTCATTCCCGCCATCGCCAGCGGCATCGCGAAGACCATCCACGCCATCCCGGCCATCATCAGGGTGTGGTGGGTCCGGGCGAACCAGCCGTGTCCGCCGGTGGTCACGGCGAACCACACCGCCGCAGCGGTGAACAGGACGATCTGCGGCAGCCGCGCGAAATCCATCGTCGCCGGCCACGCCATCGTCACCATCCCGGCGCACATCAGCGCGTGCAGCCCCTCCGACACCCGGCCGCTGAAGCGTGTCCGGCGTGCACAGCGGTACAGGCAGAAAGCCGCGGCCGCGGCGAAGAGGAGGGTGAGGATCCAGCGCAGCCCGAGGTCGGTGATCACCGGGCCACCTCCTGACGGCGCATGCCCAGCAGCACGTCGACGGCGAGGAACCCGAGCAGCGAAATCCCGAACACCGGCAGGAACCACCCCACGACCGCCGCCGCGGCCAGCACCGGCGCCAGTACGCGGCCGGGCACCCGCCGCCACGCACCCCGCGCCGGTGGACGGCCGAACCGCGCCTCGCCCCTGCCGGGCCTGCGCAGCCACCACATCCGGTATCCCCAGCACACCAGGCACACCACCGCCACCCCGACCACCGTGAGCACGATCTGGTTGGCCACCCCGAACAGGAAGCCCATGTGCGCGTCGATGCCCCAGGTGCTCAGTTTCGCGGCGAGCGGGTAGTCGTCGAACGGCAGGGATCCGGTGACCTGGCCGGTTCCCGGGTCCACGGTCATCGCGTCCTGTTTCACCGGCCAGCTCCGCCCCACCTGCTGCACGACGTAGCTCTCCCCGGCCGCCGAGGGCGGGCGGATCTCCACCGGATCGGCCAGTCCGGCTCGCGCGGTGGCCTCCCGCACCGGCTGCCATCCGACGTCGCCCGGGGTCGCCGGCGAGGTCGCGGTCACCGTCGGGGTCGTCCAGTTCCAGGACGACCGCAGATCGGTGATGTTCGCGCCCGCGTGCAGGGACCAGGTGAGCCCGGTGGCGGACAGGAACAGCAGCCCGGCCGCGACCCACAGGCCGACACCGCCGTGCCAGGACAGCAGCCGCCGCCGTCCCCGCGCGCGCCGAGCCGACCGGCGGCGGCCCAGCCACAGCACCACCCCGGCGACGACGACCACCCACAGCCAGCTCGCCGCCAATTCGCTGTACAGCCGGCCGAAATCACCCAGGTGCAGACTGCGGTGCAGGGTGTCGATCCACCCACGCAACGGAAGCGCCTGTCCCGACCCGTAGGTCTCCAGCGCACCGCGCACCTCGCCGGTGTGCGGGTCCACGAACACCGTGTAGTGGTAACTCGGTTCGAGACCCGGCCGGTCGAAGATGATCTGCGTGGTGTCCGTCGCGGCCGGTGCCGGGCGGACGCCGGTGAGCGTGCCGTCCGGGACCTCGGCCCCGGCGAGGGCGACCTGCCGGTCGAGCGGCACCGCACCCGGGGCGGCGGGCACGTGCAGTTCGTGGGCGTAGACCGCCTGCTCCACCTGCGGCGTCCAGACGTAGGCGATCCCGGTCAGCGCCGCGACCAGCAGGAACGGCCCGACGAACACACCCGCGTAGAAGTGCAGCCGCAGCAGCAGCGGCCGGATCGCGGCCCACCCCGGCGCGGCACGGGGCGGGGGTGGATCGGGGATGGTGTCCGGGGAAACCGGTTCCGACGTCGGCACTGGCACAGGCGCTCCTCCCGCAGATTCCGCCTCCCCAGGAGTCGGACCGCGGCGGTGTCCGGTTCCCCGCGGCACCGTGACGGCGGCCACTGCGCGGGGACGCACGCCGCCGGCCCGTACTGCGGGGCGCGGCCAGGGCGGGTTCGACCAGCGCGTTCATCCGACGGCAGGTAGCGCCGACGCTTCCGTACTGTCCTTTTCGGACACCACAGTGGCGAGGGTGGTTTTCGCCGGCTGCGGAAGAGGGCGTGAAAAACCCGGGTGGGCAGCTGCAGTCGGCAGTGCCCACCCGGGCGGGATTCAGGCGGAAGGAAGGCTCAGCCGCGCCACCGGTTGTTCATGAAGGCGTCGTCCTCGTCGTCCAGCTCCTCCGGGGTCGCACGGCGGCGCCGGGACGGGGCCGCCGCCGGGCGCTCCGCGCGTGCCGACGGGATCGGCGCCGGCGGCCCCGAGGGCGGAGCCGGCGCCGCCGGGGGCGGGATCGGGGCCGCATGCCGGCCCGTACCCCGGCCCGTCGGAGGGGTCGGGGTGAAGTCCAGCCCCTGCGAGCCGTTCTCGGCCTGGTGCGCCTCGGGCTCGAAGTCGAACTCCCGCACCGATTCCTGCTGCGGACGACCCTTCGCGTCCTCGCGCTTGCCCAGTTCCCGGCGATGCATGACGTAGCGTTCGGCGGCTTTCACCTGCTTCGTCATGTGCTCGAGCGCCTCGGCCTTGGCCTGGTCGGAACGCTGCTCACGAAGGGTTTCGCGGTCGGTCTGCTCCCGGACGAGAGCGGCCAGGCGCGTCCTCAGCCCATCGAGGTCGTCCATCACTTCCTCACTTCCTCATCCGGTGCACTGGCGAAAGGTCGTCATCGTCGTCGTCGAGCGAACCGGTGATCCGCTGGGCCGGCTCGGTCTGGGAGTCGAACAGGCCCCCGCCGTCGACCCGGTAGGTCCGGCCGCGGTCCTGGTCCTCTCCCCCGCCGCCGCCACCGGCCCCACCCATGCCGCCGCCCATCGGCATGCCGCCGCCCATCGGGTGGCCCTGGGTTCCGGACGGGGCTGCGCCGCCCTGCGCCGGAACGGAGTCCGTGCCGCTGTGCTGGGGCATCGACTGGTCTCCGCCGGTCATCGGAGGAGCGCCGAGCTGCTGCCCGGCCGGTGCGCCGGCGAAGTGAGTGTCGGTCGCCCCCTGCACCGGCTGGCCCGGCACACCGGCGTGGTGCGCGTCGCCCGCCGGCACACCCGGCGCCCCCGCGTGCTGCGGCTCACCGGGCACGCTCGAGGGCGCGTCGGCGAGGTGCCCGTGCGTCGGTGACGTCGAGCCATCGGCAGGCACGCCGTGGTCGACCGGCTGCGCCCCGTCCGGCATCGTGGTGCCCTCCATCGGGGGATGGAGGCCTCCCGGTGTGTCGGACGACGGCATTTCGGTGCCGTCGAACGGGGTGATCCCTTCCGGCCCGTCACCCGCGTGGGCGGGAACCGGGTCTCCCCCGGGGACCGAGTCTCCCCCTGGGTCCCCAGCCGGCAGATCCTTGCCAAGGTCGTCCGGGACGTGCTCGCTCGTCGGGACGCTCGCCATCGGCTTCGGCACATCGCCCGAGTCCGGTTTGTCGTTGTCTCCCAACGTGTAGCTGGTCGGCTTGCCGCTGCCGTCGTCGACGGTCACCTTCGTCGGGCCGTCCGGTCCGTCCGGCCGTTCCGCGGTGATCTTGAGGTCGCCGTCCTTGATGTGGATCTTGCCGTCCGGGCCGGGATGGTAGGTGTGGTCGCCACCCTTGCCGCCGCCGGCGGGCCCGTCGCCGTCCTTGCCGTCGGCGCCCTGGCCGTCACCGTCCTGACCGCCGGCGGAGGAGCCGTCGTCGGCCGACCAGTCGAGCTTGAAGTCCTTCGGCTCGCCGTCGCCCTCGCCGACCTTGATGTCCATGTGCCCGTCCTTGTCGGGCTCGGTCATCTCGAAGGTCTTGCCGTCCTGGTCGACCTTCAGGGTCTCCCGGTCGCCGTCCTCACCTTCCCCGCCGCCGCCGCTCGAACCGCCACCGCCGCCGGGCTTGTCTCCGTCCTTGCCGTCGCCGTCCTTGCCGTCGCCGTCCTTGCCGTCGCCGTCTTTCCCGTCGCCGTCTTTCCCGTCGCCGTCCTTGCCGTCGCCGGGCTTGTCTCCGTCCTTGCCGTCGTGCTTGCCGTCGCCGTCCTGGCCGGCGGGGTCGTCCCCGTCCTGGCCGGTCGGGTCGTCGCCGCCGGGCAGGTCCACGTCCGGGACCGGCGGCGGGGTCGGGGTACCGCCGCCCGAACCGGAACCGCCGCCGCTGTCCGAGCCGCCACCGGAACCGCCACCGGTATCCCCACCCGAACCGGGCAGGTCCGTGTCCGGCACCTCCGGCTTGCCCCCGCCGGTGTCCCCGCCGATCGGGCTCTCGCCCTCGGGCATGGTCGTCTCCGGGATCGGCGGCGGGGTCGGCATCCCGCCGCCGGAGCCACCGCCGCTGTCCGAACCACCGCCGGAACCACCACCGGTGTCCGAACCGCCACCGGAGCCACCGCCGGTGCCCCCGCCCGAACCGGGCAGGTCCGTGTCCGGCACCTCCGGCGGCGCACCCCCACCGCTTCCGCCGCCGGTGTCCCCACCGATCGGGCTCTCCCCCTCGGGCATGGTGGTCTCCGGGATCGGCGGCGGGGTCCCGCCGCCCGAACCGGAACCACCCGAACCGGAGCCGGAGCCACCGCCGGTGCCGGAACCGGAGCCACCGCCAGAACCGCCCGGCGGCAGGTCGGTGTCCGGCACGTCGCCGCCGGTCCCCTCACCACCGCCGGTGCCACCGGGCCCCTGACCGCCACCGGTGCCGTCACCGCCAGTGCCATCACCACCGGTCCCGTCACCACCCGTGCCATCACCACCGGTGCCATCGCCACCGAGCCCGTCACCACCGGTGCCGTCACCGCCGGTGCCACCGGGACCGTCGCCACCACCAGTGCCGCCCGGGCCGTCGCCACCCGTACCGTCGCCGGAGCCACCCTTGCCGTCGCCCGCGTCGCCGAACTCGTTCTCGATCTTGCCCATGATCTTGTCGAGCTCGTCATAGGCCTTGTCGGTGAGTTCCTTGGCGTCGTCGCAGATCTTCACGAACCCGTCCTGGTAGATGGTGTCCCACATCTCCGGGTTGAAGTGCTGCTGGATCCACTGCTTGGCGAGCTTCTGGCCTTCCTTCTTCATGTCCGTCTTGTCGCAGCAGCCGCGATCGTTGAGCGTCTGGTACAGGTTCGTGCCGAAGTTCGCGTCCATCCAGCCCGCGATGGTGGCCAGGTCGTCGTCGCTGACGTCGTCGCCCTTGGCCACCTTCACGACCAGCTTGGCCATCGTGAAGTCCGCGCAGGCGACCAGCAGGTGGTCGTTGTACAGCTTGATGACGTTGTCGGCCTTGTTCTTGCACAGATCGAAAATCGTGGACGTCGTGGTCTTGGTGGCCTCGGCCGCGCTGCTGAACGACTGCTGCAGTTTGGTCGCCTTCGGCGCCACGTCGTCGTTGTAGTGGTCCCACGCCGCGTCGGCGGCCGCGCCCTTCCAGCTCTGCATCAGCGTGCTCAGCGTCGAGCCGGTGTCCTGGATGGTCTGGTCGATCGTGTCCGCACCGGTCTGGAAGTGCGAGGCGTCCTTCATGAAGTTCTCGAAGGAGATCTTCCGCTGCTCGTCGAACCGCTGGTTGATGTCCTTGTCCATGTTCAGCTCATGGGTGTTGCCCTTGCAGTCGTCGGGCATGTCCTTGAACAGCGAGCCGAACGTCTCGAAAATCTTCAGCGCGGGCTTGGCCGTGTCGAGCAGCTCGTCCGAGGTCTTCGTGCCGCTGGTGTCGTCGGGGGCCGGCGGCTTCTTCTCGTCGAGGTCCTTCTTGCCGTCGTCGACGGCCTTCTTGTGCTCGTCGTCGTTGTAGGAGGCCTGGTCGCCGTCCGCCTTGGCCTCGTTGTAGGTGTCCTCGATCGAGGGAGTGCCGCCGAGCCCGTAGGAACCGATCTCCTTGTTCGAGACGTAGGCGTGCTGGTACTTCTCGGCATCCTCCTTCGGGATGTCCATGCCGTTGAACACGCACGCCGACATCAGCTTGCTCTTCTGGTCGGCCGGAACGGCCGGGTCGTCGAGGACCTTCTTGACGTCTTCCCAGGACGGCTCTGCCATCAGAAGGCCCCCGCGGTGTCGATCTCGCCGGTCTGCTCGTCCTCGTTGCTGTCGTAGGTCTTCGCACCGGTGCTGATGTTGGAGCCGAGCGTGGTGAGCATGGTGTCGTACCCGTTGAGCGCATCGGAAAGGTTCTTGGCACCCTCGGTGTACTTCCCGGAGTGCGCCTTGTGCGCGTTCCCGAAGTTCTCCTCGACCACCGCCGGGGTGCCCAGATCCGGATTGTCGTCGAGAAGGTCCTCGGCGGACTGAGTGAGCTTCTTCGACGCGTCACTCATCGCCTGGGTGGAGGCGGTGTATCCCCCGTTGCCGCTCATCTGCGCTTCTCTCCTAGCTGGCCCGGCCGGTGCCGGTCCGTTCGTTCAGGGCCTCGGCGAGGACTTCGGCCACGGCAGCGATGTCGGTGAACCGGTCCAGCTGCTCCAGGTCGATCGTCACTTCGTGGTGGACCTCCAGCGCGGCGAGCAATCGGACCCGCCCCTTCGAGTCGATGCCCAGCTCCTCGAGCGGGCTGTCCGCGGCCACGTTCGCCGGATCGAGGAAGAACAGACTGCAGACGACCTTCACGACCTCGGCACAGAGATCAACCACGAGCGTCACCGTACCGCGCCCGCGCCGCGGCCCGCGCGACTTTGCCGCTCGAAGTGCGCGGGAGGGCACCCGGATCGACCAAACGGACATCACGCAGCGTGAGGCCGTATTCTCCGGACACCGCCCGGAGCACGGCCCGGCGTACCTCGGTCGGGTTCGCCTCGCCGGTCCACTCGGCCGCGACCGCGGCGCCCTCGCCCGCCTCGCCGGTGACGCCGAACGCGGCGACCCGGCCCCGCCGCACCGCCGGATGCGCTTGTTCCGCGGTCACTTCCAGGTCGTGGGGATGGTAGTTGCGGCCGTCGACGACGATCACGTCCTTCAGCCGTCCGGTCAGGTACAGCTCGCCCCGGTGCCACACGCCGAGGTCGCCGGTGCGCAGCCAGCCGCCGTGCCCTTCCAGGTGTGCGTCGAACGTGTCGTCCTCGCGCGCCCAGTACCCGGTGCCGAGGTGCGGGCCGTGCACCCACACCTCACCGACCGTGCCGTCCGGCACCACCCGGCCGTCCGCCACGGTCCGCACCTGCTGCCCCACCGGCCGTCCGACGGACACGAGCTCCTGTCCGCCTTCGGTTTCCACTGCCTCGCCCGCGGCCAGCTTCGCGCGGTCGAAGACGGCGCTCACCGGTCCTTCCTCGCCCGCGCTCGTCACGTAGACCGTTGCCTCGGCCAGTCCGTAGGACGGCCGGTGGGCCTCACGCCGGAATCCCAGCGGCCCGAACACCTCCTGGAATCGCGCGACCGTCTCCGGGCGCACCGGCTCGCTGCCGTTCAACGCCACGCGCACGCGGGAGAGGTCGAGCCCGTCCGGCGGCGGCTCCACGGCGGCCAGGTCGAACGCGAAGTTCGGCGCCGCGGTGAACACGTCCGGGTAGTCCGCCAGCTGCCGCAGCCAGCGCTGCGGGCGGTGCACGAATTCGAGCGGGGCCATGAACACCGACCGGCATCCGGCGAACGCCGGGAGGCACAGCAGCTGGACGAGCCCCATGTCGTGGAAGAACGGGATCCAGCCGGCACACGTGGTGTCCGGTCCCACGGCGTAGGCGACACTCGCCTGCCAGCACGCGGCGGCCACGGCACGGTGCGGGATCACCACGCCGGCCGGGTCGCGCGTCGAACCGGACGTGTACTGCAGGTACGCTGGCGCCTCGGGAGCGGGCAGCACCGGCTCGGCGGGCGGGCCGGAGAGCTCGTCGGCGACCACGAGCCGCTCGGCCGGCACGAACTCGCGGACCCGGTCCGCGACCCGGCGCGAGGTCAGCACGAGGGAGGCGGAGCAGTCCTCGAGGATTCCGGCGAGCCGGCGTCCGAGCCCCCGGCTCGCCGGATCCATCAGCGGCACGGCGGTCATCCCGGCGGCGAGCACCCCGAAGAACGCGACCGGGTAGGCGATCTCCTGCGCCGCGACGATCGCGATCCGGTCCCCCGGTTCGGCCGCCCGCCGCAGGTGCGCGGCCACCACTCCGGCGCGGGTGACCAGCTCGGCCCAGGTGACGGTGTCCTCGACGCCGGCGAGGTGGTCCTGGTGGGTGTAGGCGGGCCGCTGGTCTCCGGCGCGGCCGAACAGCCGCTCGACCAGCGAGACGCCCAGCACGTCCGCAGGCACCGAATCCGGCAGCGCACCGGACCCAGGATCGGACGCGGAAACGGGAGTAGACAACGGCTTCACCACGCACCGGGAGCACGGACCGGCGTGTTCCGCCCGGCGCTCCCGCACCCGACCGGCCACGGCATACGGCCAACCCTACCGTCCGCTCACTACGGCTCCCCCGCACGGCTGTGCACTCGCCGGCCGTCTCCGCCGACTGCAGCACGCCAGGCAGGGCCGCCCTCGTCGCGGGCAGGGGCGCGGGTTCGGGACGGACGACGGCTCGGTCCACTGCGGACAGACCGGGCGTTAGCCGACGGTAAGGGATTTCTTCCCCGCTCCGGCGCACACTGCTGAGCACGAGGGACGTCAGCGAGGAGGATGCCGTGGAAGACCCGCACGAACACGAACCGGTCCGGGTTTCCGCGCCCGGGCGCAAGGCCTGGGCGATTCCCGCGGCGGCGGCCGGGTTCGCACTCTTCGTCGCGGCCGGGGCGCGGGTGCTGGTGCTGTTCGCCGGGTCCATGATGAGCAGTGTCGCGCTCATCGGATCATGGCTGATCCTCACGCTGGGGCTGGCCTACGCCGGCGTCCGGCTCCGGCCGGGCCTGGGTGCGGCACTGCTCGCCGGCTTCGCCGCCGGAGTGCTCGCCATCGCCTTCTTCGGTGGCATGCGGATGCTGACCTGAGCATCCGTCCACATCGGACTCAACGCCCGAACGCGTAGCGGGACGCCCACACCGCGATCATCGCCGCCGCGTATTCCGCGTCGGCAGTGCGGCGCAGCAGGTGGTCCGCGCCGTCCAGGGCGAGGAACGACTTGGGATGGCGGGCGGCGTCGAAGATCCGCCGCGCGTTGTCGATGCCGACAAGCTCGTCGACCGGCGAGTGCACGACCAGCAGCGGGGCGCCGAGTCCGGCGATGCGTTCGCGCTGCGGCTGGGCGGCGATGTCGTCGAGGAACCGGCGGCGGATGCAGAACGGCCGTCCGCCCAGCCGCACCTCGGCCTCGCCGCGCTGCTCGATCTCCGCCGTGCCCTCACCCAGCAGGTGCCGCACGTGCGCCGGGTCGGCCGGGGCGGCGATCGTCGCGACTGCGCGGGCCTCCGGGATCCGGTGCCGGGCGGCGAGCACGGCCGCGCCGCCGAGCGAATGCCCGATCAGCAGCGCGGGCGCGGTGAACTGCGCGCGCAGGTGGTCGGCGGCCAGCACCAGATCGTCGACGTTGGAGCTGAAGCCGGTGTTGCCGAAGTCGCCGCCGGAACCGCCGAGGCCGGTGAAATCGAAGCGCAGCACCGCGATCCCGGCCTCGGTCAGGGCACGGGCGGTCCGCGCGGCGGCGACCACGTCCTTGCCGCAGGTGAAGCAATGGGCGAACAGCGCGTACGCGCGCGGCTGCGCCTCCGGGAGGTCGAGCCGCGCGGCCAGCGGCGCGCCCTGCGATCCCGGGAACTCGATTCGCTCGCGCCGCATGAGCGTGAACCTTACCGAAACGGGCCGCCGGAGCGGCCTCGCGCCTCTGCTCCCCCGGCCGGGTGGGTTCCGGCGGGACCGCCGTCATGTCCCGCGCGTGGGCCGGTTCCGTGGACGGGAGCCGCGGCCCCCTCGTTCGCCGGGGGGCGAGGGGACCACCGGGGGGCGGGTCGGCGCAGGGGGCCGGCCCGCCCCCCGGCGCGCCCCGCGCAGCAGTACCGCGGCCACGATCCCGGCCGCGACGATGCCGCCGAGCGCCAGCAGGCTGTTTTCCATCCCGTCGGCAAACGCCGTGCGCGCCGCGTCGGCCAGCGCCGGGCCGGTCCGCCCGGAGACCGCGAGGGCACCGGCCAGCGAACCGTCCGCGACCTCCTGCGCGGCCGGCGGCAGAGCCGCGGTGGCCGGGTGCACGGACGCGGTGTAGGTGGCCGACAGGACCGTACCGGTGAGCGCGATGCCCAGCGCCGCACCGATTTCCCGGGTGGCGTCGTTCACCGCGGAGGCCACGCCGTACTTGTCCGGTGGCACGTTGTCGAGGATCGCGCTCGTCGCCGCGGGCGCGGTCAGCCCGAGACCGCCGCCGAGCACGCACACCGCGATCGCCAGCGCCGGGTACCCGCTGTCCGGCCCGAGCCTGCCGAGCAGCACGACCCCGGCGACGACCACGACGAGCCCGGTCCCGGTGAGCGCCGGCAGCCCGATCCGCTTCGCCAGCGGCGCCGAGGCCATCGACGCCGGCAGCAGCGACACGGCGATCGGCCAGAGCACCAGCCCGGAATCCAGCGCCGAATACCCCTGAACGAGCTGGAGGTACTGCGCCAGCGCGTAGAGCGACCCGAACGCGGCGGTGAACTGCACGGTCACCGAAATCGAGCCGAGCGCGAAGGCGCGGTCGAGAAACAGCCGCACGTCGAGCAACGGCTCCGCCCGGCGCGTCTCCACCCGCCCGAACACCACGGCCAGCACCACCCCGGCGACCAGCGCGACGAGCACGACCGGATCGCCCCAGCCGCCGTCGGCCGCGCGCAGGATGCCGAAGACCAGCGCTCCCACGGCCAACGCGCTGAGCACCGCGCCGGGGACGTCGAACGGCGCCGGATTCCGTTCGCGCGAGGTCGGTACCGTCGCACACGCCAGCGCCAGCACCACGGCGAGCACGGCCGGGCCGACGAACACCGAATGCCAGGAGAAGTACCGCAGCAGCAGCCCGGCGAAGATCAGCCCGCCGAGCCCGCCGACGCCGGCCACCGCGGCCCAGATGCCGATCGCGCGGCCGCGCCGGTCGGGCGGGAAGCTCCCGTTGATGATCGACAGTGTCGCGGGCATGATCATCGCCGCGCCGAGACCGGTCACCGCGCGTGCCGCCACCAGCAGCGTGGAGGAGCCGGTGAGCAGCGGTGCCGCGCAGCCGAGGGCGAACACGCAGAGCCCGGCGACGAGCACCCCGCGCCGGCCGTAGCGGTCGCCGAGCGCTCCGGCGGGCAGGACCAGCGCGGCCAGTACGAGCGTGTAGCCGTCCACGATCCAGGTCTGCTCGGACTGGGTCGCGCCGGTGTCCGCGGCCAGCGCGGGCAGCGCCGTGTTCGCGATGGTCACCATCGCGATGACCAGCCCGACCGCGGCGCACATGACGCCGACGGTCCAGGCCCGGCGCGCGCTCGACGCCGGGCGGTACTGGACCATGAGCACCTCGCAGGGCACGGGGCAGCCGGCCGGAACACCGGTATCGTAGTAGAACTAGCAGTTTCGTTTCTGCCTCGTCAACACCGGACCCACCCGCTGCCGACCCGATCCGGAGAGAATCCGGGCATGCCCGAACAGCCCGCCGCCCCGCGCCGCGACCCACGCCTGGACCGATCCCGCACGGCGATCCTGGCCGCCGCGGTGGCCTTGCTGTCCGAGGGCGGCGTCCGCGCGGTCACCATCGAGGCGGTCACCGCACGCAGCGGGGTGGCCCGTTCCACGCTCTACCGGCACTTCACCACCGGCACCGAACTGCTCGCCGCCGCCTTCCGCGAGCTGCTTCCGGCCCTGCCGCCGGCGCCCGAGGGCGGCGCACCGCGGGACCGGCTGCTGCACCTGGTGCGAGCACACGCCGACCAGTTCGAGCAGGCACCGGCGCTGGCCGCGGTGGTGTGGATGACCGCCATCGGCAAGTCCGCCGACCTGCCGTCGGACGCCGAGGAGCGGACCCGGCTCGCCACGCTGCGCGAGCACGTGATCGAGCACTACCGCGCGCCGTTCGAGGAGGTGCTGACCGCCTGCCTGCCCGGGGCAACGCTGTCCGGGCACGAGGTCGAGCTGGCCGCCGCGCAGCTGGCCGGGCCCCTGCTGTTCAACACGCTCGTCACCCGGCGGGCCAGCGACGCGCGGTTCTGCGCCCGGCTGGTGGACGATTTCCTCGCCGGCCGCGCCCGGACGACCGGCGAGGAAACCGCCCGGGCTCAGACCCCGGCGACCTGACGGATCCAGTCGCGGCCGGCGGCCACGCTGCCGTAGGTGGTG
Organism: Amycolatopsis jiangsuensis; assembly: GCF_014204865.1. NCBI lineage: Bacteria > Bacillati > Actinomycetota > Actinomycetes > Pseudonocardiales > Pseudonocardiaceae > Amycolatopsis > Amycolatopsis jiangsuensis. The sequence continues at coordinate 1,906,898 of NZ_JACHMG010000001.1, forward strand.
ATGCTGCTGCGGTCGCTGGTGGAGCAGACGCCGACCTGCACGTCACCGTCAACCATCGGACCGCCGGAGTCGCCGCCCGCGACCGCGCCGTCCGGGGTGCTGGCGCTGATCCCCGGGCCGCCCGCGTTGTCACTGGCGTTGGTGTCGGAAATGGTCACCTCCGCCTTCTTCAGCACCGGCGACTGGTGCTGGCCCTCGTCGGTGGACTGCGTCGCGCCCCAGCCGTACACCGTGGCGTTGTCGCCCTCGTTCGCGTCGGAACCGCTGGAAGCCAGCTGCGCGAAGGTACTGCCGCCGTCGGTGTCCAGCTCGATCAGGGCCAGGTCCCCGCCGGAGTAGAGATAGGTGGATTCGGCCTTGGCGTGCACCCCGCCGTCCGACTGGTTCGAACCGATGTACAGGTCGATGTCGCTGAGCTCGGCACCGTTGTTGTCGTACATGCAGTGCTTGGCGGTGAGCACCCAGCGCGAGCCGATCAGGCTGCTGGTGCAGAAGAAGGTGTAACCGTTGGCATGGCCGTTGAAACGGGTGATGTAGCCGGGGTTCTGCGCGGTGCTGCCGCCGATGATGTACGGATCGGCGGGCGCGGCGGTGGCCGGGGTGACGGTGAACGCGCCGAGCGCGGCACAGGCACCGGTCAGCAGGCCGAGGGAACGGACGGGCAAACGCATTGGGGAGCTCCTTCACCAGGGGGACCGGGGAGATCCTTCGAAACTAGGCAGCGCGACCGCCCGCGGGCACCCGCTGAACGTCCGGAGCCGATCAACGGAAGAACACCCGACCTTCGGCGGATGACTTCGCGGCGCCCGGATGGGTTGGATACGGGCCATCCCCCACGGGAGGAGGAGCAGCGTGTTCGCCACCTCTCCGGCGCTGGCGCCGGACCGCCGGGAACAGCTTGCCGCCGCGCTCGAGCACGGCCCGTTCCGGCACGCGCTGTCGCTGGCGATCGACGTCAGCGGGCTCGGTCTCGACCGGCTGCGCGACCGCCTCGCCGCCGCCGGCGCGGCGGTCAGCACGACGACGCTCAGCTACTGGCGCACCGGCCGGACGGCACCCGCGCGGGCTCGTTCGCGGGAGGCGGTGCGACTGCTGGAGGACCTGCTGGAGCTGCCGGCCGGAGCGCTGCTGCGGCTGCTGGACACCGACCCGGGAGGGCAGCCGGAGCCACCGGTTCCCTTCGTGGCGTGGGAACGGCTGTGGGGACGGCGCAACCGGGTGCTGCCGCTGCTGACCTCGTTCGAGGCGGAGTACCGACCGGCTGCCGTCGTGGTCAGCCTGCACGAGGAGGTGCACGTCGGCGCGGACCGGCTGCTGCACCGGCTGCGGGCACGCGAGGTGGTGCGCGCGGCCGAGGACGGCACGCAGGTGCGGCTGGTGACCGTGCGCGGGTTCCGCCCGGGCTGCCCGCCGGAGCTGACCGGCACCCGGTACTGCACCGCCGGACGCCGCGAAAGCCTGCCCGAGCAGGGCTTCACCGTCACCGAGCTGCTGCTGCCGCGGAGCCTGGACCGGGGTGAGACCGCGCTGGTGGAGTACGAGTTCACCTTCACCGACGATGTCCCGGACACCTCCTATGACCGCCGCTTCCGCACCGGCGTGCACGAGCATCTGCTGGAGCTGCACTTCGCCCCCGGTGCCGAACCGGCCGAGTGTCACGGCTACCGGCGCGGGTCGCCGTCCGGGCCGGAGACCGGGGTGACCGCGCTGCCGCTGGTGCCCGGGCTGCCGGTGCACATCGTGTCGGCCGGGGTGTCCCCGGGCATCGTCGGCCTGCGCTGGCGCTGGGACTGACACCGGCGGCGCGCGGCGGGGTGTCCGGGCCATGATGGAGGGCATGGAATCCACCCGAGTCGACCGCTGGCTGTGGGCGGTCCGGCTGGCCAAGACCCGCGCGGACGCCGCGGACGCCTGCCGGGGCGGGCACGTGCGGGTCAACGACCGCCCGGCGAAACCGGCGACGTCGGTCGTGGCCGGCGACGAGGTCCGCGTCCGGATCGCCTCGACCACCCGGGTGGTCGAGGTCGTGCAGGTCATCCAGAAACGCGTCGGCGCCGCGATCGCGGCCACCTGCCTGATCGACCGCACCCCCGCCCCGCCCCCGGAGGCGGCGATCCCGGTGGCCCGCCGCGAACGCGGCGCGGGCCGCCCGACCAAACGCGAGCGCCGGGTGCTGGACGAGTTCCGCAACCGCAACGGCTGAGCGTCGCCGTCCACAGTGGACCGCGCCGGGCGGTCCTCGCGCGTGGACGGCCAGGCCTGCCGAGCTCGGGTCCGGCGTGGGTAGGGCACGGCGCCGAGCGGCGCGGCGCGGATAGGGCACGGTGCCGAGCGGCGCGGCGCGGAAAGAGCACGGCGCCGAGCCGTCCGGCGCGGCAAAGGCACGAAACCGAGCGGTTCGGCGTGGGAAAAACACGGCGCCGAGCGGTCCGACCGGGTCCGCTCGGGCGTGCCCGGTACCGATCCGCCGATCCCACCGAACCCGCCGACCCGTCGATCCCACCGACCCCGCCGACCCGTCGATCCCGCAGATCCGTCGATTCCGCCGACCCGTCGACCCCGCCGACCCGTCGACCTCGCCGATCCCACGCCCCTCGCCTCCAGCCCCCGGCCATGGCAGGACCCGGTCCCGGCAACCGCGAACCCGGACGGCACCGGCTCGTTCCCGGGGAGCGGCTCGTTTCCTCGCTGCCGGGAACGGGAATTCCCCGCACCGTGGAACCTCCGTTCGCCGACCGCACCGACGCCGGGCTCCGGCTGGGCGCCGAGCTCGCCGCCCGCACATGGCACCATCCGGTGGTACTCGGCCTGGCCCGCGGCGGGCTGCCGGTCGCCGCGCCCGTGGCGGCGGCCCTGCGCGCACCGCTGGACGTCGCGGTGGCCCGCAAGATCGGGGCGCCCGGACGCCCCGAGTTCGGTCTGGGTGCAGTACCCGCGGATGGCCCGCCCTTCCTCGACCACGCCGGGATTTCCGCCTGCGGGCTCACCCCGGACGAGCTGAGTTCCGCGGTCGAGCAGGCGCGCGCCGAAGCGCGCGACACCGTCCGCCGCTATCTCGGCGGCGGGCCGCCGGCCTCGGTGGCCGGCCAGGACGTCCTCCTCGTCGACGACGGGGTGGCCACCGGTGGCACCGCGATCGCCGCGCTGCGGGCACTGCGGGACCGCGCCCCGGCCAGGGTCGTCTTCGCTGCCCCGGTCGGTGCCCCGGAAGCGGTCCGGCTCCTGGACGCCGAGGCGGACGAGGTCGTCTGCCTCCGGCAACCGGCCCGGTTCCAGGCCGTCGGCACCTGGTACGCGGACTTCGGCCAGACGACCGACGCGGAGGTGTTCGCGCTGCTCGGGCGGTGACCCGCTGCACCCGGAGTCCACTTCGGACCCGCTCGTTTCCCCAGGCGGCCCGGAAGCCGGTGTGCCAGGCTGGCCCCCATGGCCACCACGCGCTCCTACGTCACGTCGTGGACCACTGTGCTGCCGGTGATCGCGGTGATCCTGCTGGTGCTCACCTGGGGCCGCAGCCTCGGGCCGGTGCCGGTCGCGCTCGTGGCACTCGCACTGGCCGGCACAGTGCTCGCCGCGGTGCACCACGCGGAAGTCGTGGCGCACCGTGTGGGGGAACCGTTCGGGTCGCTCGTACTCGCGGTGGCGGTCACGGTGATCGAGGTCGCACTGATCGTCACGATGATGGCCTCCGGCGGCGACCAGGCCGACACGCTCGCGCGTGACACGGTCTTCGCCGCGGTGATGATCACCACGAACGGCATCGTCGGGCTCGCCCTGCTGCTGGGCGCCCGGCGGTACGGCGAGACGCGCTTCCACCCGGAGGGCAGCGGCGCGGCACTGGCGACCGTGGCGACGCTGGCCACGCTCAGCCTCGTGCTGCCGGCGTTCACCACGAGCCGGCCCGGGCCCGAGTTCTCCGGTCCCCAGCTGACCTTCGCCGCGATCGCGTCACTGGTCCTGTACGCGACGTTCGTGCTGACCCAGACCGTGCGCCACCGCGACTTTTTTCTCCCGGTCGGCTCGGACGGGCAGACCAGGGAGGAGGAGCACGCGGAGCCACCGAGCGGCCGGGCCACCCTGGTGAGCCTGGTGCTGCTGCTGGTCGCCCTCGTCGCGGTGGTCGGGCTGGCGAAGGTGGAATCGCCCGCGATCGAGGCCGGGGTCCGCGGGGCCGGGCTGCCGCAGTCGTTCGTCGGCGTGGTGATCGCCCTGCTGGTCCTGGCCCCGGAAACGCTGGCCGCCGCCCGCGCGGCCCGCCGCGACCGGATGCAGATCAGCCTCAACCTCGCCTACGGCTCCGCGATCGCGAGCATCGGCCTGACCATCCCGGCGATCGCGCTGGCCTCGGTGTGGATGACCGGCCCGCTGCGGCTGGGCCTGGGCCCGACGCACATCGTGCTGCTCGCGCTCACCGTGGTGGTCAGCGTGCTGACGGTGGTGCCGGGCCGAGCGACCCGCCTGCAGGGCGGCGTGCACCTGGTCCTGCTCGCCGGCTTCCTGGTGCTGGCGACCAACCCCTGAGACCTTCCGCGATCCGCCGTTCTTGTCGGTGGATGTCCGTATCCTGGCGGGGTGAGAGTCCACCAGTCCTCGTTGCTCCGAACCGTGGTCCCGCGGACCACGGAACCCGAGTCGTCCAGTGCCCGGTTGTCCGATGTCCGGCTGTCCGGCACACGGTTGTCCGGCATCCGGCTGCCCGATGCGCAGCCGTCCAGTGCCCGGTTGTCCACTGGCCCGCTGTCCACCGCCCGCCTGTCCGACGTGTGGCCGTCCAGTGCGCGCCCGTCCACTGCCGCGCTGTCCGGTGCCCTGCCGGCCGGTGCCGGTGCCGCCACGTCCGTGCCGTCCGGCCGTGCGGGGTGGCACGCATGACCGGCGTCGCCGCGGAGACGCCGGTGCGTCCGGTGCGCCCGCCCACGCGGGCCGGGCTGCTGATCGGCGTGCTCGTGCTGTCCGCCTTCGTGATGATCCTCAACGAGACGATCCTGAGCGTCGCGTTGCGGGACCTCACCGTCGACCTCGGCGTGCCCACCACCACGATCCAATGGCTGACCAGCGGATTCCTGCTGACCATGGCGGTGGTCATCCCGACCACCGGGTTCCTGCTGGAGCGGTTCACCCCGCGGCAGGTCTTCCTCGTCTCGCTCACCTCGTTCAGCCTGGGCACGCTGCTGTGCGCCGTCGCCCCCGGGTTCGGCCTGCTGATGACCGGGCGGGTCGTGCAGGCGTGCGGCACCGCGGTGATGCTGCCGTTGCTGATGACCACCGTGATGCGGCTGGTCCCGCAGCAGCGGCGGGGCGCGACGATGGGCACGATCAGCATCGTCATCGCGGTCGCCCCGGCCATCGGGCCGACCATCGGCGGCGCGGTGCTCTCGTCGCTCGGCTGGCGGTGGATGTTCTTCATCGTGCTGCCGCTTTCGCTGGCCGCGCTGGTCACCGGGATGCTGCAGCTGCGCATCCCCAGTGAAACGCGCGCGGTACCGCTCGACGTGCTGTCGGTCGTGCTGTCCGCGGTGGGTTTCGGCGGGGTGCTCTACGGGTTGTCCGCCGCGGGCGAATCGGCCGGGGCGGAGCAGCCGGTACCGGCGTGGCTGCCGGTGGTCGTGGGGCTGGTCTCGCTGGCGCTGTTCGGCTGGCGGCAGCTCCGGCTGCAACGGCGTGACCGCGCGCTGCTGGACCTGCGGCCGTTCACCTACCGCAGCTTCGTCGTCACCCTGGTACTCACCGCACTGCTGTTCATGTGCCTGATCGGCGCCGGCGCGATCCTGCTGCCGCTGTACCTGCAGACCGTGCTGCACACCTCGACGTTCGTCAGCGGCCTGGCCGTCCTGCCCGGCGGGCTGGTGCTCGGGTTGCTCGGCCGTCCGGTCGGGGCGTTGTTCGACCGGGTCGGTGCCCGGCCGCTCGTGCTGCCGGGGGCGGCCGCGATGACCGTGTCGCTGTGGCTGTTCACCATGCTCGGCCCGGGTTCGCCGCTGATCGCGGTGATCGGCATCCACGTGCTGCTGATGATCGGGCTCGGCCTGATGATGACGCCGCTGATGACCGAATCCCTCGGCGTGCTGCCCGATCACCTGTACTCGCACGGCAGCGCGATCCTCTCGACCCTCCAGCAGGTCGCCGGGGCGCTGGGCACCGCCGTGTTCGTCACGGTGGCCACGGTCGGCAGCGCGAACCGCACGGCGGGCAGTCCGGACGCCAGTGGGCTGCACCTCTCGTTCGTGGTCGCCGGCTGCATCGGCGTGGCCGCGCTGGCCGGCGCGTGGTTCGTCCGGTCCAGCCGTCCAGCGGTCAGCCAGCAAGCCTGAGGCCGCAGCTGTCCGCCCGTACGGGCCTCCTTCGGGGAATCTGCGTCCCTGAAGGAGACCCGCACGGACACCGCTGTGACGCGATCCGGCAGGCCAGTGGAGGTCAGGCGGTGACGAGGCCGACGCCGTAGGTCTGCAGGATCTCGTTCACCGGCTGGAACCAGGTCTCGCCGCCGGAGCTGCAGTTGCCGAAGCCGCCGGAGGTCACGCCCTGGGCCTGGTCGCCGGAGATGAACGAACCGCCGGAGTCACCGGGTTCGGCGCAGGCGTTGGTGTGCGTGGCCTGGTAGACCGCGCCGTCGGCATAGTTGATCGTCTCGTTCAGCGCGATCACGGTGCCGCAGTGCCAGTGCGACGTCGAGCCGGAGCGGCAGATCGACGAGCCCGCCGGGGCCACCGCCGAACCGCGCACCAGTGCGTCGCTCACCGTGCCCCAGCCGAGCACGACCGGGGTGGTGTACCAGCCGTTGCCGATCCGGATGAACGAATAGTCGTTGCCGGGGAAGGAAGACCCGGCGAACGAGCCCATCGCGGAGCCGTCCCAGCCGGTCACCGAGCTGCCGGTGCCACCGCAGTGCCCGGCGCTCACGAAGCCGCCCTGCACGGAGAATCCGATCGAGCAGCGCACGTTCCCGTTGATGTAGTAGGGATCCCCGCCGACCGTGCCCGCGGACAACGTCTGCGGTTTCGGCGCGGTCGCGACGGTCACCGGGCCGGCCGCACGTGCCCGCGCCAGGAAGGCGTCCACCTCCGCGCCGTGCGCACCGGGCACGAGTGAAACGACCACGGTGCCGCTTCGCGGGTCGGTCCGCCAGCTGCTGACCGCCGCCGGGGCCGGCTCGGACCGGGTGGACACGTCCAGTTTCTGTTTTGCCGCATCGAGAGCCGCGGCGGTGACCCGTGCCGGCGTGGTCTCCGCACCGGTGGCGCGCACGGCGCCGGCCGCCGCGGGGTCGGTCACGCCGACGACGAGCTTGCCCAGCTGCGGATCGAACCAGGCGCCGCCGTAGGCCGCGCCGGCCGCGCGTTCGGCGACCGGAAGCACCTTCGCGGCGGTCTGTTCCTGCCCGAGGCGGGCCTGGGCCTGGCCGGCGGTCAGGCCCAGATCACGCTGCATGGCCGCGAGCAGCCCGGGCGAGGCCTGCGCGGTGGCGGGGGTGAGCACAGCAGTGGCGAGACCGGCCGCGAGCAACGCGGTACCGCCGAGGGACAGGGCGATTCTTCGACGCATGGCAATTCCTCCGGGGGAAAGGGGAGAAAGAAACACACTGCTCGCAGAAGTGTGCGTCGCTCACCGGGAATGGTCCAGACCTGATGCGGGTTTTTGTCCGTTTCCTGTCGCCCGCGTGTCCCCGTGCCCCGAAAAGCGTTTCGACCGGCGGCCACCGGCGGAAACGAGTTACGCCGCCCGGTCGATCACGTCCCGGCCCGGACCTGCCGAACGCCCCATCCCCCGCGCGGCGACCCCGCACCACAGCGCCAGGCGAGGAGAAGCCGCCGCGCCCGCCAGCCGGCCCCACCGACAACGCCAGGGCGCAACCCCGGGCCACACCACTCACCGCGGCACAACCCCCGCAGACCGCACCCACCCACCCACCGACGCAGCGCAACCCGCAGCCGCACAACCCACCACGGCACCGTCACAGCCGACGAGACGGGCGCCGCCCTTCCCAGCTCACCGGCACGCCGCCATCCCAGCCCACCGGCAGCCCCGCGCGCCGCCATCCCAGCCCATCGGCACGCCCCGCGCACCTCCGCGGCGAAGCAGGCCATCCCGTCCGGCCGCTGTCAGGCTTCGGTGAGGACCAGCCGTACCTCGTGCCGGCCGGTCAAGTTCGTGGGGACCGCGGGGCGGGATGGGCGGCCGTCCACCGTGCACGCGGTCACCCGTGATCCCGCGCCGTGCAGGGTCAGGTCCAGGGTCGCGTCGCGGTAGCGCAGGCCGCGCAGGGTCACCGGGCCCCAGCCGGACGGGAGGCACGGGGCGAAAGCCAGGCCGTCGCCGGAGAACGTGAGTCCGAACAGGCCGCCGAAGATCATCCGCAGGTAGCCGGTCGCGGACCAGGCCTGGTCCGGTTGCGAGGTGAACTGCTCCTGCTCCCCCGAACCCCCGGTCTGCCAGCCGCCCTGGACCGCGCCGGTCTTCGCGTCGTAAATCTCGTAGAAGCCGCCGTCGGTCGCCGCCACCAGGTCGGCCACGTTCGTCAGCGCGCGGCCGAACAGGTCGGGACGGCCCGCGCGGGCGACCGCCTCGCCGAAGAACGAGTGCACCATCGGCCAGACGACGACGTTGTGCCGCCCCGGTTTCGCATCGCTGAAGCGCGGGAAATGCGGCCAGCTGTTGACGATTCCGTGCGGTTCCCAGTGCACTGCCTCGAGCAGCTTGCCGATCTGCTCCGCTCCGGCCACGCCGAACAGCATCGCGAAAGCCAGTCCGGCACCTTCCTGCGAGGGGTCGAGACTGCCGTCGCCGTGCAGGAAATAGCCGTACGTGCCGGCATCCGGGCGCCACAACGAGCGGTTGATCGACGTCCGCAGCCGGGCGGCGTCGGCGCGGTGGCCGCGTCCGTCCTTGCCCAGCGCCTCGGCCAGGTCGGCGAGAGCGAGATACGCGCCGTAGTAAAGACAGTTGGTGGACAAGCACATCAGCTCGTGCGTCAGCGGATAGTCGAGCACGAACGACGACGCGGTCCCCGCCTGCCACGGCGGCTGCGGGTAGCCCGCGATCCCGTCGTTCATGAAGCTCGGCCCGGTGAACAGGCCGTGCCGCGCGGAGAAGTTCCGCGACTTCCGCTCGGCGACGGTCGCGGTACCGATTTCATAGGCCAGCGCCAGGAATTCCGCATCCCCGGTCACCTGCCAGTGGTACTGGGCACCGAGGATCCAGACGACCTGGTCCCACCACTGGTTGTCCTGCTGCACCACGAGCGCGCCACCGGCGCGCTCCACCACCGACAGCAGCGTGTTGCGCCCGACCGGCGGGCCGAGCAGGCTGCCGGCGTTCCAGGCGTTGACCGCGGCGTCCCGCGTCCACCGCTGCGGTTCGGGGTAGCCGCCGCCGGCCCGCACGAACGTGCCCGGCGGGTAACTCAGCAGGTCCGCGTGGTCGTACGTGGGCCGGTCGGCGTACACGGTGTTGATGCCGACGACGTTGGTCAGCGCGCTCTCGTACTGGTCGCCGAAAAGCCGCTGCCGCTGCGGATTCGCGAACTCGAGCGTCGGCAGGGCGTACACCACACGGTCCGATGTGGACTGACGGTGCCCCTGGGATCCTGCCGCCGGCGCCGGTTCCGCCGCCGCCGGCAGCGCTCCCGTCCCAGCGACCCCCGCGGCTCCCGCCAGAGTGAGAAATCCCCGCCGCCCGATCCGCCCAGCATCGCTCATCACGGTCTCCGTTCCGCCGCGGACTTCCCCGGCGATGCTAGGGAGTCCGGATCCGCCCGGACAACGGCGCGCGGCGATCCTGTCCGGCCGCTGTCCACCGGACGTCCGGGCGGGGCAGACCTCAGTGGATCCGGGCGGCCCGCGAGGTGCTGAAGCGGAATTCGATGGTCACTGGCAGATCGTCGAGGTCCAGCGCCTGGCGCAGCCGGGGCAGATGCTCCCCGGTCAGCCGCTCCCGGATCCGCCGCGGATCACCGTCCTGGTCGACCGTCACGACGAGAGCCAGCGTGGGCGCGCTGCGCGCACCGGCCAGCGTGGCGCGGACGGCGTGCACGCCTTCGCCGGCGCGCACCTCCTCGGTGAACGGGACCACCGCCGCGTCGGCCGGCAGTTCGGTGCGGCCGCGCGCGGGGTCCGTCTCATAGCGCCACGTCTGCGTCTTCGGCCGACGGGCGAGCTGGGCCAGCAGCCAGCGCAGGCTCAGCAGCCCGAGCACGACCGCCACGGCGGCGGCCACGTAGAGCACCCAGGTGGGCGGGAGCGCGGTCCCCGGCACGAGTGGCGCGGCCGGCTCCAGCACGGTCAGCCACCTCGCGTGGGTGGCGTAGGCGAACGCCCCCGCGGCCACGAGAACCACGCCGAGCACTGCCAGCAGCCCGCGGTTGAGCCGGACAGGACGGTTCAGGCTGGCCATCATGTGCTCCTCGTCGCCGATACGGCCACCCGGACCGCGGGCTGCGCGGCCGGGCCGACCTCGTCCAGCCGGTGGGTGACCGCGGTCCGCACGGCCTCGGGCAGCCCGTCGGACCGGGTGCGTTGCGTGCGGACCCGCACCCGGACCCGTTTGCGTCCGAGCCGGACCTTCGCCGCGGACACGCCGTCGACTCCGGCCGCGGCGGCCCGCAGGGTGGAGCGGTAACTGGCCCGGGACGCTCCCGAATCCGGTTCGCCCGCCAGCGGGAGCACGGTGCGCCGCCCCGGCAGGATCGCGGCCAGCAGCAGGCACAGCCCGAGCACCACCGCCACCACCGCGCCGAACGCGGTCCACCAATTCGTCCACTGTGTACGGTGCAGTGCGCCGGCAACCGCGGAATAGCTGATCCACGGCCGTTCGCCGATGATCAGCTGCACGGCCACCACGGTCACCACCACGCAGGCGGCCAGGACGATCAGCGCGGTCAGTGTGGCCGCGGTCGAGCGGCGCGGACGTCGTTTCACTGCACCCTCCGTCCGTTCGCCTGCGCGCGATGCAGGGCGCCGACCGTGATGTCCACTCTGGACACCGAAAGCCCGGTCAGCTCCCCGACCCGCCGGGTCAGGTGCTCGCGGGCCCGCTCGCTCGTGCGGGTCACCGATGCCGGGTAGGCAATGGAAAGCCGCACGTCGAGCGACACCCGGTCACCGTCGATGCGGGCGGTCACCTTCGCCGCGCGCTCCGGGTCGGCCGAGCCGATCCCGAGCACCCGGCCGGCGGCGCCCCCGATGTCGCCGGCCTCACGCACCGCCCTGGCGGCGATGGCCGCCACGACGGAATCCTCGATGGTCAGTGCGCCGCGCTCGGCGGCGTCGGTTTCCGTGGCTGGGCTCGCGGTGGTCATCTCGCTCATCCACGCCTCAGCCGCGGTCGCGGCCGGTCAGCTGCGACAGGTCGAGCTTCCCGTCGAGCACCCGCCCGACCAGCAGTCCCAGCGCGGCGAGCACGAGCACCACCACGAACGCGCCGAAGCCGCCGAACGCCGCGGCCAGCCCGAGCGCGAGACCCGTGAGCAGTCCCAGTTGTGTCGCGTTCATCAGTCCTTCTCCTCTTCGGCGATATCGTCCGGCAGATCCGGCAGCGCCAGATCGGCGACCACCACGTGCACCGGGCGGTCACGGATCCCGGCGGCCACGCGCACGGCCTCGGCCAGATCGCCTGCCGCGAGCGGAAAACGCGCGATCACCGCGACGGTGACCTCCTCGTCGCGCACCCGGACGCCGGGTACCCGGCGTCCCGGCGCGAGCGTCGCGATCTCCCCGAACCGCCCGCCGTGCAGCCCGGCCACCTGGGGCAGGGCGGTCACGGCGGCGGCGATCCGGTCCGCGGCGGCCTCGGGCGTCACTGCACCCGGCCGGAGTCGGCCGGCGCTTCCTCGTCGTCCTCGGGCAGATGCAGATCCGACACCGCGATGTTGACCTCGACGACCTCGAGCCCGGTCATGTGCTCGACCCCGGTGATCACGTCACGCCGGATGGCGCGGGAGACGTCGGCGATCGAGGCGCCGTAGTCGACGACGACCTGCAGGTCCACCGCCGCCTGCTTCTCCCCCACCTCGACCGAGACGCCCTGCCCTGCCGAGGCGCTCGCACCGGGAATGCGCTCACGCAGCGCGGAAAACGCCCGCGCGGCGCCGCCGCCGAGCGCGTACACACCGGGCACCTCCCGTGCGGCCAGCCCGGCGATCTTCTGCACCACGACGTCGGCGATGGTGGTCAGGCCCTCCTTGGTGGTGAGGGTGCCCGGCTTGGTCTTCTCCACCTCCGCCTGCGTGCGGGGCTGGGTGGCGGTCGAGTCGGCCATGGTCTCTCCTCCGTGCTGGATGCCGATGAGGGCGATCGGGTGATCGCCACTGCCCGGAGGACACCGGCTCGGCGGGAACGTCACGCACACGATCGTGTGAACCGGATCTCGCGGCCGGGACCGTGCCGTTCTCCCCTGGCGCGGGTCGGCAGTGTGACGGGCACCGTGCCCGTCCGACCGGAAGGAGCGAGCGCATGTCCTTGGGCGACAAGATCGGGAGCAAGGCCGACGAGCTGGGCGGCAAGGCCAAGGAAGCCGCCGGCCGCGCGACCGGCGACGAGGAACTCACCGGGGAAGGCCAGGCCGACCAGGCGAAGGCCGGGGTCAAGAAGGCGGCCGAGAACGTCAAGGACGCCGCGGGCAAGGTGAAGGACGCGCTCCGGAACGAGTGAGGCGTCCAGCGCTCATGGTTCCAGAAGTGTCCACTGTGGACACACTGGACGCCGTGAACGCAGTGGTGCGCCGGTGGGTGCGTGGTCGCGCGAGCGGGCGCGCACCCACCACTCACACCAGTGAAGACGTGCCGGGCAGCCGTCGGGTTGCGCCGAGGTGGCCATCCTCTCGGGCACGCATCGTTTCCCCCTCGCTGGGCATCCTCCCTTCGTCCGGTAGCGAACCGGCAGACGGAGGTGGCAGATCATGAGTACCCGAACCACGGTGGCGCACGGCGCACTCGCCGGTGGCGCCGTACTGGCCGCAGTGATCTTGGCCGGCTGCGGATCCACGCAGGACACCGCCTCGCCGGGCTCGGCCACGCAGAATCCGCCGGCGACCAGCGCGGCGCCCACCGCCGCCAGCAGCACGACCCCGCCGCCCAGCAGCGACCCGGCCACTTCGAGCACGACGAGCCAGGCGACGGCGACCTCGGCGACCGAACCGCCGTCGGACGGCAGCAGCGGCTCGAGCGGGTCGATGTGCCGTACCGCGGACCTGCGGGTCAGCCTCAACAAATCCGCCGGCGACGCAGACATGCAGGGTTCGCATCTGCCACTGGTGTTCACCAATACCGGCAGCCGTTCGTGCACCCTGCAGTCCGCGCCTGGCGTGTCCTACGTGACCGGTGGCAGCGGGCAGCAGGTGGGCGTGCCGGCAACCCGGCGCACCGGTGGCCCGGTCGTGACCATCGCTCCGGGCTCCAGCGCTTCGGCGGCCCTGTTCCTGTCCAGTGCCCCGCACAAGAGCGACTGCGCCCAGGTCCAGGCCCGCGGCCTGCGGATCTACCCGCCGGGCAACACCGCGGCCGCGTTCATCCCGATGCAGGACACCACGTGCAGTGACGGCGGCCCTTACCTGAGGGTCGGTTCGGTCCACCCGGGCTCGGCGACCACCGCTTCCTGACCCGCGCCGCCGCCGCGGCCGTTGCCGGGCCGGCCGGCGCGACCGTTCACCGGCCGCCGAGCCTCCGGCGCATTCGCCGCAGGAACCGGGTGCGGTCGTTCTCGACCCGCGCCGCGGCGAGGTCGGGGTAGACGTCGAACACCGCCGCCATCCCGGCCTCGGCGAGGGTGCGGCCGGCCACCCCGGCCGCGGGGACGACCAGCCGCAGCGCAACGCCTTCCGTGGCGGCGCGGTCCTGTGCCGCGCGCAGCACGTGCAGGCCGGCGCGGGTCAGCGCGCTCAGGTCCGCGAGGTCGAGCACCAGCGCGTGCGGGCGCTTGTCGAGCGCGAACGTCACCGCACGCACCACGACCAGCGCCGTGCCCTCGTCCAGCTCCCCGGACAGCAGCACGGTGAGCACGTCCAGGTCGTCGTAGCGGTACGACGACCTGAGCCGTGGCGATCCCTGCGATCCGGCTGCCATGCCTCCATTCTGGCCTGCGGCCCGCAGTGAGCCCGCTCACACTCCGCGTCCGGCCCGTTCGGCGGGGTAACCGGCGGATGCTCCCGCGGGACCACGACGAAAGTCGGATCTTCGCAGCGACCGACCTTCGTCGGGTTCCGTAATTCACCGACAATCGCGACGGTGGGTGCGTCCCTGACCAACACCGTGTCCCCGCGGATCCTGGCCCAGTTGGAGCTGATCTCGAAGTGCGCATCGCACGTACCGCCGCCGTTCTGTCCGGCCTCGCCTTCACCGCACTGGCCGCCGCCGTGCCGGCTGCCGCCGCCCCGGCCCCCGGCGGCGCCCAGCCCGCCATCATCGACGGGAGCAACGCCGACTCCCTGCACGCCGCCGCCCGGATGTTCGCCGGTGGCCAGGAAATCTGCTCGGCGACGATCATCGCGCCGGACTGGATCCTCACCGCCCGGCACTGCACCCAGGGTGCCGACGGCCAGGACATCACTTTCCACGTCGGCGATCTGGACCAGACCAAGGGCACCGAGGTGAAGGCCACCTCGGTGCACGAGTCGCCGGACGCGGACATCTCGCTGGTGCAGATCGACCAGCAGGTGCAGACCGACTACGCGCCACTGGGCAGCGAGGGTGACGTCAAGGTCGGCGACGAGGCCCAGGTCTTCGGCTGGGGTGCGACCTGCACCGACAAGCCGGAGATCGAGTGCCAGTCGCAGCTGCTGAAGGTCGCCAAGGTCAGCGTCAACTCGGTGGACTGCCCGGACGGCGCGGCCGGTGTCTCGGTGTGCGCGGACCGCGGTGACGGCATCACCGCCGGCGGCGACTCCGGCGGCCCGATGTACGCCAACGGCAAGCAGGTCGGTGTCGCCTCCACCAGCGACCGGCAGTCCTACACCGCCTACATCAACATCACCCAGTACCGCGACTGGATCTCCTCGGTCGCGGGCGTCTGATCCCCGTGCCCGGGTCCGGCGCCCCGCGCGCCGGGCCCGGGTGCGGTATCACCCGGCAAGTCACAGCACCCGGTGCGGCGCGAGCCGTACCGGGTGCGGCAGCGTTTCCGGGTCGCCCGGCCGGAAGGCGCTCAGCAGGTAGCCCGCCAGGCGGCGCGAGGCAGCGGGATCGGCGGCCGGCGCGGCGGCGATCACGCCGTTGTTGGCGGCCATCGCCAGAATCAGGTCCTCCGGGACGAAGTCCGCGCGCAGGGCACCGGCGGCCTGCGCGCGTTCGACCAGGCCGGCGAACCGGCCCAAGGCGTGCGCACGTTCGGTGGCCACCTCCTCCGGTTCGGCGAACCCGGCCTGCAGCGCCGCGCTGAACCCGCGGTCGGCTGCCTGCAGTTCGCACAGCCTTTCCACCAGAGTGCGGAATCCTCGTCCCGGGTCGGGATCGGCGACCGCCTCGTCCAGCACCGCGCCGCACGCGGCGAACTGCTCGGTGAACACCGCCCGCACCAACGCTTCCTTGGTGGGGAAGCGCCGGTAGAGCGTGGCCACGCCGATGCCCGCGTGCCGGGCCACGGTGGCCATCCCGACGTCGAGGCCGCGCCGGGCGAACAGGTCCCTCGCCGCCTCCAGGATCCGGTCCCGGTTCCGGCGGGCGTCCCGGCGCAACGGCCGGCCGGTGGTCGATCCCGTGCTGGGACCGGCCGTGGAACCGGTGGTGGGACTGGCGCCCTCGCTCATCGGTTCACCCTACGGCGGCGCCGGTGCTCAGCCACGGCCACGCAGGTGGTCCCGCAGTGCGCGGGCGGTGCGGGCCATCAGGATCTCCGCCTCCGGCTGCACCCCGGCGGGCACGTTGGACTCGGTGAGCGCGGCGACCGCGAACGACTGTCCGTCGGCGTGTTCCACCACCCCGATCTCGTGCCGCAGGTTCAGCACCGTGCCGGTCTTGGAGGACCACTTCGCGGAGTCGGCGGCGAAATCCGGGGCCAGCCGGTGCCGCAGCAGGTTCTGGCCCATCAGCTCACGCACCTGCGCGGCGACGCCGGCGTCGATCTTCGACGGCGTCCACAGCGCGGTCAGCAGGTCGGTGCAGGCACGGGCGGAGCAGGAGCTGGCCCGGCTGATGTCCAGCTGGGACACCGGGTGTCCCTGTCCGGCGGTGGCCGCGCCGATGGCCAGCGAATGTGCCAGGTGCAGCTCGTCGTCGGCGAACCGTTCCGCGGGGGTGTCCCCCAGTTCGGCGAGCCCGTGCCGGACCGAGATCCCGGTCAGGTCCCAGCCGCGGACCGTCCGGGCGACCTCGGTCGGCGGGGTCAGCGCGAACAGCGCGTCCGCGGCCGTGCTGTCGCTGATCGCGACGGCCAGGTACAGCAGGTCGTCCACGGCCACCCGCGCCGGATGCCGAAACCGGGCGAGGCCGGTCAGCCCGGCGGTCGCGGCCGGCTCCGGTGTGAACTCGACCGGCTGGGCGCCGTCCAGTTCGCCGCGGCGGATCCGGTCCAGCGTCACTGCCACGAGCGGCACCTTGACCAGTGACGCGGCCGGGAACTCGCGGTCCGCGTCGAGTCCGATCTCCGCACCGGTCGCCAGGTCCCGCACCAGGAACGAACCACGCAGCCCGCCCTCGGCCAGATCGTCGCGCAGCCGCCGCAGCAGTCGTTCGAAGTTCACCGGGCCACCTCCGTCTCGCCGGCGCCGAGACAGCGGGCGATCGCCGGCCGCAGCCGGGCACGGAGTTTCCGGGCGTCGTCGCCGAGGCCGGCCACCACTTCGAAACCGCGGGCGAGCCGGATCCCGCCGGCCGGGCGCCAGGCCAGGCCCAGTTCCCGAGCCTGCCCGGCCGAGCACAGCAGCAGATCCGCGGAGCCGAAGACACTCGCCGCGGCCGCGGTGAGCGTGCCGGCGACCACGACCTGCGCCGGTCGCAGCCCCGCCGCGTCCCGGGCCCGGAACAGCCGGTCGCGCAGGTGCGGCACGTCGTCCTCGGGCTGGATCCACACCCGGCGGCGCGCCGCGGCGGATCGCCCGGCCCGCAACGTCTCCAGGTGGATCACCCGGTCTTCCGGCTCGGTCTCGCCCGCCAGCCCGAGCGGTACGGTCCAGGCGCCCTCCTCGGCGGGCACCGCGGCCAGCGCGGCCGCCACCTCCTGCTTGCGCACGAGCTCCGCGCGCTCGGCCGGGCCGGCCACGCGGAATTCCAGGAACACCTCGTGTCCGCGCGCCTCGGCGTCGAGTTCGGCGAGATCGCGGGTCGTGCAGGTGTCCGGCACGGCCAGCAGCAGTGGCCTTCGCTTGGCGCGCCCGGCGTCGTCCTCCATCGCATCGGCCAGCCGCACGAGACGGTGCGCGGAAGCCAGCATGTCGCGGCCGAACGGGGTCAGCCGCGCGCGCCGCGTCGAACGATCGAACAGCCGTTCCCCCAGATGCCGCTCCAGCGCGGCGATCCGGCGGCTGGCCACCGGCTGCGGGATGCGCGCGGCGGCCGCGCCGGCGGTGAAGCTGCCCGCTTCACTCACACTCACGAACGCTCTGCAGCTGCCGACCAGGTCCATGACCAGACAGTATGCCGGAATCGCATCATGATGTGCAGACGCGTCTTGGACAGCATGACGAAGGCTGGTGAGACTACGGGAGCTGATCGACTTCCGGAAGGAGACCTTCGTGTCCCGCAGGCCGAATCCCGTCACCAGAGGCCGCAAAGGCTTCAGGGGTCCCCGTGGCAGCAGTGACTCCCGGGACTCCCGGGACTCACGTGGCTGCCGTTGCTCCAGTCGCTCTCGTGCCGTTGCCGCTGTCGCCACCGCCGTCACCGCCCTCGCCGCCGTTGTCTCGCTCACCGCCTGCGCCGCACCGGCGCCCGCCGCGACCTCGGCCGCGACGTCCGCTGCCGCACCGAGTCCTGGCTTCGCGAAGCTGGAGCGCACCTTCGGCGCCCGCCTGGGCGTCTATGCGGTGGACACCGCGAACGGTCGCGACGTCGCCTACCGCGCCGACGAGCGGTTCGCCTACGCCTCCACGCACAAGGTGTTCAGCGCGGCGACCATCCTCGAGCGGGACGACGACCTCGACCAGATCGTCCGGTACCAGGCCGGCGACCTCGTCGCGAACTCGCCGATCACCGAGAAGCACACCGACACCGGGATGCCGCTCCGGCAGGTACTGGACGCGGCGCTTCGCTACAGCGACAACACCGCGGCGAACCTGATGTTCCGGCAGATCGGCGGGCCTGCCGCACTGGGCTCGTCGCTGCGCGGGATGGGTGACGCCACCACGCACGTCGACCGCACCGAGACCAGCCTCAACGAAGCCACCCCCGGCGACGTCCGCGACACGACCACGCCCCGTGCCTGGGCGGCCGATCTGCGCCGGTGCGCGCTGGGCGCCGCCTTGTCCCCCGGCGACCGGGACATCCTGCTGGGCATGATGCGCGCCAACACCACGGGTGCGGCGACGATCCGCGCGGGCGTGCCGTCCGGCTGGCAGGTCGCCGACAAGACCGGCAGCGCGGAGTACGGCGGCCGCAACGACATCGCGGTCCTGTGGCCCCCGCACCGCGCGCCGATCGTGCTCGTGCTGCTCAGCAGCAAACAGGCCCAGGACGCCGACTACGACGACGCCCTGCTCGCCCAAGCCACCGCCGAAGTGGTGCGGGCGCTGCCGTGAACGGACGGGCGCGTCCACTTCGGACCGGGTTGGCGAAATCCCGTCGGTACCTGTCTTCCCGGCGCCTGTCCGGGGAGGGGCGCCGGTCCTGGCGTGAGCCGCATGGTCATCGTCACCGCTGTCCTCGTCGGACTCGCCTACGTGGCACTGCAGTCGTTCCTGCCGGAACCGGCGTGCCGGAAGGTCGACGCCGTGCTGGTCGCCGGGGCCGGTGCCGCCTACCTCAGCGGCGGGTCGATGGGCGGCTGGGAATTCGTGTTCACCGCGGCAGTGACCTACTGCGCCTACCGCGGGCTGGAGTCCTACCCCTGGATCGGAGTCGCCTGGCTGCTGCACACCGGATGGGATGTCGTGCACCATCTGCGGGGAACGCCGATCATCCCGTTCGCCGCGCATTCCTCGCTCGGCTGCGCGTTCTGCGACCCGATCATCGCGGTGTGGTGCCTCGGCGGCGGCCCGTCGGTGCACGCGGTCCTGGCCAGGCTGCGGCCTGCCGGCAGCCGTGCCTAGGGTGGAGCGATCCGGCCCCTACGACGAGGAGAGCCCATGCCGCTCCGGGTCCTGTTCCGCATCGGCCCCACCCAGGACTTCACCGGCCCGCCCCGCGAGGGTGCCGTCCCGGCGGAGGCCCGATGATCGGCCTGCTGTACCCGACCCGGGACTGCGGTGAGGACGACTTCACCCTGCTGGCCGGGCGGCTGGACTCGAGCCCGGCAGTGGATTTCGCTTACGTGCCATGGGGACAGCAGCCCGCGACCATCGAGCGGGCAAGCCTGCGGGCCGCGGTGCGGGAACTGGGCGAGCCGGGCCGTCTCGTCGCGGCGGCGGCCGCCTTCGACCCGAAACCGCGCGTGGTCAGCTGGGCGTGTTCGAGCTGCAGTTTCCTCGACGGCCCGGCTGGGGCGCGGGCCCAGGCCGAGGCACTGCGGACCGCGCTCGGGATCCCGGCGAGCAGCACGTCGCTGGCCTTCGTCGCGGCCGCACGGCACCTCGGTCTCTCGCGGATCGCACTGGCCTCGGTCTACCAGCCCGACATCACCGAAGCGTTCGTCGATTTCCTGGCTGCGGAAGGGATCGAGACGGTCAGCGACGTCTCGCGCGACGCGGCCTCCGACCGGGATCTCGCGACCTGGGGTCCCGGCCCGATCACCGATCTGGTGCGCGAAGCCGACAGCCCGGATGCCGCCGCCGTGCTGGTGCCCGAGACCGCCCTGCACACCGCGCCCCTGCTGGCCGATCTCGAACGGCGTACGGGAAAGCCCGTGCTCACCGCGACGCAGGTGACCGTGTGGCATGCGCTCACTCTGCTCGGACAGCCAGCCACCGGGGCGGGGCTCGGTACATTGCTGGCGTAGATCCGTGTCGGGCCCGCGAGAGCGGGTATTCGGCGCCGGTGAAACTCCGTCGCAGCGCGCTCGGCGAACCGGGCATCAGCCGGCGGCGGCGCGGGCGCGGCTTCTCCTACGGCGCACCGTCCGGCGCCCGCCTGACCGATCCGGAAACGCTCGCGCGGATCAAGCGGCTGGTGATTCCGCCTGCCTGGCGCGACGTGTGGATCTCGCCGGATCCGCACGGGCACGTGCAAGCGGTCGGCACCGACGACGCCGGGCGCAAACAGTACCTCTACCACGCAGAATGGCGCCGTCGCCGGGACGAGGAGAAACACGACCGGGTCCTCGCGATGGCGAGACGGCTGCCGGAATGGCGCCGCCAGATCGACGCGGACCTCGCCGGCCGGGGGCTCACCGAACGCCGGGTCCTGGCCGCTGCTCTCCGGATGCTCGACCGCGGCATCTTCCGCACCGGGGGTGAGGAGTACGCCGAAGAGAACGGTACGCACGGAGTGGCAACCCTCCTGCGGGAACACGCGCGGATCCGCGGCGACGCCTGCGTTTTCGAGTACCCCGCCAAGGGCGGCCTCCACCGCAGCGTCTGCATTTCCGACGAAGCACTTGTCGGGGTGGTGCGCGCTCTCCTGCGCGCCGACCCCGGCAATGACCGGCTGCTGGTGTACCGGACCCGCGACGGCTGGCGGGAAATTCACGCGGACGCCGTCAACGAGCGGTTCAAGGAACTGGCCGGGAACGGCTGCACCGCGAAGGATTTGCGTACCTGGAATGCGACCGTACTGGCCGCCACCGCGTTCGCGGCAACCGGTCCGGCGCAGTCACAGCGAGCGGGCAAACGCCACGAAGCCGCGGTGATGCGCGAGGTGTCCGAGGCGCTGGGCAACACCCCAGCGGTCTGCCGGGCGTCCTATGTGGACCCTCGGATCGTGTCCGCCTACCGTGACGCGAGCACCATCGAGCCGGCGCTGCGACGTGCGGGCCGGCTCGACGGTGAGGACGCGCGGGAGGTGCTGGAGCGCGCGACGATCCGGCTGCTGTCGCGCCACTCGTGATTTCGCGGGGCAGGCCGCGAAGTGCTCACGGACGCAGGAGAACCTTGGTCCAGCCGTCATCGCGGCGGTCGAAACGCTCGTAGCCTTCGGCGGCTTCGGCCAGGGACATCTCGTGGGACACCAGGAACGACGGCCGCGCCCGGCCCTCGATGATCAGGTCGCGCAGCTGCCGGTTGTACCGCTTCACCGGCGCCTGCCCGGTGCCCATCTGCTGGCCCTTCATGAAGAGACTGCCGTAGTCGAAGGCGATCCGGCCCTGTTTGGCCCCTTCGCTGGCCGCGCCGGGATCCTGGGGCAGGTAGACGCCGACCACGCCGATGCCGCCGGTCGACCGGACGACCTTCACGAGGTTGTCCAGCACCAGTTCGGGGTGCTCGGCACCGGCCGAATCGTGGGCCTGGTACCCGACCGCCTCGACGCCGCAGTCGGCGCCGACCCCGCCGGTCGCGGCGAGGATCTGCTCCACCGGATCCGCCTCGGCCAGGTCGATCGGGTTCGCGCCGATCTTCTCCGCCATCGCGAGCCGGTCGCGTTCCTTGTCGACCACGTAGACCTCGGCCGCGCCGCGCAGCACGGCACTGTGCGCGGCCATCAGCCCCACCGGACCGGCGCCGAACACCGCGACCCGGTCGCCGGGGGTCATCCCGGCCAGTTCGGTGCCGTGCCAGCCGGTCGGGAAGATGTCCGAGAGCATGGTGAAGTCGTTCTCGTGCTCGTCACCCGGCGGCAGTTCCAGCAGGTTGAAATCGGCCCACGGCACGCGCAGGTACTCGGCCTGACCTCCGTCGTAGGGGCCCATGTTGGCGTACCCGTAGGCGGCGCCGTCCACCCCGTCGGTGGGATTCGCGCGCAGGCAGAACGACGTCCACCCGGTCTCGCACGAACGGCACGCCCCGCAGGCGATGTTGAACGGCACCGACACCCGGTCCCCGATCGCGATCCGCGTGACGCCGGGACCGGTTTCCACGACCACACCCATGTTCTCGTGGCCGAGGATCTTGCCCTCCTCGACGTTGGTGCGGCCCTCGTACATGTGCAGGTCGGACCCGCAGATGTTGGTGGTGGTGATCCGCACGACGGCGTCCCCTGGCGTTTCGATGCGCGGTTCGGGAACCTCCTTCACCGCCACCTGCCGCGGGCCTTCGTAGACAACTGCCTTCATCGCGGTTCGCCTCCTGTTCGGTCGTCCCCACGGCTACCCCGCCGCACCGGCGGGTAATCCCGCTCCGATCCGGGTACGCCGCCTCCATGAGCAGCCGCCTGATCGCGATCGCCATCGACTGCCGGGACGCCGACGCGCTCGCCGAGTTCTGGCGCGAAGCGCTGGACTACCCGCTGCCACAGCGGTGGGAGGACAGCCACGGGCGCACGTACGTGGAGCTGAAGGCGCCGGACCGGCCGTCGATCCTGTTCCAGCCGGTACCCGAGGGGAAGGCGGGCAAGAACCGGCTGCACCTCGACGTGGCCCCGGACCAGCTGGACCAGCGGTCCGAAGTGGAGCGTCTGGTGACGCTGGGCGCCAGGGTGCTCGAGGACCCGCCGGACGATCCGTGGATCGTACTGGCGGATCCGGGCGGGAACGAGTTCTGCGTGCTGCCCGCGCGGTCCTGAGCCTCAGCGGGTGGTGAAGTCCCCGTGCTCGCCGACGACCAGGACCCGGCCGTCGAGGGCGTCGGAGCTGGCCTGGTCGAGGAACACGCGGGCGCCGGTCCGGTCGTCGGTGAGCACGGTGTCGGTGTCCGTGGCCATCGCGGACACCGACGTCGCCAGGTCCGCGGAACCGTCGCGGGCGGTGATGCGCAGCCCGCCCTCGGGCGCCACGCCCTGCTCGGTCGCCAGCCGCTGGATGGTCCGTGCCGCGTCGGGATCGATCTTCAGCATGTCACCCGGGTACCCCGGCGAACCGCGGATAGACGCGGATCGCGCGGGTCTCCCTGAAGACCTCGCTGAGTCTACAAAGGACTATCGCCGCAACGGTAGCGCCGTGACGCCTCTCTCCGAACGCGCGAGGAGGCCTGTCTGCGGGCCGGCGAGCATTCCGGCCTCGACCCGTTACAGCGACGAGCTCATCGCGGCGTCGAGCGGGGAGACGGCTTCGGGCCGGCGAACGCCCGTACGAACGACGACACGCAGGTCGGGCGTGGTCTCCAGCCGCGCCACCTGCAGACTCACCGCCGGCTGCCCGATCCCCAACCGCTCGGCAGCACGGCCGAAGTGCAGCTAATCGGCCACCGTGACGAAGTACCGCAACGCCCTCAGCTCCACCACGACCTCCGCAGCCGGCCCTCATCACTGACGATAACGAAAACTCATCGCCACACAGTGCGATTGGGTCTCGCTCACGGCAGAGGAAGCCGGTGGGATCACCCCATGAACATCGGCACCTCACTGATCAGCTCTGCCAGCGCCACCGTGGTCGCCGCGGCGGCCGCGGACGCCGCCGCACGGGGCCTCACGAGCTTCTGGACGAGCCAGAACCCCGGCGGCTGGGACCCGCTCACCCTCCTCGCCACCTGCCCCTCCGTCCCCGGGAGGTCGGGACCGCCATCACCGCCACCTAACCCCGGCACCCGGTCACCACGGCCGCCGAAGCCCTCACCCTCCAAGCCGCGACGCCTGCCGACCTCGTGCTGGGCGTGGGCCCCAGCCACGCCTGGTACATCCGAGACCAACTGGGACTGTCCTACACCTCACCGCTGCGCCACACCCGCGAATACCTCACCGTCCTGCGCGGGCTGCTGCACGGCGAGCCCGTCCACCACGACGGCGAGTTCTTCCGGGTCGACACCCACCTCGACGTCACCGCGCCCGCACCCACCCTGCTGCTCTCCGCCCTGGGCCCGAAGATGCTCGAACTGGCCCACGACCTGGCCGACGGCGTGATCACCACCTGGGTCACCCCGGACATGATCAGCGGTCTCATCGCCCCGCACACCGGTCCCGGTGCCCGGCTCGTCGCCGCGGTCGTCACCTACCTCGCGCCGGACGCCGACCAGGCACGCGCGGGCGTCACCGACCAGCTCGCCGGGGTCGGCAACCTGCCCGCCTATCGCGCGTCGCTCGACCGGGCCGGTCTCGCCGGCCCTGCCGACACCGTCGTCATCGGTGACGAAACGGCCATCAGCGACGCACTGAAGCGCTACCAGGACGCCGGCGTGACCGACGCGATCGTGATCCCCCTCAACGAACGCGACCGCACCCTCGACCTCGCCCAGTCCGTCTAGGACACCGGCTTCACGACCTCACGCATAACGGGCGCACGCGCGGGTACGCGAACCGGGTCACCCACCCGAGGAGCTGCCATGCCGAACGAGCACGACGTCCTGCGCGAACTCGAGGATGACCTGCCGCCCTCGCTGACCGGGCACACGTTCGCTGCCCGCGCGCGCGTCGAACGCATCCGCTGGCGCACCGTGCTCCTGCTGGCCGACTTCACCGCCGTGGTGGCGTTCGCGACCGGCGTGCTCGCCGGTTCGGGCGGACTCGGGTTCGCGGGTTTCCTGGCGACGTGCGCGCTCGCCTTCGTGCACGCGCTGCGCCTGCGGTGGTCTCCCCCGGCCCCGGGCGGGCGCCCGGACCGAAACGGCGATCCTCACCCGCGCCCACCCGCCTGATCGCCCTGGCCGGCAAGGAGGTGGACAAGCCAGCCGGATGGTGACCCGGTGGACCGGTCAGTCCATTGTGGAGCTACGACGCGGCTACCGTGAGGACGGTCCCGCAGGCGGGTACGGCGGCTGCGGATACCCCGGCTGCGGTGCCTGCTGCACGGGCTGCCCCGGCGGGGATTGCTGCGGCGCCCCGAACCCGGGCGACGCCCCAGACTGTGGCTGCGGCGCCGGACAACCCGGCGCGAGTTGCTGCGCCGCGCCATACCCAGGCGTCCAGCCGACCGGGAAACCCGACTGCGGCTGCGGCGCCTGCGGTGCCGCATAACCCGACGGAACTTGCTGCGCCGCCCCGAAACCAGGCGTCCAGCCGGCCGGGAAACCAGGCTGCGGCGCTGTCGGGTCGCCGAAAGACGGTGCAGCAGCCTCCCCGGGCTGTGGCGGTGGCGCCGCGAATCCTGGCTGCAGCGGAGGTCCCGGCCAGTTCTGCGGCACGGCGCCCGGCTGCGGCAGGGCGGGGTATCCCCATCCCGGGGGCGCCGGTGCGCCGCCGGTCCACGGGGCCTGCGGCTGCACCCACTCGGCGATCTTCGGTACGCACAACGCGACCCCGACCAGCCCGGCCACCGCCGCCGGATACACGAGCGCTTCGAAGGTGCTGCTGCGGCTCCACTTGAACGCGCCGTTCGCGCCCAGGATCGCGAGCACCAGCTGGACCACCGCGGTCAGCAGCAGGATCCGGCCCGGCCCCAGCCGCCGCTGCGCTGTCAGCGCTGCGCCGCCGAGGGCGACCAGGCCGAGCAGCGTGATCACCCCGTGCACGAAGGTCTTCAGGTCGTCGTTGAGGTGGTCGATCAGTTCCACGGCCTCGATGCCCAGCACCACCAGCTCGGCCAGCCCGGCGACCCCCGCCACCACCAGGCGCAGCGGCACCTGCACGCCCCGACCGGCCTGCCCCGGTGGCGTCGGCATTCCCGGGTATCCCATGCGACTCTCCCCCTCCGTCACCGTCCGGTCGCAGTCAGTTTAGCGACGCCGGTCCGGTGCCCACTGCAGGAACCGACCCGGGCCCACGCCACCGGCCGCGCGACCTCTACGATTCCGCAGGTGGGTGCCTACGACGACTTCTTCGACGACCTCGACGCCTCGGCGCTGCCGCCGCGGCAGCAGCACATCCTCGCCACGATCCGGGACTGGGTCGGACGGCACGGGTATTCGCCGAGCACCCGGGAGATCGGCGAGGCGGTCGGGCTGCGGTCCACCTCCACGGTGTCCAGGCACCTCGCCGCGCTCGAGGACAAGGGTTTCCTGCGCCGCAGCGCCACGATGTCACGCCCGATCGACGTGCGGGCCTTCCTCGGGGACGTCCCGGCGCGCGAGGACGGCGACTCGGTCAGCGTGCCGGTGGTCGGCGACATCGCGGCCGGCACGCCGATCGCCGCGCAGGAGCACGTGGACGACACCCTCCAGCTGCCGCGCGGGCTGACCGGCCGGGGCACGGTGTTCGGGCTGCGCGTGCGCGGGGACTCGATGGTCGACGCGGCGATCTGCGACGGCGACATCGTGGTGGTGAAGCAGCAGTCCGAGGCGCATTCGGGCCAGATCGTCGCCGCGATGATCGACGAGGAGGCCACGGTCAAGGTCTACCGCCGCCGCGACGGGCACGTGTTCCTCGAGCCGCGCAACCCGGCCTACGACGTGATCGACGGAGACCGGGCCGTGGTACTCGGCGCCGTGGTTTCGGTGCTGCGCAGCGTCTGACGCCGCTTACCAGGTGACCGGCAGCTCGTACACGCCGTAGACCGAACCGTCGTGCTTGAACGGGATGTCCTCGACGTCCGCGGCCAGCGCGAGCGTCGGGATCCTGCGGTAGAGCGTGCTGTACACGACCTGCAGTTCGAGCCGGGCCAGCGGCTGCCCGAGGCACTGGTGCACGCCGAAGCCGAACGCGACGTGCCGGCGGGAATTGCGGGCCAGGTCGAGCCGGTCCGGGTCGGGGAACACACTCGCGTCGCGGTTGGCGACGTCGTTGGCCATGATCAGGCCCTCACCCGCGCGGATGGTCCGCCCGGCGATCTCGATGTCCTCGAGCGCGACCCGGCGCCGTCCGCTGTGGGTGATGGTGAGGTAGCGCAGCAGTTCCTCGACGGCCGAGGCGACCGCGGCCGGATCGTCACCGGAGTCCCGCAGCTGCGCCAGCTGCTCCGGATCACGCAGCAGCGCCAACGTGCCGAGTGCGATCATGTTCGCGGTGGTCTCGTGCCCGGCGATCAGCAGCAGCACGCCCATCTGCGCGGCCTCCGCCCGGGTCAGCTCCCCCGCCTCGACGCGGTCGGCCAGCCCGG
Organism: Amycolatopsis jiangsuensis; assembly: GCF_014204865.1. Lineage (NCBI taxonomy): Bacteria > Bacillati > Actinomycetota > Actinomycetes > Pseudonocardiales > Pseudonocardiaceae > Amycolatopsis > Amycolatopsis jiangsuensis. The sequence goes on from NZ_JACHMG010000001.1 coordinate 1,933,906, forward strand.
ACAGCAGCGCGTCGTCGCGGTGCGCGAGCTTCGTGCCCATCAGCTCGTCCAGGTACCCGATCAGCGCCCGGTGCGCGGCGTGGCGCTCCTCCGGATCGGTGGACCGGCGCACCAGGGCCTGGCTGTTCTCCTGAAAGAAATCGTGATCGGAGTACGGGACGCCGAGCAGTTCGCAGATCACCAGCGACGGCACCGGCAGCGCGAAGGCCCGCACCAGGTCGACCGGATTCGGCCCGGCCAGCATCGCGTCGATCTGCTCGTCCACGATCCGCTGCACGGCCGGGCGCAGCGTTTCGGTGCGCTTGACGGTGAAGGCGCCGGTGACCATTCGCCGCAGCCGCCCGTGTTCCGGATCGTCCATGAGGATGAAGCTGATTCCGGTCCCGCCCGGTGGCATCGGTGCCTGCACCGGGTAGCCGGGCCGGGTGACGTCCGCGCTGACCCGCGGATCGGCCATCAGCGCGCGCTGCTCGGCGTAGCGGGTTACCAGCCACGGGGTGCTGCCGTCCCACAGCCGCACGCGGGCCAGCGGTGTCTCGTCCTGCAGTTCGCGGGCGGCGGGCGGCGGATCGAACGGGCAGCGGGCCGCCCGGGGCATCGGGAAGTCCGGCGCCCCGGCGGGATCGAGCGTGCTGGTCATGCGTCCTCCTGCGGCAGGCGGTGATCTCCCACCCGGCGCCGGTCCGGGTTCGTGATCAGTCAACCGGACCCGGCCAAGTTAAGTCAAGTGCTTGATTCGGCTTCCGGGGAGATTTCCAGTGGCCACGGGACACACTCGGTGCCGCGCTTGTGGTTGGATCGAAGCGACTACTTTTCCCGGGGGTGAGCGGACATGGCGACGAAGGCGTTCCGGTTCGGAGTGGTGGCGGCGGCCCAGGGCGGTGCCACGCAGTGGCGGGAGACCGCGCGCCGCGCGGAAGACCTCGGCTACTCGACCCTGCTGTCGCCGGACAATCTGCAGTTGCCCACGCCGACGGCGGCGCTCGCGGTGGCGGCGGCGGTGACGACCGAGCTGCGGGTCGGCTCGTTCGTGCTGGCCAGTCCGCTGCGCACGCCGCGCGCGGCCGCGTGGGAGGCGCACAGCCTGAGCGTGCTCACCGATCACCGGTTCGAACTCGGCCTCGGCACCGGTCTGCCGGCCATGCGTGCGGCCGCCGCCGAGCTGGGATTGCCTTACGGCACCGGCAAGGAACGCCTCGCCCAGGTCTCGGACACGATCGCCCACCTGCGTCGCCTCGACGGCGAGGAGCACACTCCGATACTGGTCGCCGCGGGCGGTCCTCGTGCCCGGAAGCTCGCCGGCGAACAGGCGGACATCGTGACTCTGGCGGACCCGCCGCTGACCAGTCGCGCGGATTTCGCCGCGCACGCCGCGGAAGTCCGTGCCGCGGCCGGCGACCGGGACGTGGAACTGGCGACGAACGTCTTCGTGGTGGGCGACGAAGTGCCGCCGTGGGTCCGCGGCTTCATCGGCGCCGACGCCGCGACGCTGATCGAGCACGAGTCCCTGACGATCCTGCCCGACGATCCGGGCGCGGCGGCCGACGAGCTGGAACGGCGGCGGGCGGAGTACGGCACCTCCTACGTGAGTGTGAACGGCGCGTTCCTGGAGGCCTTCGCCCCGGTGATCTCCCGCCTCAACGGGCGCTGAGCCGCAACGCGGCGAGCAGCTGCGCCACCGTGACGTCGGCGTCGTCGCGGTGCTCCCGCCAGCGGGCGAACAGTTCGCCGACCGCGGCGACCAGCTCGGGGGCAAGGTCCGCGGCCCCGACCGCGGCGGCGATCTCGGTCATCTCGCCCTCCCAGCGCCAGGCTTTCTGCCCGGCCGAGACCAGCTGAGCGGGGTTGCCCAGTGGCGTGTCCGGCAGGACTTCCCTTGCCAGCTCACGCAACTGCCCGTCGACGCCGTGGTGCGCGGCCAGCGCGTAGGACTGCGCGGCGAGGGCGAAGGTGAGCTTGTTGTACGACGCGAAACCCAGCTTCAACGCGGACGCTTGACCGCACGGTCCATTGAGGACGATCGCACGCAACGGCGTGCCGTCGAAGAGATCGGCGACCGTGGCCGGCGCGTCCCCGTCACCGGACAGGTAAAGCCGGGTGGTACCGGCCGAATGCGGTGGCGGCCCGACGATTCCGCCGTCGACGACCGTGACGTCCGGTCCGAACAACTCGCCGAGCGCGACCGCGTGCCCGGGGCTGATCGCGTTGGCGTCGACGTAGATCCCGGCGAAACCGGTCGCCGCCACCCGGCTCGCCACGTCGGCCGCCGCCGAGGGCGGGCAGACGCTCAGCACGATCCGGCACCCGGCCAGCGCGGCGAAGTCCGGCAGCTCGGTGAGCCCGGATCCGGCCGCCCGCCGCCGTGACGCGGGTCCACGCCCCTGCGCCACCCAGCCGACCGGTACGCCGCGCCCGGACAGCGCGGCACCCACCGCCGCACCCATCGCACCGGGATGCAGCAACGCCACGGGGATTTCGGTATCAGCCATGGGAAAGCACTGTAGCCGCAGAGGCGCTCGGCGGAACCAGGACACAGAGGTGAGCCTGCCGCGGGGCGGGCCCGTCGGACCGAGCGCGAGCGTCGACACCGAGGGACCGGACACCGCGGGTTCTGCCCAGTGGATCAGGCATCGCAACTCGAACACCGAGGGAATTGGGCATCGAGGCTCTGGCACCGCGGGTTCGGCCGCCACGGATCAGCACCACGGATCGGACATCTCGGCTCGGGCACCGAGAGAAGGGAGCGGGTGGATCACGCACCGCACACATCAGCACCGAAGTGAAGCAAGCACCGCAGAAATCAGCATTACGCCAGCAAGCATTGGGCAGATCGGGCGAAATCCGACTTTCGCGGGTGTCGCCGCCTGGTGGCCCCGGGTATATCTGGGCCGCGGAACCCGAAAGGTCTGGACCATTCGCGGACCGGGGTGCACCCGGTCCGCCTGATCAGTCCCTGTGGAGGCGGTATGCATCGGCTGGATGCGGCCCGGGAGCACGCGCTCGGGTTGTTCCGCATCGTGATCGGTTTCCTTTTCGCCTGCCACGGCGTGAAAAGCCTGTTCGGGCTGCTCGGCGCGGGCGGTCCGGCACCGGTGGGCGCGTGGCCGGGCTGGTGGGCGGCGGTGATCCAGTTCGTCGCCGGCACGCTCGTGTGCCTGGGCGTCGGCACGCGGGTCGCGGCGCTGCTCGGGTCGGGCTCGATGGCGTTCGCCTACTTCACCGTGCACTTTCCGCGCGGCCTGTTCCCCATCGAGAACGGCGGCGAGGCATCGGCGATGTTCTGCTGGGCGCTTCTGGTGCTCGCGTTCACCGGGCCGGGCAAGTTCACCCTCGCCCGCGCTCTGGCCGCGCTGCGCCCGCGGACGAACGCGGTACCGCGGCGGAGCTGAGGCTCAGCCGGGCTGACCGGTCTCGGCGAGATCGTCGATCGCGCCGACGAGCTCAGCCAGCGCCGGGATCGCGGCGGCGATGAGGTGCCGCCACGCCGGATGCACCCGGTCGAGCGCGGCGGCGAGGATCGCCGCGTTGTGCCCCTGGTAGCGGTCGACTGCCTCGCGGCCGGCCGGCGTCAGCTCGAGCGCGACCGTCCGCCGGTCGTCACCGCCGCTGGTGCGGGTGACCAGATCCCGCGACCGCAACCCGGTGACCATGGTGGTGACCGAGTTCGGCGCGAGCTTCAGCAGCTGAGCCACCCGGCTCGGCCGCGCCCCGGGGTTTTCCGCAAGGCAGGACAGCAGTTCCAGCTGCGCGACGGACAGCGTGTTGTCGGGATCGGCCGTGCGGGCCGCCCGCCGCATCGCCCGCCGCAACCGCGCCACGACGTCAGCGAGCGCGGGTTCCGGCGGCATGGTCCCCGGCCAGGACCGCGTTCCCCCGGACGACGCTGCGGGACTTTCTGAGCCGGACTCCGCAAGCCGCGCACCGGAACCGTTCTCCGTACCGGACTTCGACGATCCGGCGTGACTCTGCCGGACCTCCCGGCCGGGCTGGCCGGACTCCGCCGGCCGCGCACCGGAACCGTCCTCCGCACCGGACTTCGACGATCCGGCGTGACTCTGCCGGGCTTTCCGACCGGGCTGGCCGGAACCGCCGCCACCCGGACCAGACCTCGCCGCACCACCCGCCGGCGCCCGCTCAACCGCTTCCCGACCGGAACCAGCGCCACCCCGGCCGGGCTCTGCGGCACCACCGGCCGACGCCGGCCCCCGCGCGCCGGCTTCCGACGCGCGCCCGGAACGACCGGACCCCGCGCCGGGTTCTGGCGCTTGGAGACCGGTCCGCGCGTCGGACGCTCGCGCTGTGCAATCGGGTTTCGCCGCGGCGGAGCCGGTGCGTGAGGGGTGCGCGCCGGGCTCGCTCGTCACCGGGCCGCCTGGCCGCGGGAGGCCAGGCCGGTGGCCGCCGCGAGGAGGCCGGCGCCGGTCAGGACCGCGAGGACGGCGGGTTCGCCGCCGGTGTGCAGGCAGAGCGTCACCACTGCCACGCCCAGTGCCGTACCGAGGCCGCGTGCCATGTTCACCAGTCCACCTCCGGTGGCTGCCATCGCCGCCGGGATCGCGCCCATCACGGCCGAGTTGTTCGCCGGGATGAACACTCCCAGACCGAGACCGGCCACGACCAGCGACACGCCCACCTCCCACGGTGCGGACGCCACCCCCAGACCGGCGCAGCCTGCCGCCGCGGCCAGTGCGCCGAGCACCGTCCGGCCGCGCGCGCCGAGACGGGCCGGCAGCACCCGGTCGGCCAGCACCGCGGCGAGCGCGAACCCGGCCGGCAGGCAGGTCAGGACCAGGCCGAGGCCACCTTCGGCACCGAACACCTGCGGCAACAGGGTCAACGGCCCGAACAGCACCAGGTACCCGCACAGCGCCCCCACGAGCCCGAACGACACCACCGGCGGCCGCAGCACGTCCAGCCGCACGATCGGGCTGCTCGCCGTGCGTTCCCGGAGCACGAACCCGGCTCCGGCACCCACCGCGACCACGATCAGCACCGCGACCGCCCAGCCGGGAACCTCCAGCCCGGACACCCCGGACAGCGCCAGCAGCACCGCGGTTGACGCGGTCGCCAGCAGCAGCACCCCGGCGCCGTCGAACCGGCCGAGCGGCGTGCGTTCCCGGGTCCGCGGCAGCAGGTAGCGACCCGCGATCAGGCCGAGCAGCCCGACCGGCGCGTTGACCAGGAAGACCCAGCGCCAGCCCACGCTGTCGACCAGCAGCCCGCCGACCGCGGGACCGAGCGCGAGCCCGAGTGCCTGCGCGGCGGCCTGGATCCCGAGCGCGGCCCGCATCCGTTCGCGGGGGACGCTTCGCACGACCAGTGCCACGCTGTTGGCCTGCAGCATCGCCGCGCCGAGGGCCTGCACCACCCGGAACCCGACCAGCCAGCCGAGCGACGGTGCCAGCCCGCAGGCGATCGAAGCGGTGGTGAACACGGCGAACCCGTGCACGTAGGTGAGCTTCCGGCCCACCGCGTCCGCGATCCGCCCGATCGCGGCCAGCAGCCCGACCAGCGTGAGCAGGTACGCGAGCGACACCCACTGCACCGCGGCCAGCGGTTCGGCGTACTCCTGCTGCAGTGCGGGAAAAGTCAGCGTGACGATGCTGGCGTCGAGCTGCCCCATGAACGCGCCGAAACACACCGCACCGACCGCGAACCACCCGGCCAGCGGATGCTCGCGCACCGCACGGGGCCGCGCCCGCTCCAGCAGGACCGCCACGCTTCCTCCTTAGTTCTTCTCCAGAACTACTTTACCTGACATTCCCGGATTATCGAGAGTGCAGGTCGCGAAAGTAGTTCGTCAACCGAGTGAACCAGCGAGGCGAGGTGTACCCCGGCGCTCGGCGGGTAAGCGAAGGGAGCACCCAGCGGAAAGGAGTGCGGAGATGCCGGAGGTCTACGAGTACCTCACCGAAGTCCGCTACCCGTGCGACCGGGCGGAGCTGCTGCGTCGTGCGACGGCCGGCGGCGCGGATGACGCCGTCCTCGGCCGCCTAGGCACCCTGCCCGAGCAGGAGTACGACAGCTCGGACACCGTGCACCGGCTGCTCGGCCAGCCCGAGGACCCGCACACCTGACCGGCCGGGCGCGGGGCAGCACGCCAGTCGGACCACCACCAGCCCACCACCGGACCGGCTCCCACAGTCAGCCCAGCGGGATCTCCGCGGAGTCGCTGAGCCGGAGCTTGCGCCGGGCCCGCTGGTAGAAGCTCGTCATCCCGAGCCGCACCACTCGCGCGGCGGCTCGCCGGGCACGCAGGTCGAGGATGTCCCCGGGCTCGACGTAGCCGGCCACCTGTCCGTCGACCTCCACCGCGAGCCGTCCGCTGGCCGGCAGCACCTCCAGCGCGACGATGTCGTGCACGGACAGCACCACGCCCCGGCTGTAGGCCGAATGCGGCGCGGCCGGGGTCACCAGTACCGCCTCCACCGACGGGCTGGTGATCGGCCCACCGGCGGAGAAGCTGTAGGCGGTGGAGCCGGTCGGCGTGGCCACCACCACCGCATCGGCGGAATAGCTCACGAACTGCTCGCCGTTCACGCGCACCGCGACGACCGCGCTGCCGTCGCCGGGAACGCGGACCACCGCGACGTCGTTGAACGCCGGGTGCGTGCGTCCGCCGAACCGGGCGTCGATCGCGAGCCGCGGCTCCACGGTGAAATCCCGGCCGTCGATGGCCGACAGCGCGTGCGGCAGCTCCGGCACGTCGACCTCGGCGAGGAAGCCCAGCTTCCCCAGGTTCACCCCGAGCACCGGCGCTCGCTGCCCGTCGGCCAGCCGCATCGCACGCAGCATCGTGCCGTCGCCACCGAGGCTGACCAGCAGATCCGACCGGCTGCCCAGCTCGGCGGGGGTGACCCCGACCGCCGCGCAGTCCAGCCGCTCCAGCTCGTCGGCGATGCCGAGGATCTCGATCTCGCGCTCGGCCGCCCAGCCCAGTACGGCGGCGACCGCTTCGGCGGAGTCCCGGCGCGGGTGCAGAACCAGCCCGGCGGCATGCATTTCGGTGTCCCCTCGCGTAGGCCGGCGATGCGCCCAGTCTGCCCCGGCTCGCCCGCGGTCGCGAGCCACGCGCGGGCTAAGCTCGGCGGTCGTGAGCGAAACCGCCCGTGCCACCCGGACGAACTGGGCCGGGAACCTCGTCTACCAGGCCCGCGAGATCCGGGCGCCGCGCACCGTCGAAGAGGCGCAGGAGCTGGTCGCGCACGCGCCGCGGGTCAAGGCACTCGGCAGCCGGCACAGCTTCAACAAGGTGGCCGACAGCCCGGACGGCCTGCAGCTCGAGCTGAGCGGACTGGACGTACCCACCACGATCGATCCGGCGGCGGCCACCGTCACCCTCGGCGGTGGCGTCCGCTACAGCGACGTGGTCGAGCAGATCCACCAGGCGGGCTTCGCGCTGGCGAACCTCGCGTCGCTGCCCCACATCACGGTGGCGGGCAGCGTGGTGACCGGCACGCACGGCTCGGGGCAGCACCAGCCCGGTCTCGCTTCGGCGGTGTCCGCGGTCGAGCTGCTCACCGCGGACGGCGAGCTGCACACGTTCACCCGGGCCGGCGACCCGGACGTTTTCCCCGGCGTGGTGGTGAACGCCGGCGCGCTCGGCGTGCTCACCCGGCTCACGCTCGACCTCGAGCCCGCGTTCGACGTGCGGCAGGACGCGTTCGACACGCTGCACTGGACCACCGCGGTGGAGCGGTTCGACGAGATCCAGGCCGCCGGCTACAGCGTCAGCATGTTCACCGACTGGGCGCGTGACGCCGTCGACCAGGTCCTGCTGAAGAACCGCGTGCCCGCCGACGTTCCGGGCACGCTTTTCGGCGCCGTCCCGGCGGACGGACCGCGGCATCCGGCGCACGCGGCGGGCGTGTCTTCGGAGAACACCACCGTGCAGGGCGGAGTGCCCGGGCCGTGGTACGACCGGCTGCCGCACTTCCGGGTCGGCTTCGCCCCGAGCGTCGGCGCGGAACTGCAAAGCGAGTACTTCGTCCCCCGCGCGCACGCCGCGGCCGCCTTCGACGCGTTGCGCGGCATCGGCGACCGGATCGCCGAACTCGTCCTGGTCTCGGAAATCCGCACGCTCGCCGCCGACGACCTGTGGCTGAGCCCCGGCTACGGCGGCGACCGGGTGGCACTGCACTTCACCTGGCAGCACCGCCAGCCGGAAGTCGAGGCACTGCTGCCGCTGCTGGAAGAACGGCTGCGCCCGTTCGGCGTCCGCGCGCACTGGGGGAAGCTGCTGCACGGCTCGCCCCTGGAAGAAGGACATTCCGGGTTGCCGAAGTTCCGCGCCCTCGCGCAGCGGCTGGATCCGGACGGGAAGTTCCGCAATCCCTTCCTGGACCGGCTCGTGTTCGGCGAACCCGCCTGACCGGGTCCCGGGGCTCTGTCCGGCGAGCCCGGCTGACGGATCGGTGCCCATCAGGCTCTCCGCCGCGGCGGATCAGCCGTCTGCCAGGTCTCCGCCACGCGGCCGATCAGCCGCGGCGGGCGGCCCGGGCGATCATTCCCGCCAGGTCGGCCACCAGGGCCGGATCGTCCGGGAGCTGTCCGGTGGCCACCCGCAGATGGGGCTCGCCCGGATTCCCGGAGTGCCCGCGGCTGCCGGCGCCGGCGGAAACCCCCTTCGCAGCCAGCGCGATCAGGGTGTGGGACTCCTCGGCCACCGGCACCCACAGGACGAGCCCGTCGCGGGCCCGCACCGTGATTCCCTGCTCCCGCAAGGCTTCCGCCAGCGCGACCCGCCGGTCCTCGTAACGACGGCGGGCGCGGCGCAGCAGTTCCACCGAGCTCGGATCGGTGAGCAGGAAGGCCTGCGCGTCCTGCAGGATGCGGCTCGACCAGCCGGCACCGGGGCCGCGGTGGCGGCGGACCTGGTCGATCAGCGGCGCCGGGCCGCCGAGGACGCAGCTGCGCAGTTCCGTGCCGAACGCCGTGCAGTACGACCGCACGTGCACGACCCGGCCGGGCAGCCGTGGGCCGAGGCTGACCGGCGGCGCGGCGGCGAGTGGACCGAAGTCGTCGTCCTCGATCACCACCATGTCCTCTTCGGACAGTACCGCGGCGAGTTCGGCGACGCGCTCCGCCGGCACCGAGTGTCCCAGCGGGGTCTGCGCACGCGTCTGGTAGACGAACGCGACCGGGCGATGCGCGAGCGCCGCGGCCAGCGCGGCAGGGGCAGGCCCGTCGTCGTCACAGCGCACCGGGACCACGTGGATGCGGGAGCGGCGCAGGACGTCCAGCAGCCACGGAGCGGTCGGCTCCTCCAGCGCGATGACATCACCCGGGCGCGCCACGGCCTGGCACACCAGCAGGACACCGTCCTGACCGCCGGCCGCGATCGTCCACGCCTCGGCCGGCGACGGCCACGTCGGGCGGACCGCGGCCCGCAGCCGCGAAGTGACCGAGTCGTGGCCGCCGATCCGTTCCGTGTGGACACCCGCGGCCACCGCGTCTTCCAGCGGGGGCAGCAGGGCCGGATCGGGCAGCCCGTGTTCCAGGTCCACCGTCTGCCATCCCGCGAACGCCTGACCGGGTGCCGGGCCGGTGGGCGGTTCGAGCACGATCGTGCCGCGGCGGCGGCCGGTGCCGATCAGGCCGGCGGTGCGCAGCTGCGACCAGGCCTCGGCGATCGTCGTGGGGCTCACCGAAAGCTCGGCGGCCAGCGCCCGCACCGTCGGCAGCCGGGTACCGGGCGGCACCTCGCCGTCACGGATCAGGCCCGACACCGTGCCCGCGACACCTCGCGCGGTCCGCTCACCGATCCGGGAGACCAGCCAGCCCAGCCCGACCGGCGCTGTCGTCGCGAGCTCGCCCGTGGCCACGCACCGGCTCCCCTCGTCCCGCCGAATCCGCCAATTTCTGTCGAAACCCGAAGCTAGAGCGGCAACGGCACGCGGCAAAGGCGTTTCACATCCTGGTTCCTGCGCCCGGCATGATCCGGTACAAAAGGACAGCCGGTGAGCTGCGCCACCGGCGGCCGGGCGGTCTTCGAAAACCCCGGCCATCAGGTTAGGCTAACCTTTATGAGTGACCCCTGGCCGGACGCACCGGCACTCACCGGCACCGGTCTGACCCTCGGCTACGGCGCCGAACCGGTGGTGCACGACGCGGGCGTCACGCTGCGCCCCGGCGCGGTCACCGCCCTGATCGGCCCGAACGGATCCGGCAAGTCGACGCTGCTGCGCTCGCTGGCCCGGCTGCACCGCCCGGCCGCGGGCACCGTGACCATCCCGGGCGGCGAGGGCGCGCCGGTCGACGCGCTCGCCTTGTCCGCCAAGGGCTTCGCCCGCCGGGTCACGCTGCTGACGCAGTCTCGTCCGACGCCCGGCGGGGTGCGGGTACGGGACGTGGTGACCTACGGACGCCATCCGCACCGTGGCCGGTTCGGCTCCGGCGACCCGGAGGGGCCTGCCGTCGTCGAGGAGGCCATGCGGCTCACCGGCGTCGCGGAGATGGCCGCACGCCCGGTCGGCGAGCTGTCCGGCGGGGAGCTGCAGCGGGTCTGGCTCGCCACCTGCTTCGCCCAGGACACCGGAGTGGTGCTGCTGGACGAGCCGACCACCTTCCTCGACCTGCGTTACCAGGTCGAAACCCTCGACCTGGTGCGTGATCTCGCCGACGAGCACGGCGTCGCGGTCGGCGTGGTACTGCACGACCTCGACCAGGCCGCGGCGGTGGCCGACGAGCTGGTGTTGCTGTCCCACGGCACCGTGCGCGCCACCGGCCGCCCGGCCGAGGTGCTCACTCCCGACCTGCTCACCGAGGTCTACGGCCTGCGCATCGACGTGCACGTGGACGAGGACGGACAGGTGCGCACCCGGCCGGTCGGCAAGCACACCACCCGTTCACGCCCGGCCCGCTCCGCCTGAATCCCGTCCCGCAAGTGCCGGCCCCGAAAACACCGTCCCGCAAGCGTCATCCCACCCATGCCGGCCCCAAAAGCCCCGACAAGAAGGAAAACCCGTGTCCCCTCTCGCCCGAGCCACCCGGAGACCGTTCGTGAAGGCGGCCGCTGCCGTCCTGGTCGTGCTCTTCGCCGCCGCGTGCGGCACCACCGAAGCGCCGGCCACCGCGGACGGATCCACCGCCGCCAAGCCCTCCGGTCCGGTCACGATCACCGACGAACGCGGCCAGGTGCGCCTGCCCGCCCCCGCGGCGAAGATCGTGTCCCTGGAATGGGGCCTGACGGAGAACCTGCTGGCCCTCGGCGTGAAACCGATCGGCGCGGCGGACGTGAAGAACTACAACATCTACGACCGGGTGGCCCCGCTGGACGCGGGCACCCCGGACGTCGGCACCCGCGGTGAGCCGAGCACCGACGCGATCGTCGCGCTGCACCCGGATCTCGTGGTCGCGACGACGGATCTGCCGGAGAACGTCCTCGCCCAGATCGCCGGCCAGGTGCCGGTGCTCGCGCTGCGCGGTTCGGACCCGGCGGACCCGATCGGCTACCTGCGGCACACCGTGACCACCCTGGCCGAGGCGACCGGCACCCAGGACAAGGGGCGCGAGGTACTGTCCGGATTGGACTCCAGCGTGACCGCGGGCAAGGAAAAGCTCGCCAAGGCGGGCAAGACCGGCGCGCCGTTCACGATGGCCGACGGCTACGCCACCTCCGGTACCGTCACCGTCCGGATGTACACGCCGGGCTCGTTCCTCGGTGGCGTCGCGAAGGAACTCGGCCTGGCCAACCAGTGGACCGAGGGCGGCGACAAGGTCTACGGCCTGGCCTCCACCGACGTCGAAGGCCTCACCAAGATCACCGACCCGGCGACCACGTTCCTCTACACCGCCAGTGACAGCGAGGGCGACGTGTTCAAGCAGAACCTCGCCGACAACGCGGTGTGGAAGCAGCAGCCCTTCGTGAAAGCCGGGCACGTGCACCGGATTCCGGACGGGATCTGGATGTTCGGCGGTCCGAAGGCAGCGTCCGCGTACGTGGACGCGGTCGTCGACGCGCTGACCTGATGCCTGCTTCGGTGCAGACGCCAGCCAGGCCCGCGGCACCGTCGCGGATCCGTTGGGGCGCACCGGCCGTCTTCGTGGCCGGGATCGTGGCGCTGGCCGTGCTGTCGGCAGTGCATCTGCTGCAGGGCAGCGCGCACATCGGCATCGGCGAGCTGCTGCACGCGATTCTTCCCGGCGAGGACAGCGACGCCCGCAGCCAGGCTGTGGCGGTGCTGCTGGCGAGTCGGCTGCCCCGGCTCGCCGCAGCGCTGCTCGTCGGGCTGGCGCTCGGATTCTCCGGCTGTGTCCTGCAATCGGTCGCGCGCAACTCGCTCACCTCGCCGGACACCCTGGCGGTCAACGCGGGCGCGTACGTGACGGTGGTCGCGGTCTCGGCGTTCGGCGTCGCCCTGCCGTTCTACTTGACCGGCTCGGTGGCCTTCGCCGGTGGGCTGGTGGCTGCCGGGCTCGTGATGCTCGTGGCGCGCGGCGGCGCGGGTGGCCCGGCCCGGCTGGTGCTCGCGGGGTCGGCGATCGCGCTCGCGCTCAACGCGCTCACCACCGTGCTGCTGATGGTGTTCCAGGAGAAGACCACGGGGCTGTTCGCCTGGGGCAGCGGTACGACTGTCCAATCCGGACTGACGCAGGTCGGCCTCGCCGCCCCGGTGATCGCCGCCGGGGTGCTCGGCACGCTCCTGCTCGCCGGCCGGCTCGACGTACTCGGGCTCGGCGACGACCAGGCCCGAGTGCTGGGCATCGACGTGCGCCGCACCCGCGTGCTCTCGGTCGGGCTGGCTGTGCTGCTCGCGGCGGTCGCGGTGACCGTCGCCGGGCCGATCGGGTTCGCCGGGCTGTGCGCGCCGGTGATCGCCCGGCTCGTCGCGGGACGGGTACCCGGACTCGGCCGGCATCCCCTGCTGCTCCCGCTCGCGGGGCTGACCGGCGCGCTGGTCGTGGTCACCGCGGACGTCCTGCTGCGCGCGCTGGTTCCCGCGGACCTCGCGACCGCGGTGCCGACCGGCGTGGTGACCACCCTCGCCGGCGCGGTCGTGCTGGTGTGGCTGGCTCGCCGCCGGCTCTCGGGAGACGTCCGCGCGCAGGCAGCGCACGGCACCGTGCGGTCGGGCCGGTGGGTCGCGGTGACCGGGGTCGTGCTCGGGATCGCGGTCGCCGGCGCGTTCGTCGCGGCGCTGCTGCTCGGCGACCGGCTCGTGCTGCTCGGCGACGTGGCGAACTGGTGGCGCGGCGTTTCCGGGACCGAGGTGACGTTCGTGCTCGACCTGCGCTGGCCGCGGGTGCTCGCCGCGTTGCTGGGCGGTGCCGCGCTGGCCGTGGCGGGCGCGATCGTACAGGCGGTGTGCCGCAACCCGCTGGCGGAACCGAGCCTGCTCGGCGTCACGCCCGGGGCGAGTGTCGGGGCCATCTCGATCGTGCTGCTGGTCCCGGGCATCGGGATCTGGCCGGTGATGGGGGCCGCGGCGCTCGCGGCTTTCGTGACATTCGCGCTCGTGTACCGGCTTGCCTCCGGTGGGCGGCTGTCGTCGGACCGGCTGGTGCTGATCGGCGTCGGGGTCAGCGCGGCGGCGAGCGCGATCACCACGCTCGTCGCGGTGCTCGGCTCGCCGTGGAACTCGAACCTGGCGCTGACCTGGCTGTCGGGATCGACCTACGGACGCGCGCCCGGCCAGATCGTGCCGGTGGCGCTGTGCCTGCTGCTGGCGCTGCCGCTCGCGTTGTCCGGCGCACGCACCCTGGACCTGCTCTCCCTCGACGAGGACGTGCCGCGGGTGCTGGGGGTGCCGATGGACCGGGCACGGCTCGGGTTCGTGTCGCTCGCGGCGCTGCTCACGGCGGCCGCGGCGTGTGCGGTCGGCGCGCTCGGTTTCGTCGGCCTGGTCGCCCCGCACGCGGCACGGGCGCTCGTCGGGTCGCGGCACACCCGCTCGCTGCCGGTGGCCGCGGCGCTCGGAGCGGTGCTCGTGAGCGTCGCCGACACGCTGGGCCGCACGGTGCTCGCGCCGACGCAGGTGGCCGCCGGACTGGTGACCGCGCTCATCGGCGCTCCGTACTTCGGCTGGCTGCTGTGGCGGAGCCGCGCGATCCGCTGAACTCCTCAGACAAGCTGAGAGGTACGCTCGCGAGCATGTCCCCCGCTGTCCAGCGCCATCCGCTGGCCGCGCAGGCCGCCGCGCACCTGCTGGAGCGGGTGCGCGGCGGTGAGTGGCCGCTCGGGCACAAGCTGCCCGGTGAGACGACGCTGGCCGCGGAACTGGGCGTGGGCCGCTCGACGCTGCGGGAGGCGATCCGCGAGCTGGCCGGCAAGGGCGTGTTGGATTCCCGGCAGGGCGCGGGCGTGTTCGTGACCGCGCTCGAGGTGGCCGAAGACCGGGAGAACGTGCTGCGGCAGGCCTCGATCGTCTCGGTGCTCGAAGCGCGGATCGCGATCGAAGCGGAGGCCGCCGCCCTCGCCGCCCAGCGGCGCACGCCCGCCGACCTGCGTGCCATCCGGCGCGCGCTGGCCGCCCGCGTGACCGGCGAACCCGTCGGCGAGGCCTTCGTGCACGCGGACACGAAGTTCCACCGGACGGTCCTCGTCGCGGCCCACAACGACGTGCTGATCGACCTCTTCGACAGCTTCGTACCGCGCATCCACCAGGCCATGACCCAGTTGCTGCGGGCCCGGCCGATCGCCGCGCCGGAGGAGGACCAGGCCGCGCACCGGGCGCTGGCCGAGGCCATCGCGGACCGGGATCCGGGGGCCGCCGCGCAGTGGAGCCGATCCCATCTGAGCACGTTCAAGGAGGCGTTTTCGTGAGCACGGCCGAGACGGTGCTGGAGCTGGCCGATGTGGTCTTCCGCAGGCAGGGCAAGGAAATCCTGCACGGCGTGAGCCTGACCGTACGCGCGGGCGAGCACTGGGCGCTGCTCGGCCCGAACGGCGCGGGCAAGAGCACCCTGCTCGGGTTCTGCGGTGCGCTCACCCACCCCACCACCGGTACCGTGCGGGTGCTCGGCGGCACGCTGGGCCGGGTCGAGCTGCAGGCGCTGCGCCGCGACATCGGCCACGTCGATCCGCGGCACCCGCTGCGGTCCCCGCTGAGCATCGAGGACGTCGTGCTCACCGGTCTCACCGGGAGCGTGGACACCCCGCCCCGCTGGCATCCCACCGCGGAACAGGCCGCGAAGGCGGGCGAACTGATCCGGCTGCTGGGCCTCGGTGGCAAGGCCGCGGAGCGCTGGCCCACGCTGTCCCAGGGCGAACGCGGCCGCGCGCTGATCGCCCGCGCGCTGATCGGCGAGCCCCGGCTGCTGCTGCTCGACGAACCGTCCACCGGACTGGACGTGGCCGCCAGGGAACAGCTGCTGGAGACCGTCGACCTGCTCACGCACAGCCATCCCGGGCTCGCCTCGATCCTGGTCACCCACCACCTCGAAGAGCTGCCGGAGACCACGACGCACGCGCTGCTGGTCTCCGAGGGCGCGGTGGTCGCGGGCGGGCCGATCGACCAGGCACTGACCACCGCCACCGTGAGCCGCGCGTTCGGCCACCCGATCCGGGTCGCCCGCCACGACGGCCGCTGGAGTGCCCGCGCGGCCCGCCGCGGCGCACAGGTCGCCTGAGCACCTCAGCGCGCAGCCAGGACCCGGCGGCCGGCGAAACCCAGCAACAGCAGTTCCACCACGGAAAACCCGACGAACGCCGTCGGGCTGGACACCCACACCAGCGCCAGCCCCACGGTCAGCACGGGGATCACCAAGCCGGCGTAGGCGGCCAGGAACAACGCCGCGAGGACTTCGCCGCGGGCGTGCGGATCGGCCAGCGCGGCGACGGTGCCGACCGACGCGCGGAACCCGAGCCCCACCCCGGCGCCGGCCAGGACCGCCCCGGCGAGGAACACCGGCAGCGACGTCAGCAAAGCCGCTGTCGAGAGCACGACGAGACCGAGCGGCATCAGCGTGTAGCCGAGCCGGAGCTGGGTCCGGGAAGACAGCCGCGAAAGGACCAGCTGCGCGAGCGCGGCGGCGCCGAGCAGGGCGAACGCGGTGACACCGGACAGCAGCCGTCCGGGCTCGTGCAGGCCCTGGGCAAGCAGCGTCGGGGCCAGTGCGGTGAAGAGCCCGGTGATGGCGAACGCGGCGAACACCCCGATCGCGGCTCCGGCGAACAGCGCCCGCGAACCGGAGGGCAACGACACCCGCTGCGGCCGGTACGCCGGTCGTTGCGCGGGCCGTTCGACGGTCTCCGGCACCAGGGCCACCGCCAGCGCGGACAGCAGCAGCACACCGAGGAAAACCACGAAGGTGGTGGTCAGCGGCCCGGTCGCGTACTGCGCGAAGAGGCCGCCGATGAGCGGGCCGATGCCGAGGCCGCCCATGTTCACCACGGTCGCAGCCAGCGCGGCGCGGCCGGGGTCCTCGTCCGGCCGGGCGAGGGCCCGCAGCTCCGACAGGTGCGCGGTCGCGGTGGCCGTGAGCGCACCGATCCCGGCACCACACACCAGGCGCGCGACGAGCAGGCCCGCGACGTCGGGCCAGACCAGGAACAGCGCCGCCGCCAGCGCCTCGGCGAGTGTCGCGGCCAGGATCACGCGGCGGCGGCCGAGCCAGTCGCTCACGTGCCCGGCCAGGTAGAGACTCACCATCACGCCGACCGCGTAGGCGGCGAAGATCACCGTGATCAGGAAGGTCGGAAACCCGTCCCGCCGCTGGTAAAGCGCGTACAGCGGGGTGGGCACCGTGGAAAACGCCAGCGACACGGCGAACGCGACGGCGATGATCCGGAACCCCCAGCCGTGGCTCACCTGCGGAAGCCACCGGATCGAGGCGAGCGGCCGGCGGGTGGTCTGCTGCGTCTGCACCCCTCCGACGATCCGCGAGACCACGCGCTGAGTCCAAACGAAGAGTCGTGGGTCACCCTCGCCGCCCGAGCTTGCCCATCGGGACAATGGGCCGTGCGTACGCTGGTGGACCTGCGGGCCCGGAGGAATAGACCGGGGCCGGGAACTGTCGTTAACCAGGCACCGTACAGACCGATCCGAACGGGAGACGATCATGGCGACTGAGAAGGCGCTGCTGGCCGGCGGGTGCTTCTGGGGGATGGAAGAGCTTTTCCGTCACCAGCCCGGGGTCACCGCCACCCGCGTCGGCTACAGCGGCGGCGACGTGCCGAACGCGACCTACCGCAACCACGGCACGCACGCCGAAAGCATCGAGGTCACCTACGACCCGGCCGGGACCGACTTCCGCGCCCTGCTGGAGTTCTTCTTCCAGGTGCACGACCCCAGCACGAAGAACCGCCAGGGCAACGACGTCGGCGCCAGCTACCGTTCGGCGATCTTCTACACCACCGACGAGCAGAAGAAGATCGCCGAGGACACCATCGCCGACGTGGACGCCTCCGGTCTCTGGCCGGGCAAGGTCGTCACCGAGGTCACCCCCGCGGGCGACTTCTGGGAGGCCGAACCGGAACACCAGGACTACCTCCAGCGCATTCCGAACGGCTACACCTGCCACTTCCCCCGTCCGGGCTGGAAGCTCCCGAAGCGCCAGGACGCGTGAGCGGGTACCCGGCGGCGATCACCGGGACCGGCCACGTCGAGCCGGTCCCGCGGCGGGTGCGTGCCGTCCTCGCCGGCGAGACGGTCGTGGACACCGTGCGGGCGAAGTACGGGTGGGAATGGCCGTACTACCCGCAGTTCTTCATCCCGGTGGCCGACGTCCGCGACGGTGTCCTGATCGACGAGGACCACCGGGAAACCCGGCCGCTCGGTCCCGCCCGCCGGCACGGGCTGCGCGTGCACGACGTGCACAAGCCCGGCGCCGCCTGGGTTTCCGACACCGGCGACGGGCTGGCCGGGCACGTGCGGTTCGACTGGTCCGCACTCGACGCGTGGTTCGAGGAGGACGAGCAGATCTTCGTCCACCCGCGCAGTCCGTACACGCGGGTGGACGCGCTGCGCTCGACCCGCCGCGTGCGGGTGAGCCTCGACGGCGTGGTGCTCGCCGAATCGTCGTCGCCGGTGCTGCTGTTCGAGACCGGGCTGCCCACGCGCTACTACTTCAACCGCACCGAAGTCGACTTCAGCCACCTGGTGCCCACCGCGGCGGTGACGGCCTGCCCGTACAAGGGCCGCACGAGCGCGTACTGGTCGGTGCGCGCCGGCGGCACCCTGCACGAGGATCTGGCCTGGAGCTACGACCACCCGGTCCCGGCCGTCGCCGCGATCACCGGGCTGGTGGCGTTCTACAACGAGATGGTCGACATCGAGATCGACGGCGAACCGCTCCCCCGGCCCCACACGCACTTCGCCCGCTGACCGGCTTCAGCGCACGGCCACCAGCACGTGGTCGTCCCCCGACTGCCACATCGGGGCGGCGCTGGTGAACCCCGCGGCCTGCAACAGTCCGAGGTGGTCTTCGACGGTGAGTCCGTTGCCGTGGTGGGTGTTCTGCTGGTGGCTGTCGTGCGCGGACGTATCCACTGTGGACTTCCTGGTCGCTCGCGCCAGTGCGAGGCCGGCGAATTCCGGCTCCGCGAGGACGGCGTCCCACCACGGCAGCCACTCCTCGTTGTCCTGCACGCCGGCGCGGGTGGCCCGGCGGTCCCGGATCGCCAGTGCCAGCTCGTTCATCCGCCGGTCGGCGAAGCCGAGGTGGTCGCCGTTGGCCAGCACCCCGCCCGGCGCCGTCCGCGCCCCCAGGGTGCGGTACAGCGCGGCCAGCTCCTCGGTGGCCAGCCAGTGCAGCGCGGTGGTCGACACCGCGGCGTGCACCGTTTCGGGGAGTGAATCCGTCCACGCCGCTCCGCCCAGGTCGGCGTCGACCCAGGTCACCGCGTCCCCGTAATGCGCACGGGCGAGTCCGAGCAACAGCGGATCCGAGTCGATTCCGTAGACCGCGGCGTGCGGCAACCGCTCCCGCAGCCGCGCTGCCAGCGATCCGGGGCCACAGCCGAGGTCGAGCACGACCGGCTCGGCCACCTCGCGCACGGCCAGCTCGACGACGTCACACAGCACCGCGAAGCGCTCCTCGCGATCCGCGACGTACCGCTCCTGCTGAGCGTCCCAGCGCCGCATCCACGCAGCCGCCGTTTCCCGGGACAGCGTTTCCGCCCCCATCCCACACCTCCGTCACTGTCGATATGATTATGGCCAGTCACGACCGTAGGATACGAGGAGGTGACTGGTCAAGTGAACTTCGACAGTCACACCAGTACGGTGGTGGCCGCCGCAGTACTGGCGGTCAACGCACTCACCCCGGGATACGCGCGGGGCCGCGAGTACTCCGCCGACGACCCCGGAGCCCAGCTGAGCGACCTCACGCCCCGCTCCGGCCGCACCCGGGCCCGCGAAGTGTCCACTGCGGACATCGAGCAGCTGCGGGAGTACGCCGTGCGGCTGCGGGAGGTGTTCGCCGCCGTGGACGAGGGGCGGGTCGACGACGCCTGCGAACGGATCAACACGCTGTTGCGCGACACCCACGCCGCCCCCGTGCTCGCGCGGCACGACGACGAACCGTGGCATCTGCACTTCCACGCCGTGGACGCGGAATGGGCCCGCTCGTGGGCCGCGCCGATGGCGACCGGGCTCGCGTTCGTGCTCGGCACCACCGACCGCGACCGGCTCGGCGTGTGCACGGCCGTGGCGTGCGACCGGGTGTTCGTGGACGTCTCCCGCAACGGCACCCGCCGGTTCTGCTCCACCGCCTGCCAGAACCGGGTCAAAGCCGCCGCGTTCCGCGCACGGCAGCGGGACTGAGTCAGAGCCTGCCGAACGCCTCGGTGACCCCGGCCGCCAGCCGGTCACCCCGTGCGGCTTGGCCGGCGGGCACCGTGACACACACGGTGAACCGGTCCGCCCAGGTCATCACGCCGACCGCGACCGGGACGCCGGGGGCCAGCGACAGCACCGGATAGACCGTGCGCACGCGGGCTCCGTCGAGCAGCACCGGGGAACGGGCACCGGGCAGCACCGAGGCGATCACACTGAACCAGGTGCCGCGGTAGACGAGCCGGGCGAGCCGGTGGTGCAGCCACGGGGGCAGGATGCCCAGCACCCGCACCACAGCGTTGCCCGCGCGTGGCGCACCCCGGCCGACCTGCGCCGCCAGCAGTTCCCGGGTCCGGCGCACCCGGTCCGGCAGCGGCATCCGGCCGGTCGGCAGGTCCACCGACGCGGCGCCGGTGTGGTTGCCGAGCTGCCGGAACGTGCCGGTGTCCCGGATCGACATCGGGATCAGCACGCGCATCCGGTCCGGTGCGTCCGCGCCCAGTTCCCGATGCAGTGCCTCGGCGACGAGTGCCAGCACGAAATCCGTGGTCGGCACCCCGATCCGCCGTGCAGCCGCCCGCACGTCCGGCGCAGCCAGGTGCACCCGCGCGAAATGCCGCCGCGGACCGTCGATCCGCTTCTCCCACCGCACCGGCGGAGCGGCGCCGGCCTTGGCCAAAGACCACACGCCGCGCACCAGCTCCCCGGCCT
Organism: Amycolatopsis jiangsuensis; assembly: GCF_014204865.1. Taxonomy (NCBI): domain Bacteria; kingdom Bacillati; phylum Actinomycetota; class Actinomycetes; order Pseudonocardiales; family Pseudonocardiaceae; genus Amycolatopsis; species Amycolatopsis jiangsuensis. The sequence goes on from NZ_JACHMG010000001.1 coordinate 1,954,335, forward strand.
GCCGGCGCCGCGACGTCACGGCCTGCCGAAGCGGCCGCTTCCCCGGCAGACGCGGGAAACGGCCGCGCTCGCGGACCGGCGGCGGGACCACCGCGACCTTCCCCCGGGTCTGGCCGACCAGTGCGCTGATCACGGCGATACCGTCGCTGGCCGCGTGATGCAGGGCCACCAGCAGCGCGCCCTGGCCGCCTTCGAGGCCGGTCACCAGCCGGGCGCGGACCGGGTGCTCCGGCGTGACCGCGACCGAGAAGAACTCGTCCATCGCCTCCGTCACGGCGAGGTCCGGGTCCGTACCCGGGGCCGCCTCGACGTGGCTGAGCACGCCCGCCGCGGTGCGCGCCGGATCCTCCTGCCACTTCGGTCGCCACAGTGCCGTGCCGGGCAGCAGCCGGGCCCGCAGCCCGGGGGTGGCCGAGACCAGGTGCTCCGCGTCCGCACGGGTCACCGGGGAGCCGTCGGGCTTCGGGTCGAACAGCAGCACCGCGCCGACCTGCTGCGGCACCTCGGGCGTCGCAACGTGCAGGAACAGCGCGTCCTCCGCGCGCAGCCGCTGCGGCGGCGGGTTGCGCGGGTCCGCCACGAGCGATTCCAGCGCCCGCGCCAGCGGGGTCGCTGTGTCGCAGTGCCGGGCCGCGGCCTCGGCCATTGCCTTGAGCCGTTCCGGTTCGGCCAGCAGGGAGCGGACCGTCGTGGTCAGCTCGCCGTCCTCGTCGCTCACCAGCGCGAGCCCGGCTCGGGCCATCAAAGCGGCGTTGGCCCGGCCGTGCGCGGCGATCGGGCGGTGCATCAGCAGCGGGCGACCACAGGCGAGCGCCTCCAGCCCGGTCGCCCCGCCCGCGTTGGTCACCACGACGTCGGACGCGATCGTGTAGCGCGCCATCTCCCCGGTCCAGCCGACGACGCGCACCCTCGGCTCACGCAGCGCACGCAACCGCTCCGCCAGCTCCTCGTTCCGCCCGCAGACCACCACCGGCAGTACCACCGGATCCGCGGCCAGCAGCTCCCGCACGGTCCCCTCGACGTCGCCGAACCCGAGCGAACCACACGAAACGAGCGCGACGAACGCGTCCGGCGGCAGGTCCAGGTACTGGCGGGCACCGGCCCGGTCACCCGGCCGGAACTCTGCCCGCACCGGCGGCGCGGACACGCCCACGTGCGCCGAGGGCGAGCAGCGCAGCGCCGGTGCCACCGCGACGTCGTGCATCACCATGGTCAGATCGGCCGCGCCGTAGACCCAGAACGGATGCGGCGCGAAATCCGAGACCCACGCGCCGATCGGCGCGGCGAGCCGGCCGCGCCGGCGCAGCCACGCCAGCGCAGCGGTGCCCATCGGGTAGGTCGAGAGCACCAGGTCCGGCGCGAATTCGGCGACCGGGCCCGCGAGCCGCCGCCCGCACCAGGCCGCGGTGAACCGGCGGCTGGCCGCGGCGAACCAGGCCATCCGCCAGATCGCGCCGTAGAAGAACTCGTACAGCCACGGGGTGGTCTCGACGTTCGCCACGTAGATCCGGCGGAACAGCGGCCCGAAGCCGGGGCCGAGCGCGTCGAGTGCGTCGACCCAGCGCACCGTGGCCTCCGGCCAGCGCTGCCGCACCGCGCCCTCGAGCGCCCGCCCGGTGGCGTTGTGGCCTTCCCCCATGTCCGCGGAGACGATCAGCACGCGTTCCACCGTGCCCCCTTCAGCTAACAGGCGGACCCGGCGAGACCGTACCCGTCGTCCGGGTCCCGCTCCGGGCTTTCCTCTTCGGTGTGTTCAGCGGATTCACCGGATCCGGCGGTGTCGGTCTCCGCGCCGTCGGAGGTCTGGCCGGGCGGGTCGGCCGGCAGGTGCGAGGCGCGGGTGGACAGCATCGCGATGCCGACCACGATCACCAGCCCGCCCAGTGCCTCGCCGAACAACGCGAGCGGCGAGCCGTTGGCCGACTCCCCCATCCAGGACAACCCGATCGCCACCCCGACGAGCGGGTCGAGCGCGGTGATCACGGCCAGCGCCGGGGTGAGGAACCGGCCCTGCTGGAAGGTGTTCTGGCTGAGCAGGAACCCGAGCGGGCCGACGACGCACACGATGTAGAGCGTCCAGTGCCGGAACGGCTCGTCGATGCCGACCCGGAACTGGCTCGCGACCACCTTCATCAGCCCGGCGGTCAGGCCGTAGAGCACGCCGGTGGCGACCGCGAGGCCGAGCACCCGCAGCGAACCCGGACGGCTGGAGGCGGCGATCCCGAGCCCGAGCAGCGTGAGCACGGCCAGCGTGATGCCCAGCGGCAGCAGCGGCGCCCCGGTCACCAGCACGTCGCCGTTGCCGCTGGGGCGGGCGACCACCAGGAACGCGGCCAGCCCGGCCACGCACAGCAGCGCGCCGAAGCTCATCACCCGGTCCGGACGGCGCCGTTCGAGCCGGGCGGAGGCGAACCCTGCGAACATCAGCGACGTCACCAGCAGCGGCTGGACCAGCAGCAACGGCCCGTAGGCCAGCGCGACGAGCTGCAGAACCAGCCCCAGCACGGTGGCCGCGATGCCGATGAGCCACAATGGGCGACCGACGAGCCGGCGGAAGAGCGTCAGGTCCAGCGGCTTGCCGGTCTCCACCTCTTTGGTCGCCCTCGCCTGGGCGGCGCTCGCGAGCCCCATGCCCGCCGCACCGAGCACCGCGGCGGGCACGGCCACGAACAACGACATCCCTGTGGCAGCAGTCATGGACCATTCACCTCACACCGTTCCCATCCGCCGTGCCTATGCTGAGGACACCCGGAGGCCGCGGAGGGGGACCCGGTCGACTCCCGTACCGGAGGTAGCTGAAACCGCATGCGACACGCGCTGACGATCGACCTCCCCTCCTTCCGCAATCTCGTGACGGGCGGGGGCCGGCATCTGCTGGAGTCGACGCTGGTCCCGGCCGGCCTGTTCTACCTCTTGCTGACCCTGGTGAGTTTCGACTCCGGGGTCATCGCCGCGCTGTGCTGGTCGGTCACGGTGCTGGCTACCCGGCTGGTGCTGCGCAAACCGGTTCCCGCCGTGCTGCTGCTCACCACCGCGCTGCTGATCGCCCGCACCGCGCTGGGCCTGGCGACCGGCAGTGCCTTCCTGTACTTCCTGCAACCGACCCTGCAGAACTTCGTGATCGCGAGCCTGTTCCTGGTGTCCGCGCCGTTCAACAAACCGCTGCTCGCACGGCTGGCCGGGGACTTCTGCTCGTTCCCGGACACGCTGTCCGGCCATCCGGGGATGCGGCGGTTCTTCCAGCGGGTCTCGCTGCTGTGGGCGCTCGTGTTCGCGGTGAACGGGTCGGTCACGCTGCTGCTGCTCGCGAAGGCCACGGTCGGCGACTTCCTGATGGTCAGCACCGCCGGCTCGTACAGCCTGGTCGCGCTCGCCATCGTCGGCTCACTCTGGTGGTTCCGGCGCTCCCTGCGCTCGGAGGGCATCGTGCTGCGGATGGGCCGCCGTCCCGCGGCGCTGCCGGTGGGCTGATGCCCGGGTTCGGCACCGCACTGGTCACCGGCGCGTCGTCCGGGATCGGCGCGGCCACCGCCCGCCTGCTCGCCGCCGGCGGTACGCACGTCGTGCTGCACGGCCGCGACCGTGAACGGCTCGACGCGCTCGCCGCGGAGACCGGCGGTGCCGCGCTGCCCGCGGACCTCGCCGAGCCGTCCGACATCGCGCACTTGGCCGAGCGGATGCTCTCCGGACCGCTCGATCTGCTGGTGCACAACGCCGGGCTGGGCTGGGCGGGGCCGCTGCCCGAACTGCCCGCCGACCGGCTGACGCGGCTCGTCGCGGTGAACCTGACCGCGCCCCTGGAGCTGACCCGTGCTCTGCTGCCGGCGATGCTGGCGCGCGGTCACGGCCGGATCGTGTTCGTGTCCTCGATCGCCGGGCGCACCGGCGTCGCAGGCGAAGCGGTGTACGCGGCCACCAAATCCGGCCTCGACGCCTTCGCCGACAGCCTGCGGTTCGAGCTCGACGGCACCGGGGTCGAGGTCGGTGTGGTGGTGCCCGGCGTGGTCCGCACGGAGTTCTTCGCGCGCCGCGGCCGGCCCTACACCCGCAGCACCCCGCGTCCGGTCAGTGCCGAACGCGTGGCCGCCGCCGTGGTGCGTGCCGCGGAGAAACCCGGCGACTACTACGTGCCGCGGTGGCTGCGCCTGCCGGTGGCGCTGCGGGGCGCGGTGCCCGGCGCGTACCGCACGCTCGCGACGCGCTTCGGGGCCGGAAGCTGACCGGTTCACTGCACCTCCTCCCGCGCGGCGGGTCCGTACGCGGTAGAACTCGCGAGGGAACTACGCAATAGAACTTAGCCCTGCTAAGCATCCGGGGCATCAGGGTTATTCCCGAGATCACCCCGGTTCCACCGGAATTCCGGGCGGCCCCCAGGCCAGCGCGAGCAGCAGCGTGGCCCGCGAGGCCGGGTCGTCCAGCGACGGCCCGAACAGCTCGTGCAGCCGGCCGAGCCGGTAGGACACGGTCTGCGGGTGGATGTGCAGGTCCTCGGCCACCGCCTTGCGGTCGCCCAGGTGCAGCAGCCACGAGGTGAGCGTGGTGGACAGCCGTTCGCGCGACGAGTCGTTCAGCTCCGCCAGCGGGGCCAGCACCTGCAGGCGCAGCGCGTCGAGCAGCCGGTCGTCGCGGTGCACGATGATCGCGTCGAGGTGTTCGTCGGCGAACACCGGATCGTCGCTGAGCAGGTGGTCCCGGCGCAGCCGGGCGGTCACCTCGGCGATCCGCAGGCTGGCCGGCAGCCGGTCCACCGGCACTGCCGCGCCCACCACCGCGCCCGCGCCGCGCAGCGCCCGCGCGAGCCACGCCCGCCGCCCGGGACCGCCCGGGTCGGGCACGATGGTGACGAGCGAACCCGGCCGGCGCAGCCGCAGGCAGGTGTCGTCGAGCCGGGACACCAGCTCCCGGCCCAGGTCGTTTTCGTCCTCCACCAGCACCACCGCGGCCTGACGGGGCAGCCGCCAGGCCGCGCGTGCCGCGGCGGCCCGGACGGTGGCCATGTCCGCGCGGTCGGACAGCAGCAGCTCGATGAGGTCGTCGCGCAGCCGCTCCCGCACCCGCACCGCGTCGGACTGCTCCAGCAGGTAGCCCCGCAGCGAGGACTCCGAGAGCTGGTCCACCAGCGCGAACACGGTGGTCGCGAGCGAGGCGAACAGCTCGGCCTCCACCTCAAGGTCCAGCGCCGCCTCCGACACGTGCCGCCAGGCCACGCGCGCCCCCACCCGGTAGGCCGACAGCAGGCTGGTCACCCGTCTGCCCTGGCGGTACTGGCTGCGACCGATCTCCTCGAACACCACCTGCTCGACGCCCGAACCCAGCTCCGGGGGTTCCTCCTCGCCGGGTTCGGCGGCGAGGCTGATCAGCCGCCGCACGAAGCCGGCGCTGGCGGTGACGATCTCGGCCAGCTCCTCGGTGAGGAACTCGGCGTAGTCCGGGTGCTGGTCCACCAGCTGGTCGCGAACCTCGTTGAGAATTGCCGGCAATCGCCTGGTCACCACGGATTCCAGCTCGCCGAGCCGGGTCACCTGATCCGATCCCATCTGCTCCCGGCCGTCCCTCCGTCGCCGCCTGCGGGCCCACGATGCGCCGCGGCCCCATCCTCACCCCACTTTGTCGTCTCGTGCCAAGTCGAAGCCACCAAAATTCTCCTTCCGGTTGCAGAAGACGCCCATCCGGGCGGGCGAGACTGGGTTCGATGACATCCCCTTCACCTGGCCGTCACAGTCCGGACGCGGACGGTCTGCGGGCGAAGCGCCGTGCGGAGAACTTCCCGGTCGCGCTGCGGATCCTGCCGCGGCAGCTGCGCGGAGACCTCGTCGCGGTCTACGGCGTCGCGCGCACCATCGACGATCTGGGTGACGAGGCCGAGGGCGACCGGGTCGCCCGGCTCGAGGCATTCGCGGCGGAGCTGTCGGCCACGTTCGGGGGAACCGAGCCGGCCGATCCGGCGTTGCGCGCCCTCGTTCCGGTGATCCGCGACGGCCGCGTCGCGGAGGAACCGTTCCGGCACCTGGTCGAGGCGAATCTTCAGGACCAGCACGTGCTGCGCTATCCGGGTTACCCCGAGCTGCGGCAGTACTGCCGGCTCTCGGCCGATCCGGTCGGCCGGATCGTGCTGTCCCTGCTGGACGTGCGCGACGAGCGGGCCGCGGAGTTGTCCGACCGGATCTGCACCGGCCTGCAGCTGGTCGAGCACTGGCAGGACGTGGGCGAGGACTACCGCGCCGGGCGGGTGTACCTGCCGCAGGAGGACCTGGCCGCGTTCGGGGTCGAGGAGGACGAGCTGGGCGCCGCGCACGCCTCGCCCCGCCTGAAAGAGCTGATGCGCTGGGAAACCGACCGCGCCGCCGCCCTGCTGGGCAGCGGCGCGGACTTGGTCGCGCTGCTGCCGGGCTGGGGCCGGCTCGCGGTGAGCGGCTTCCTGGCCGGCGGGCTCGCCGCGGTGGACGCGCTGCGCGAGAGCCGGGGCGACGTGCTCGGCGTGGCGGTCCGGCCGAGCCGGGCCGGGGTTGCGGGATGGCTCGGGTGGCTCCAGGTGAGCGCGAGGACAGGGAGGCGGTCCGGATGACCACGGTCGAAGACGCGTACACGCACTGTGCGCAGGTCACGAGGGAACAGGCACGCAATTTCTACTACGGGATCCGGCTGCTGCCCCCGGACAAACGGTCCGCGCTGTGCGCGGTGTACGCGCTGGCCCGGATCATCGATGACATCGGCGACGACACCGCGCAGCCGGCCGAGGCGAAGCTGGCCGGCCTCGCCGGAGTGCGCACCTCGCTCGGCGACCTGTCCGAGAGCACCGATCCGGTGTACGTCGCGGTGGCCGACGCGGCCCGTCGCTACCCGATCCCGCTCGGCGCGTTCGACGAGCTGCTCGACGGCGTCGAGATGGACGTGACGGGCCGTGAGTACGTGCGGTTCGAGGACCTGGTGGAGTACTGCCGCTGCGTGGCCGGTTCGGTCGGGCGGCTGTGCCTCGGCGTGTTCGGCAGCCGGCCGGAGCCTGCCGCCCCGACCTACGCCGACGAGCTCGGGATCGCCCTGCAGCAGACCAACATCCTGCGCGACATCCGGGAGGATCTCGGCAACGGACGGGTGTATCTGCCGAAGGAGGAACTGAACCGGTTCGGGGTCGAGCTTTCCGTCGGCGAGGACGGCTCGCTCGCCGATCCCGGCGGCGGGCTCACCGCGCTGATCCGCGAAAGCGCGGCGCGGGCCCGGGACTGGTACGCCCGCGGGCTGCGGCTGGTGCCGTCGCTGGATCGCCGCAGCGCCGCCTGCGCCACCGCGATGTCGGGGATCTACCGCACCCTGCTGAACCGGATCGACGAGCAGCCGTCGCGGGTGTTCGATCGCCGGCTTTCGTTGTCCGGACGGGAAAAGGCCGTGGTGGCCGTTCGCGCGCTCACCGGGGCCGGACGGTGAGCGGCCCGGTCGCGGTGGTCGGCGGCGGGCTCGCCGGCATCGCCGCGGCGCTCGCCTGCGTGGACGCCGGACGTCCCGTCACGCTCTTCGAAGCCCGCCCGCACCTGGGCGGCCTCACCCATTCGTTCGTTCGCGACGGCCTGCACGTGGACAACGGCCAGCACGTGTTCCTGCGCTGCTGCACCGCCTACCGCGCACTGCTGGACCGGCTCGGCGTCGCCGGCCGCGTCCACCTGCAGCCTCGCCTGGAAATTCCCATCCGCACCCCCGGCACGGCCGGCGCCACCTGGCTGCGCCGCGGCGACCTGCCCGCGCCGCTGCACCTGGCCGGTTCGCTGCTGCGGTACGAACCGCTGCGGCCGCTCGACCGGGCCCGGTTCGCGCTCGCCGCGCTCGCGTTGCGCCGGGTCGACCCGGCCGACGACCGCACGGATCGCCAGTCGTTCGGCGAATGGCTGCGCCGGCACGGGCAGAGCGCGGGGGCGATCGAGGCGCTGTGGGACCTCGTCGGCGTGGCGACGCTGAACGCGACCGCGGACGAGGCTTCGCTGAGCCTTGCCGCGACGGTCTTCCAGGAGGGACTGCTCACCGATCCCGCGGCGGCCGACATCGGGTGGTCGCTGGTTCCGTTGCGGGAGCTGCACGGCGAACCGGCGCTGGCCCGGCTCGCCGAGGCCGGCGCCGAGGTGCGGACCGGGACGAAGATCCGGGAACTCGCCCGCGACGGGGACACCTGGCGGCTGCGCACCGACGCGGGTGTCGAAGCGTTCGGCCACGTCGTGCTCGCCACCCCGCCGCCGGTCACCGAGCGGCTCACCCCGGCAGGCGCGATCCGGCTGCCGGCCGGCTGGTCCGGCGGGCTGGGCAGCTCCCCGATCGTCAACGTGCACGTAGTGCTGGACCGGAAGGTGCTCGCCGAACCGTTCGTGGCCGGCGTCCGCACGCCGGTGCAGTGGGTGTTCGACCGCACCCGCCAGTCCGGGCTGCCCTCCGGGCAGTACCTCGCCATGTCGTTGTCGGCCGCGGACACCGAGATCGACCTGCCCGCCGCGACCCTGCGCGAACGGCTGCTGCCCGAGCTGACCGGCCTGCTGCCGGAGGCCCGCGACGCGAAGGTGCTCGACTTCTTCGTGACCCGGGAACGGCACGCGACGTTCCGGCCCGGCCCGGGTACCGCGTCGCTGCGTCCGCCCTCGGTGACCGCCGCGGCCGGGCTCTACCTGGCCGGTGCGTGGACCGCCACCGGCTGGCCCGCGACGATGGAGGGCGCCGCGCGCAGCGGTGCGGCCGCGGCCGCCGCCCTCCTGGAGCAGAACGTGCCCGAAAAGAAGGAGGGAGTCGGAGCATGACCACCGACGTGCTCACTTCGGCGGCGGCCGGGGTGGTTCCGCAGGTACTGGGCCGCACCCGCGACCTCGTGCAGCCCGCGTTGCGTGCCGCGGTGGCGCGGCTGGACGAATCCAGCCGTGCGATCAGCGCCTACCACCTCGGCTGGACCGACGCACACGGCGTCCCCGCGCAGGGCAACGGCGGCAAGGCCGTGCGCTCGGCGCTGGCCGTGGCGTCCGCCCGTGCCGCCGGCGCGCCCGCGGAAACCGGCGTGCCCGGCGCGGTCGCCGTCGAGCTGGTGCACAACTTCTCGCTCGTCCACGACGACCTGATGGACGGCGACACCGAACGCCGCCACCGCCCCACGGTGTGGTCGCTGTGGGGCGCCGCGAGCGCGGTCCTGACCGGCGACGCGATGCTCGGCCTCGCGCAGGAAGTCCTGCTGGAGGCCGATTCCCCGCACGTCGTCCCGGCGGCGCGGCTGCTGGCCGGGACCACCCGGCGGCTGATCAAGGGGCAGGTTCTCGACGTCGCCTTCGAGCAGCGCGACGACGTCACGCTCGCCGAATGCGTGGAAATGGCCGGCGGGAAGACCGGTGCGCTGCTGTCGGGCAGCGCCGCGATCGGCGCGGTACTGGCCGGGGCGCCGGCCGAGGCGGTCGAGGCGCTGGCGGTGTTCGGCGAGGAGATCGGGCTGGCGTTCCAGCTCGTCGACGACGTGCTCGGCATCTGGGGCGATCCGGCCGCCACCGGCAAACCGGTGTACTCGGATCTGCGGGCCGGCAAGAAGTCGCTGCCGATCACCTACGCCACCACCCACGGCGGCGCGGCCGGACGGGAGCTGGCCGGCTGGCTCGCCGCGCCGGACCCCGCCGACGAGGCCGAGCTGGCCAGGGTGGCCGCGCTGGTCGCCGCGGCGGGTGGACGGGAGTGGGCGACCGCCGAAGCCGCGCGCCACGTCGCCACCGCCGAACAAGCCCTGTCCGCGCTCCCACCGCAACCCCGTGCGGAGCTCACCGACATCGCCCGTTTCATCGTGCACCGGGAGGCGTGATGACCCAGACCGTTCCGGAGTCCACCAGCAGCACCGGCACCGCGGAGCGGACGGCGGAGCAGACCGTCGCCGCGGCCGTGGGATTCCTGCGCCGCGAACAGCATGCGGGCGGCTGGTGGAAGGGCGAGCTGGCCACCAATGTCACGATGGACGCCGAAGACCTGCTGCTGCGCCACTTTCTCGGCATCCTCACCCCGCAGGTGGCCGAGGAGTCCGCGCGCTGGATCCGTTCCCAGCAGCGGGCGGACGGCACCTGGGCGACCTTCCCCGGCGGCCCGGCCGACCTGTCCACCACGGTCGAGGCGTGGGTGGCGCTGCGGCTGGCCGGCGATCCGGCGGACGCGCCGTGGCTGAGCACCGCCGCGGAGTACGTCCGCGGCCACGGCGGGCTGGAGGCCACCCGGGTGTTCACCCGGATCTGGCTGGCGATGGTCGGCCAGTGGTCCTGGGACGAGCTGCCGAACCTGCCGCCGGAACTGGTCTTCCTGCCGTCGTGGTTCCCGCTCAACGTCTACGACTTCGCGTGCTGGGCGCGGCAGACGATCGTGCCGCTGACCGTCGTCGGCACGCTGCGGCCGGCCCGGAGCCTGCCCTTCGACGTCCGCGAGTTGCGGACCGGCAAGGCACCCGCGAAGACCCGCGCGCCGTGGACCTGGGACGGGCTGTTCCAGAACCTCGACACCGCACTGCACACCTACGCGAAGCTGCCGTTCAACCCGGTGCGCAAAGTCGCGTTGAAGCAGGCCGCGGAATGGATACTGGCCCGGCAGGAGGCCGACGGTTCGTGGGGCGGCATCCAGCCACCGTGGGTCTACTCGATCCTCGCGCTGCACCTGCTCGGCTACCCGCTCGACCATCCCGCGCTCAAGGCCGGGCTGGCCGGGCTCGAAGGCTTCATCATCCGCGAGAAGACCGACCAGGGCTGGGTGCGCAGGCTGGAAGCGTGCCAGTCGCCGGTGTGGGACACCGCGCTGGCGATGACCGCCTTGCTCGACGCGGGCGTTTCCCCCGGCGACGAAACGCTCGTGCGCGCGGCGGACTGGGTGCTCGGCGAGGAGATCCGGGTGCCCGGCGACTGGACGGTACGCCGTCCCACGCTGGCGCCCGGCGGGTTCGCCTTCGAGTTCGCCAACGACGGCTACCCCGACACCGACGACACCGCGGAGGTGGTGCTCGCCCTGCGGCGGATGGGAAAGCCCGACCACCTCCGGCTCCGCGGCGCGGTCGACCGCAGTGTGGCCTGGCTGGAGGGAATGCAGTCCAGCGACGGCGGATGGGGTGCCTTCGACGCGGACAACACCCGGGAGCTCGCCACGAAGCTGCCGTTCTGCGACTTCGGTGCGGTGATCGATCCGCCGTCCGCGGACGTCACCGCGCACGTGGTGGAAATGCTGGCCGCGGAAGGGAAAACGGAGGCCCCGGAATGCCGGCGCGGAGTGCGGTGGATGCTGGCGAACCAGGAGCCGGACGGATCGTGGTTCGGCCGCTGGGGCGCCAACTACGTGTACGGCACCGGCGCGGTGGTGCCCGCACTGGTCGCCGCGGGGATCCCGGCCGGCGACAAGCGGATCCGGCGGGCGGTGCGCTGGCTGGCCGACCACCAGAACACCGACGGCGGATGGGGTGAGGATCTGCGCTCCTACGACGATCCGGCGTGGGCGGGGCGGGGTGACTCCACTCCGTCGCAGACCGCATGGGCACTGCTCGCGCTGCTGGCCGCCGGGCAACGGGAGTCCGAAGTGGTCACTCGTGGCGTGGCCTGGCTGTGCGAACGGCAGCGGGCCGACGGCGGCTGGGACGAGGACAAGCACACCGGCACCGGTTTCCCCGGCGACTTCTACCTCGCCTACCACCTGTACCGGGTGGTGTTTCCGCTGTCCGCACTGGGCCGGTACGTCCGGGGCGGCTCGTGAGCCCGGCGCTCGTCTGCAGCCCGCTGCGGGTCGAGCGGGTGGCGGTGCGCGGCACCGTCCACACCGGACTCGGCCCGCGACGGGCAGCTGCCGCGGCCGCCCGGCTTCCGGCCGGCCCGCGGCTCGTCGCCGGAATCTGCGGCGGGCTGGCCGCCCACGTGCGTCCGGGAGACGTCGTGGTCGCCACCGAAGTACGCGGTCCACACGGGACTGTTCCGGTGCCGTCCGCCCCGCTGCTCGCGGGCGAGCTGCGCCGCCGCGGCCTGACTGTCCACACCGGACCAGTCGTCGGCAGCGATCACGTGGTGCGGGAGCGGGAACGGGCGGCTTTGGCGGAGACCGGAGCGGTGGCGGTCGACATGGAATCACCGTGGCTCGCGGCGTCCGGGGAGCCGTTCGCCGTCGTGCGGGCCATCGCGGACACTGTCGGCGAACCTGTTCTGCGCCCCGCCACCATCACGAACGGCCTTGCCGCGTTGCGCAGTCTCCGCGCGGCCGCACCGGTAGTCGCCTCGTGGGCGGCGGCGGCGCGGCCACGTGCGGTGCTGATGGCCAGCCCCCGTTCGTTCTGCGCCGGCGTTGAGCGGGCGATCGACATCGTGGAGCGCGCCCTGGACAAGCACGGGGCTCCGGTTTACGTGCGGCGTCAGATCGTGCACAACACCCACGTCGTCCGCCGGTTGCAGGAACGGGGCGCGGTGTTCGTGGACGAGGTCGCGGAAGTGCCCGAAGGGGCGACACTGGTGTTCGCCGCGCACGGTGTCTCACCGGCGGTGCGGCGGGACGCGGCCGGGCGCGAGCTGTCGGTGATCGACGCGACCTGCCCGCTGGTCACCAAGGTGCACAACGAAGTCCGCCGGTACAGCGGTCGCGGCGACACGGTGTTCCTCATCGGGCACGCCGAGCACGAAGAGGTGGAAGGCACCGTCGGCGAGGCCCCCGGAGACGTCGTGGTGGTCGGCGACGCGGCCGCGGCGCGCATCGTCACCGCGCCGGACGCGACGAAGGTCGCTTACACCATGCAGACCACGCTGGCGCTCGACGAAGCCGAGGAAATCGCGTCCGTGCTGCGCGAACGGTTTCCCGGGCTCGCGGCGCCCCGCAAGGACGACATCTGTTACGCCACCACCAACCGGCAGCACGCCCTGCGGGCGATCGCCCGCGAGGTGGATCTGGTGCTGGTGGTGGGATCCGCCACCTCGTCCAACTCACGCCGGCTCGTGGAGGTCGCCGAACGCCAGGGCACACCCGCCGTGCTGGTGGACGGCTGCGCCGATCTCGACCTGAGCCGGCTGGCCGGCGCGGGCCGGATCGGGCTCACCGCCGGCGCGTCGGCTCCCCCGCACCTGGTCGACGAGCTGCTCGCGGGACTGGGCGGACTGGGGCCGGTCACCGTCGCCGAAAGCAGGCTGACGGAGGAAGAAGTGACGTTCACCCTACCTCGGGAGGTGCTCTGACCCATGGCCATGCCGTTACGCCAGTCCATCCGGCTCGGTGGCTATCTGATGAAGCAGAAGCTGCGCCGCAACGAGAAGTTCCCGCTGCTGGTCGAGCTGGAACCGCTGTTCGCGTGCAACCTCAAATGCGGCGGCTGCGGCAAGATCGCCCAGCCGCACACGCTGCTCAAACAGCGGATGCCGGTGGAGCAGGCGGTCGGCGCGATCGAGGAGAGCGGCGCGCCGATGGTGTCGATCGCGGGCGGGGAACCGCTGATGCACCCGCAGATCGACGAGATCACCCGGCAGCTGCTGGACCGCAACAAGATCGTCTTCCTGTGCACCAACGCGTTGCTGCTGCACAAGCACATTCACAAGTTCACCCCGCACCGCAACTTCGCCTGGATGGTGCACATCGACGGCCTGGAGGAGCGCCACGACGCCTCGGTCCGCAAGGAGGGCGGGTTCCAGGCCGCGGTCGAGGCCATCAAACTGGCCAAGGACAAGGGCTTCCGGGTGATGACGAACACCACGTTCTTCACCGGGGACACCCCGCAGGACGTGATCGACGTGCTCGACTACCTCAACGACCTGGGTGTCGACAACATGCAGATCTCGCCCGGCTACGCGTATGAGAAGGCCCCGGACCAGGACCACTGGCTGGGTGTGCACCAGACCCGGGAACTGTTCTCGAAGGCCTTCGGCGGCGGCAACCGCAAGCGCTGGCGGCTCAACCACTCGCCGGTCTTCCTCGACTTCATCGAGGGCAAACGCGATCTGGAGTGCACGCCGTGGGGCATCCCGTCCTACTCGCTGCTCGGCTGGCAGCGCCCGTGCTACCTGCTCGACGACGGCTACGCCGAGACCTACCGGGAGCTCATCGAAACGACCGACTGGGACGCCTTCGGCCGCGGCAAGGACCCGCGATGCGACAACTGCATGGCGCACTGCGGTTACGAACCGACCGCGGTGATCGCGACGCTCGGCTCGCTCAAGGAAACCGTCCGGGCGGCGGTGGGCCACTGAACCTCCGGTGAGCGGCCGCGAAACCGCGGCCGCTCACCGCACGCGCAGCAGGACGTCGTGCAGTGCGGCACCGACGACCGCGGCACCGGCGCGGGTCATGATCGTGGCCGCGTGGTCGGCGCCGGCGATCCGCCGTGGACGGCCCAGCGCGGGCACCTCGGCGCGGAACCCCTCCAGCGCACCGGCGGAGTACGCCGGCGGCGTGCTCTTGCCCGCGCCCCATTCGGCGCACACGAACTCGGTCGGCGTCGCGAGCTCACGCCAGCGGTGCTCGCCGAAGAACACGTCCGTCGCGTCGGCCAGCACCGCTTCCCGGCTCAGCAGCACCCGGCCGTCCTCGAGATCGTGCTCCAGACAGTCGCGCAGCAGCGGATCGCGGGCGTCGAGCAGCGGATTGGCCCGGCAGAAGTACGCGAGATAGTCCTCGACGCCGTCCCAGCGCCGGGCGACCCGCTCCAGCTGCGGGGCGAACGCGGCCGGCACCGCCTCCGGCGTCAGCCCCGCCGGCAGCGCCATCGGCAGCCCACCGTCGACGAGCACGAGCCCCCGCACCCGCTCCGGCCACCGGGTGGCCAGCTCCACCGCGACGAAACCGCCCATCGACATCCCGCACACCGCGACGACCTCGAGCTCCAGCGCGTCGAGTACCCGCACCAGGTCCTCGGCGTGCCGGCGGATCGACGAGGTCCCGGCGACCCGGTGACTGCCCGCCCGGCCCCGCAGATCGGGCATCACGAGCGCAAGCTCCGGTGCCTCCGCGCGCAGCCAGTTCCACAGCCGGCAGTTGCTCGACACCCCGTGCACGGCCAGCACCGGCGCGCCTCCGCCGCCGGTGACCTCCACGGCCAGCTCGCCGCCTTCGACCGGTACCCGCACAGTCCTGTTCTCCGCCATGGCATCCACGGTAGCGGGACGAGCACAGTGGACGGTCCGGGACCCGGCGGTCAGCCCCGGCCCGGTCCGTCCGCTGTGGACTGCCGCAGCGGAACCTTGGTGATCTTGCCGGTCGGCCCCTTCGGCAGTTCCGGCACGATCCGCACCCGGCGCGGGTACTTGTACGCCGCGATCCGCTCCTTCGCCCAGGCCACGATCTCGTCCGGTTCGGCGTGCCCGCCGGGTTTCAGCGATACCACGGCCACCACTTCCTCGCCGAGCCGTTCGTCCGGCTCGCCGAGCACCGCGGCCTCGGCGACGGCGGGATGGCGGTACAGCAGTTCCTCGACCTCGCGTGGGTACACGTTGAACCCGCCGCGGATCACCAGGTCCTTCTTGCGGTCGACTACGTACACGAAGCCGTCCTCGTCGGCGTAAGCGAGGTCTCCGGTGTGGAACCAGCCGCCGCGGAAGGCCTGCGCGGTCTCTTCCGGCCGCTTGTAGTAGCCCTTGGTGATGCTGTGCCCGCGCAACACGATTTCGCCGACGTGCTCCGGCCCCGGCGGCAGCGGGGTGCCCTCGTCGTCGACGATGCGCAGCTGCACACCCCAGATCGGCTTGCCGATGGAGAGGACCTTCCGGTTGTCCGCACCCGGGTTCACGGTGGCGGTCGAGGCGGATTCGGACAGCCCGTAGCCCTCGAGGACCGGAATGCCGTACTTCGCCTCGAACGCCCGCAGGACCTGTTCCGGGATCGGTGCCCCGCCGGAACTGCCGATCCGCAGGCTGCTCGTGTCGTATCCGGAGGAATCCGCGGCGGCCAGCGCGTGGTACATGGTGGGCACCCCGGCCATCACCGTGATCCGGTCCCGTTCGATCGCGGCCAGCACCGCCCCGGTCTCGAACCGGGGCAGGATCGACACCGTGCGGGCGTTGCGCGCCGAAGCGTTGAGGATGCTGGAGAGGCCGTAGACGTGGAAGAACGGCAGCACCGCGAGAACCACGTCGTCCGGCACGGTGCCGAAGGTCTCGCTGCCGATGGTGCACGTCATGTACAACGAGAAATGCGACAGTTCGGCGCCTTTCGGGCGCCCGGTGGTGCCGCTGGTGTAGAGCAGCACCGCGGTGTCGTCGGCGGCGCCCGGGTACAGCTCGCCGTCGTCGCCGGCAGCGAGCAGATCCGCGAACGCTGTAACGCTCTCCGGCCATTTCCCGGTGTCGAGATCCCCGACGACGACCGGCTCGACCGCGGGCACCTCGCGCAGCGCCCGGGCCGCCTCCTGCGCCACCGCGTCGGCGGCGATCAGCAGCCGGGCGTCGGAATCGGCCAGGTGGTAGGCGATCTCGCCGGCCTTGAGCAACGGGTTCAGCGGCACCATGACCAGCCCGGCCTTGAGGATCCCGAAGTAGGCCACGACGAACTCGGGCACGTTCGGCAGCAGCACGGCCACCTTGTCCCCGGGGGCGAGGCCCCGTGCGCGCAACGCCACCGCGACCGCTCCGGCGGCCCCGTCCACCTCGGCGAACGTCCGGGCACCCCCGGGAAAGCGCAGGAAGTCCTTGTCCGGCTGGGCGAGTGCGGACTCGCGCAGCATCGTGGCCAGGTTGAAACTCACCCGTACCTCCGAACGTCGTTCGTGCCCGGGCACAGCGGCGTGCCCGGTCGTGGCCAGCGTAACGAGCCCGGTCCGTACCCGGCCGACGTCCGGACACATGGTTCGGCGGTCGAACGGATCCGGGTTACGGTGGGACGGTGCCCGACTCCCCCGCTTCCGCCACGCCCGCCGGCCCCGCGCCGGAGGCCACGGCGCAGGCCGTGCGAGCGCTCGCCCGGGCTTCCCGGGTGCTCGAGCGTTCGTCCGCCGCGCTGAACCTCGCCCACTACCGCGTGCTCGCCGCGATCTCCTCCGGGGACGAGCGGGCCTCCCGCGTGGCGCGGCGGCTCGCGCTCGGCCGCCCGGCGATCAGCGCCGCGGTCGACTCGCTCGGCAAACGGGGCCTTGTCGTCCGCGGGGACGTCGACGGCGACCAGCGCGCCACCGCGCTTTCCCTGACCCCGCAAGGAGAAACGCTGCTCGCCGAGGCCGAGGCCGAGATGGCCGTGCGGGTCGCCGACCTGGTGTCGCGCACCCCGGACCCGGAGCAGATGCTGCTCGCGCTCCGCTGGCTCGGATCGGCGATCGACGAGGCCGTCGCCGAACGGCAGGACCGCCGGTGACCGAACCGCGCTGCCCGAGCCGGACCGACGGAGCCGGGCCGGGCTGACGGAGCCGGGCCGGCTGTGGCCAGGCTGACAAGGCCGGGCCAGGCTGACCGAACCGGACCGACAGAGCCGGACCGGGCTGACCGGGCCGGACTGACGGAGCCGGGCCGACCGAACCGGGCCGACTGGGAGAGAACCGCGTAACCCTTGGCCACACCGGCGACGCCACCACCTCGGGCTGCCGCTCGCACGGGTCGCGAGGTCCGTAAAGGCCTCCCCTCGTGAATCAGATTCTCTGCGGGAGTCTTCACGGGCAGCTCCGGGTAAGCACAACGCGCCCGCAAGCACGCGCGGGCCAGCGAGCACGCGCGGGCCAGCCGGCAACCACGCGCGCGCCGGCGAGCGTCTGCGACCCCCAGGGTGGTGTGACCCCGGAACCACAGCCCTCCGCCGTTGCCCGGTAACCACTCGAAAGTCGCTCTTTGCGACCTGTTGACCTTTCCCGGAATGTCCGCGTATGGTCTAGACCACAATTCCACCCCTTCGCTCGACCACCCTCCCCACCGGGTCGCCACGCAGTGCGGTCCGCGGGATGCGTTGTGCCCGCACGCGGGAGGCGAGCACTCCCGAAGGAGCTGCCATGAAAGCGAACCGGAAACTCGTCGCCGCGCTGACCGGGGCCGCACTCGCCCCCGCGCTGGTGCTGATCAGCCCGGCGGGCATCGCCAGTGCGCACGGCTACATCAACTCCCCGCCCAGCCGTCAGGCGCAGTGCGCGCAGGGCACCGTCGACTGCGGCCAGATCAAGTACGAACCGCAGAGTGTCGAAGGTCCCAAGGGCCTGCACGACTGCAGCGGCGGCAACGCCCAGTACGCCGAGCTGAACGACGACAGCAAGGGCTGGGAGGCCACCCCCACCGGCACCACGGCGTCGTTCACCTGGACGTTCACCGCCCGGCACGCGACCACGAACTACGAGTACTACATCGGCGACGAGAAGGTCGCCGACATCGACGGCGGTGGCCAGCAGCCGCCGGAAACCGTGACGCACGAGGTGGATCTGAGCGGGCACACCGGCCGCCAGACCGTGCTGGCCGTGTGGAACATCGCCGACACCTCGAACGCCTTCTACTCCTGCATCGACCTCCAGGTCGGCTGACCCCGCACCCGAAAGCTCGTGCCCGGTAGCGTGGCGGCGCTACCGGGCACGTTTGTGTCCACGCTTTCCCGACTTTCGTCGTCACCCAAGCGGGGCAAGGACTTCGCCGTCCGGGAAGACCACTCGTCCCGCAACCGGGGAACCCGAAGATCACTCAGTTGGTCTAGACCCTTGCCCGCCCATGCCGGTTTCCGGTGGTGCCCGACTGGCCGAACGGGCACCTCCGCGGTGCCTCGTTGACCGGCGGACGCGGTCCTGATTAGCGTGCCCGGCACCGGACAACGGCGCGTTCAGGAGGCGACTTTCCTTGATATCCCGGCGAACTTTCCTCGGTGCTTCCGCAGCGGCCGCGACTTTCCCTTGGTGGGGCACGAATCTCGCCTCGGCCGCCACACCGGACACGGTGCGGGTCGCCTTCGACGACCAGTCCGGCGCCGGCGAGACCTACGCCTACATCACCGGCACCACGCTGGACAACCGGCTGGTCATCCTCAAGGCCGACGGCACCCCGTACTACCCGCCCTCTCCGGGCGCCGCGCAGACGCCGCTGGAGGAGGATTGCGCGATCCCGCTGAAATCGCTGTCGCAGGTGAGCGTGCCTAAGATGGCCGGCGCCCGGATCTACTTCGCGCTGGACACGAAGCTCGACTTCTTCGTCAACCCCGGCCCTGCCATGGTGCATCCGAACTTCCTGGCGAGCGAGGACCCGAACTACGCACGCGACTGGTCGTTCGTCGAGTTCACCTTCAACGACGACGTGCTGTTCGCGAACATCAGCTACGTGGACTTCGTGGCGATCCCGATGGGCCTGCACCTGAGCACCGCCGGTTCCGGCGAGCAGACCGTGCAGGGCCTGCCCGCCCGTTCCCTCGACCCGATCTGCGACGAGCTGAAGAAGCAGGGCGGACCGTGGGCAGGTCTGGTCGAGGACGACGGCGGGAAGGCCTTGCGCGCGCTGTCGGCACAGCATCGCGCCGACCAGTTCGACGGGTACCTCGACGGCTACATCGACCAGGTATGGGAGAAATACGGCGGCACCAAGCTGACCGTCGACTCGCAGCGACCCGACCTGGGCACGTTCACCGGCCAGGTTTCGGGCGACACACTCACCTTCGACAACGGCGAGAGCTTCGGCAAACCCGTGACCGCCGACGTGTGGAGCTGCGACAGCGGCCCGTTCGCGATCGCCGGCGACGCCAGCGAGGCCCGTAAGGCGATCGTCCCGCGCCTGGCCGCCGCACTGAACCGCACCACCCTGCTGGACAACGCGAACCAGCCGGTGGACGAGGACCCGGCGAAGTTCTACCAGGCCGAGGCGACCAACCACTACGCGCGGATCGTGCACAGCAAGCTGCCGGACAACCGCGGTTACGCCTTCCCCTACGACGACGTCACGCCCGGGCCCGACTTCAGCGGCGCGGTCCAGGCCGGCGACCCGGACACGCTCACCATCACGATCAACGCCCTGCGCTGAGCACCGTCCTCATCCGGTGAGGTCGCCTTCGCGTTCGTTCACGGCCGCGTAGAAGTCCAGCTTCTCCTCGTCCACCTCGACCCCGAGACCGGGACCGTCGGGAACGCGGAGGCGGCCACCGGAGCACTCCAGCGGCGCGACGATGTCGTCCGCGTGCAGGTAGTACATGCTGTCGATGGCGCGGGACAGCACCGGGGTGCTGGCCACCACCGCGAGGTGCGCCGCGGTGGCGATGCCGAGTTCGCCGCCGCTGTGCAGGTTCATCCCGAGGCCGAACGTCTCGCAGTGCGCGGCCAGCGCCTTCGTCGCCGCGATCCCGCCCCATTTGTAGACGTCGCCGTGGATCACGTCGACCGCGCCGAGCCGCACGGCCGGGGCGAACTCCTCGAACCGGACCACGCACATGTTGGTGCACAACGGGATCCGCACCTTCTCCCGGACCTGGCTCATCCCTTCGATGCCCACGCACGGGTCCTCGAGGTACTCCAGGTCCAGCTCCTCCAGCGCGAGCCCGGCACGGATCGAGTCCGGCACCGACCAGGCCGCGTTCGGGTCCACCCGCAGCTCGACCTCCGGCAGGGCCCGGCGCAGTTCGCGCAGGATCCGCACGTCCCCGCGGACGTCCTTGGTGCCCTTCAGCTTCACCGCGGTGAAACCGCCCTCGGCGACGACCCTGGCGGCGTGCTCGGCCAGCCCGTCGGCGAGTTCGGCGCCCTCCGCCCCCGGCGCGTCGGCGCGGGTGATCAACGCGGTGATCGGCACCTCCGTCCGCACCGGGCCGCCGAGCAGGTCGGTCAGCGACTGCCCGGTGACGCGGCCGATCAGGTCCCAGCAGGCCACGTCGAGTGCGGCGAGGGCGGCGTAACCCAGGTAGCCGTGGAAGAACGGCACCATGTGGTGACGCCGGTGGAACGCCTCCAGCGCGAACGGGCTGGTGCCCACCAGCTCCGCGCCGAGTTTCCGGGTCAGCTCGGCGACCGGACGGCCCCACATGGTCTCGCCCCAGCCCTCGGCGCCGGTGTCCGTGCGCAGCCGCACCACGGTGCGGGTCTCCCCGGTCTTGGTCTCGAACGAGCTGGTGAACGGATTGGTCAACGGCAGGTTCACGACCCGCACGTCGACGTCGGTGATCTTCATGCCTCCCCTTCAGTGGACGCGTGGGTTTCCCGGGTGGCCAGGTCGAACGCCCGGATCGCCTCGGCCAGTGCGGAACCACGCCGGCCGAGCAGTGCGGTCCCGCCGGCGGCGGTGGCCGCGGTGGCGTCGTCGGTGCTGCCACCGGCTCGCGCCCATTCGCCGTGCCGCTCCACGGTGAGTCCCGGGTACGGCGGTTCGGCGAACAACGGCGGTGGCGTGACCGCGGGGCGTGGTGCCGGTTCCCGCACCAGGTCCGGATGCGCGGCGAGCATCAGCGACGTCTCGAACACGCCCGCGTGCCCCGGCGTTCCGGCGTCCGCGCCGAGCGAGAAGTAGGAGCACGCCGCCAGCGCCACGTCGGCACGCAGCGAATACTGCTTGACCGCCAGCCGCATGATCTCGTCGTTGCCGCCGTGGCCGTTCACGATCAGCACCCGGCGGAAGCCGCTGGTGGCCAGTGAGTCCAGGACGTCGTCGAGCACCGCCTGCAAGGTGGTGGCCCGCAGGGAGACCGCGGCCGCGAACAGGTGGTGGGGGCTGTGCCCGAACGGCAGCGCGGGCAGCCGGACCACGTCTGGGTCGCCGCACAGCCGCGTGAGCGCGTCGTCGACCACGGCCTCGGCGAGCATCGTGTCGGTGCCCATCGGCAGGTGGCCGGCGTGCTGCTCCTGCGAGCCGATCGGCAGCAGCGCGATCCCCGTCCGGGCCGCGGTGGCCGCTTCCCGCCAGGTCATCCTCGTCAGTTCCGGCATGTGGGCTCCCCTCGGGCGTCCGGTCGTGGCATCGTGACCGCATGAGTTCCGGCGAACGTCCGGCGCTGCGGCTGGCCCCGGCCCCGGCGCCGGGTCCCGCGGAGACCGTGCTCGGCGCGGTCGAACTGCTGCCCGGCCGGGTCCGGGCCGCGCTGCTCGACCTGACCGGCGCCGTGCGGTGGCGGGCGGAAGCGGCCTATCCGGCGGGCACCTCCGACCGCGGCGAGATCGACGCCGCGCTGGCCGCGGCGGTCCGCTTCCCCGCCACGCCGGCCGGGGTCGGGGTCGCCGCCGCCGGGCTGGTCGACGCGAGCGCGGGCGTGATCATCGAGGTGAACGAGGTGCCCGCGCTGCACGGGTACCCGATCGTGCCGGTGCTCGCCGGGCTGGTCGGCGCGGCGGTGCACGTCGAGCACCGCGCCCGGCTGCAGGTCCTGGGCGACCGCTGGTTCGGGCCCGGTCGTGGACGCAGCGCGTTCGCGTCGGTGTCCACCGGCGAGGTACTCGGCGTCGGGCTGCTCCACGACGGTGAAGTGCTCGCCCCGCCCGGCGGGCGCAGCGGAGCGCACATGACGGTCGCGGCGAGCGGCCGCCGGTGCACGTGTGGTGCGCGCGGCTGCTGGAAGACGGTGGCGACCACGCCGTGGCTGCGCGGCGAGGCACACCGGCGCGGGCTGCGCGGGCAGACGGTCCGGGAGCTGGCCGCCGCCGGGGATCCGCTGCTCGACGAGTACGCCGCGAACATCGCGCTCGGTCTGGTGAACATCCAGCAGCTGTTCGCGCCAGGGCTGTTCGTCCTGCACGGCGAGGCGGCCGACGGCGGCGAACGCTTCCGCGCCCGCATCGAGCAGCGGCTGCGCGAGGATTCGTCGTGGGCCACCGGTGCGCGGCCGCCGGAGGTCGTGGTCCACCCCGGTCCGGCCGACGACGTCGCGCTGCTGGGCGGCGCGGGCCTGGTGTTGTCGCGCCACTGAGTTCATGCCGTCACCCGGCGGCGCGCCTGCCGTGGATCGGGATTCGGGACCGCGTCCAGCAGTGCCCGCGTGTACTCGTGCTCCGGTGCGGCGAACAACCGCCGAGCCGGGGCGAGCTCGACCACCTTGCCCGCTCGCAGCACGGCGACGCGGTCGGCGATCTGCTGCACCACCGCGAGGTTGTGCGAGACGAACACGTAGGTCAGCCCGAACCGGCCCTGCAGGTCGGCGAGCAGGTCGAGCACCTGGGCCTGCACCGACACGTCGAGCGCGCTGGTCGGCTCATCGAGCACGACCAGCCGCGGCCGCAGCGCCAGCGCCCTGGCGACCGAGATCCGCTGCCGCTGGCCGCCGGAGAACTCGTGCGGATAGCGGTCCTGGACCTGTGGCGGCAGGCCCACCGCGTCGAGCAGCTCACCGACGCGCTCGCGCAGCTTCGCCCGGCCACCACGGCCGCGCATCCCGCGCTCGTGCGTGACCAGCGGTTCGGCCACCACGTCGGTCACCCGCCAGCGCGGGTTCATGCTGGAGTACGGATCCTGCAGCACCACCTGCATTTCCCGGCGCACCTTGCGCAATCGCGCGGCGGGCAGCGCGAACAGATCCGCACCGTCGAAGTGCACGCTGCCCGCGGTCGGCTCGGCCAGCCGCAGCAGCAACCGGGTCAACGTGGTCTTGCCCGAACCGGATTCCCCGACCACCGCGAGGGTTTCGCCGGTCCGCACATCCAGGTCGACACCGTCCACCGCGGCCGCCGCGCCGTACTCCTTGCGCAGCCCGCGGATCTCCACCAGGTTCGTCATGCCCGCTCCAGTTTCGGTGTGGCCCGCAGCAACTCCCGCGTGTAGTCCTCGCGCGGCCGCTCGAACACCTCGGTCACCTCACCGGACTCCACCACCTGGCCCGAGCGCAGGACCACCACGCGGTCGGCGACCTCGGCGACCACACCGAGGTCGTGCGTGATCAGCAGGATCGCCATCCCGTGCCGGCGTTGCAGGTCCACGAGCAGTTCGAGGATCCGGGCCTGCACGGTCACGTCGAGCGCGGTGGTCGGCTCGTCGGCGATCAGCACCCGCGGCCGCCCGACGAGCGCCATCGCGATCATCACCCGCTGGCGCAACCCGCCGGACAGCTGGTGCGGGTACTGCCCGGCCCGCCGCTGCGGATCCGGGATTCCGGCTTCCCGCAACGCTTCCACCGCGGCCGCCCCGGCCTGTGCCCGGGAGGCGCCCTGGTGTTTGCGCACCACTTCGGCGACCTGCGCGCCGACCCGTTTCAGCGGGTTGAGGCTCGTCATCGGGTCCTGGAAGACCATCGCCACGTCGTTGCCGCGGATCCGCCGGAGGTCCTTCTCCGGCAGCCGCAGGACGTCGCGGCCGTCGAGCAGCACCTCTCCCCCGGCGTACACGCACGGCGGTTCCGGGTTGAGCCGCAGCACCGACAGCGCGGTCACGGTCTTCCCGCTGCCCGATTCGCCGACCAGCGCCAGGGTCTGCCCGGCCTCCACGGCCAGCGACACCCCGTCCGCGGCGGTCACCGTCCCGGTGGCCAGGCGGAACTCGATCCGCAGATCGGTGATTTCCAGCAGAGCACTCATGCGCGGTACGCCTTCGGGTCAGCGACGTCCCGCAGGACGTCTCCGGCGAGGTTGACTGCCAGCGCCGTGATCATCAGCGCCAGCCCGGGAAACACCGCCACCCACCACGACGTGCCGAGGTAGAGCTGACCGTCGCTGAGCATCCCGCCCCAGGTCACGGTCTGCTTCGGCACGCCGAGGCCGAGATAGCTCAGCGACGCCTCGGCCACGATCGCCGCGGCCACGTGCAGGGTGCCGATGGTGGCCAGCGGCGCGAGCACGTTCGGCAGCAGATGCCGCCGCATGATCGCCGCGTCGGTGACGCCGATCGCCCGCGCCTCGGTGACGAACTCCCTGGTGCGCAAGGAAAGCACCTCGGAGCGGAGGACACGGGCGTAGGACACCCAGCCGGTGAAGCCGAGCACCAGCACCACGTACCACAGGCCGGAGCCGAGGAAGCCGACGATGGCCAGCGCGAGCAGGATCGGCGGGAACGCCAGCTGGATGTCGGCCAGCCGCATCAGGATCCGGTCGAACCAGCCGCCGAGGAAGCCGGCGACCAGGCCGATCGCCGCGCCGATGACCCCGGCCAGCAGTGCCGCGCACGCGCCGACCAGCAGCGAGACGCGAGCGCCGTACACCAGCCGGGACAGGATGTCGCGGCCCAGCTGGTCGGTGCCGAGCAGATGCGCGGAGCTGCCGCCGGACTCCCATGCGGGCGGATTCAGCCGTACGAGCAGGTCCTGGGTGGCCGGGTCGTACGGCGCGATCAGCGGTGCGCACAAGGCGGCCAGCACCACGAGCACCAGCACGGTGACCGCGACGACGCCCAGTTTGTTGCGCAGCACCGAGCGGAGCAGACCCGGCCGGGACGAAGCCGCGGCGGGGACGGCGGTGGGCACAGCGGTCACGAGGTCACCCGCACTCTCGGGTCGAGCAGTGTGTAGGACAGGTCCACCAGCAGGTTCACCACCACGAACGTGGCGGCGAAGAACAGCACGGCGGCCTGTACGAGCGGGAAGTCCCGGTTCTGGATGGCCTCCACGGTCAGCCGGCCGAGACCGGGCCACGAGAACACCTGCTCGGTCAGGATCGCGCCGCCGAGCAGCGAGCCGACTTCCAGGCCCACCACGGTGATCACCGGCAGTGCCGCGTTGCGCATCCCGTGTGCGAGCACGATGCCGCCGGTGCCCAGGCCTTTCGCCCGTGCGGTGCGGATGAAGTCGGAGCCGAGCACGTCGATCAGCGACGAACGCAGCAGCCGCGCGATGACCGCCACGGAGTACACCGCGAGGGTGACCGCGGGCAGGACGAGATGGTCCAGCCCGCCGTACCCGGACGCCGGCAGCACCTGCCACTGCACGGCGAAGAGCAGGATCAGCAGGATGCCCACCCAGAACGCGGGCGTCGACTGTCCGATGAGGACACCGGTCATCACGCCGCTGTCCCCGGCCCGGCCGCGGCGCACCGCGGCGAACGTGCCGGCCGGGATCGCCAGCAGCACAGCGATCACGAGCGCGGCGCCGGCCAGCTCGAGCGTCGCGGGGACGCGGGAGAACAGCACCTCGGCCACCGGCTGGTCGTAGACGAGCGAGGTGCCCAGCTGCAGCCTCGGCAGGCCGCCGAGGAAGTCGAGGTACTGCGTAAGCAGAGGCCGGTCGAGGCCGAGACTCGCCCGCAGCGTCGCCTCCTGCCCCGCGGTCGCGTCCGGCGGCAGGATCAGCTTCACCGGGTCGCCGGAGAGCCGCACGAGGAAGAACGCCGCCGTGGCCACGAAGAACAACACCACGATCGCGGTGACCACTTTGGTCGCGACCGCGCGCAGGATCCCGGTGCTGGCGGCGGGCGGCCGGGTGGCGGGGACGGCCGGGGCGCTCACGCGCTCACCCTCGCCCCGGCCATGGCGAGGACTCCGACCACACCGGGCTGCCACCGCGGTTTCGTGTCGACCGCGTAGATGTTGTCGATCTGGTAGAGGAACACGAACGGTGCCTCCTGCTTGAGAAGCCGCTGCAGGCCGGAGAACGCCCGCTGCCGGTCCGCCGGGTCGAGCGACTGTTCCTCGGCGTCGACGAGCCGGTCGGCCTCGGCGTTGTGCCACCGGCTCTGCCTGCGGTCGTGGCGGACGTTGGACTGGACCAGGCTTTCCGCGTCGAGCGTCCAGCCGGTGCTGGCGGCGAGGTAGATCGGGCCGAGCGCGCCGCGGTTGCTCGAGGTGAGCCTGCTGCTGTACGTGCCGGTGTCCACCAGCTCCACCCGCGCCCGCACGCCGGCGCGGGCGAGCAGGCCGGAGATCGCCTCGGCGACGTTCGCGTCGGTGGTCTGTGCGGTGAGTGTGGTGTCGAACCCGTCCGGGAACCCGGCGTCGGCGAGCAGCTTCTTCGCCAGGCCGAGGTCGCGGGTGTAGGGCGCAACCGACGGATCGAAGCCGAACGACTCCCGCGGGAACATCGTGGGCACCTCGCGGGCCTTGCCGTCGAGCACCGCCTTGATCAGCAGCGGCACGTCGACGGCGTGGTTGAGCGCCTGACGCACCCGCACGTCCCGCAGTGGCCCCTGGGTGGTGTCCAGCGACAGGTAGGACGTGCGGATTCCCGGGTAGTGCCGGATCTCGACACCGCGGTACCCCTGGATCTGCAGTGCCGCGTCCGGGGTCAGGCCGGCGACGATGTCGACCTCGTCGCTCTGCAGCGAGGCCAGCGCCGACGACGGCTCCGGCATCGGCAGGAACACCAGCTCGTCGTAGTCCGGTCTCCCGCCCCAGTACCGCGGGTTCGCGCGCATCCGCAGCTGGTGGTCGCGCTGGAACTGCTCGAAGGTGAACGGACCGGTGCCCACCGGATGCTTCGCGAATCCCGCGGAGCCGACCTGCTTCAGGTAACCGGGCGGCACGGCGACCCCGCCGAACAGCGACACCTTCGCCGGGATGATCGGATCCGGCTGGCTGCACTGCAGATCCACGGTCAGCGCGTCCACCGCGACCGCCCGGCGCACGTACCGCAGTTCGACGATCGGCGACTTCGTGGCCGGGTCGAGCAGCCGGTTCAGGCTGAACGCCACCGCATGCGCGTCGCACGGTTCGCCGTTGTGGAAGCAGACGCCGGGGCGCAACCGGAACCGCCAGGTGAGCGGGTCGGGCGCGGACCAGGACAGCGCGAGACCGGGCGCGAGCCGGTTGTCCGGGTCCCGGGTGGTGAGCGTGTCGAACAGGTTGATCAGCACGTTCATCGAGAAGAGATCGCCCTGTCGCTGCGGATCGAGGGTCTTCGGGTCGGCGGTCTGCGCCACCCGCAGGACCCGGCCCTGGCTGCCGGTCGCGGTGCCGCACGCGGTCAGCGCGCCGGGCAGGGCGAGCGCGGGCAACGCCAGGCCACCCAGCCGGAGAGCGGTCCGGCGGCTCAGATGCGAAGGTCCGGCCACGGCCGTCCTTTCCGTGGATTGAAATCTTATTCCGTCACATGGAACACGATTGCGCTAAGGTAGGCCGCGTGAAGAAGGCTGTCAACGGTCCGTCCGGCGACCCCCGCGGCGCGGTCGACAAAGCGCTCGAAGTGCTGGCCATGCTCGCGCGTCCCGGGCGGCCCCATCGGCTCGCGGATCTCGCGCAGGCCTGTGCGCTGCCGAAACCGACCACACACCGGATGCTGCAGACGTTCGCCGAAGCGGGTTTCGCGGTCAGCGCCGGGAGCGGCCGCTACGACGTCGGCCCGCGGCTGCTGGGGCTGTCCGCGGCCGCGCTGTCCGGTAACCAGGCGATCCGGCCGGTACTCGCCGACCTGCGGCGGCGGACGGGACACACGGTGCACTACGCGGTACGGCATGCGGATCGGGCGGTGTACGTGGAGAAACTCGAACCGGACCAGGCATACCGGCTGAACACCCGCCCCGGCGGCGAAGTCCCGCTCCACTGCACCGGAGTCGGGCGCGCGATGCTGTCGAAACTGCCCGCCGGCGAGGTCGCCGCCCTGCTCGACGGGCCACCGTTGCGCGCACTGACCTCGAAGACCCTCACCGACCCGGCGGCGATCCGGCGCGAACTGGCCACTGTGGACACTCTTGGCTACGTCGTCGACGACGAACAGCACGAGCAGCACGTCCGGTGCGTCGCCGCGCCGGTGGTGGCCGGGGACGGGTCCGTCGTCGGCGCGGTGAGCGTGTCGGGGCTGACGTTCACGCTGCAGCCGGACAGCTTCGCCACCCTCGGGCCGCTGGTCGCCGAGGCCGCGAACCGGCTTTCCGCCACGCTCGGCGGAGCTCCCGTGCACTTGGTGTCCGATGAGGACTGAACTGGAGCGGATTCTGCGTGCGGGCCGGGAAAACCGGGTGTACTCGGCGGCCGCCTGGTCGGTCGGCACGGCCGACGGCGTACTCGACCGGGGCATGCTGGGCACGCGCTGGTGGGACGGCCCGCAGGTGACCGAGGACAGCCGCTGGGACCTGGCGTCGGTGACCAAACCCGTCGCCGGGATCGTGATCGCGGCACTCGCCGAGCGCGGCAGGCTGTCCTTCGACGACCCACTCCCCCGGCACCTGCCGGAGTACGCCGGCGGGGACAAGGCCGCCATCACCGTCCGGCAGCTGCTGTCCCACACCTCCGGGCTGCCCGGCGCGACCCCGTTGTGGCGCACGCATTCCACCCGCGCCGCGTTACTGGACGCGATCCGCACCGGCCCGCTGCGCACCCGCCCGGGAACGCAGGTGGAGTACTCGTCGCAAGGGTTCATCCTGCTCGGCCTGATCGCCGAAGCGGCCGGGCAGGCACCGCTCGACCGGCTCGTCGCGCAGTACGTCACCGGCCCGGCCGGCCTCACCGCGACCGGCTACGGTCCGGTGCCCGGCGCGGTCGCCACCGAGGATTGCCCGTGGCGGGGGAAAGTGGTCCGCGGGCAGGTGCACGACGAGAATGCCGTGGTACTCGGCGGAATCTGCGGGCACGCCGGGTTGTTCGCGCCACTGCCGGACCTCGAGCGGCTCGGGCAGATCCTCGCCGGCGGCGCGGCTTCCCTGCTGAAACCGGCCACCCACACCGAGATGACCACCGCCCACACCCGAGGCCTGCGTCGCGGCCTCGCCTGGCAGGGCCTCGACGTGCCAGGTTCCCCGGTGGGCACCGCGTTGACGGCGGATGCCTACGGGCACACCGGGTTCACCGGCACCAGCCTGTGGCTCGAGCCCGGCCGCGGCCGCTACTACGTGCTGCTCACCAACCGCGTGCATCCGAGCCGGGAGACCGCGGGCATCGAGGCCGTGCGCCACGCGTTCCACGACGCCGCGGTCGGGGTATGAGCCACCCCATAGTTCGACGTTCTTGAAACTAGCCTGCGCACACCTCTACTGTCGGAACCGACAGCACGCCCGCGCCGGGCGCCCGTCCGATGCCTCGGAGATCACCGCATGAGTCCCCTGTTCGAGCCGTACTCCCTCCGGTCGCTGACCATCCCGAACCGCGTCTGGATGGCACCGATGTGCCAGTACAGCGCGGCGCCGGCGGGCGAGGCGGCGGGTGTCCCGAACGACTGGCACTTCGCGCATCTGGCCGCGCGCGCCACCGGCGGCACCGGACTGGTGCTCACCGAGGCCACCGCGGTCAGCCCCGAGGCCCGGATCAGCCCGTACGACCTGGGCATCTGGAACGACACCCAGGTCGCGGGCTTCCGCCGGATCACCGGATTCCTACGGGAGCAGGGCACCGTCGCAGGCATCCAGCTGGGGCATTCCGGGCGCAAGGCGTCCACCGAGCGCACCTGGGTCGACCGGGGCGCGACAATCCCGCCGGACGCTCCGTACGGCTGGGTGCCGGTCGCACCCAGCGCACTGCCCTTCCGGGAGGATTCGACCACGCCGGAGGAACTGACCACCGACGAGATCGCCGCCGTGGTGCGGCAGTTCGCCGATGCCGCCCGCCGGGCCCGCGCCGCCGGTTTCGACGTGGCCGAGGTGCACGGCGCGCACGGCTACCTGATCCACCAGTTCCTGTCGCCCTTCACCAACCGTCGCACCGACGGCTACGGCGGCGACTTCGCGGGCCGCATCCGGCTCGCCGTGGAGGTGGTCGACGCGGTGCGCGGCGAATGGCCGGACGAGCTGCCGGTGTTCTTCCGCGTCTCGGCGACGGACTGGCTCAGCGAAAACCCCGGCGACGGCCGCGAAGGCTGGACCGCGGCGGAAACCGTGGCGCTGGCGAAGGAACTGCACTCCCGCGGCGTCGATCTGCTCGACGTGTCGACCGGCGGGGGCGTCCCGGACGCGCAGATCCCCACCGGACCCGGCTATCAGGTGCCCTTCGCCGAACAGGTGCGCAGGGACGCCGGCATGCCGGTGGCCGCGGTCGGACTGATCACCGAACCGGCCCAGGCCGAGGCCGTACTGGCCGAAGGCAGGGCGGACGCGGTGCTGCTGGGCCGGGAGCTGCTGCGTGACCCGTACTGGGCCCGGCGCGCGGCCGCGGAACTGGGCGCCACTGTCACCACCCCGGTGCAGTACCACCGGGCCTGACCGGGTGACCTCTGGTAGTCAGGGAGAGCACGCTCCGCGACCGAAAGGATCATCATGGAATACCGCAGGCTGGGCCGGTCCGGCCTCCGCGTTTCGGTGCTCACCATGGGCACCATGACCTTCGGCGGCAAGGACAAGTTCGGGTTGCTGGGCGACACCGACGTCGCGGGAGCGCGGCGGCAGATCGACCAGTGCCTCGACGCGGGTGTCAACCTGATCGACACCGCCAACATGTACTCGGCCGGGAAGTCCGAAGAGATCGTCGGCGAGGCGGTGTCCGGGCGGCGGGACCAGGTGCTGATCTCCACGAAGGTGCGCTTCGCGATGGGCAAGGGCCCGAACGACGACGGCCTTTCCCGCCACCACATCGTCGCGCAGGCCGAGGCCAGCCTGCGCCGGCTGGGGACCGATCACATCGACCTGTACCACGTGCACGAATGGGACGGGCAGACGCCGCTCGAGGAAACGCTGGAAGCACTCGACACCCTGGTGCGCTCCGGCAAGGTGCGCTACCTCGGGGTGTCGAACTACTCGGGCTGGCAGCTGATGAAGGCGCTGGCGACCGCGGACGCGCACGGGTACCAGCGCTTCGTCAGCAACCAGATCTACTACTCGCTGGAATCGCGCGACGCTGAGTTCGAGCTGGTGCCCGCGTCACTGGACCAGGGACTCGGCGTCCTCGTCTGGAGTCCGCTGGCCGGCGGGCTGCTGTCGGGCAAGTACCGCCGAGGGCAGCAGGCCGCCGACGGCAGGCACCTCACCGAATGGTCGGAACCACCGGTCCGTGACGAGGAAAAGCTTTACGACACCATCGAAACGGTCGTCGACATCGCATCCGGGCACGGCGTGTCCCCGGCGCAGGTCTCGCTGGCCTACCTGCTCGCGAAACCAGGCGTGACGTCCCTGGTGATCGGCGCCCGCCGAGACGAGCAGCTGGCCGACAACCTGGGTGCCGCCGACGTCCACCTCACCCAGGACGAGGTGGACCGGCTGGACCGGGTCAGCGCCCCGGTACTGGCCTACCCGTACTGGCACCAGGCGGCAGGCACGTCGGCCCGCTTCAGCGACGCCGACCGGGCATGGTTCGGCCCCGCACGCTAGCGCTGGGTCAGACGCGGCCGACGGTCTGACCGTGGTGTCGTGAGTGTTCAGGCCGGTTCTCACCGGCTTGGACACTCACGAGCCGGCGCTCCCTGCCGACCGCTTTCGTGGCACAGCACCAGCTTTGTCGGGCGGCAACGCCACGGCTGGACGCTCCCGCCGGCCGAGATGGCCGCGGCCGGGTTCGCGTTCCGGCGACGAAGCTCGTCGCAGTCGGCGTTTCCGGCAGCGGCGGGGTCGTCGCGGTCGACACCTCCGGCAGCGGCGAAGGTCGTCGTGGTCGGCATTCCCGGCAGCGGCGGAGGCCATCGCCGTCGACATCTCCGGCAGCGGCGAAGGTCGTCGCCGTCGGCATTCCCGCAGCGGCGAAGGCCATCGCCGTCGACATCTCCGGCAGCGGCGAAGGTCGTCGCCGTCGGCATTCCCGCAGCGGCGGAGATCGTCGGCGCCCGGCATTTCCGGCAGCGACGAGGTTCATCGCGGCCGGCACTTCCGGCAGCGACGAAGGCCATCGGTGCCCGGCTCGCGTTCCCGCGGCGGCGGAAGTGGTCGGCCTGTCCGTCGGCGAGTGCGGCTGCCGCCCCGGTCCACGTTCCCGGCGGCAGCTACGCTCTCCGCCCAGCCTTCGACACGCGTGCTGCCTCGGCCCGGCGAAAGTGCCCCGGCCGGTCGGCGTCGGTCCGATCGGCGTCGGTCCGATCGGCGTCGGTCCGATCGGCGTCGGTCCGATCGGCGTCGGTCCGATCGGCGTCGGTCCGATCGGCCCCGGCCGGTCGGCGTCGGTCCGGTCGGCGTCGGTCCGATCAGCACCCTGACCGCGCGAACCGGCCACAGCGCCGACCGAGGACTCGGGCCGGTGGGCTCACCCGCCGCCGGCCCTGGCCGCACCTCGCGCGCTAATCCGGCAACGCCTCCACGACGATCCGGCGGATCGGGATCAGATCGACGTCACCGACTGCGGGCCCCGGCGCGGCCGCCACCGCCTCTTCGACGCCGAACAGCGTGCGGAACACCCGGGGCAGCACCGTGCGTCCGACCAGGTCCTCGGCGAGGGCGTCCGCGGCCGGACCGTCCAGCCCGTACTGGCTGCTCAGGTATTCGGCCAGCCGCTCGCGGGTGGCGCCGTACATCGCCTCGAAGTAGGCGAACGCGCTGGCCGGCTGGCGTTCGGCCTCGGTCATGGTGAGCCGGGTCGTGCGCACCTGCGGTTCCCACACCATCAGCTGCAGGAAACGCCCGCAGAACAACGTCACCGCCTCGGACGGCTCCGCCGCGTACGCGTCCGGCGTGCGCAGCTTGTCCAGGTACAGCTCGCCGACGAGGTCGAGAACCGCGAGGAACAGCTTGTCCTTGTTCTCGAAGTGCGCGTAGAGCGACCGCTTGGACGTGCCGGCACGGGTGGCGACCGCGTCCATGGACGCCCGTTCGTAGCCGGTTTCCAGGAAGACCTCCTTGGCCGCCCACAAAATGTGCCGGCGCAGCTGGTCCCCCCGCAGCTGCGCACCGCCTTCTCGCACCATCGCCCTTGCCTTCCCGAAAAGTAAACGGTACGGTCGAGTTTACCTGATCCCGTCCCGGCCGTCCCTCCCGGCCATTCTCGTCCGATCCAGCTTCCAGGAGTATCACCATGATCGTCGTCACCACGCCCACCGGAAGAATCGGCAGCCGCCTCGTCACCCGGCTGCTCGCCGAGGAGCAGCCGGTGCGGGTGATCGCCCGCGCTCCGGCCGCACTCCCCGCCGACGTGCGGGCGCGGGCCGAAGTCGTCGAGGGTTCGCACCGTGATCCGGCAGTGCTCGGCCGCGCGTTCGAGGGTGCCGCGGCGGTGTTCTGGGTGTGGCCGGCCGACCGGCGTGCCTCCGACGTCGTGGAGGCCTACACCGAACCGACCAGGCCCGCGGCAGAGGCGATCCGGCGCCTGGGCGTGCTTCGGGTCGTCAGCGTGTCCGCCTTGGGCCGCGGCACGTCGTACGCCGGGCATGCGGGCAACGTGACCGGCTCACTGGCGATGGACGATCTGCTCGCCGGCACCGGCGCCGCGTTCCGGGCGCTCGCCATGCCGACCTTCATGGACAACCTGACGCGGCAGGTCCGGACCATCCGCGAGAAGGGCGTCTTCTTCGACGCGCTGTCCCCCACGCACGTCGGCCCGACGGCCGCCGCGCAGGACATGGCCGCAGTCGCCGCGCGGCTGCTCACCGACTCGTCGTGGACGGGCGCGGAAGAGGTTCCGGTGCTGGGCCCGGAAGATCTGACGCAGGAGGACCTGGCCGCCACCGTCACCGAAGTACTCGGGACGCCCGTGAAGTACGAACAGATCTCCCTGGCGGCCATGAAAGAACACATGCTCGCCGGCGGCGCGTCGGACGCCATGGCGCAAGCCATGGCAGACATGGCCGAAGCCAAGGAAAACGGCCTGGACTCTGGCGTCGCCCGCACCCCGCACCACGCCGTCGACGCACCCACGACGTTCCGCACGTGGTGTGAGGAGGTGTTGAAACCCGCCGTACAAGGCTCATGAACCCCACCCGCGGGAGACCACGGCCTCCCACAGCCACCGCAGCCTCCCACAGCCACCGCAGCCGCCCCAGCCGCCCCGGCCTCCCACAGCCACCCGCAGCCACCGCGGCCTCCCGGAGCCTCCGCGGCAAGCACACCGCCCCAACCACGCCACACCGAAACCGTTACCGGCGAACAAGTCCCCGACCCCACGACCGCGAACCACCCACCGAGTCTCCCGCGGCCCACCCGCAGAAACCGACCGCACACAACACCCCATGACGAGCACCCCGCCACCTACCCCGCGCCCCGCCCGACCACCCACACAACGGCACCGCTGCCACCAACCAAGTCCCGACCCCAACGCCGCAAACCACCCCGCCGAGACTCCCACGGCCCACCCGCAGAAACCACTCAGCCGAAACGCCTGACCACCAACGCCCCGTTACCTATCCACGATGCACGCGACCACCTGCAGGCCAACACCGTTGCCACCAAACAAGTCCCGACCCCACGCCGCAAACCACCCCACCGAAGCCCTCGCAGAAAACCAACCGCGCAATCACTCCACCGCCAGCCCTACCCCACGGCCAGCACGACCCACGCACTGACACCTATCCGCAAGACACCCGGCCGCCCTCAACGCCAACACCCAACCCGCGAAA
Source organism: Amycolatopsis jiangsuensis (assembly GCF_014204865.1). Taxonomy (NCBI): domain Bacteria; kingdom Bacillati; phylum Actinomycetota; class Actinomycetes; order Pseudonocardiales; family Pseudonocardiaceae; genus Amycolatopsis; species Amycolatopsis jiangsuensis. The sequence continues at coordinate 1,989,423 of NZ_JACHMG010000001.1, forward strand.
AAGCCCGATCACCGCACGCCGAGGCCGCCACGCAAGACTCCACCCAGAAGGACATTGGCTCCCGCCCGCGAACCAGCTCGGCCACCACACGCCGAGCCCGCCACGAACGATTTCACCCGTCAGAAGGTTGACACCCACCTCGCAAGACGCCGACCAGCGGCACGCCGCCACCTATCCGCAAGACACCCGATCACCCACAGGCTCGCGTCCACCTCGAGGAACGTCCCGTCACCAGCACACCGACGCCTATTGCGCTAGACACCCAGTCACGCGCACTGGCCCCCGAAACGCCCGACCAGCAGCGCACCCACCCTGACTCCGCACGAAACGCCCGACCACCCATCGCCCACACCGGCCCCGCACGAAACGCTCGACCACCAGCACACCGGCACCCAGCCCACACGAAACGCTCGACCACCAGCACACCGACACCCGCCGGCGCACCACACCGAGAGACCGGGCCACGAACACGCCGGACCACGGGTCTGCCCATGCCCGCGCCTTCGCACCAAGGCGAACCGCACACTCACGCCAAGGCACCCAGCAACCACACATCGGCGCCCGTCCCGCGGACGTCGCCGGGGTTGCCCTGAGCCCGTGCCGGTCGCAGCCGGGTCAGTCCTTGCCGCGGAGGAGGTGGGCCAGGACTTCGGCTTGGCTGTGCGCGGGGTCCTTCGTCGCGGTCAGGAGGGTCAGCCGGCCGCGGGACGCGCGCGTGCGCAGAGTCGCCAGTGCCTCCGCGGCAGCAGGCTCGGACAGTTCGGTTCGGTAGCGGCGGGCGAACTCGGTGAAGCGCGCCGGATCGTGGCCGTACCAGCGGCGCAGCTCCGTGGACGGCGCCACGTCCCGGCACCAGTCGTCCAAGGCGGCCGCGTCCTTGGCCAGCCCGCGGGGCCACAGCCGGTCGACGAGGACTCGTTCACCGTCCGCAGAGGCAGGCGGGTCGTACACCCGGGCCACATGCACATCGGGAGAGGCCATGCCGCCATTGTGCCCTCGACGGGCCGGCCACCGAATGGCACTGAGTGCACTAACGCTCAGCGTGAACGGCGTTCCGCCTCCCGCAGAGCCGCGCCGACGCGGGTGACGACCTCGTGCAACGGCGTCGTGGTGCTCATGACGGCCACCACCGTGCCGGGCTCACCGGACGGGTCGTGTGTGCTGCCCTCGCCGGACGGACGGTCTACAACGGACTCGCCGGAGGGCTCCTGCGACCCGGGGGACTTTGTAGAAGACGGCGGCGCAGAACGCTGCGCAGAAGACGACCGTGCAGTAGATGACGGTTCAGAAGACGACGGGACATCAGGCGACGAGGGAGAAGACGACTCAGGAGACCCCACGGACGACGCCGCAGCGGACGCCCCGGAAGGCGCCGTGGAAGACGTCGCGGACGCCGCTGCCTGCGCCGCACGAGACGCTCCGGAAGACGTCGCAGGACCCGCCGCCTGCGTCGCAGAAGACGTCGCGGCAAGTGTCGCCTGCGCCGCGGGAGGCGCCCCGGAAAACATCGAGGGAGCCACCGCGGCCGGCCGGAACGCGTTCACGACCAAGGTGAACGCCTCGCTCGCGCTGGCCGCGATGTCTTCCGTGCCGCCGCTGCGCAGCCAGCGCCGCAGCACGTGGTTGTTGGCGGCCGCGATCGCGGCCGCGGCCACGGCCGCGCGGAGGTTCGCCGTCTCGTCGCCGGTCGCCGCGAAGCGCTCACCCAGGTACCGGGCCAGCACGCGCTGGTACCGGTCGACGGTCGCGACTTCCTTGTCCCGCAAGGAAGGCACCGTACGGGTGAGGGTGAACCGCTTGAGCGAAACGTCGAGTTCGGCGGCATACGAGTCGAGCACCAGCGCGACCGCCGCGCACGCCACCTCGACCGGGTCCCGCCCCGGGTCCGCGTTAGCGAAAACCTGCTCCATCTCGGCCACGATCTCGTCGTGGTTGGCGAAGAGGACCTCGTCCTTGCTGTCGAAGTACCGGAAGAACGTCCGCCGCCCGACGCCCGCGGCCGCGGCGATGTCGTCGACCGTGGTCGCCTCGTATCCGTTGGCCGCGAACAGATCCACCGCGGCCGATGCCAGCGCGCGGCGCAACTGCCGCCGCCCGGCGGGAGTCGCCCCGACGCGGGTGCGCGGCGTTTCCGTCATGACCTGGACGGTAGCAGCAGGCTTGCTAGTGGCACTGAGTGCCGTTAGCATGGGACAGCACCCTCGCGAGCGGAAGGCGTCGACGATGACTCTCGATCAGCAGCTGCGACCCGGCCCGGGGCCGAACGCCGGATCCGGTCCGAACGCCGGCGCCGAACCGGCCGCCGCCTACTACGGCGGGGTGTTCGGCTGGTCGATCCGCCGTCAGGAGTCGAGACTGTTCCTCGCCCTCGAAGGCGGGTTGTGCGCGGTCACCCTGCCGAAGCTGACCGCGAGCCCGGTGCTCGCCCACCTGTCTTCGCTGGGTTCCCAGGGCCCGTCCCTGGTCGTCCCGACGCCGCACGGCCCGCGCCTGGCCATCCTCGCCGAAGCCGACGGCCAGCTCCTTCTCCGCGGCTCCCTCCCCGACGACGTCGACGTCCTCGACTGCGGCGCGCTCCTCCCCCTGCCCGCCGGCCACCACACTCCCGGCGCGGGCCCGGAGTGGCTCACCGCACCGGATCCGCGGCACCGTTGGCTGCCCAGCCTGAGCGCAGTACTCGCCGGAGTCCGCCGCCGCCCCTGACCCTGCCCGCTTCCCGCGATCGCACGCCCGGCGCGTCCGAGCTGACGCCGACCCGCCCACGGACGCGCCCCCGTCAGCTCGGACGCTCGCTCTTGCACGGGGAGCGCGCGAAGAGGCCATGAAGGGGCCTACAGAAATCGAATCCCTGAAAGCACTTCACGGATTCGACGGGAATCCCCATGCGCGAGCAGCGGCCACAGCTATCCGGGTGACAGGCGACCACGGGCGTTGTGGTGGCGGCCGACCATGGGGTTTGCAGTGGTAGGCGGCCACCAGCGCTCGGGGTAGCAGCTAGCCACGGACTCTTGTTGTGGTAGGCGATCAGGTGGGCTTGGGGCTCCCTAGCCTGCGCCGGTTTGAGCGGGCCAAAAGCCGGTTCCGGTCGGCCCGCCCCCGTGTTCATCTGTCGCCCGGAACCCTCCGCGATCACCTGCCACGACAAGCTTCCGTGATCACCGACGACCCCGAGGCGATTGTGGTCATCTGCCACCCAATCCACTGTGGCACCTGTGACCGAGACCCACCAGGGTCAGCCACCACCGCAAACGCCGGTGGTCAACTACCACCCCAAACTCCGGTGGTCAGCCATCTACAGCAAACTCTCGGCGGTCACGTGCCACTCCAGCGCCCGTGGTCGCCTGCCACCCCGGATCCAGCGCGATCACGCGCCAGCCAACACTACTGCGGTCACCCGCCACCCCAGACCCACCGCAGTCACCCGCCACGCTCAAGCTCCGCGGCCACCCGCCGCCCGGACCGAGCTGGTGACCGCAGGGCGCGTCAGCCGGGGACGCAGACCGGTTCCAGTACCGCTGCCGCCTCGGCGGACAAGGTGTCCACGTGGGTGAGCAGGGTGTCGATTTCCTGCCGGCGGCGTTCGTCGCGGGCTGGGGACGGGACGAGGGCCGTGCCGACCAGCAGGAACAGCGTGTCGATCTCGTAGGCCAGATCCGCAAGGCGCAGCAGGGGTTCGTGGTCCCCGGCGCCGCCGGCGGCTGCCTGGTGGCAGGTGGCGTGGCCCAGGGTGCGGCACAGGTCCCGCAGCCTCGACCGGACGGCGTCGGCGTACGGGTCGGCCCTGGGGCCGCCGGTGCGGATGTTCCATGCTACTGAGAGCAGGCAGCGGCCGGCGTCCTCCAAGGCGGTGTTCGTCACCGGGTGAGTGTGGGAGCATCCCGGCCGCGCCGGGGCGCCCGACACGCGGGGCTCACCGCATCGTGTGATCGCCGGCCGATTCCGGTCCGGTGAGCAGCAGCCGGACGGCCGCGTCCACGGGCAGCCGGTCGTCGGTCGCGCGGGCCAGCAGGTCGCGGATCTGCCGGGCCTGCGGGGTCAGCTCGCCGGCGTCGTCGGTGACCTCCGCGCTCGCCGCGGCCAGGCTGCCGAGGCCGGCGTGGTGGTGGGCGTCGCGGACGGCGTTGCGCAGCACGGCCTTCTCGGCCGGGGACGGGCCACGGTTCTCGGCCCGCAGCCGCTCCACGATCCGCTGGACGGCCGGGGACTGCGCGGCCACGGCCTGCCTTCCGGCGAACGACGCCACCATCCGCGGCGTCGCACGGGTTTCCGCGGGCGGCGGGACGACCGGCGCGGCACTTCCGGCCGGCCGCAGGCTTTCCAGCGCCGCCGAACGCCGGCGCTCGGCTTCGCGGACGCGGGCCACCGGGTCCGGACGCCGGGCCGCGGCAATCTCCCGCGCCTGCGCTCGCGCCTGCTCCCCCGCGCCGCCGAGCCTCGACGGACGCCGGTAGCCGCCCTCTTCACGAGCCTGCTTGCGCCGGTTGGCGAACCACGCCTCGAACGTCTGCCCCCGCCGCGGTGGCTCGTGCACCTGGCTCATCGCGGCGCCGGCGTCATCGTCGAACCAGCCGTTCAACCGCGACCGCAGGAAGTCTCCCGGCCGCTCGGCCGCCGTGCGCGGACGCTGGCGGTCGCCGCCCGGGAGCGCGCTCACCGCGATCAGCAGCGCGTCCGGGCAGTATCCGTTGCTGTACCAAAATTCGAGCTGCCGTTCGACGTCGTCGCGCTCGTCGCGGGTCAGCCGCTCGGTGACCCAGCCGAGGCGGCGGAACAGCACGCCGGTCGCCTGGGCCCGCTCGTGCTCGTCGCCGGGCACGACCGTCGCCGGCCATTCCCGGTCCGGGATCCGCGTCACGGCCGCACCTCCTCCGCCACCGGCCGCACCCGACGCTACGGCGCCCGCCGCGGCGCCGGTCAGCCGACACGCCGGAGCACGGCCACCGCGTTCGCGGCCACGATCACCCCGACCGCCACCCAGGCCACGGCGTCCAGCCGCTGGTCCAGCACGACCAGCCCGACCAGCGCGGCGAGCACCGGCTGCACACTCATGAACGCCCCGAACAACCGTGCCGGCACCCGCCGCAGTGCCAGCAGATCCACCAGGAACGGCACCGCCGACGACAGCACGCCTGCGGTCAGCGCCGCGACCAGCGCCCCGGCCGAAGGCGGGTGGTGCAGGAACGCGAACACGCCGACCGGCAGGTAGACGAGCCCGGACGCGCCGGCTGCCGCGGCCGAACCCTGCACTCCCGGCAGCCGACGGCCGACCGTGCGGTTGAGCAGGATGTAGCAGGCCCAGCACCCGGCGGCGAGCAACGCCATCGCGATGCCCGCGTAGTCCGTGCTCGGCTCCGGCCGGGTCAGCACCCCGACCGCAGCCGCCGCGGCCAGCGCGCACGCCAGGTCCACCCGCCGCCGCGAACCGGCGAGCGCGATGGCCAGCGGGCCCAGGAATTCGAGCGTCATGGCCAAGCCGAGGCCGATCCGGTCGATCGCGGCGTAGAGCGCGAGATTCATCGTCGCGAAGACCGCGGCGAGCCCGAGCACCGGACGCCACTGCGCCGCGGTGAACGTCCGCAGCCGTGGCCGTCCCGCCGCGAGCAGCACCGCGGCGGCCACCCACTGGCGCACCGCCACCACACCGGCCGGGCCGAGCACCGGGAACGCCAGCGCCGCCGTCGCCGCGCCGAGCTGGTTGGACAGTGCCCCGCCGAGCAGCATCGCCGCCCCGGACGCGCGGGCCCGCCCGGCCACTTCCGCAGTCACCATGCGCCGAGCGTGCCGCGCGGAAATCCATACGCAAAATGCATTGACCGAAGTATCGATACGCTGGCCGTATGGATCTGGAACTCCGTCAGCTGCGCTGCCTCGTCGCGATCGTGGACGCCGGCACGTTCACCGACGCCGCGCTCGAACTCGGGGTCTCCCAGGCCGCGGTGTCGCGCACGCTGGCTTCGCTGGAACAGGTCCTCGGCGTGCGCCTGCTGCACCGCACGAGCCGCAGCCTCACCCCGACCACCGCCGGCGTCCAGGTGCTCGCGCGGGCCCGGCATCTGCTCGCCGAGGCCGACAACCTGGTGCGCGAGGCCACCACCGGGCACACCCGGCTGCGCATCGGCCACCCGTGGTCGGCGATGGGCCGCCACACCGGTGAATTCCAGCGGCGCTGGGCGGGCCGCCATCCGGAGGTCGAACTCCTGCTCGTCCGCACGAACAGCGCGACCGGCGGGCTCGCCGAGGGACTGTGCGATCTGGCTGTGCTCCGTACGCCGGTGCCTGCGGGGCGGTTCGCCGATGCCACGGTCGGGCACGAGGACCGCTACTGCGCGATGGCCGCGGACGACCCGTGGGCGAGCCGGCGCAGCGTGACCCTGGCCGAAGTCGGCACCCGGGTGCTCGTGATCGACACCCGCACCGGCACCACGACCACTGATCTGTGGCCCACCGACGCCCGCCCGCGGGTCGAACGGATCCACGACATCGACGACTGGCTGGCTGCCATCGCCACCGGACGGTCCGTGGGCGTCACTCCGCACGGCACAGTGCCCCAGTACCGCCGGGACGGGATCGTCTACCGCAGGGTGCGTGACGCGCCGCGGGTCCCGGTACGGCTGGTCTGGCGCCGCGACGACCCGCATCCGGCCACGCACGCCGCGGTGGCGCTGCTCGGGAAGCTCTACCGCGGCGCCGACCGTCCACATGCGACTCACCGGACCCGCGTACAGCGCTAGGCTGGCGCCATGAAGGGGTTGCTGTTGCGGCTGTCCGCGGTCGACTCCAGTGCGGAGGCCGCGGTACGCGTGATCGCGTACTTCGACGAGCTGGTCGCCCACCGTGCGACGCTGCCGGATCTCGTGCGCGCCGCGGCTTCACTCGCCGAATGCGGGGCCGGGCTGCGCTACGGGGACCGGCCGCCGCTGCGGTACGGCCCGCGCGGGACGCCCGCCGGGGACACCGCGGAGGTACCCGCCGGTGCGGTCTCCGCGGAGCTCGGCGGGGAGGTCGCCGGGAAGGTGTGGCTGGAACGCGCCGACGGTGCCGGGCCGCTCGACGACCTCGTGCTGGAGCGGTTCGCGATCGCCGCCCGGCTGCTCGGTCCCGCGGAACCCCGCCCGGCCACGCCGCACCTCGCCGACCCCGCGTTGGTCGAGCTGGTCCTCGGTGAGCAGGCGGCCGACGAGGATCGCGCGCGGGCCCTCGTGCTCCTCGGCCTCGACAGCACGCGGCCGATCCGGGTGGTGGCGGTCGGGGCCGGCGACGGCCGCGACCCGGGCGCCCCCGCGGTCGCGCTGGTGGCGCGTGGCGGTAGTCCGAGCAGCGCGCGCGTCGCGGTGGTCGGCGGGGTCGCGGCCGTACTGCTGCAGCCGAGGGAAGGTCCGGACTCCGTGGTCACCGCCCTTCGCGCGGCACTGGCTTCCCGGGCACGGGAGCACGCCCTTCCCGGCACCGTCCGGATCGGCGTGGGCGACGCGGCCGACGGGCTCGATGCCCGGAGTTCGTGGCTGCAGGCGCGGCTCGCCGAACGGTTCGCCGTCCCCGAGGCCGAACCGCTGGTGGTGCACCGCGATCTCGGCGCACTCACCCTGCTCGCGGACATCCCGGCCGAACGGCTGCGGACCCAGCCGGACGTGCGGGCGCTCGACGCGCTGCCCGGTGCCGGCGACCTGGAAACGCTGGAAGCCTTCTGCCGCACGGGTTCCCTGCGGCAAGCCGCGGTCACCCTGCACCGCCACCACAGTTCGGTGGCCACCCGGCTCGCGCACGTCGAGGACGTGCTCGGCTGGTCACTCGACGATCCGGCGGGCCGCTTCCGCGCGCGCTTCGCGCTACTGGCCAGGCGGCTGGCCGAGACCGCCTGACCAGTCGCGCGTCAGCTGCCCGGCTGCTCCACACCCAACGCCCTGGCCAGCACCGCGCGAACCTCGGCCGCTTCGCGCCGGCTCACCGTGGCGTGCTCGATCAGGGACGAGCCGTGGAAGGTGCCCGGGAACAGGTGCAGTTCGGTCGGGACCTCCGCGGCCAGCAGCTGCTGGGCGTACGCGATTCCCTCGTCGCGCAACGGGTCGAACTCCATCACCGAGACGTACGCGGGCGGCAGACCGGACAGGTCGGTCGCGCGGGCGGGCGCGGCGTACACCGGAACGTCGCCAGTGCCGCGCACGCCGGGGCCGAGGTAGGAGTCCCAGCTGATCTCCGCGTTCGGGCGGTTCCACAGTGGAGTGTCGGTGAACCGCCGCATGCTCGCGGTTTCCAGCCGGTCGTCCACCTCCGGCACGCCCAGGTACTGGAACGCGATCGCCGGCCCGCCGCGGTCGCGGGCGAGCAACGCGAGCGCGGCGCACAGCCCGCCGCCGGCACTGACCCCGTGGATCACCACCCGCTGCGGGTCGACGCCGAGCTCGTCGGCGTGCTCGGCCGCCCAGACCAGCGCGGCGTAGCAGTCCTCCAGCCCGCCCGGGTACGGCGTTTCCGGCGCCAGCCGGTAGTCCACCGAGACCACCACGACGCCGAGGTCACGGGAGAGCTCCACGAAACCCTCGTGCCCGGCCTCCGGCGAGCCGAGGACGAATCCGCCACCGTGCACGTCGAACAGCAGCGCGGACGTCGCGCGCCGCTGCGGGGTGTACACGCGCACGCGGACCTCGGGCGCTCCTTCGGGGCCGGGCACGTATTCGTCACGCACCTCCACGCCGGTTTCGTCCACTTCGGCGAGCCGCTCTTCCAGCAGCTGCGCCATCCGCTCGCGCGCGGCAGGCAGATCGGACACGTCGACGTCCGGAAGCATTGAGATCGCGGCGGCGATTTCGGGATCGAAGCGGTAGCTCATCGGCTCTCCTCCGGCAGTTCGGCCTCGTCCCGCCATCCTCCAGGGACGCGGGTGCTCCCGGCACCCGCCACCCGTCGCGCTCCGCACGGGACCGGCCCGCCGGACGTCGCCCCGCCGTCCACCGGCCCCGGCCGGAACCACGGAAGCTGCACCGCGGGACAGGCTGTCTCAGCGACCCACCTTCTTCCAGATCAGCACCACCCCCAGCACCAGCACGACCACTGCGGCGACCACGATCAGCCCCTTGATCAGCAGATCCGCCAGCAGGTGGTGCAGGATCTCCTCCCCCTCGGCGAGCCGGGTCACCGCGCGTCCCGCCGCCGGTCGTCCTCCAGCCACCGCACCGCTTTCCGGGCGGCTCGCCCGCCGGCCCGGCCGCGGCCGCCGCGCTGGTCCATCGCCCGCCCGGCACACCGGGCCACCGCTGCCGCCCCGGCCCGCACCCGGTCCCCCTGACCGCGCCGCCGCAGCGCGACGACCACGGCGAACACCGCGAGGCCGAGGACCACGACCACACCGGCGATGATCCCGAACCGGATCAGCAGCACGTTCAGCACCGTCTCCACCGCACAACCCTTTCTGTCACACCTGTGATACAACACTTGGTATCACAGGTGTGATAGAACAGTCCAGTGCCGAGAGTGGTGGACGGAGAACAGCGGCGGGCGCACATCGCGGATGCGGTGCTGCGCCTCGCCGCACGGGACGGGCTGCACGCGGTGTCCCTGCGCACCGTGGCCGCCGAAGCACAGCTGAACATCGGCTCGGTCCGGCATTACTTCGAGAGCCAGCACGACCTGATGCGGTTCGCGATGCGGGCCACGATCGACCGCGCGAGTGCCCGGCTGCTCCGGCACCGGGAGGAGATCGCACCGCTGGCCGACTGCCCACGCGACGAGGTGGCCGGCCGGCTCACCGAACTCTTCGCCGAACTACTCCCGCTCGACGAGCTGCGCCGTACCGAAATGACCGTGCTGGTCGAGTTCTTGATGGCCGCGCGAGCCGTTCCGGGACTGTCCGATCTGGCCGCCGAAGTGAGCCGTGGCACGGTGACCCTGTCCCGGCGCATCCTCGAAGCGCTGGCCGGCACCGGCGCGTTCGTGGCACGCGATCCGGACGTCGAGGCGCCGCGGCTGGCCGCACTGCTCGACGGGCTCGCCTTCCGCGCGGTGCTCCAGCCGGAGATCACCACCGGCGAGGAATGCCTCGCGGTACTGCGCGCACACCTGGCCGAGCTGACCCGGCCGGCTTGAGGCCGGTGCGCGGTCTCAGCCGGGCAGCCGCAGCTCCACCCAGGTCGTCGCCAGTGCCCCGTCGGTGTCCGAGGACCAGTCCGAGGCCAGGTCCTCCAGCAGCAGCCGGCCCCACCCGCGTTCGGGCGAGGATGGGCCGGTGACCGGACGAGCCGGTTCGGTGCGGGTGACTTCGATGCGCAGGCGCGCGGGCCCGGCCAGCACACCCAGGCGGAGGTCGCGGCAGACCGCGCCGTCCCGGGAGGCGTCGGTGAGCAGCTCGTCGAGCAGGAGCGTCGCATCGGCCACGAAGGGACCGGCGACCTGGGCGAGCATCGCCTGCAGCGTGGTGCGGGCAGCGGGTGCGGTGTCCGCACCGGCGAAGACCGCCGTCGCGGCGGCGGGCGGGGACTGGTCGGCCATCGCCGATCCTCCTGGAGTAGGGGGCGACCCCTGAACTACCCACGAGGCTCCCCGGTGAACCGCGGGCGCCCTTATCCTGGCCGGGAGGGAGGTGCGCCATGGCGGACGAACGGCGGGCGTGGTCCGAGGCGGACCGGGCGGCCTACCGGGAATTCGTGCGCACCCACCATCCGGACGTCGGGGGCGATCCGGCCGAGTTCGCCGCCGGGCTGCGCGAGTTCCACGACCGTGCGGCCGCCACGGCGAGCCGGTCCGAAGAACCCGGACCGGACGCCCCGGTGATCTTCGTGACCCGGCAGCGCGGACTGCCCCGCATCGTGTCCGCCTTCAGCGCCCGGCGCCAGCGCAAGCGCAATCCCCGGGTCCGCTGAGCGGAACCGGTCACAGTGCGCCGGTCAACGCTTGCAGGCCGAGACTCGATGCGGCGACCGCGATCCACAGCAGCGCACCCAGCAGCAGCGGCCGGTGCCCGGCGGCGCGGAGGTCGGCCGGTTTGAGGGAAAGCCCGATCCCGGCGAGCGCCATGGTGATCAGGAACGTGCCCGCGGTCGACAGCGGTTCGTGCCAGGAGTCCGGGATCAGCCCGGCGCTGTCCAGGCCGGCCGCGAGAAGGAAGCCGATCAGGAACGGCGGCACCAGCCGGTGCCACGGCAAGGTGCGCAGGGACAGCCGACCGGACCGCGCGTCGCGGCGGGCAGCGAGCACGGCGAGGACCAGGACGATAGGGATCAGCATGAGGGTCCGCGTCAGCTTCACCACGATCCCGTAGGACCCCGCGTCGCCGCCGTAGGCGTAGGAGGCGGCGACGACCGACGAAGTGTCGTTCACCGCGGTGCCGGCCCACAGCCCGAACGCGTGCGGCGACATCCCCAGCAGGTGCCCCAGCGGCGGAAAAAGCAGCACCGCGGCCACGTTGAAGGTGAAGATCGTGCCGAGCGCGTAGGCGACCTCGGCCTCCTTGGGCTTGAGCACGGCACTCGTCGCGGCGATCGCGGACGCGCCACAGATGCCGGTACCGACCCCGATCAACGTCTGCGTGTCGCCGCGGACGCCCAGCACCCGGCCGAGCAGCCACGCTCCGCCGAGGGCGACGGCCAGCGTGCCGAGCATGACCGGCAGCGACTGCCCGCCCACGTGCACCACCTGCTGCAACGACAGACCGGTGCCGAGCACCACGATGGACAGCTGGAGCACGGTCCGCGACGCGAACGCGTACCCGGGGCTCAGGCGCACCGCACGCAGACCGGGCACGGCCGTCCCGGCCAGCACCCCCAGCACGATCGCGAGCACCGGCCCGCCGACCACCGGGACGAGCTTCCCGCCCGCCGTGGCCACCGCAGCGACCAGCACCGCAACCAGCAGGCCCGGCACCTTGCGGCCGAAGTTCACCAGCCACTGCGGCACCGCCGCAGTCCGGCCCAGCGCCGCGGCCCCGTCCGATGTCATACACGCACCTCCAATGTACGTACATTTAACTTAGGAGATGTACGTACATTTGACAACCCTGGCCGGGCGGTACTGTTCCCGCAGCGGAGGAGGCGAAATGGACGAAGGCGAGCTGGACCGGTCCGGCGGGCAGCCGCTGTGGCGGCAGCTGCGGGAACGGCTGCTCGTCCGGATCCGCGCCGGCGAGTTCGACCGGACCTTCCCCGGCGAACTCGCGCTGGCACAGGAGTACGGCGTGAGCCGCCAGACCGTCCGGCAGGCGCTGCGCGAGCTGCGCGCGGACGGCACGCTCGTCGCGGAGCGGGGCAAGCAGCCGCGCGTCGCCGAAGCCACCGAGATCGTCCAGCCGCTCGGCGCGCTCTACAGCCTCTTCGCCGCGGTGGAGGCCGCCGGGCTCTCGCAGAACAGCGTCGTACGCACGCTGGACGTCCGCGCGGACGCCGTCGTGGCGGAGCGGCTTTCGCTGGAGGGCTCCACTCCCCTGCTGTACCTGGAACGGCTGCGGCTGGCCGGCGACGAACCGCTCGCGGTCGACCGGGTGTGGCTGCCCGCGGACATCGCCCGTCCGCTGCTGGCCGCCGACTTCCAGCACACCAGCCTGTACGGCGAACTGCACCGCCGCGCCGGCGTCCGGCTCGACCACGGCGAGGAGCAGATCCGCGCGCTCGTGCCCAGCCCGGCCGAACGCACCCTGCTCGGCTGTTCCCCCACGTCGGCCGCGTTCTCCATCTGCCGCCTGGGCACGAGCGCGGGCACGCCGGTCGAATGGCGGCACACCCTGGTGCGCGGTGACCGGTTCGCGCTCACCGCGGAATTCTCCGGCCGGACCGGCTACCGGCTGATCGGCCCCCGGCAGCTCGCCGCACTCGGCTGAACTCCCCTGCTTGCCGGGACTTCCCGAGTCAGTCGAGCCGGATGCCGGCCAGCTGCGTGCCCTGGGCGACCAGCCGGCCGGTGCGGTCCCAGACGTGACAGGACTCGTCGACCCGGCCGTCGCCGATCAGGTGCGCCCGGTGCAGCACGCGCACCGGGCCGGGCTCCGGACGGGCCCGCACGTAGGCGGTCAGCTCGAGCGTCGGCACCCAGCCGGACTTCGCGACGTCGGCGGTGGCCGGCGGCAGCGCGTCGATGGCGAACAGCAGGCTGACCGGGTCGAAAGGCTCGTCCGAGGGCAGTGCGAGCCAGCCGCGGAGCTCCCCGCGGCCGGTCGGGACCTCGAGGATCGGCCGGTCCAGCCGCAGGTCGATCTCGTCCATGAGAGCGACGGTGAGCCCGGACGGCGATGCCGTCTCCACGCGCGCGCCGCGCGGTGCGTCGAGCTGCGGGTCCGGAACACCGTCACGCCAGAACGGCTCGCCACCGCCGAGGACACCGAAGGTCAGCAGGGCCTCGACCTGTGGAAGGCCGTCCTGTTCCAGCCGGCCGCGCAGCTGGCTCACCGTACGACCGGAACGCACCGGTTCGATCACCACTGAGGCTGGCCCAGGTGAGGGCGGGCGCAGGTAGTGGGCGCTCGCCGCGAGCACGTCCGGCTGCCCGGCGACCATTCCCGCCGCCCGCGCGATCGTGGCCAGCAGATAGCCGCCGTTGGGGCGGCCGCCGATGGTCCACGCCGCGCTGAGGTCGGCGTCGAACGTGGTGGCCGACCGCTGCTTGACGCCGGACACCGCGGCGAACGTCGTCGTGGTCACGGGCCCTCCCAGGTGAGTCCTTTTCGGCAACCTAACTGGTCCAGCACCGTTCGTACCCGGTACTGAGACCGACGCCACCCACCCGGGCCCCACGGTGCGGGCCGCCCCGCCGCCACGTGGCGGCTGTCCACTTCGGACCCCGCGTCGCCCGTTCGAGGGCTGGTCTCCGGTCGTCGGGCGGTGTTCCCTGTGCTCGGGTGGGTTCGCCGGCCTCCGGAAGGGGGAGGCCGGCGGGCCCGCCCCCGGAGTACACGAACCGGTCACGCCGGTTGTACGGATCATGTACGCACCGTGCCCAGACTCCGTCCCGTTCGATTCGGACGAGTGACGGGAGACCGATGGTGGTCGGGAATGCGATGGTCCGGCGCGCGGCCGCGGTACTGCTCGCGGCGGGGGCTCTCACGGCCGGGAACACAGTGGCCGCCGGGGCGGCACCACCGGCAGGATCCGGGGACTGGCGTGCCGATCTGTCCACAGTCGACGGTGACGACCTGAACGTGGCCGCGGCCGGTGGCGTGCTGAGGCTTCACGACCTCGCATGGCACCGCACGCAGGTGCGGGCCTCGGGCAGTGAGGGCTACCTCGTCTCCCCCGTGCGGCGCCTCGACACGCCGGTGAACCGGGTCCGCGCGAAGGTCACCGCGGACCTGCCGAAGGGCACCAGCGTCGAGGTCGACGTACGGGGCCGTGCCGGCGCCGACGACTGGACGGAGTGGACTCCCGCAGGCGAGCGACCGGCCGCTTTCACCCAGCCGGTACGCGAGGTGCAGACCCGGGTTTCCCTGTCCAGCACCACCGACGGCAGCACCCCCGTCGTGCGGGAGGTCGAGCTCGGTGCCGCACTCGATCCGCAGGCGAACGCCCTCACCGCGGCCGCTCCGCACACCTACCCGATTTACGCGACCCGGGAAGGCCTCGTCGGCCACACGACGGCGAACGGGCACGTGATCACCTCGAACGACCACTTCGTCGCGCTGCCCTCGGGGAAGTCCCTGTCCGCCAAGGGAAGCGGCAGCTATTCGGTGCGGGTGTGCACCACCAGCGGCAGCCGGTGCGAGTACGCGCCGGTGTGGGATGTCGGCCCGTGGAACACCAAGGACGACTACTGGAACCCGGCCTCGGTCCGCGCCGAGTACACCGACCTCCCGCAGGGACAGCCCGAGGCGTACGCGGCCTATCACAACGGTTACAACGGCGGAAGAGACGACCTCGGCTACAAGGTCGGCAATCCGGCGGGCATCGACCTCGCCGACGGTGTGTTCACCGCCGGCCTGAAGCTGAGCGACAACGGCAACGTCAAGGTGACCTACCTCTGGACCGGCTCGGACGCGGCCACCGGCGTGGTCGGCACCGCGGGAGACCCGGTGACCGTGCGCGCCGGCGCGAGCACGAGCGCCGCGGCCAAGGGCCTGGCGGCGAACTACGCCAAGGTGCCCATCGAATGCCACGCCAACGGCGACTCCGTGACCGGCAAGTACGGCACCAGCAAGGTGTGGGACCGGATCGGGCCGGGGAACTTCATCTCCGACGCCTACGTGAAGACCGCGTCGGGTCAGCCGGCGATCCCGGCCTGTTCCTGATCCCCGTCACGGCTCGGATGCCGCACCGCGGTGGCGGCCCGGGATCCGGGCCGCCACCAGGGGATCACTTGCGGCGCAAGGTCTCCCGGCCCGCGTACCGGGCCTCGGTGCCGAGTTCCTCCTCGATGCGCAGCAGCTGGTTGTACTTGGCCGTGCGGTCGGAACGGGACAGCGAACCGGTCTTGATCTGACCGCATCCGGTGGCCACCGCGAGGTCGGCGATCGTGGTGTCCTCGGTTTCGCCCGAGCGGTGCGACATGACCGCCGAGTAGCCCGCCTTGTGCGCGGTGTCGACCGCGGCGAGCGTCTCGGTCAGGGTGCCGATCTGGTTGACCTTGATGAGGATCGAGTTCGCGATGCCGCGGTCGATCCCGTCACGCAGGATCTCCACGTTGGTGCAGAACAGATCGTCCCCGACGAGCTGGACCCGGTCGCCGATGCGGTCGGTCAGCTGCTTCCACCCGGCGAAGTCGTCCTGGGCCAGTCCGTCTTCGATGGACACGATCGGGAACCGCCCGGTCAGCTCGGCGAGGTAGGCCACGTGCTCCTCGACGCTGCGCTTGCGCCCCTCGCCGGTGTAGTCGTACACGCCGTCGCGGTAGAACTCGGAGGCGGCAGGGTCCAGCAGCAGGGCGATGTCCTCGCCCGGGGTGTAGCCGGTCTCCTCGATCGCTCGGACCACGAACTCCAGCGCCTCGTCGGCCGAGCCGAGCTGCGGGGCGAACCCGCCCTCGTCACCGACGTTCGTGTTGTGGCCGGCCTCGTGCAGCGATTTGCGCAGCGTGTGGAAGACCTCCGAGCCCATCCGCACCGCGTCGGCGAACGTCTCCGCGCCGACCGGGCCGATCATGAACTCCTGGAAGTCGATCGGGTTGTCCGCGTGCGCACCGCCGTTGACGATGTTCATCATCGGCATCGGCAGCAGGTGCGCGTACACACCTCCGACGTAGCGGTAGAGCGGCAGGGTGTTGGCCGTGGCGGCGGCCTTCGCGACCGCGAGCGAAACTCCGAGCGTCGCGTTGGCGCCGAGCCGCGCCTTGTTCGCGGTGCCGTCGAGCGCGATCATCGCCCGGTCCACGTCACCCTGCGCCTCGGCGTCCAGGCCGGTGACCGCTTCGGCGATCTCGCCGTTGACCGCCTCGATCGCCTTGCGCACGCCCTTGCCGTGGAACCGCTGCTTGTCCCCGTCGCGCAGCTCCACCGCCTCGCGGGTGCCGGTCGAGGCCCCCGACGGGACGGCCGCCCTGCCGATCGACCCGTCCGCCAGGGCCACGTCCACCTCGACGGTGGGATTGCCGCGGCTGTCGAGCACCTCGCGGCCCTTGATCGAGACGATGCTTGTCATTGCGCTCCTCGGAAGGTTCCGGCCGAAGCGCTCTGCGACATCACCGTGGGCACCGCGGCAGCAGGCGGCACCACGGTGAGCCGCACATCCGGACGCAGGCTAGCAGAAGACACTGAATCGATCCTGACGCATTGCCCGCCGCACCCTCCCGCCACCCGGCCGCTCAGTCCCGCCGGTGTCCGTCGTCCCGATGCCCGGCCGGGACCGCGAGCACGAGTTCACCGGTCGCCTGTCCCCCGGTGGTGGCTCGCAGCTCGTCCAGGGCAGCCGCCGCGTCGGTCCCCGCGGCGGCGGAATACACGATCATCGACTGATCGGTGTCCGGCAGCAGCAGGGTGTCGCAGTCCAGCGTCAGGCGTCCGGCCTCGGGGTGCTCGATGGTCTTGGTCATCGACCGGGACAGCGTGGACCGTCGTTCCTCCCACATGCTCCAGAACCTCTCGCTGCCCGCGATCAGCTCCTCGATCAGCCGGAGGAGATCCGGATCGCGCGGATACCGCGACACCGCGGTGCGGAGCAGCCCGACGGCTTGCTGTGCCGCTCTCTCGTCCTCCTGCGGGTTGAGCGCGACGTGCTTGGTGCCGTCGCCAAGGAAGCGCTGCCAGATCACGTTGCGCCGTCCTTCCGGCCACCGGCCGAGATCACCGAGCAGCGCCTTGGACATCGCGTTCTGCGCGAGGACGTCCCCTTTGGCCGACTGCACGAGCGCGGGCAGGTCCGTCAGGCGCTGGAGCAGCCGCAGCACGCTCGGCCGGATCGTCGTCTCGATCCGGCCGGCCAGCGGCGGTGCGCTACCGGCGAGGCGAAAGACCTGGTCACGTTCGTCGCGTTCGAGCCGCAGGGCCTGCGTCAGCGACGTGAGCACCTGCGTGGACGGTTGCGGCCCACGACCCTGCTCGAGGCGCACGACGTAGTCGACGCTCAGTCCGGCGAGCTGAGCGACCTCCTCCCGCCGCAACCCGGCCACTCGCCGTCTGGGGCCCGCCGGGAGGCCGACCTCCTCGGGCATGAGGCGGGCACGGGCAGCCTTGAGGACGTTGGCGAGCTCAGCACGGTCCATCCAGCCAGTGTGCGCTCTCCTGCGCGCGCCGTCCTGGGACGGCCGCTCCCAGCCTCGGACGTCCCTGGATGGCTTCCGGCCGCACCGGCACGCTCGGCACATGAGCGAATCACCGGACACCACCACTGTCCTGATCACCGGAGCCAACAAGGGCTTGGGCCACGAAACCGCTCGCCGTCTCGGCGAACTCGGCTGGCGGGTCTTCCTCGGCGCGCGTGACGAGACCCGCGGCCGGGAAGCGGCAGGGAAACTCGCCGCCGGGGGCGCCGACGTCACTTTCGTCCCGCTGGACATCACTTCCGACGAATCGGTCGCGGACGCCGTCCGGATCGTCGGTGAGCACGCCGGTCACCTCGACGTGCTGGTCAACAACGCGGGCGTCACCGGCGAGCTGATCGGGCCGGAACAGACGCTGCCGCAGCACCTCATCCCCGTCTTCCGGGTCAACGTGTTCGGCTCGGTCCGGGTGACCCACGCGTTCCTGCCGCTGCTGCGGGCCGGCCACGACCCACGGGTGGTGATGGTCTCCAGCAGCGCGGGGTCGATGGGGGTCACCACCGACGGCGAACGCAAGGACGTCTTTCCCCAGCTGATGTACCCGGGCTCGAAGGCTGCGTTGAACATGATCACCGTCCAGTACGCCAAAGCCATCCCGGAAATCCGCTTCAATCTGGCCGATCCGGGCTTCACCGCCACCGACCTGAACGGGCACCGGGGCAGCCAGACGGTGACCGAAGGCACCGACGCCATCGTCGAACTGGCCACGACCTCACCCGGGCAGACCGCGCAGTACCGCGATCGCGCCGGCGTGCTGCCCTGGTGATGGACAACGACATGGACAGCATCGACACGAGCGAAGTACCGACCTTTTCGATGGCGGAACGCGATCGCCGCTGGGAGCTGGCGCGAGCCTTCATGGAGCGTGAAGACCTGGACGCGCTGCTCGTGTTCGGAGAACACGAGGACGCCGGGCCGGCGCCGTTCGCCTACGACACCTGGTTCACCAACGGCAGGGCGGGCACGACGGTCGTCTTCCCCCGCGACGGCGAGCCGATCTCCCTGTTCCCGATGGAGATGTTCACCAAGGACCACCTCGAGTCCACCCGGCGGGGCGATCCCGTCTGGATTCCGCCGGAGCGCATCCGGGCGTCCCGGGATGCCCGCGCGGTCATCGCGGAACTGCACCGGCTGGGGCTCGACCGGGCGGCGATCGGTGTCGTCGGCCTCGAGCCCTACCCGCCGTGGCACCCTGAGGGCGTCGTGCCGTACCGGCTGTGGAGCGCGGTACTGCGGGAATTCCCCGGCGCGCGGTTCGAGCCGGTGGGCATGGCTCTGTCGCGGCTCATGATGCCGCTGGGGACCGAGGAGATCGCCGTCGTCCGCCGCTCGGCGGCGATCGGCGACGCGATGGCGCACGCCATGGCCGCCGCGGCCGCACCCGGCGTTTCCGAGAGCGTCGTGTACGCGGCGGGGATGGCCGCCGGCTACGCCCACGGAACGACTCCGGCCGCCATGCATTTCTGGTCGGGCCGTGACCCGCTCGCCTCGGGTCTGCCGCAATGGAGCTACCGCCCGCAAGGCCCCCGCACCCTGCGAAACGGCGACATCGTGTCCGCCGAGGTGTTCAGCAACGTCGGCGGACGGCACACGCAGCACCAGGTCACCATCGCCGTCGGCGAACCACACGAAGACCTGCTGCGAGCCGCGGACGTCGCACGCGCGGCCTACGACGCCTGCCTGCGAGCACTACACGCGGGCCGGACCTTCGGCGACGTCGTCCGCGACCTGCGCGAGCCGTATCACGAGGCCGGCGGATGGGAATTCGGTCCCTCACTGCACGCGCTCAACCCGATGATCGCGGCGAGCGGCTTCCCCGCGGACGCCAGCAGGCGGCTCGCCGGTGCCGGCGCCTATCCCCCGGAAGACGACCACCCGACCATGGCCGCCGACCTGGAACTCCGGCCCGGCATGACGTTCGCACTGGAACCCAACTACGTCGTCGGACGTCACCTCGCCTACCTGGGCGGCACGGTGATCGTCGGCGAGAACGGGCCGATCGAGCTCAACCCGTCGACCGCGCGGATCCTCCCGGCGGGAGCCCCTCAAGGCGGCGGGCAGCATCCGGGTCGCCCAGGTTCCTGACCGAGCCCGGAGTGCGGCTTCCCGGCCCCCGGCTCGAACCCGTCGCCCCACAGCCCGGGTCAACCCCTGCAGACGCGCACCCCTCCTGCGAAACATACCAACCGGTTCGTACGTTACTCTCGGGACTCAGCCGGTGGCCGGGAAAGGAAACCCCAGAACGTCCTCTGTGGACCACCGGTGGCGAAGGAGTGCCGATGGATCACGCCGTCCCGCCCCTCGTGCTCGACCCGCTCGCCCGGGACCTGCACGGGGAAGGCGCCCGGCTCCGCGCGCGCGGGCCGCTCACCCCGGTCGAGCTGCCCGGCGGGGTGCTCGCGTGGGCGGTCACCAGTCCCGCCCTGCTGCGCGAGCTGTTCACCGACCCGCGGGTGTCCAAGGACCCTCGGCAGCACTGGCCCGCCTATGTCTCCGGGGAGATCCCGGCAGACTGGCCCCTGCACATCTGGGTGTCGGTGCGGAACATGTTCACCGCCTACGGCGACGAACACCGGCGGTTGCGTTCGTTGGTGTCCAAGGCGTTCGCCCCGGGACGGATCGCCGCACTGCGCCCCGCGGTCACCGCGATCACCGAGCGGCTGCTCGACGATCTCGCCGCCGGGCCGCCCGATCCGGACCTGCGCGAGGACTACTGCTACCGGCTGCCGATCGAGGTCGTCTGCCGGCTGGTCGGCGTGCCGGAGCGGACCCGCGCCGGGCTGCGCACCGCGATCGCCGGGATGTTCGCCACCTCGGCGACTCCCGCGGACGCCACGGCCACCGTCGAGCGGCTGTACCGGATCCTGGCCGGCCTGGTCGCGCAGCGGCGCACGGACCCGGGCGACGACCTGGCGACCGCGCTCATCTCGGCCCGCGACGAGGACGGTTCGCGGCTGACCGAGACCGAGCTCGTCGACACGCTGATCCTGATGATCACGGCCGGTCACGAAACCACGGTGAACCTGCTCGACCAGGCGGTGACCGCGCTGCTGACGCATCGCGAGCAGCTGCGGCAGGTCCTCGACGGCACCCGCGCGTGGTCCGACGTCGTGGAGGAGACGCTGCGCTGGCAGTCGCCGGCAGCGCATCTTCCGCTGCGGTTCGCCCGCGAGGACATCAAGGCCGGCACCACCGTGATCCACGCGGGCGACGCGATTCTCGCCTCGATCGCCCCGTCCGGGCGCGACGAGGAGTACTACGGCCCGGACGCGGACCGGTTCGACCTCTCCCGTGCCGACAAGACGTCACTGGCCTTCGGCCACGGCGTGCACTACTGCCTGGGCGCGCCGCTGGCCCGGTTGGAGGCGGAGATCGCGTTGCCCGCCCTGTTCGCCCGGTTCCCGGACCTGGCGCCGGCCGTCCCGGCCGGAGCGCTGCGGCCGTTGCCCTCCTTCATCACCAACGGCCACCTGGCGCTGCCGGTGCGGCTGTACGGCTGATCAGAGACCCCAGTCGGCGAGCACCTCCGCGGTGTCCGCGCCGGGGACCGGCGGTGACGACGGAACGTCCGCCGGAGTGCGGGAGAACCGCGGCGCGGGAGCGGGCTGGACGACGCCGTCCAGCTCCACCAGGCCGGAGCGGGCCGCGATGTGCGGATGCGCGGCGACCTCGTCCGGCGCGAGCACCGGCGTGACGCAAGCATCGGCCTCGGCGAAGAGCGCGGCCCACTCGTCCCGGGTACGGGTGAGGAAGGCACGCGTGAACGTCGCGCGCAGCACCGGCCAGCCTTCGCGGTCCAGCTGAGCCGGGAGGCCGGCCTCCGCGAGGCCGAGGCCGGCGAGAAAGGCCGCGTAGAACTGCGGCTCCAGCGCGCCGACGGCGACGTAGCGGCCGTCCGCGCACACGTACGTGTCGTAGAACGGGGCAGCACCGTCGAGGAGGTTGGTGCCGCGTTCGTCCGACCACGAGCCCACGCCGCGCAGCGCCCACATCATCTGCGCGAGCACGCCGGCGCCGTCCACCATCGCCGCGTCGACGACCTGGCCGAGGCCGGTGCGTTCCCGTTCCCACAATGCCGCAAGCACGCCGGTGAGCAGGAACATCGAGCCACCACCGAAGTCGCCGACGAGGTTCAGCGGCGGCACCGGGCGCTCACCCGCCCGCCCGATCGCGTGCAGGATGCCGGTCAGGCCGATGTAGTTGATGTCGTGCCCGGCGCGCTGCGCCAGCGGCCCGTCCTGGCCCCAGCCGGTCATCCGGCCGTAGACCAGCCGCCGGTTGCGCTCGTGACACTCCGCCGGGCCGACCCCGAGGCGCTCCGCGACACCCGGGCGCAGGCCTTCGACCAGCACGTCGGCCTTGCCCGCCAGCCGTAGCACGAGGTCACGGCCGTCCGCGGCCTTCAGGTCCGCCGCCACCGACCGGCGCCCGCGCAGCAGCGGATCGGGCCGCCCGCCGGTGAGGTCCAGTGAGCCGGACGGGCGTTCCACCCGCACGACGTCCGCGCCGAGGTCGGCCAGCACCATGCACGCGTGCGGACCCGGCCCGATCCCCGCCAGCTCCACGACCTTCAGCCCCGCCAACGGTCCCGGCACGCGCCCTCCTCGGTTCGGTTCTCCTGGACTGCGAACCGACCCTACCGGCCGGGCCGCGCGACGTGGGTTACCTCGTCCGTACCGCGGCCCCCGCCGCGACCACGATGCTCATCCCCCGATCTGGTGACCCCATGTCTCGCCACCGAGCCGCGCGGGTACCCGAGTGATATCCAGTCCGCGACGATCACGAACGAATCAAGGGAGCGAATCGTGAGCTTTTTCGACCAAGCCAAGGACAAGATCCAGGAATTCGCGGGGAAGAACCCGGACAAGGTCGGCCAGGGAGTCGACAAGGCCGCCGATTTCGCCGACGAAAAGACCGGCGGCAAGCACGGCGACCAGATCCGCCAGGGCGCGGACAAGCTGAAGGACCGGTTCGGCGGCGAGCAGCAGGGCGGCGGACCGCAGCCCGGCGGCGACCAGGGCGGCCAGTAACCCGTCCTTCCCGCGGACTGTCCCCTCGGTCCGGGCCGTATTCCGGTCCGGGCCGAGGCAGGGCCGGCGAAGAACCGGGTGCGACCAGGACTGGAAACCGGCGTGAATGCGGTGGTGCGCACCCAGGGTGAACGCAGTCGGCCGACGCGGCAGTGGCGAGCAAACGCCGTGGCGGCGAAAGCCCATGACAAACGAGAACAGCGGCGAACCAGAACAGTGGCGGACGAAAGCCGTGGCGGCCCGAACGGCCCGGAATCGGCGGGCGCCAATTCCGCCCGCGTGGTCCGCAGCGTCGGCCGCCTGTTTGTCGCCGCGCCGGGAGCCGGGTGTCCGGTGGCCGATCGTCCACCGGGCCCGGCGAACCCGGCCGCGTCGGGGGTCAGCCGGGTTTGCGGGCGGAGATCAGCAGGTGCTCCTCCGCCTCGGCGCCCGGCTGGTCGGGCGCGAACGTCTCCGAGCGTGTCTCGGTCACGACCAGGCCGGCCGCCCGTACTCGCTCGAGCAGTGCTCCGGCGGAGAAGCTGGTCACGTGGATCCGGTGTCCGAGAAACTCGACCGGCACGTCCTCCACGTCGGAAGGCACTGTCACGAGGGCCAGCCGGCCACCGGGAGCGAGCCACCCCGCGATGTCCGCGAGCGCAGCTTCGGTGTCCGCGCGAGGCATCTGAAGGAAAGGGAAGAACGCGCAGACCGCGTCCCAGCTCGACGGTTCCGAATGCCATTGCCGCAGGTCGGTGTGCACGAAATCGGCGTCGGGGACCTGTTCGCGGGCGATCCGGACCATCTCCGCGGACACGTCGAGACCGGTCACCCGGTGCCCCGCCGCGGCGAGGTCCGCGGCGACCGGACGGCCGGTTCCGCTGCCCAGGTCGAGCACCCGCGAGCCGGGCGGCAGCACCTCGATCAGGTCGCGGACCGCCGCGTTCACCATCGGCGGACGGCCGAACGCCTCCTCGTAGCCGGCGCCGATCGCGTCGAACAGTTCGGCCGCACCGCCTTTCCGGGCCGGGTCGGTTCCGGTCATCGTGGACTCCCCTCCTCGTCGGCGGGAATCACGGTATCCCGGCCAGCGCCCGTGTACGTGCTCGATGGGGAGATTCCTTGGCGCTGGGCTGACGACAGTCGTACGGGCGGCCGGTGTTTCCGGGTCACGTCCCCACTGCGGCCCGATAGGTGGCCGCGGCGACCACCAGGTCCTCCCACGACATTCCGACGCTCTTGAACAGCCGTGGCCCGGGTCCGGGCACGGCCCGCCCGCAAACCAGGTCGGCGAGCGGTACCAGGTCCTCCTCGGCGAGCGCGCCGGAGCGCACGGCCTGCACCACGTCACCGGCTTCCCGGAGCCCGGCAGCGATCGCCTCGACGACCACAGTGGACCGTGCGACCGTCGTGTCGTCGACCTCACGGGCTTCCGGCTCGTGGGAGCCGACCGCGACCACCGTGGCGTGCTCCGGGAGGGCCGCGCCGTCGAACAGCGGCGCCCGGGCCGTCGTACAGCAGGCGACGAGGTCCGCGTCCGCGACATCCGCCGGCGTCCCCGCCCGAGCGGACAACTCGGCGTACTGCGCGACGAAAGCCTGCGTGCGCGCCGGATCCCGGCCGACCACGACCAAGTCCCGCACCGGCCGCACGGCGCGCAACGCGGCCACGTGGCTGTGCGCCTGCGGACCGGTGCCGAACACCACGAGCCGGGACGCTTCGGGCTCGGCCAGCGCGGCGGCCGCCACCGCGGACACCGCGGCCGTGCGCACCGAGGTGATCGCGACGCCGTCCAGCACCGCCAACGGGCTCAGCGTCGGCTCGTCGAGCAGCAGGTAGTGGCCTTGGATACGGGGCAGTCCCCGTTCCGCGTTCCCCGGCGCGACGGACGCGACCTTGACGCCGGTGAACCCGCCCCAGGAAGCAGGCATGAGCAGCAGCTGCCCGGCGGGCACCGGCACCACCGACCGGGCCGGGTCCGCGTCCGGATCGAGCCCGCCGGCCAGCGCCGTCCGCAGTGCTTCGATGGCTTGGTGCACAGTGGGTTTCGCGTCAAGCAGGACCTTCACAGCCGCGATCCTGCCCGGAAGGAGCCACCCGGATCAAGGAAGCACCGCGAGGCACGTCCGGCCACCGCGGTGATCCTGGGCACCACCGCGGGTGCTCCGTCCACAGTGGTCGCTTCGATCAGCCCGCCGGGGAATCGGTGCCGGAGCGCTTCGACGCTGGAAGGTTTCGGCGGCGGAAAGTTTCCGCGGCCGAGCGTTTCGGCGCCGGAGAGTCCCGCGCGAAAGCCGCCGTCCACCGGGGCCCGACCGGGGTCGGTGCAGCGCAGGTCACAGTCGCTTAGATACAAGCTGAGATGCATGCTAGCGTCTCAGAGGTGAACGCAGCCCAGCAGCGCGTGCCCGGCGCCGCCGACCGTGCCTACGAACTGACCAAGGAGCTCGTGCTCTCCGGCGAACTGCCCGGCGGACATCTGTTCAGCGAAGGCGAGATCGCCGAACGCCTCGGGGTCAGCCGGACCCCGGTGCGCGAGGCGTTCCTGCGGCTGCAGGTGGAAGGCCTGCTCAACCTGATCCCGAAACGCGGCGCCGTGGTGGTCCCGGTGCCGCCGGGCGAGGCCGAGGACGTGCTGGACGCCCGGGAGGCGGTGGAGGCCTCCGCCGTGCGGCGGCTGGCTCGCCGTCCGGAGCTGATCCCCGACACGCTCGGGCAGCTGAGCCGGGTCCTCGACACCCAGCGGGCGCACGCCGAGTCCGGCGCCCTGCATGCCTTCGCCGAAGCCGACGAGCTCTTCCACCGCACGATCGTGGCCGCCGGCGGGAACGCGCTGCTGCTCGACTTCTACGCCACGCTCGCCGATCGCCAGCGCCGGATGAACGTGCACGCGCTCAGCCCCATCCGGGCCCAGCTGCCGGACATCGTCGGCGAACACGAGCGGTTGCTGAGCATCATCGCCGCGGCGGAGACCGAGGCGGACGCGTTCGCGCCGGCGCTGCGTGCCCATCTGGACCGGGTGCACCGCCGATGACCACGACCGCGTACCGCTCCCCCGCCACCGTCGCCCGCACCGCCTGGTTCCCGGCCGCCGCCGCGGTGTTCGTGTGCGGCTGGGGCGGCAACCAGTTCACCCCGCTGCTCGTGATGTACCAGGCCGCGGGCTATTCCGCGTTCACCGTCGACACGCTGCTGGGCGCCTACGTGGTCGGTCTCGTGCCCGGCCTGCTGCTGTCCGGGGCGCTGTCCGCGCGGTTCGGCCGCCGGCCGGTGATGCTGGCCGGCACCGTGTTCTCGCTCGTGGCGAGCGCCCTGATCGCGCTCGGCCCGCTCGGCGTCGCGTGGATCGCCGCCGGCCGGTTTCTCACCGGGGTGGCGGTGGCGGTCGCGATGGCTGTCGGCTCGACCTGGATCAAGGAGCAGGCCGACCTCGATCCGCACGCGGCCGGCGACCTCGGCACCCGCCGCGCCGCGCTGTGCCTGACGCTCGGGCTCGGTGTCGGCCCGGGCGTCGCGGGTGTGCTGGCCCAGTGGGGCCCGTGGCCGATGGTCCTGCCCTACCTCGTCCACATCGGACTCACCCTGATCGCCCTGCCGATCGCCGCCCGCGGCGTGGAGACCGTCGATCCGGCCACGCACCGGGCGCCGGTGCGGCGCGGACTGCCCGGCACCACGCGGCATCCGCGCTTCCGGCGGGTGATCGTGCCGATGGCGCCGTGGATCTTCGGCTCGTGCGGCGTGGCGTACGCGATCATGCCGCAGCTCGTGCACGACCGTCTCGGCTCGTGGTCACTCGGCTACTCGACCCTGCTGACGGTGTGCGCGATCGGGGCCGGCGTGGGCATTCAGCCGATCGCGAAACGAGTCGACCGGGCGAACAGCGCGCGGGCCGTGCTCACCGGCATGACCGTACTGTGCGCCGGGCTGGTGCTGAGCGCCGTGGCGGCCGCGGCACGTTCGCCGTGGCTCGCCCTGGCCACCGCACTCGTCCTGGGCACCGCCTACGGCATCGTCGTGGTGTCCGGGCTGCTGGAACTGCAGCGGCTCGCCCGTCCGGAGGAAATCGCGGAGCTGACCGGTGTCTACTACGCGCTGGCCTACCTCGGGTTCCTCCTGCCCTCGGCGCTGGCCGCACTGAGCGGAGTGGCCGGATATCCCCTGCTGCTGGGCTGCCTCGCCGCGCTCGCGCTGGCCGGCACGCTCGTGGTCGCCCGGCACTCACGCCGGCACCTGCCCGATCCCGGGCGGTGATGGAACCTCTTGACGGGGGTTTCACGGCGCGCTGGTCGCCGCGGCATGGCAGGCGCCGAAACCTTCCGCCCGCACCGCGATCCGGCCCGATTCGACACGGATCGCGGTTTCCGTCGCATCGCTCACCGCCGAGACGCCCGCAGCGGACGCGATCGTTCCCGCCTCGTCCACGATCACCCGCAGCCGCGGCCACGCGGACTCGGGACAGGACTGCCGGAGCAGGCCACGCAGGTCGGCCAGCACCAGCGTCACCAGCGGGGTCAGCTCGGCCGGCTGCCCGGTGACCACGACCAGCGTCACCTCGTCGGTCGTGAACGCGGCGCGCACGGCCTCTTCGATCGCCGACAGCCGGTGCAAGCCGAGCACCGCCACCACTCCGTCACCGTCGAGCCGGGCCGGCCGGGCACGCAGAGCGTCGAACGCCTCCGGTGGCGCCCACGGCTCCCCGGCGGCACGCGCCTGCGGCACGATCGGCGGCGTGGGCCAGGTGTCGTCAAACCGGAGCAGCGGCAGCGATTCGCACGCACGCACCACGTTGAACGGTTCCCCGAAGCCCGGTGCGGCGGCCGCGAGCTGGCTCGCCCCGTGCAGCATCGTGAACGCCGCCTCGGCCACGCGGACGAGCCGCCCGTTCTCCTGTTCCGGCCGCGAGAGCCGTTCCAGAGCCAGTCCGAACACGATCGCGTCGAACCGCAGCAGCTGGGCGTAGGGCCGGTGGGTCAGCTCCTCGGCGAGGATTTCCGGCAGCAGGTCCACGCCGAGGCGCGCACCGGGGTCGGACGCCAGCGGCAGCCGCGCCACCCACGCGCGAGCCAAAGCGCCCAGCGCGTCGCCGGCAGTCAGCACTGAGCGCGTGCTCGACGGTCCGTCGGCGAACCCTTCCGCCTCCCGTGCCAGCACGGCGAAGTAGAGCGCCCGCTTGCCCGGGAAGTTGGAGTACACCGCCCCCCGGGTGAGCTCGGCACGTTCGGCGATCACGTCGATCTTCGCCTCGCGGAACCCCCGTTCGGTGAACTCCGCCCGCGCGGCGTCGAGCACCTTCGCACGGTTGCGTTCCTGCGTCTCCGCCCTGCTCAGCCGGGCCATGGTGGGTCCTCCGTTCCGCTCTCCGCCACGGTATCTTCCGCGGGTATATGATGAGATCATCTGAACTGACCATCCCGATGCCAGGGAGATCGCCATGCCTGCCGTTCTCGAACTCGATCTGTCCGATCCCACACTGGTCACCGACCCGTTCGCCGCCTACGGCGTCGCGCGGGAGCGGGGCCCGGTCGCGAGACTCGCGGGGCCCGGCTTCGGCCCGCTGTGGGTGCTGACGCGACACGCCGAGGCCCGCGCGATGCTCACCGACCCGCGCTTCGTGCTCGGCGAAGGCACCTACCAGGCGCTCGAAGTGCCCGAGCACTGCCGCCCGTATCTGCGCACCATGCAGGAAATGGACGGCGAACCACACGCTCGCCTCCGCCGGCTGACCACGCCGGCGTTCGCCGCCCGCCGGGCGCTGGAGTTCCGGCCGCGGATCGAACGCGCCGTGGCTCTGCTGCTCGACCAGCTCCCCACGCGAGAGCCGTTCGACCTGCTCACCACCTTTGCCCAGCCGTTGCCGATGGAGGTCATCTGCGAGCTGGTCGGCGTGCGGCAGGCCGACCGGCCACGCTGGCACGAATACGGCGCGAACGTGGTCCGCGGTTCCGGTGCGGGGTTCGCCGCCGCGGTTCCGGGCATCATCGACGGCGCACGAGACCTCGTCGCCCAGCCGGAGAGCGACCTGCTCCGCCGGCTCACCGGCGACGCCGGGCTCAGCGAGCAGGAAGCCGTCGCCCTCGTCTGGCAGCTCGTGCTCGCCGGGCAGACGCCGGCGAACTTCCTCGCCAACGCCGTCGATGCGCTGCTTTCGCACCCGGATCAGCTGGCCCTGCTGCGTGCGGAACCCCGGCGCTGGCCCAACGCGGTCGACGAGCTGATGCGCTGGTGCGGTTCGCAGCTGCTGACGATTCCCCGGCGCGCGACCGAAGACGTCGAGCTGTCCGGGGTCCTCGTCCGCGAAGGCGACCAGGTGACGGCGTCGATCGCCGCGGCGAACCGGGACCCGCGGGTGTTCGCCGAGCCGGATCGGCTCGACGTCCGCCGGGCCGCGGGAGCCCACCTCGGATTCGCTGCCGGACCGCACTTCTGCCTCGGCGCTTCGTTCGCGCGCGTCCAGATCGAGGTGGCGCTCGCCGCGCTGTTCGAGCGGTTCCCCGCCCTGCGCGTGCTCGAGGCGCCGCGGGTACCGGACCCGGGCACCTGGCGGCTGGCTTCCCTGCGGGTGGCGCCCTCGATCGAGTGACGTCCCGGCGGGAGCGCCCCGGCGCCGCTAGCGTCCCCGGAGTCGGCACCCTGTCCGGGAGGTACGCATGTCCGCAACCCCGACCACGCCGGTCCGCGGGCCGGCCGTGCTGGATCCCCGGCGGATCTGGCCGCTGGTCGCCGTGCGCGGCGCGCTGGCGGTGGTGTTCGGTGTGCTGGCCCTCGTCCGGCCCGGGGTCACGGTGCTGGCCCTCGCCGTCCTGTTCGGGATCTACGCGCTGGTCGACGCGGTCGGCGCGCTCGTGCAGGCGTTCCGGCCGGGCGACGGCGCACACCGGTTCGCCTACGGAGTGCTGGGCGTGCTCGGGCTCGTCGCCGGCGTGCTGGTGCTGGCCTGGCCCACGGTCACCGTGCTGGTGCTCGCGACGCTGGCCGGTGCGTGGGCGGTGGTCACCGGCGTCGCGGAAATCGCGGCGGCGATCCGGCTGCGCAAGCAGATCACCGGCGAAGCAGTGCTCATCGTGGCCGGCCTCGTGTCGGTCGCCGCCGGGATACTGGTGCTGATCCACCCGATCGCCGGGGCGTTCGGCATCGCGATCGTGATCGGCGTGGCCGCGTTGCTGTACGGGATCGCGCTCGTGCTGCTGGCGTTCCGGCTGCGCCGGCTCGCGAAATCCGAGCCAGCGCGGCAGCGCCGATAGCGCGACAATCGGAGCACGACCACCCGGCGGCGAAGGGATCGGTGATGACGCAGTATCCGCGCGGCAGCAACGAGCAGGACGTCCGGCCCGGCGTGGACGCGGGCCGGCTGTGGGCGGGCGGCGTCGCGACCGCGGTGGTGGCGGCGCTGGTCGCGATCGTCGGCCTGCTGATCGCCCGCGGCATCTTCGACGTGCCCGTCCTCGCCCCGAAGGGGGACGGCATCTGGGGCAACGCGAGCACCACCACGTACGCGGTCACGGCCGCGGCCGTCGCCCTGCTGGCCACCGGGCTGATGCACCTGCTGAGCGTCGCCACCCCGGCACCCGGCCAGTTCTTCGGCTGGATCATGGTGCTGGTGACGCTGATCGCGGTCGTCCTCCCGCTCACCCTCACCGTGGCGCCGAGCGCGAAGATCGCGACCGCGGTGATCAACCTGGTGATCGGCCTGGTGATCGCACTCGTGGTCAGCAGCATGGCCGCGAACGCCCGAACCCTGCACCACCGCAAACGCACCCGCCGCGAACCCCCTCCCCCGACACGCCAGTGGCCCCAGCAACCCCCGTCGTCGTACTACGACAACTGAACCAGTTACACGATTCGGCACACAGGGGTGATCGGACGCTTCACTGCACTGCTGAGTAGGAGATGCCGCCGTCCCGCAGCGCGAAACGCTTCGAGCCAGCGTCCTCTGCACCACTGCTCACGGGAGCCCGTCACCGTATCCGCACCACTGGCCCGGACTCCCGCCGCCCGCTCCACACCATCGACTCGGACAGCTCCGCCCCGGCGCATTTCCGCGGCCCGGGGTCTGTCCACAGCAGACAGATTTGATCCACAATGGACCTCAACGCCGGCCCTGCGCGTTGCGACTTGGATCACTGCGACCCGAGAACCGGCTACTGCCGGACGCGGTCGTGTACGACCCCGAGGACGTCGACCTCGTGCTCTGGAAGTGGCTCGAACCGCGCGGCGATTTCCAGCATCTGCCGAGTTGGCGGGAGCTGGGCGAGGAAGTCCTGCACGTCTTCCTCGAAGCGGACGCCGCCGTGCTCCACGAGCGGCTCGACGCCCGCGCCCGCGCCGTCGACCCGGGCGGCCCGGGCTGGGACGAGGCGGGCCGCCGGCTCGGGCTGACCCCGGTGGACGACGCCGTGGCCGCCGCTTCCCGGCAGCCGCCCGGGACACTCCTGCTCCGCTTCGGACGAATTCACCCCGGCCGAACTGGCCGACGAGGTGCTGTCCCGAGCAGGCCTGCACCCAGAGGAATGAAGCCAGACACCTGGACGCGGGCCACCGGCCGGAAGCGGATTGATCACGAAACACCCGGCCGCTTCCGGAGCGAGAACTCAGCCCTTCAGCAGCTGCCGGGCCATCACCAGGCGCTGGATCTGGTTGGTCCCTTCGTAGATCTGGGTGATCTTCGCGTCCCGCATCATGCGTTCCAGGGGGAAGTCGCGGGTGTAGCCGTAGCCGCCGAGGAGCTGGACCGCGTCGGTGGTCACGCGCATCGCCACGTCCGAGGCGTGGCATTTCGCGGCGGCTCCGAAGAACGACAGGTCGGCGTCGCCCCTTTCGGACTTCGCGGCGGCGGTGTAGACCATCTGGCGGGCGGTCTCCACCGCCATCGCCATGTCCGCGAGCATGAACTGGATGCCCTGGAAATCGGCGATGTGCTTGCCGAACTGCTTGCGTTCGCGGACGTAGGACAGGGCGTGGTCCAGCGCGCCCTGCGCGATCCCGACCGCCTGGGCGGCGATGGTCACCCGCGTGTGGTCCAGCGTGCGCAGCGCGATCTTCAGGCCCTGCCCGACCTCGCCGACGAGCCGGTCGCCGGGGATGCGCGTGTCCTCGAAGAGCAGCTCACGCGTCGGCGAGCCCTTGATGCCGAGTTTGCGTTCCTTGGCGCCGAAGGAGAAACCGGGGTCGGACTTCTCCACCACGAACGCGCTCACGTTGGAACCGCGGGCACCGTCCGGGTCGGTGACCGCCAAAACCGTGTAGTACTCCGAGAATCCCGCGTTGCTGATCCACGACTTCTGTCCGTTCAGGACCCAGTCGTCGCCGGAACGGGTTGCGCGGCACCGCATCGACGCGGTGTCGGAGCCGGCGTCGCGTTCGGACAGTGCGTAAGAGAACCCGGCCGCGCCGGAGGCCAGCGGCGGCAGGTACTTCGCCTTCACGTCCTCGTTCGCGGCCAGCAGCAGCGGCATGCTGCCCAGCTTGTTCACCGCCGGGATCAGCGAGGACGACGCGCACACCCGCGCGACCTCCTCGATCACGATGCAGGTCGCGAGCGCGTCGGCGCCGGCTCCCCCGTACTCCTCCGGGACGTGCGGGGCGTGGAAGTCCGAGGCGACCAGCGCGTCGTAGGACGCCTTCGGGAACTCCTCGCGCTCGTCGGCCTCCGCGGCGTGCGGGGCGATCCGCTCGTCGGCGACCGCGCGGACCGCCTCGCGGATCGCCTCGTGGTCTTCGGTCACGGTGAACAGGTCGAAAGTCATCGATGCCTCCGGAATCAGGCGTGCGGAATCGGGCGTGCGGAACCAGGCGTGCGGGGTTCAGGCGTAGGTGTAGAAGCCGCGGCCGGTCTTGCGGCCCAGCAGGCCCGCGTCGACCATCCGCGCCAGCAGCGGCGGCGGCGCGTACAGCGGCTCCTTGAACTCCTCGTACAGCGATTCCGCGACCGCCTTCGTGGTGTCCAGCCCGATCAGGTCTGCCAGCGCGAGCGGACCCTGCGGATGCGCGGCACCCCGCACCAGGCCCTCGTCGATCGCCTCCTTGGTGGCGAAGCCGGACTCGAGCATGCGCACCGCGGCGAGGATGAACGGGATCAGCAGCGCGTTGACCACGAACCCGGCCCGGTCCTGGCACAGGATCGCGTGCTTGCCCAGCACGTCCTGGGCGAACGTACGCGCCCGCGCGGTCGTCTCCTCCGAGGTCAGCAGCGAGGGCACCAGTTCGACCAGCGGCAGCACCGGCACCGGGTTGAAGAAGTGCACGCCGAGCACCTGCGCCGGACGGCCGGTCGCGGTACCGAGCTTCATGATCGGGATGGACGAGGTGTTGGAGGCCAGCACCGCGTCCGGCGCGGAGACGATCTTGTCCAGCCGGCCGAACAGCTCCGCCTTGACCGCCTCGTTCTCCACCACGGCCTCGACCACGAGGGTGCGGTCGGCCAGGTCGTCGAGGTCCGTGCCGACCCGGATCCGCTCCAGCACCGTGGCCGCGGAGTCGATCTTGCCCTTCTTCTCCGCACGCGCCAGCGACGCCTCCAGCCGCGCCCGGCCGGCCTCGGCGGCGGCACCGCTGGATTCGACCGCCACGACGTCCAGCCCGGCCCGGGCGCACACCTCGGCGATCCCCGCCCCCATCTGCCCGCATCCGACCACGCCGACGAGCTCCACGCCGCGTCTCCTCTCCACTGGTACCAGGTTCCCCTGATACGGTACTCAGTACCAGCCGGTAGTGGAAGCCGGGTCGCACGCGACCGCTCCCGGGCTGAGCACAGCGCGGCGAGAGGTGATCGGATGCCAGCGAAGCCGGCCAGGCAGCGGCTGACCGAAGCCGCCTTCGCGCTGTTCGAGGAACGCGGCTACGACGCGACCACGATCGAGGACATCACCGAGCGGGCGGGCGTCGGCCGGACCACGTTCTTCCGCGCGTTCCGCTCCAAGGAAGAGGTGATCTTCCCGGACCACGAAATCCTGCTGGGCGCGATCGGCAACCGGCTGGACGGCGCGGACCCGCGGACCGCGCTGGTCGCGGTCACCGAGGCCGCGCGGCTGGTGCTGCGGCACTACGTCGCGGAGGGCGACCTCGCACTGGCGCGTTACCGGCTGACCCGCAGCGTGCCCGCGCTGCGGGCGCGTGAGATCGCCGGCACCCAGCAGTACCAGCGGCTTTTCCGCGAGTTCGTGCACCGCTGGCTGGGCGGCGGCGAGAGCACCGCGCTGCGGGCCGAGCTGCTGGCCGCGGCGGTGGTCACCGCGCACAACCACGTGCTGCGACGCTGGTTGCGCGGGCAGAGCACGAACCCGGAAGCCGAGTTCGACGCCGCGATGGCGGACACCGTCGCGGTGTTCGGCACGCGTGCGGACGAACCGGGTACCACCGTGATCGCGTTCCGCACCGGCAAGGACCTCTCCGCCGTGCTGCCCGGGCTGCGCCGGCTGCTCGGCGACGAGGGCGTGCCCGGCTGATCAGTCCACAGTGGACGGAGTTCGGCGGGGAAACCACGGCACGACGGGCGAAGTGCGCCGCTGGTAGTCCGCGTACTCCGGGTACCGGCCGCGGGTGATGCTCTCGGTGAAGATGGTGGAGCCGAGGAACAGCAGCGTCAGCAGGATCGCACCGGCCACCGTCCAGGTGAGACCGCCGCCCGCGGCGACGCCGATCCCGGCCACCAGCCACCACTGCGCCTGTTCGAAGAAGAAGTTCGGGTGCCGCGAGTACCGGAAGAGCCCGGTCTGGCGGAACCGCGGATCCGGGGTGCGCCCGGCGGAGCGTTCGGCCGCCTTCCAGCGGTGGAAATCCCACTGCTGCTGATCGGCCACGGTTTCGCCGGCCAGGCAGGCGAGGAACGCGACCGCGAGCACCACGTCGGCCACCCCGAACGGTGTCCGGTGCTCGAGCGCGGTCCACGCGGGCAGCGCGATGAGCAGCAGGATCACGTTCTGATACAGCGTGATGAAGAAGAGGTTGAACAGCTGGAACTGCCAGGGCGCCATCCGCTCCCGCAGGATCGCCCAGCGATAGTCCTCGCCCCCGCGCGCGTAGCCGCCCTTGCGGCCGTAGTTGAACGTCAGCCGCGCGCCCCACAGGGCCACGAGCACGAACAGCACGTCCAGCCGGACGTCGGCGAAACCCGCGTGGCCGGCGAAGATCCCGGCGTAGGCGACCGGGACGAGCGACCAGATCCGGTCCACCCACGAGTACTCCCGCGTCAGCACCGAGAGCAGCCAGCAGACGAGGCACACCGCCGCGAAAACCCACAGGCAGACCTGGAACGCGCTCATGTCCGGTGACTCTACTGTTCGCCCGGGACGAGCGGCGATCAGCTCGCCTCGCCGCCGACTGCCGTTCACGCGCCGGTTCCGACCGCCTGTTTCCGCCACGCTCCGGGCGCGCAACCCTCGCGACGCAGGAAAACGCGGCTGAGCGCGGTGCCGGTCCGGTAACCGGTCCGCTCGGCGATCTTCTGGACGCTGAGTGAGGTGTCGCGGAGCAGGACCTTGACGCGGTACAGGCGCCACGCGGTGAGGTAGTCCAGCGGGGTGTCGCCGGTCTTTTCCTTGAACCGGGCGGCGAACACCGACCGCGACATCCCGGCGACCGCCGCCAGTGAGCCGACCGTCCACGGGTGGTCGAGCCGGCCGTGGAGCGCGGTGATCGCCGCGGCCAGCTGCGGGTCCCGCAGCGCCGCGATCCAGCCGATCGTGCCGCTGCCGACGTCACTGCACCACGCTCGCAGCGCCTGCACGAACAGCACGTCGGACAGCCGCCCGGCGACGAACCCGGCGCCGAGGCCGTTCGCCGCGGTCTCACGGGCGATGAGGTCGAAGGTCGCGCGCAGCAGCTGCCCGGTACTCGCGTCCGCGGACACGCGGAACACCGGCGGCAGCAACGCGAACAGCGTCTCGGCCGCCACCGCGTCGAAGGTGAACCGCACGGAGACGATCTCGGTGAGCTCGCCGTCGCCACCGGCTTCGACCACGGAGCCTTTCGACCCTTCGCAGCCGACGAGCGGCCGCCCGGGTGCGTCCTGCAAGGCGAACTCGACACCCGCGCGGACCAGGAAGCAGTCGTTCTCGCCCAGCTGCTGGGGCTCGGCCTGCCCGTCGCTCGTGAGCAGGCACGAACCCCGGGTGATCAGCAGGAGCCGGGCGACCTGCCGGGCGGGGAAAGCCACGCCCCACGGCGTTCGCGCGACCACGCGCACGTACCGGGTCTCCTCGATCCGCATCGTGGTCAGCAGGTCGTTCACCTGCGGGGTCGCCATCGCAGCTCCCGGACGATCGGAACCGAATCTCAGACAGAATGCTACTGAACGTCCGGATGGCGCGAATTATGGTCGAGGCATGCCTCCCCCACGAGCACTCCGCACGCATGCCTTCGAAGTCCAGGATGACGGCGCTCCGCTGGTCGCCCGCGAGCGCGAAGTGGCGGCGCCCGCCGCCGGACAGCTCACGGTGCGGGTCCGGGCCAGCTCGCTCAACGCCCGCGACCTCCCGATCACCACCGGCCGCTACTCCCGCCCGGTACCGCCGGGGCGGGTGCCGCTCTCCGACGGCGCGGGTGTCGTCGAAGCGGTCGGCGACGGGGTGACGCGGTTCCGCACCGGCGACCGCGTGCTGAGCAGCTTCCACCCGAACTGGATCTACGGCCCGCTGCCCGGCTGGAACAACCTGTACGGACTGCAGCTCGACGGCTGGCTGACCGAGCGCATCACCGTGAGCGAGCAGAACGTCGTCGCGGTGCCGGACCACCTCTCGTTCGAGGAGGCGGCCACGCTTCCGTGCGCTGCCCTCACCGCGTGGTCGGCTCTCGCCGGAACCGGAGCCGGCCACACCGTGCTGCTGCAGGGATCGGGCGGCGTTTCGGTCTTCGCCCTGCAGTTCGCGCGGCTCTTCGGAGCGCAGGTCATCGTCACCACCTCCAGCGCCGAGAAGGGTGCCCGGTTACGTGAACTCGGCGCGTCCACCGTCCTCGACCGCACCCGGTTCCCCGACTGGGGAAAGCGAGTGCGCGAGCTCACCGACGACCGCGGCGTCGACCTCGTGGTCGAAATCGGCGGTGCCGGCACGATCGCCCAGTCCCTCACCGCCCTCGCCTACGGCGGGCGCATTTCCCTCGTCGGCAACCTCGCCTCGGGCGAAGGCATGGACCTCACCCGGTTCCTCCAGCGCGGTGCCACCCTGCGCACCATCACCGTGGGCAACCGCGAGGACCTGGAACAGCTGGCCCGGACGATCGGACTGCACCGCCTCCGCCCCGTCATCGATCGCGTTTTCCCGTTCGAGCAAGCACCTCTCGCGCTCGAGTACTTCGCCCGCCGGTCACGGGTCGGCAAGGTGGTGATCAGCCACTGACCCGGTTCCGGCGGCTCCGCAGCCTGTCCGAGACCGTCACGGGAGGCCCGCGGAGAGTGCGGCGGCCAGCTGATCGAGCCGCCCGAAGGCGCGGGCCATGCCCACATGGTCTGCGTAGTCGCGTGATTCGACGATGAGGCCGTCCCGCACTCGCGTCACGAAGATACACGGCACGCTCACCGCACGGCCGAGTACCGAACCGACGTAGCTGAACTCGAACACGACCACCTCCGGATCGGCGGTCTCGTGCACCTGCCCGACGGGTGCGAACCGCTCAGCTCCGCGTAGCAGGGCTGCAGCCCCGGCGAAGTGCCGGCGCAGCTCGGCCCGGGTCCGCAGCGGAGTGTCCCCCAGCGGCGCGAACAGGTGCCGGACATCGGTGCGCTCGGCGTACCAGCCGGCCAGGTGGTCGAGTTCCGCCCGCTCGTCCTGTTCGGAGAGAGCGCTGGCGGCCAGGCGGCTGACCCCGGCGGCGACGGCACGGACGACTTCGGCCGGCGTGGACGGCTGCGGCATGGCATCCTCCCAGAAAGCGGAGTCTAGACTTCGGTACGATACCGAAGTCTCGACTCCGGTTAAGCTCGCGTCAAGTCCCGACCGGAAGATCCCGACCAGAGGAGAGAGCCGCATGCGGCAGGACGCACAGGAGAACCGTGAGCGGATCCTGGCCGCGGCCGAGGAGGTCTTCGGGGCGCACGGGGCCGCCGGGTCGACCGAGGAGGTGGCCCGGCAGGCCGGGGTCGGCATCGCCACGGTCTTCCGCCACTTCCCGGCCAAGGAGGATCTGGTCGAGGCGGCGCTGCTGCGTCATTTCGACGGGCTCGCCGCACGGGTCCGTTCGCTCGCCGCCGGTCCGGATCCGGCCGCGGCCTGGGACACCCTCGTCCGGACCATGATCGGGACCGGAGCCACGAAACTCACGCTGGCCTCGGCGCTGCCCGGCTCCGGAGGTTTTCCGGACCGTGCTGTCGCCGCGTCGAACCGGGTGAAGACCGCGGTCGGCGAGGTACTCCGCCAGGCACAGGAGCACGGTGCGGTGCGCTCTTCGGCCACGATCGAGGAGGTCTACCTGCTCATTCGCGCACTGTCCCAGGCGTCGGCGACGATGCAGATCCGGCGCGACACCTTGGATCGTGCCGTCGACGTCGTGCTCGCCGGGCTCTCGCAGCCGGCCGGCTGACGTGCGCCACCGCTCTGCTCACAGCCGGTTTCCGGTGCGCGACGGTAACGGCACCGTCGTCGCACAGGCCATTGTGGACGGTCCGCGGCGCGGCAGCACGTCGGGTCGCGGCAGCCGCAGCGGCACCGTCGACGGGTGGTACTCGAAGTGCCACCATTCGTTGTCGTAGCGGCGGTACAGCCGGTAAGCCGCGCCGTGGCGTTCCAGCCAGGCCGCACCCTCGGCCGGGCGCACGTCGAGTGCGGTGCCCGCCACGTGCGCGGACTCCCCCGGCGGCAGCACCCGCCTGCGTGCGGCGGCGACCGATCCGGTGCGCGCGGTCTCCGCGGTGAAGAGCCGGTGCTGTTCGGCCGCGTCGCGGTGCCCGGAGGTGAGGCCGACCAACTGGCCGTCCCGCCAGAACGCCTCGGCGCGAGCCGCGGTGAACGCCGCGCGGACCGGCGGGGCCAGGCCGGCCAGGTCCTCGGCCGGGAACCGCAGCGCGAGGGCCCACTGGCAGGCCAGGTGCCGGCCACGGCCGGGCGCCCGGACGAAGGCTGCCGGGAGCAGCAGCACGCCGAGCAGCCGGGTGATCGCCGCGAGCAGCCGGGGACGGAGCAGGAACCGGATCATGTTGACCACAGTCGGGCACCACTATGCGCGCCCGGTGCACGCGATGTACGCACTGCCCGACAGCTCGGTAACAGCTCTGTGACAGCCGCCGTCCGTTACCGGCTCATGACACTCCGCGGACGGCGCGATGAGGCCGGACCGGAACGCTGTCCGGTGGTGTCCGCTGTGGACTGTCCGGGAGCCGGGCGGGCGGAGGCCGGCTACCGCTGCGATAGTGAGGACCATGCCTCGGGTGCTGCTCATCGAAGACGACCAGGCCGTGCGGGAGGGCCTGCAGATCGCCCTCACTTACCAAGGCCACACCGTGGACGCCGTGGACAGCGGGGAACAGGGCCTGGCCCGGCTGGCCGGCGACGCGGCCGACGTGGTGGTGCTCGACCTGATGCTGCCCGGGATGGACGGGTTCGAGGTCTGCCGGCGCATCCGCGCGTCCGGTGACCTGCCGATCATCATGCTGACCGCGCGCAACGACGACATCGACGTGGTCGCCGGCCTCGAAGCCGGCGCCGACGACTACGTCGTCAAACCCGCGCAGGCCCGGGTGCTGGAGGCCCGGATCCGCGCGGTGCTGCGGCGCAGCGCGGCCGAACCGCGCCAGGCCGGCGCAGCGAAGCCGGAACCGGAACGGCACGGCGACCTCATCATCGACCGCGACGGGCTCGTCGTGCGCAAGCACGGGCAACCGATCGCGCTCGCGCCGACCGAACTGCGCCTGCTGCTCGAACTCTCCGCCTCGCCGGGCCGGGTGTTCAGCCGCCAGCAGCTGCTCGAATCGGTGTGGGATCAGGGATATCTCGGCGACTCCCGGCTCGTGGACGCCTGTGTGCAGCGGCTGCGCTCGAAGATCGAGGACGATCCCGCCGCGCCGGTGTACGTGCAGACCCTGCGCGGGTTCGGCTACCGCTTCGGCCCGCTGTGAAGCAC
This sequence comes from Amycolatopsis jiangsuensis, assembly GCF_014204865.1. Lineage (NCBI taxonomy): Bacteria > Bacillati > Actinomycetota > Actinomycetes > Pseudonocardiales > Pseudonocardiaceae > Amycolatopsis > Amycolatopsis jiangsuensis. Next base: position 2,029,139 of record NZ_JACHMG010000001.1, read on the forward strand.
TGGCGGCATTGGCAGCACTGGGGACTGCGGGCGCGGCTGCTGCTCGCGTTCGCACTGGTGAGCGTGGTGACCGCGGCCGCGGTCGCCGGGATCGGCTACGGGCGGGCGCGGGACGCGATCGTGCAGCGCGCGCAGGACAACGCCGCGATCGAGATGACCAACCAGATCCGGCAGTTGTACCCGGTGCCGACCGACGACGCGTACGAGGGCAGGCTGGCCACGCTCGTGGACAAGATGAACGGGCGGTCGAACTCCGCACGCGTGTATCTCGGCGACCGCAGCGCGGGGAACATGCCCGAGTCGGCGATCACGCCGGAGCTGCGGCAGAAGGTGGCGTCCGGGCGGGTCGCCTGGCAGCGGGTCGACCTGGGCGGGGTCACGTTCCTGACGCTCGGCTCCCAGGTGCGGATCACCGGCGGCTCGGACGCCGAATCGTCGAGCCCGTCCGGGATCGAGGTCTACGAGCTGCGGGACTTCAGCGGCGAGATCGAGACCATCGACGGTCTCGCCCGCGACGCGTGGCTCATCGGCGGCGCCGCGCTGCTGCTGGCCCTGCTGCTCGCGGTGCTCGCCGCGCGCAGCGTGCTGCGGCCGGTGCAGGAGCTGCAGCGCGCGGCGCACCGGCTCGGCGAAGGCGATCTCGACACCCGGCTCACCGTGCGCGGCGGCGATGAGCTGGCCGCGGTCGCCGGCACGTTCAACTCGACCGCGGAATCCCTGCAGCAGCACGTCGGCGAGCTGCGCCGGATGGAGGCCGACGCGCGCCGGTTCGTCGCCGACGTCTCGCACGAGCTGCGCACCCCGCTCGCCGCGATGACGGCGGTCACCGACATGCTCGACGCCGAGGCGGGACGGCTGCCCGGGGTGTCCGGCCAGGCTGTGCGGCTGGTCAGCCGCGAGACGCACAACCTGACGCGGCTGGTGAACGACCTCATCGAGGTCACCCGTTTCGACTCCGGCACGGCTTCGCTCGCCCTCGACGACATCGACGTGGCCGAGGCCGTGCGCACCACCCTGCGCACCCGCGGCTTCACGAATTCGGTGCACGCGGAGCTGCCGGACGGCATCCGCGCCCGGGTGGATCCGCGCCGGCTGGACGTGATCGTGGCCAACCTCGCCGGCAACGCACTGCGGCACGGCGCCGAACCGGTCACCGTGCGGCTGACCGGTGACCCGGCCGGGATCACGATCGAGGTCGCCGACAGCGGCCCGGGACTCGACGAGGAGGTGCTCCCGCACGTGTTCGACCGGTTCTACAAGGCCGACACCGCACGCAGCCGTTCCGAGGGAAGCGGGCTCGGGCTCGCGATCTCCTGGGAGAACACCCGCCTGCACGGCGGACGGCTGACCGCGGCCAACCGCTCCCCCGCGGGCGCGGTGTTCACGGTATGGCTGCCCCGGAACCCCCGGAACACGGAGGCGGACCAGTGAGCGACGGGCGCGAGCGGGCGGCGGTGAAGCAGGCACCGGCCGGATCGACGCCGGGGCGTGGACCGGCCGAGCGCGGGCACGTGCGAATGAGGCGAGCACTCGCCGTGCTGGCCGTCGCGGCGGTGCTGGTCACCGGGTGCGGGGTGCGGCCGAGCGGGGTGATCCCGGGGCTGGAGGCGCCGAGCGGTCCGGCGGTGCCCACCGATGCGTCCTCGGGCACACCCGAGGTCACGCTGTACTTCGTGCGGGACGGAGCGGTGGTTCCGGTGGTGCGATCGGACATGACGGCGCCCGCGGCGGGTCTGGTCACCTTGCTCGCCTACGGGCCGGAGGACACCGAACGCGCGAAGGGCCTCCGCACCGAAGTGCCGAGAGCGGCCGTGCCCGCCACCGTCACGACGTCCGGCACGAGCGTCCAAGCGAATCTGAGCACCGACGTCGCCACATTGCCGCCGGACGCGGCCGAACAGCTCGTCTGCACCTTGCTCGCCGCTACCAGCCGGGCCGGCCACAGCAAGGTCACCCTGCGCGGCGGAGGTCACTTCCTGCCCCCGCAGTCCTGTTCCCTCTGAACGCTTCCGGCACTGCCGCGGCTTCATCGCGGGGGCGGCTTCATCGCGGGTGCGAAGACCACGCCCAGCACGCACAGCACGATCGGCAGCGCGAACGTGACGTTGAGCGGCATCCAGTGCGCCAGCCCGCCGATCACCGCCGGGCCGGCGAGCAGGCCGAGGTAGCCCAGGCCGACCACCCGGGCCATCAGCGCGCCGGACGCGCGGGTGTCCAGGTTGCCGGCCGCGGTGAACAGCTGCGGGACACCGCCGGAAAGACCCAGCCCGAACACTGCCCACCCGGCCAGCGAGAGCGGCACCCACGGCGCCACCGACGCCACGGTCAGCCCCACCGCGGCGAGCGCGCAGCCGTAGCGGACCACCGCGACCGGGCCGGCGAACGCCGAGACGCGGTCGGTCGCGAACCGGCCCACCGTCATGGCGACCGCGAACGAACCGTAGGCGAGCGCCGCGGTGCTCTCCGAAGTACCCAGCCCGTCGCGCAGGTACAGGGCGGCCCAGTCGTTCGCGACGCCCTCCGACAGCATCAGGGCCAGCGCCAGGATCCCCAGCAGCCACACGGTCCGCGCCGGGATCCGCCGGCCGCCATTGTCCACAGTGGCCGCTTCCGCCGGGCCTGCCGGGGCGGCCAGCAGGAACCGGCTCGCCAGTGCCATCACCGCAGCGCACAGCAGTCCGGTGCCGCCGAGTGAGACTTCGGTGGGCACGCCGGCGCCGAGCACCGCGGCACCGACCACCGCGGCCAGCGCACCCCCGATCGACCACATCGCGTGGAACGCCGCCATGATCGGCCGCGGGTAGGCCCGTTCCACGACCACCGCCTGCGCGTTCATCGACACGTCGAGCGAACCGTTGGAGAACCCGAAGGCCACCAGGGTCAGGCCCAGCGTCCACCAGTTCACCGCCAGTCCGGGCAGGGTCACCGCCACGCCCAGCAGGATCCCGGCGACGGGCACGATCCGGTGGTTGCCGAACCGGTCGGCCAGCGGTCCGGAGATCTGCATGCCGGCGAGCGCGGCGGCGCCGAGCACCAGCAGCAGCGCGCCCAGCGTGGTGTGCGAGATCCCGGTGGCATGCTCCACCACCGGGATGTGCACGACCCACATCCCGACCGTGAACCCGTTGATCGCGAACACCGCCCACGTCGCGGCGCGGGCGGCACGCGGTGGCGCGGCGGTCTGTCCGGCGGGTGGGGACACCTCGGTCATCGTCCTCGATTCTCCTGCTGCGGGCGGGTCCGCCCGATGGTCGCACGCCGGGTCCCGGCGTCGGCAGCGGTTTCCACGCTGGGGCATGATGGGCGGGTGCACGCCGCCGAGCCGACCGCCCTGCCGTGAGCGGGGGCTATCCGAAGGGCCGGATCCGCCGGGAGGACCTGATTTCGGCGGCCGCCGTGGTGTACGGCGAGGCCGGCTACCACGGCGGCTCGCTGCGGGAGATCGCGAAACGCGCCGGGATCAGCCACGCCGGTCTGCTCTACCACTTCCCCACCAAGGAAGCGCTGCTGGCCGCGGTGCTCGAACGGCGGGACGCCGAGGACGCCGACCGCGAGCAGCTCGGTGTGCCGCCCGGGCTCGAGGTGCTGCGCCGGTTCCTGACGCTGGCCGAGCACAACGCGCGCCATCCCGGCATCGTCGACCTGTACTCGCGGCTCGCGGCCGAGGCGGTCACCCCCGGCCATCCCGCACACGAGTACTTCGAGCGCCACTACCGGGACGCCCGCCACCGCGTGCGGGACTCCCTGCGCGTGCTCGCGGACACCGGCGAGCTGCGTCCCGGCGTCGATCCCGACGAGGCGGCGCTCGCCTTCATCGCGCTCATGGACGGCCTGCAGGTCCAGTGGCTCACCACCCCGTCCGAGGTGGATCTCGCCGGCGCGCTCCGCGGCTTCCTGCAAACGCTGCTCACAGTTCCGCTGCAGCCCTGAGCGCCGGTCGTCTCACAGGGTGCGCGCATGCGGGTCCCAGTCGCCGGGCAGCGCGGGCGGCACCCGCGCCGTGCTCGTCAGCTCCACGGAGTGGCCCCGGGTGATCGATTCGTCGAGCGACAGCATCGCGTCCAGCACGTGGAAGGCCAGGTCCCCGGACGACCGTTCGGGCACCCCGGCCCGGATCGCCCTGGCCAGCTCCAGCACTCCGGTCCCACGCGAGGCGGCGTGCCCGAGCGCGGGCAGCGTGTCCGGTTCGGCTGTCCCCGGCAGGTGCAGCAGGGTCGTGCCGTCGAACCGGTTCGGATCGGGCAGCACCGCGGTGCCGAGCGTTCCGGACACCTCGAGGAAACCCACGCGGAGCAACGCGGAATCGAAGCTCAGCACCAGCTGCGCACTGCCCCCGCCGGCGAATTCGATCAGCGCGGTGACCGTGGTCGGGACGGTCACCGGGAATTCCGTGCCGGCGCGGGGGCCGGAGCCGATCACCCGGGTCTCGCGGGCCCGCCCACCGGCGGCGGTGACCTTCCGGATCGGGCCGAAGACCGTGACCAGTTCGGTGAGGTAGTACGGCCCCATGTCCAGCAGCGGTCCCCCACCGGTGCGGAACAGGAATTCCGGGGCGGGATGCCAGCTTTCCGGCCCGGGGGTCTGGAACAGCGCGAGTGCCGTGCGCGGCTCGCCGATCCGGCCGGCCTCGATCGCCCGCCGCGCGGTCTGCAGCCCGGCACCCAGTACGGTGTCCGGCGCGCTCGCCACGCGCAATCCTTTGTCCCGCGCCGATTCCAGCAGCTTGGCCGCGGACTCCCGGTCGAGCGCGAGGGGTTTCTCCGTCCACACGTGCTTTCCCGCGTCCAGCGCGGCCAGCCCGACCTCCACGTGCGCGGCCGGGATGGTCAGGTTCACCACCAGCTCGATCGCCGGCTCGGCGAGCAGCTCGGCCACCGTCCCCGCGCGCGACACGCCGTGCTTGTCCGCCTGCGCGCGGGCGCGGCCGACGTCCAGGTCGGCGATCGCGTGTACCCGCGCGTCCGGGAACGTGGTGAGGTTCGCCAGGTAGGCATCGCTGATGACGCCCGCGCCGATCACGCCGACGCCGACCGGCCCGCCGGTCACCGCGCGGCACCGGTGAGGTAGGCGAAGCTGCCGGCGATGCCCTCGAACACATCTCCGTCGTACTGGTCGAACTCCACGACGCGTAACGCCTCCGGCGCCGCGGCCAGCACTTCGGGCAGCGGAATCCGGCCCTGCCCCGCGGGGACCTGACCGGTCGCGTCGGTGGCCAGCGAACCGTCCTTGACGTGGATCGCGTGCACCCGCCCGCCCAGACGGCGCAGCAGCGCCGGCGCGTCCTCACCGCCGGCGGTGGCCCAGTACGTGTCGACTTCGAGCACGATCTCCGGGTCCAGCTGATCGGCGAACAGCTCGAACGCGCTGCGGCCGTCGATCCGGTTTTCCAGCTCCCACCAGTGATTGTGGTAGCCGACGCGCACGCCGTGGCGCTGCGCGAGTTTCGCCGCCGCGTTGAGCGCCTCCGCGGTGGCCGAGACGCCGGCGGGGTCCTGCCACAGCTCGGACGGCACGAACGGCTCGACCACCACGCCGATGCCCAGCTCGCGTGCGGTGGCGAACACCGCGTCCTGGTCCGCGCCGATCAGACTGGCGTGCGCGGTCGGGGCCCGCAGCCCGTGTGCGGGCAGGCCGGCGCCGAGTGCCTCGGCGTTCTCCACCACGCCGTACGGCTCGACCGCGGTGAACCCGATCGCGGCCAGCCGCCGCAGGACCTCGGCCGGATCGGCCGCGAAGGCTTCGCGGACCGAGTACAGCTGCACGGAAGGCTTGCCCATTCCCGCTCCTTGGGTGGTCGTGCCGGAGAGGCGTCCGGGAACAATCCCTACCACCTGGTCAGAATTGACACCAGGCGTCGAGCACCGGGTTCACCCGCGATGACGCGTGGCTCAGGACGCGGCCAGGTCCTTGTGGTAGACGAGAAGATCGCACGGCACGGCGAGCAACGGGGCCAGCTGCGGGAAGTCCGCGTCCAGCGTCGACTTGCCCACCACGCCGTAGCCGAGCCTGCGGTACCAGCGGTCGAGGAATTCCTTCGCCGGATGCGTTCCCTCGCGAGGGACGAGCAGTTCCAGCTGCATCCGGCGGTGCCCCGCGGCCCGGCCGCGCTCCTCGGCGAAGCGCACCAGCTCCCGGCCGAGCCCGGTGCCGCGCACCGCGGGCGCGGCGGCGAGCAGGCCGAACTCGCCGGTGCCGGCATCGAGGCTGCGCACCCGGGCACAGCCGACGACGCGACCGCCGAGCCGGGCCACCGCGATCTCCCCTGCCGCCACGAACCCGGCGATCTCCCCGGGCGCCGTGCGATCGGCCGAGCCCGTCCACAGTCCTTCCTCGGAGTGGGCGTAGACAAGGTTGATCAGCGTGCTCACCGCGGCCACCAGCGCGGCGTCCCCGGCCGCCGACGGAGGCAGCAGCGTGATCTCCGGAGCAGTCAACGGTTCCTCCTGCCGGCTGCCCGGCCGTCAGCTCGCGGCCGGATCGGAGGCGCCAGGACGGGCCTCGCCGAACCCACCGTAGCGACCCGCTTTCGCCCGCCTGCGCACCTCGTCGAAGTGCCGGTGCACGGCCGCCTCCGCGGCGTCGGGATCCCCGCTGACGAGCGCGTCCACGATGGTCTGGTGCCGTTTCGCGGTACTCGCGGTCGAGGCCGGGCCGCCCAACTCGGCTTCCGCGACCCGGTAGACGTCCCAGAACAGCCCGGTCAGCTCGCGGGCCAGGTCGAAGCCGGCTTCGGCGCAGATCAGGTCGTGGAACTCGCGGTCCGCGACGGCCGCGTCCGGTCCCTTGCGGCGCATCCGCGCCACCCGTGCGGCCAGCTCGCCGATCAGCTCCGGCCGGTGCTCGCGCGCGACCCGGCGGGTCAGCTCCGTCTCGAGCATTTCGCGCACCTCGAGCAGGTCGCGCAGCCGGCCGGCGTCGGTCGCGCCCCGGGTCCGGGTGCGAAACAGCAGCCAGGTCTGCAGGGCCTCCGAACCCGCGGACCCGACGAAGGTGCCGTAGCCGTGCCGCACCTCCACGATGTCCAGCGCCTGCAGTGCCTTCACCGCCTCCCGCACGGAATTGCGGCTGACGCCGATGTCCTCGGCCAGGCTCAGCTCGGTCGGCATCGGCGCACCCGGCGGCAGTGCCCGGTCGACGATCAGGTCGATGATCCGCTTCGTGATCTCTTCACTGCGTTGGGGGCGCGCCACCACTGTCTCTCCCGGAGTCCTGTCCACTGGCACGGTCCCTGACACGTTCCACTGGCCCACTGCCATTACCGGACATCCTACGTCATGGCGCGCGAATTCCCCTTGACCGGCGGATCCGCTCGGCCTACAGTTCGGCGCAGTCCTAGGACATCCCACGTCCTACTTCTGGGGTTGCACCGGCGGGCGACGCTGCCCGCCAGTCAGGAGACTCGATGTCCCGATCCACCACGGGGACCGGTCCTTCGTTCGACCGCCGTGCGCTGCTGCGCTACACGGGGCTCGCGGCGGTGGCCTTCTCGCCCGCGCTCGCGGCGTGCGGCGGCCCGCCGTCGACGATCAGGGTCGGCAATTCCGCCGATCTGATCACCGCGGTGATCGGCTACGGCAACAACCAGTCGTGGGATCCCCTGCAGACCGCCTCCGCGTTCTCGATGGCAGGGTTTCTGCACAGCTACGAATCCCTTGTCGAGGGCGATCCGGTGAGCCGCGAGCCGTACGCGGGACTGGCCAAGGCGCTGCCGGCCGACCTGCGCGGCACGCGCCTGCGCTTCGAGCTGCGTCCGGGCGCGAAATGGCACGACGGGCAGCCGGTACTGGCCGACGACGTGGTGTTCACCTACGCGCGCGTCCTCGATCCGCAGGAGAACGTGCTCATCCACAGCTTCTTCTCGCAGTGGCTGACGCAGGTGCGCAAGGTCGACGAACGGGCCGTGGAGTTCGTGCTGAAGTTCCCGTTCTCCTATGCACTGCAACGTATCCAGATGTGCAAGATCGTGCCGAAGCACGTGTTCGAGAACAACTGGGGCGCGGCCGCGGCGGGCACGGTCGTCGGCTCCGGGCCGTACCGGGTCAGCGAGCAGGCACCGTTGTCGCACACCGTGTTCGAACGGTTCGAGGACTACAACGGCCCGCGCCCGGCCGCCTACCGCAAGATGATCTGGAAGTCCGTGGTGGATTCGGCGCCCCGGGTCGCGGCGGTCTCCGGTGCCCGGCCGGACGCGCAGATCGTGGAGAACATCCCGCCGGCCAACGCGGATCAGCTGCGGGCGGCCGGGCGCACCGTCGAATTCGCCGACGGCGGGAACAACCTGTACCTGATGTTCAACACCGCGCACGCGCCGTTCGGGGACCGGCGCGTGCGCCAGGCCCTGCACTACGCGATCGACAAGGAGAAGATGATCGAGATCGGGCTGCGTGGCGCGGGCAGCCCGGGCACCTCGTTCATCAACCCGGAACTGCCGCAGTCCCAGCCCGCCGCCGAGGACTTCCGCCACGACCCCGCCAAGGCGAAGAAGCTGCTCGCCGAGGCCGGCGTCACCAACCTGCGGATGTCCCTGTCCACCACCAACACCTCGCTCGTGCTCGACTGCGTGAAGGTGATCAAGGAGGGCTGGGACGCGATCGGCGTGCAGACCACTTTGGACTCCCAGGACACCAAGGCGCTGTTCTCCAAACTGGACAACGGAACCGACTTCCAGGCCGTGGCCACCACGGCCAACGCCATGCAGTTCGGCAACGACCCGGATCTGCTGATCCGCTACTACTACGACGCGCAGTCGCTGATGATGACCGAGTACGCCCGCTGGACCGGCGCGGACGCCCAGGCCCTGCTCACCCTGCAGGACCGGGCCGCCGCCGAGACCGACGACACGAAGCGGTCCGCCCGGTACCGGCAGCTGCTCGACCTGATCTCACGGGAGGCGGTCATCTACCCACTCGTCTTCACCCGGATGGGCACGGCGTGGGATCCGCGGGAGATCTCCGGTGTGCGGGCCCAGGGCTATCCCGGGATCAACCTCAACCAGGCCGAACCCGCCTGACCCCCACCCTCCCCTGATTGCCTGCGCCGGTGAGAAACCGGCGCAGGCACTCACGAGGCAGCTAGTACTCCAGCCGGACTTCGTGATCGGGGCTGGTGGGGGGGTGCCTGGAGATGGGTGCGGCCGACAGTTGATCATGGTTGGTTGTGTGGACTTCCCAAGATCGCCTGACGGCCGCAGGTGTGAGCATAGACCCTGTCCGGTGGCGGGCGATGTTCGATGAGCTCATGGGGCGGATCGCGGGCCGGTTCGGGCGGGTCGAACCGCGTCGTGGGGCGGAGAAGTTGTTGCTGGGGTTGATGTCTGAGTTGCCGCGGAAGAATTGCTGGACCATCGCCGAGTATGTCGGGGACCCGAGCCCGGACAGGTTGCAGCATGTGCTGGCGCGGGCGGTGTGGGACGCCGACGCGGTACGCGACGACCTGCGTGACTACGTGGTCGAGCACCTCGGTGAGACTGACGCGGTCCTGATCGTGGACGAGACCGGGGATGTGAAGAAAGGCAGCCACACGGTCGGGACGCAGCGCCAGTACACGGGCACTGCTGGGCGGATCGAGAACTCCCAGGTCGCGGTCTATCTGACCTACGCCACCACCGCGGGACACGCCTTCGTGGACCGGGCCCTGTATCTGCCGAAGTCCTGGACCAGCGACCCCGAACGCTGCCACGCGGCCGGAATCGACGAGAACATCGCGTTCGCGACCAAACCGGCGCTGGCCACCGAGATGATCGCCCGCACCCTCGACGCCGGAATCACGGCGTCCTGGGTGACCGGCGACGAAGTGTATGGCGCCGACCCGCACCTGCGCACGGAACTGGAACACCGTGGTGCCGGCTACGTGCTGGCCATCGGACGCGACCGCCGCGTCGCGACCGGAGTCGGCACCTTCCGCCCCGACGACCTCGCGGGACGGCTGCCGAAACACGTGTGGCAACGCTTCTCCGCCGGTGCGGGCGCGAAAGGACACCGCTACTACGACTGGGCCCTGATCGACATCGACCCTGACACCACACCGGCGGGACACCGGTGGCTGCTGATCCGGCGCAACCGCCGCACGAAAGAACTCGCGTTCTACCGCTGCTTCGCAGCCACTGCCACCGCGCTGCCCGTTCTGGTGCGGGTGGCCGGAACCCGATGGCGCGTCGAGGAATCCTTCCAAACCAGCAAAGGACTCACCGGACTTGACCAGCACCAAGTCCGCCGCTGGACCTCCTGGCACCGCTGGACCATCCTGGCGATGCTCGCCCACGCCTTCCTCACCATCGTTGCCGCCACCGAGCGCACCCGGCAAGCGACCTCGACCGACTGGATTTCCTTGACCTGCAACGAAGTCCAGCACCTATTCGCCACACTCGCCATCACACCGATCACCGACATCGCGCACCGACTACGCTGCTCGATCTGGCGCAGACAACACCAATACCGAGCACGGCAGGCCCACTACCAGCGACAAGCCACCCGAGAACCATGAACATCACGATCTACGGCTGGAGTACTAGGAGAGTCCACTGTGCTCGTCGTCGTCCGGATGCTGGCCGGCCGCATCCTCGCTCTGATACCGCTGCTGCTCGGCGTGATCCTGTTCGTGTTCATCGTGATGCGGTTCTCGCCGGTCGATCCGGCACTGGCCGCGTTCAACGGGGCCAACGCCACGCCGGAGCAGCTGCAGCAGTTCCGCGCGGCCAACGGCCTGCTCGACCCGCTTCCCCTGCAGTACGTGCACTTCGTGTGGCATCTGCTGCAGGGCGACTTCGGCACCAGCGTGATCACCAAGGAGCCGGTGGGCCAGACCATCGCGACCGCGCTCCCGCTGACCGTGCAGCTGACCCTGCTGGGGCTGGTGCTCGCGCTCGTGCTGGCCCTGCTGCTGGGGGTGACCTCGGCACTGTTCCGCGGCCGCTGGCCGGACCACCTGATCCGGGTGGTCACCCTCGCCGGGGTGGCCGCTCCGGCGTTCTGGATCGCGCTGCTGCTCGTGCAGTGGCTAGCGGTGGGCAAGGGCCTCTTCCCCACCAGCGGCTACATCAACCCCCGCGATTCGTTCTCCGGCTGGCTGAACGCGCTCACCCTGCCCGCGATCTCGCTGTCGCTGCCGGTGGCCGCGCAACTGACCCGGGTGATCCGCACGTCGATGGTGGAGGAACTGGACAAGGACTACGTGCGCACCGCGCGCGGCGGCGGGCTGCCGCCGGTGGTCGTGGTGGGCCGCAACGTGCTGCGCAACGCGCTGGTCACCCCGCTCACCGTGCTGGGCCTACGCATCGGCTACCTGCTCGGCGGCGCGGTGGTGATCGAGACGATGTTCGCACTGCCCGGGATGGGACAGAACATGATCCAAGCGGTACAGGACGGGGACACCGCCAAGGTGCAGGGCTTCGTGATCACCATCGCGATCGCCTTCGTCCTGGTGAACCTCGTGGTCGACGTGCTCTACCTGCTGGCCAGCCCGCGCCTGCGGAGCCGGTCGTGATGCGCCCCGTGCTGCGCCCGGGCCTGACCGCCCGGCTGTCCCGGCCCGGCATCCGCTTCCGGCGGCTACCGCTGTCCTCGTGGCTCGCGCTGGCCGTGCTGCTCGTGCTCGTGCTGACCGCGGTGGCCGGCGCCCTGTTCGTGACGCACGATCCCGACGCGCTGAGCACCGACACCGGCGGGCCGAGCGCGGCGCACTGGTTCGGCACCGACCAGTCCGGCCGCGACATCTTCTCCCGGCTCGTGGCGGGCACCCGGTGGTCGCTGGCGATCGGCCTCGGCGCCACCGTGCTGGCCCTGGTCGCCGGGACGGTGCTCGGCTCGTTCGCGGCGACCACCGGGCGGCGCACCGACTCCGTGGTGATGCGGGTGCTCGACGTGCTGATGGCCTTCCCCGGGGTCGCGCTCGCCGCGGTGCTGGTCGCCGTGTTCGGCCGCGGCATCCTGGTGCTGATCCTCGCGATCGGGTTCCTCAACATGGCGCCGGTGGCCCGCGTGGTGCGGGCGAACGTGCAGGCGCAGTACGGCGAGGACTACGTGGCCGCCGAACGGGTGCTCGGCGCGAAGCGGCTGTTCATCCTGGCCCGGCACGTCGCGGTCAACTGTGCCGCGCCGATCCTGGTCTACTGCACGGTGACGGTGGCCGACGCGATCGTGTTCGAGGCTTCCCTGTCGTTCATCGGCGCGGGGATCCAGCCACCCAACCCGTCCTGGGGATCGGTGCTGTCCGACGGCAAGGACCTGGTGCTCACCGGCGGCTGGTGGGCCACGCTGTTCCCCGGCCTGCTGATCCTGATCACGGTGCTGGCGCTGAACATCCTGTCCGAGGGGATTTCCGACGCCTGGGCCGCGCCGCCCGCTCGCACCGCCAAGGCGGGTGAGGCCGCGCAGCTGGTCGAGGAGGCGGCCACGAGCACCGCACCCGTCCTGCCGCTGCGCGGGCTCCGCGAAGCCGGGGAACGGTTGTCGGCCAAAGCACGCGACCTCTCCGCCCGGCCCGCGGTGCTGGAGGTCGACCAGCTCACCGTCTCCTTCCCGGAGCGGCACCGGGGCGTACGGGTGGTCGACGGCGTGTCGTTCACCGTGCGGGCCGGGGAGGTGCTCGGCCTGATCGGCGAATCCGGCTGCGGCAAATCGCTGACCGCGCTGTCGGTCATGGGTCTGGCACCGGAGGGGGCGTGCCTGGGCGGCGCGATCCGCTTCGCCGGCGAGGACCTGCTGACCATGAAGCCCGGCACCCGGCGCCGGCACCTCGGGCACGACCTCTCCATGGTCTACCAGGACGCGCTCAGTTCGCTGAACCCGGCGATGACGATCCGCGCGCAGCTCAAGCAGTTCACCCGCCGCGGCGGCACCCGGAGCCCGGCGGAGCTGCTGGAGCTGGTGAACCTCGATCCGGACCGGACGCTGCGGGCGTACCCGCACGAACTGTCCGGCGGCCAGCGCCAGCGGGTGCTGATCGCGATGGCACTTTCGCGCAGCCCGAAGCTGATCGTGGCCGACGAGCCGACCACCGCGCTCGACGTGACCGTGCAGGCGCAGATCATCGCGCTGCTGCTGCGGCTGCAGGAGGAACTGGGTTTCGCGCTCGTGCTGGTGTCCCACGACCTCGCGCTGGTTTCCGACGTCGCGGACCGCGTGGTCGTGATGTACGGCGGGCAGGTGGCCGAAAGCGGGACGACCGCGCAGGTCGTCGGCTCGCCGCGGCACCACTACACCCGCGGTCTGCTGAGCGCGGTGCTGTCGCTGGAGGAGAACGAAACCACGCTCACCCAGATCAAGGGCGTCGTGCCCGCTCCCGCGGACTTCCCGCCCGGCTGCCGGTTCGCGACCCGGTGCCCGGCCGCGCGTGGACACTGTTTCGAGGTGCAGCCCGAAACCCGCGGTGACGGCCACGAGGTGGCCTGTCACTACCCGGCCGAAAGCACGTCGCCCGCGGTGGCGGAAGGAGCGCAGGCATGAGCCTCGTGGAAGTCGAAGGCGTGCACGTGGTGCACCGCGTCCGCGGCGCGAGCCTGTTCGGGCACGAGCAGGTATATGCGTTGACCGACGTGGGCCTGGCCATCGAAGCGGGCGAAACCGTCGGCGTGGTCGGGGAATCCGGGTGCGGCAAGTCCACTTTGGCCAAGGTGCTGGTCGGGCTGCAGAAGCCGGCAGAGGGCACGGTCCGCTACTCCGGCGCCCCGCTGAGCGCGCTGCGCCCGATCGAACTCGGCCGCACGGTCGGCATGGTGTTCCAGGACCCGGCCACCGCGCTCAACCGGCGGCTGCCGGTCGAGAAGATCCTGCGTGACCCGCTCGACGTGCATCACGAAGGCACTGCCGCACAGCGGGCCGAGCGGGTACGGGAGCTGATGGGCCTGGTCGGGCTTCCCGGCAGCGTCGCCGACGCGCTGCCCTCGCAGCTTTCGGGCGGGCAACGTCAGCGGGTGGCGATCGCCCGCGCGCTCGCGCTGCGCCCGGCGTTGCTGGTCGCGGACGAACCGACGTCCGCGCTCGATGTGTCGGTCCGGGCGCAGATCCTGAACCTGTTGCTGGATCTGAAGGAGCGGCTCGGCCTGGCGATGGTGTTCGTGTCCCACGACATCCAGACCGTGCGGCGGATGAGCGACCGGATCGTGACCATGTACCTCGGCCGGATCGTCGAGCAGGCGCCGGCCGGGGACCTGCCCGGGCACGCGCACCATCCGTACACGCGGGCGCTGTTCTCCGCCACCCCGAGCCTGCTGCATCCGGTCGAGCCGATCGTGCTGAGCGGGCCCGTTCCATCGGCGACCGCGCCACCGCCCGGCTGCCCGTTCCACACCCGCTGCCCCCGGGCCACCGCCGAGTGCTCGGCCGCGCTGCCCCCGGTGGACGGCACGGCCGGGCACACCTACCGCTGCATCCATCCCGAGATCCCGACCGGAGTGAACGCCTCATGACCGCGCCGAAATTCGCCGGCATCATCCCGCCCCTGTGCACCCCGCTGCACGACGACTTCACGGTGGACACCGCGTCCTTGCGGCGCCACATCGACTTCCAGCTCGAGGCCGGTGTGCACGGGGTCTTCGTGCTCGGCTCGTCGAGCGAGGTCGCTTTCCTGCCCGACCGGCAGCGGCAAGTCGTCATCGAAACCGCGGTGGACCAGGTCGCCGGCCGGGTACCGGTGCTGGCCGGCTGCATCGACATGACGACCCTGCGGGTGGCCGAGCACCTGAAGACGGCCGAGGCCGCCGGCGCGGACGCGATGGTGGTGACCGCGCCGTACTACACCCGTACCCACAGCGCGGAGATCGACCTGCACTTCCGGTTGCTGCACGACGGGACCGAGCTGCCGATCTTCGCCTACGACATCCCGGTCGCGGTGCACACGAAGCTCGACCGGCAGCTGGTGCTGGCCCTGGCCGCGGACGGGGTGCTCGCCGGGGTCAAGGACTCCAGCGGCGACGAGGCCGGATTCCGCTTCCTGCTCAAGGGACGCCGGGAGCGTGGGCTCGATTCCTTCGCCGTGTTCACCGGATCCGAACTGCTCGTCGATTCCGCGCTGGCGCTGGGTGCCGACGGCGCGGTACCCGGCCTCGGGAACGTCGATCCGGCCGGCTACGTGCGGATCCACGACCACTTCCGCACCGGTGACACGGCAGCCGCCCGTCGCGAGCAGGAACGGCTGCTGTCCCTGTTCGGCATCACCGACGTCGCACCACCTGCCCGGATGGGCCGCGGCTCGGCCGCGCTCGGCGCGTTCAAGGCGGCGATGAAGATGCGCGGTTTCATCGACAACGCGGTGACCGCACCTCCGCAGCTGCCGCTGAACGCCGAGGAGCTGTTGCAGATCAAGGAAAAACTGGCGGAATCGGGGTTGCTCTGAGATGGACCGGCTCTACTACGGCGGGGACTACAACCCCGAGCACTGGTCGCCGGAAGTCCACGACGAGGACCTGAAGCTGATGGCCGAGGCCGGCGTGTCGATGGTGACCGCCGGGATCTTCTCCTGGGCACAGGTCGAGCCGCGGCCGGGTGAGTTCGACTTCGGCTGGTTCGACGAGGTGCTGGACAAGCTCGCCGCGGGCGGTGTCTCCGTCTGTCTCGCCACCATGACCGCCTCTCCCCCGCCGTGGCTTTCCCACCGGCATCCGGAAATTCTGCCCGTACGCGCGGACGGCACCCGGCTATCGGCGGGCGCGCGGCAACAGTTCTGCCCGTCCAGCCCGGTGTACCGGGAGCACGCGGTGCGGCTGGTCGAGCAGGTCGCCACGCGGTACGCAGGGCATCCCGCGCTGGCCATGTGGCACATCGGCAACGAGTTCGGCTGCCACATCCGCGCGTGCTACTGCGATGCGTCGGCCGAGGACTTCCGGCGCTGGCTGCGCGAGCGCTACGGCACGGTCGAAGCGCTCAATTCCGCGTGGAGCACGACGTTCTGGTCCCAGCGCTACGACGATTGGGCCGAGATCGAGCCGCCCCGCGTCGCACCGACTTTTCCGAATCCGGCGCAACAGCTCGACTACCACCGGTTCTCCTCGGATGCCTCACTCGCCTGCCACCGCGCCGAACGCGAGGTGCTCACCCGGGTGACCCCGGACGTGCCGGTGACCACGAACTTCGTCGGCCGGGTGCAGAAGGCACTGGACTGGCACAGCTGGGTCCAGCACGAGGACGTGGTGAGCCTCGACTCGTATCCCGACCCCCACGATCCGCGCGGGCACGTGGAAGCGGCCTTCGCCTACGACCTCGTGCGGTCGGCCAAACAAGGCAAACCCTGGCTGCTGCTGGAACAGGCGCCGAGCGCGGTCAACTGGCGGACGCGCAACGGGCCGAAGCCGCCGGGCGCGATGCGGCTGGACAGCTGGCAGGCGGTGGCGCGCGGAGCGGACGCCGTGCTGTTCTTCCAGTGGCGGCAGACCGCGGGCGGGGCGGAGAAGTTCCACTCCGCGATGGTCCCGCACGGCGGGCGCGACACCCGGACGTTCCGCGAGGTGCGCGATCTCGGCCGGGAACTGGCGTCCGTACCGGAGATCGCGGACAGCCGCGTCCGGGCCGACGTCGCCATCCTGCACGACTGGAACAGCTGGTGGGCGCTGGAACTGGATTCGCACCCGTCCGACGACCTGCGCCAGCTCGACGCGCATCTGGCGCACTACGCACCCCTGTTCGACGCCAACGTGACCTGCGACGTGGTGCACCCGGCCCGCGAGCTGTCCGGCTACCGGCTCGTCGTGGTGCCCAATCTGTATCTGATGGACGCGGCAGTGGCGGCCCATCTCCGGTCCTATGTGGACAGTGGCGGGCACCTCGTGGTGTCGTTCTTCTCCGGCATCGTGGACGAACACGACCGGGCGTACCTCGGCGGCTACCCCGCCCCGCTGCGGGACGTCCTCGGCCTGCGGGTGGACGAGTTCTGGCCGCTGCCCGAGGACGGTTCGACCAGCATCGAGGTGGACGGGACCACCGTTCCCGCCACCATCTGGTCGGAATGGATCGAACCCGAGGGCGCCACGACGGTGGCCACCTTCGCCGAGGGGCCGCTGAGCGGGCGCCCGGCGGTGACGCGCCACGAGTTCGGTGCGGGCGTGGCGTGGTACCTCGGCACCCGCCCGTCCCCGGAGGCGATGCGCGAGCTGTTCGACCGGATCACCGCCGGTGCCGGCGCGGTGCCGGTGCTGCCCGGCCTGCCCGAGGGGGTGCAGGCCGTGGTACGACACGGCGACGCCGACTACCTGTTCCTGCTCAACCACGGCACGGAAGCGGTCACCGTGGCGCTGCCGGAACCCGGCACGGACCTGCTCGCCGACCCGGGCCGGTCCGTGACGGAGGTGGCGCTGGAACCGTACGGCGTGGCGGTGCTCGCCGCGGCGAACCGGGAGGAGCACCGATGAACCGGCTTTCCCGGGTGGCACTGGCCTTCCTGCTGCTGATCGGCGTCGTGCCGAGCCAGGCGCACGCCGCGCCCGCGTTCGACCAGCAGGTGCTTTTCAACCCGCACCAGGAAACCGGCTACGCCTGCTTCCGCATCCCGGCGATCGTCCGCAGTGCCTCGGGCACGCTGCTCGCCTTCGCCGAGGGCCGCCGTGACAACTGCGGGGACACCGGCGACATCGACCTGGTGGTGAAGCGGTCCACCGACGGCGGCACCACCTGGTCACCACTGCGGGTGGTGAACCCCGGTGGCGGCGACACCCACGGCAACCCGGTGCCCATCGTGGACAGTACGACCGGCCGGATCGTGCTGATCACGACCTACAACAAGGGCCGCGACGACGACCAGGCCTGCGACGTGCCGTGCCCGCGTGCGCCACACGCGCAGTACAGCGACGACGACGGCCGCACCTGGTCCGTACCGGTCGACATCAGCGCGCAGGCCAAGCTGCCGGAGTGGGATTCGTGGTACGCCTCCGGTCCGGTGCACGGCATCCAGCTGGCGCACGGCCGGCACGCGGGCCGGCTCGTGTTCGGTGTCAACGCCGAACGCAGTGCCGGCACCGACTCGGTGGAGAACTACGGCGCACTCGTCTACAGCGACGACCACGGGCGGAGCTGGCAGGTGGGCGCGGTGGACAGCTACCCGCATCCGGTGGGCGGTACCTACGCGCAGAAGCCGTCGGAGATCAGCGTCGCCGAACTGCCGGACGGCACGATCTACGCGGGCGGCAGGGAGCAAGGCGGCACCGACGTCGGCAACCGGGACTACGCGCTGAGCCGCGACGGCGGGGCGACGTTCAGCCGTCGGTTCACCACGATCCCGGACCTCGTGACCCCGATGGTGCAGGGCTGCCTGCTGCGACTGGAACGCCCGGGTGGGCAACGGCTGCTGTTCGCCTCCCCCGCCGACACCGACCGTCGCCGCTGGATGACCATCCGCTCGTCCTACGACGGCGGCCGCACCTGGGAAAACACCGAGCAGGGCACACGGATCACCACCGACTGGTCGGGATACTCCGATCTGGTGCAGCTGAGCGGACCTCACGAGCGCGACGCGCGGATCGGCCTGCTGTACGAGGGCGGCGCGGTCGACGCCCGGGACGAGATCCGCTTCGTTCGCTTCGACGAGAACCACCTCGGCTGGCGGCGTTCCCCCGGTCCGTCCACTCCGGACCTGGCGAACCGGCACTCCGGTGGCATTCTGGGCGGTGGTGCCACCGTGGAACCCGGACGGTTCGGCGGTGCGGTACGGCTCGACGGCGTCGACGATTTCGTCCGCGTGCGGTATTCGCCGGGCCAGCTCGTGGGCGCGGGCGACTTCACCTACAGCACGTGGTTCCGTTACGGGGCTTCGAAACAGCCGCAAGCTTTGCTGTGGCTGAGTGGGATGGGGGCGACGGCACCGCAGCTATGGCTGCGCGCGGAACCCGCGGACCGGCGGCTGGTCGCCGCCATGACCACCTCGGCCGGCAGCCGCTCGGTGACCACCGCGCAGGCTTACGACGACCAGCAGTGGCACCACCTCGTACTCCAACGCACCGGCGGGGCGCTGCGAATCCTGGTGGACGGAGCAGTCGCCGCCACCGGGCCGGACTCCCCCGGGTCGGTCAGCGAAACCGTCTCGTTCCAGCTGCTGCTGGGCGAACGACCCGACGGCACCCAGCAGCTGGCCGGCGCACTCGACGACACCCGGCTCTACCGGCGGGCCCTGACCGGCCCGGAGCTGACCCGGGTGAGTGCCGGCGCCGCGGTACCGGGCGCGGCGGCGTGGCTGCCGTTCGACCACAGCCGCTGACCAGTCGCCGGAGCCCGGTCTCGGGGGTTTTCGGCAGCTTTGTCGGCGTTTGCCGGATGCCCGGTACCGCGGCGCGGCAATCCACGTGCGCGGGACACCCGGGTTCTGGCAGGCTCGCGGGCGTGAAGATCCTGTTCTCCTCCGCGCCCGGGTACGGGCTCACGCTGCCGGTCATCCCGCTGATCTGGGCGGCACGCGCCGCCGGGCACGAGGTCCTGCTCGCGACCACCTCCGAGATGACCGAGGCCGGTGCGCGGGCCGGGCTGCCGGTGTACGACGTGTTCCCGCAGCGCAACGTCTGGAACGACCTGCTGACCATGGTCAGCGGCCAGGGCAGGGACACCGGGGATACCACCGAGCTGCCGGAGGAGTACCGGAACCTGCGCCTGGGCAACGGGCCGTTCGGGCTGTTCACCGTGACCATGACCGAGGGCACCATCGAGGCGGGCCGGGCGTTCGGCCCCGACCTGGTGGTCACCACCTCCGACCACGCCGCGGGCATGCTCGCCGCCGCCGCGCTCGACGTACCCGTGCTCGAGGTCGGCAACCGGGTCTCCTGGTCGGTCCGCGACACGGACTGGCGGGAAGGGCACGGCAGCTTCGGCGAGAACGAAGGCGCCATGGCGATGCGGGAGAAGCTGGGCATCGGCAGCACCCGCACGCTCGCCCGCATCGACCCGCGCGCCCCCAGCATGGGCGGCCTGCATCCGGACGACGAGCACCCGGACGAACGCGACGCCGCGCCATGGTGGCCCATGCAGTTCGTGCCCTACAACGGCGGCGCGGTGGTTCCGGAGTGGGCACTGCACCGCCCGGAACGCCCGCGGGTCGCCGTCACGCTCGGCACGGTGGTGCCGAGCGTGAGCGGCGTCAGCAGTCTCGCCGCGGTGCTCGCCGGACTCGGCGGAATGGACGTCGAGGTGGTGCTGGCCGCGGGCACGGCGGACCTGAGCGAACTCGGCGAGCTGCCGCCGAACGTGCGCTCGGTCGGCTACCTGCCGCTGTCGGTGTTCCTGCCGTCGTGTTCGGCGATCGTGCACCACGGCGGCTCCGGAACCACTGCCGCGCCGCTGTTCTACGGCGTGCCGCAGCTCGTGCTGCCGGGCTTCGCGGACAACCCGCTGTCCGCGCAGCGTGTCGCCGACCGCGGCGTGGGCCTGACCCACGATCCGTCCACGATCGACGCCACCACCGTGCGCACGCTGGTAAACCGGCTGCTCACCGAACCCGCTTTCCGCGACGCGGCAACGGAAGTCCGCGCGGAGATGGCCGCACAGCCGACCCCGGCCAGCGTCCTGGCCCGCGCCGTCGCCGCCTGCCACGCGTCGTGAAGGGCATCAGATCTGCGTGACCCCGCCGTCGACGACGAGCTCGGCGCCGTTCATGTAGCTCGAGGCGTCCGAGGCCAGGAACGTGGCGGCCGCGGCCAGCTCCTCCGGGGTGCCCAGGCGGCCCAGCGGGACCGTCGTCTTGATTTGCTCCCGGACTTCCGCGGGAACGAGGTCGAGCAGGCCCGGCGTCGGGACCGCGCCCGGCGAGAGCACGTTGACGCGGAAGCCGTGCTGGAGCGAGCTGTGCGCCCAGCCGCGGGCGAGGTTGCGGATCGCCGCCTTGGTCGCACCGTAGACCTCGAGGCCCGGCGAAGGGCTGGTGGCGGCGGACGAGCCGATCAGCACGAGGGAAGCCCCGGAACGCAGCAGGGGCAGTGCCTTCTGGACGGTGAAGATCGTTCCCTTGACATTGACGGCGAACTGCTCGTCGATCTGTTCCTCGGTGACGGCACCGAACTGGGTTTGCGTGCCGATGCCGGCGTTCGCGACCACGATGTCCAGGTGCCCCGCCTGCTCGCGGACGGTCTCGTAGAGCGCGTCGAGATCGGCCGGCACCGCAGAGTCGGCGACCACGGCGGTCACGTTTTCGCCGAGCTCGGCGACGGCCGCGTCGAGCGCTTCCTTGCGACGGCCGGTGATGAACACCTTCGCGCCCTCGTCGCGGAAGGACCGCGCGATCGCCAGCCCGATGCCGCTGCTGCCACCGGTGACCACTGCGACCTTGCCTGTCAGGACGGCCACGCCGCCCACCTCCTCGAGTTATTGACCATTACGTCCACAACTCTGCCTGATCTGGACTGATCAGTCAACAATTAGGGTGCACGGTGTGGCCCGACCCGCTGTGTCGTCAGGACAGCTGGGTGCGGCGCTGGGGACCGGCCCGCATCGCCTACCTGCACAACGCCGTGGATGACCCCACACCCGCCTGGCTTACCCCGGGACCCTGACCGATGAGGCCCGGGAAACCACGGTCGCGTTCTGGGGCCGGGCGGCGGGTCAGTACACCGAGGGTGTGTCGGACAATGCTGTGGTCCAGGTGATCACCGTATGCAGGACTACCGCTGATCGGTAGACGATGGCGAGTCATACCGAGTGGCCGGACCGCGGCGTGTGCGATGCCCGACCTGATCAGCCGGCTCGGGGATCACCACGGTGATGCCGCGGTCGCGGTAGATGATCCCCTCGACCATCGCCCGAGCATCAGAAAACGGACGACCACGCCGACCAGTGCGACCAGCAGCACATCCTCGATCAACGCCGACTGAGCATCCGAGAGGAACTGAAACCGCGACACACCCACCAGCATCACAGCCGCCAGACGAATCCTGTGCCAGACAAACCTAAATCGCCGTCTCGCCCTTGCCCAACACGACGATGCCGAACGGGCTCACGTGGTAGTGCTGCCGGTCGCGCGCGAGGTCGACGCCGATGTGCGCTCCCGCGGGGACGACCACGTTCTTGTCCAGGATCGCGCGCCGGACCACCGCGCCGCGGCCCACCCGTGCGCCGTCCAGCAGCACCGAACCCTGCACCACCGCGCCGTTCTCCACGAACACGTCCGGCGACAGCACCGAATCGACCACCTGCGCGCCGGAGATGATGCAGCCGTTGCTCACGATCGACTGAGTGGCCGAGCCGCCCTCCACGAACTTCGCCGCCGCACGCTGGCCCGGATGCGCCAGGATCGGCCACTTCCGGTTGTACAGATTGAAGATCGGCGACGTCGAGATCAGGTCGGTGTGCGCGTCGTAGTAGCTGTCGATCGTGCCGACGTCCCGCCAGTAGCCGTGATCGCGGTCGGTCTCGCCGGGCACGACGTTGCCGGTGAAGTCGTACACCGCGGCCTCGCCCTTGGCCACCAGCGCCGGGATGATGTCGCGGCCCATGTCGTGCTTCGAGCCGACGTTGCGCGAATCCTCCCGCAGCGCGTCGAGCATCACCTGCGTGGTGAACACGTAGTTGCCCATCGACACATACGATTCGCCGGGTGAGTCCGGCAGGCTCGGCGGGTCCTCGGGCTTTTCGAGGAAGGCGTCGATCCGGGTACCGTCGCCGGTCTGGATCACGCCGAACGACCGCGCCTCCGACTGCGGGACGCGGATGCCCGCCACGGTGACCCCGGCACCGGAGGCGATGTGCTCGTCGATCATCTGCCGCGGATCCATCCGGTAGATGTTGTCCGCGCCGAACACCGCGATGTAGGCAGGCGACTCGTCGTGCACCAGGTTGAGGCTCTGGTGGATCGCGTCCGCGCTGCCCTGGTACCAGTGCGGGCCCAGCCGCTGCTGCGCGGGCACCGGCGTGACGTACTCGCCGGTCAGCGAGGACAGCCGCCAGGTGGTCGAGATGTGCCGGTCCAGCGAATGCGATTTGTACTGCGTGAGCACGCAGATCCGGCGGATCCCGCCGTGCACCAGATTGGACAGCACGAAGTCGATCAGCCGGTGCACCCCGCCGAAGGGCACCGCGGGTTTCGCGCGGTCGGTGGTCAGCGGCATCAGCCGTTTGCCCTCGCCGCCGGCGAGCACGATGCCCAGCACATCGGATCCGTCGATCACGAAACCCTCCCGCACGCCTCGTAGACGGCGACCGTCGCGGCGGCGATCGCGGCCCAGCCGAACTCTCCCACGGCACGGTCCCTCCCGGCCAGGCCCAAGCGGGCGGCCCGGTCACGGTCGGCGGCCAGCGCGTTGATCCCGGCCGCGAGCCCGGCCTCGAAAGCCGCCGGATCGGCCTCGTCGTAGTGCACGAGCAGCCCGCTCACCCCGTCGTCGACCACCTCCGGGATGCCGCCGACATCGCTGGCCACCACCGCGGTGCCACAGGCCATCGCCTCGAGGTTCACGATGCCGAGCGGTTCGTAGACCGACGGGCAGACGAACACCAGCGCGTGTGTGAGCAGCTGCACCACCTCGGCCCGCGGCAGCATTTCCGGGATCCACCGCACCCCGGATCGCTTCGCCTGCAGGTCCGCCACCAGCTCGCGGAACTCCGTGTCCAGCTCCGGAGTGTCGGCACCGCCGGCACACAGGATCAGCTGCACGTCCTCGTCCAGTTCGGCACCCGCGCGCACCAGGTGCGGCACGCCCTTCTGCCGCGTGATCCGCCCGACGAACAGCGCGTACGGCCGGTCCGGGTCGATGCCGTGCTTGGCCAGCACGTCGGTACCCGGGTCCGGATGGTACAGACCGGTGTCGATGCCGTTGTGCACCACGTGCACCCGCGCCGGATCGACCTCCGGGTACGCGGTGAGCACGTCGCGGCGCATCCCCGCGCTGACCGCGATGATCGCGTCCGCCGCTTCGTAGGCCTCGCGCTCGATCCACGACGACACGCGGTAACCACCGCCGAGCTGCTCGGCCTTCCACGGCCGCAGCGGTTCGAGCGAATGCGCGGTGATCACGTGCGGAATGCCGTGCGTGAGCTTCGCCAGATGCCCGCCGAGGTTGGCGTACCAGGTGTGACTGTGCGCGAGATCGTGGCCGGCGAGGGCATCGGCCATCGACACCGCGATGTCCATCGTCGCGAACGCGGGCTGGGCGTAACCGTGGGCGTCGCGGTGCCCGCGCGCGCCGTCCGGCCGGTCGGGACCCCAGCAGTGCACGTCCAGCTCGACCAGCGACCGCAGCTGCCGCGCGAGGAACTCGACGTGCACCCCCGCTCCCCCGTAGACGTCCGGTGGGTACTCCCGGGTGAGCAAGCCGACCTTCATGACCCGACCCTAGACGTCCCGGCCGGTCAAGCGCAGTACGGAAAGTGGGCGAAGATCACCGGCCGCCGAGCACGACGGTGGCCCCGAGATCCGCGGAACGCTCGGTCCGCGCGGCCAGCCCGGCGCGGCGCACCTCGGCGACCGCGACCGGCGCCTGCCGTTCGCTCGTCTCGAACAGCACGTGCCCGCCAGGGGCGAGCCACCGCGGCGCTTCGGCGACCACCCGGCGCAGCACGGCCAGCCCGTCGTCACCGCCGTCGAGCGCGGTCCACGGTTCGTGCTCGCGTGCTTCGGGCGGCAGCAGCCGGATGTCTTCGGTCGGCACGTACGGGACGTTCGAGATCAGCACGTCGACCCGGCCCCGAAGGCGCGCGGGCACGGGCTCGTAGAGGTCGCCCTCGTACACCGGGCCCGGCACGTTCCGGCGCGCGCATCGCACCGCCGCGGGTTCGAGGTCGGCCGCGTGCAGTTCGATCCCGGGTATCTCGGCGGCGACCGTGGCCCCGAGCGCCCCCGAGCCACAGCACAGGTCGAGCACCACCGACCCGGCGCGCGCGAGCCCGGCGGCCAGCCGGACCAGCAGTTCGCTGCGGTGCCGGGGTACGAACACGCCGGGCTCCACGGCGAACCGGCGTCCGGCGAACTCCGCCCAGCCGAGCACGTGCTCCAGCGGCTCTCCCGCACTGCGGCGCTCGACCATCGGCCCGAGCGGCGCACCGGAGGTCACCAGCAGCCGCGCCTCATCCTCGGCGAAGACGCATCCGGCGGCCCGCAGGCTCGTCACGACGTCGGCGTAGTCCACCCGTTCCTCATTCTCGGCTGACCTGAAAGTCTTTGTACACCAGCATCTTCATCCGGCAACACTGTCCACTCAGGACTGCGCACAGCCGGGGGGTCAGGGCACGACCACGACCGGCCAGGTCGCGGTCCGGACCAGGCGGTTGCCGATCGAGCCGACGAGCCGGTGCCCGCCCTGCTCGGACGCGCCGACCACGACCAGGTCGGCGTTCTCGTCCAGGGCGGCCTGCCGCAGTTCGGGGAAGGTCTCCCCCCGCCGGACCACGAACCGGACCGGCACCGACAGCTCCTCGGCACGGCAGGCCAGCTCTTCGCGCAGCTGCCGGATCTCCTCGGCGAAGGTCTCCTGCTGCACGTCGACCGCCGCGGCCGCGGCCAGCCCGCTCCACACCGTGGGCGAGACGACGTACACAACCACCAGACGGGCTCGTTGCCTTCGGGCGAGACCGGCCGCGTAGGCGGCCGCACGCATCCCGGTCGGCGAGGTGTCCACCCCGGCCAGCACCACCAGCGGTCCGTCGGTACCCCGTTCGTACGGCCCGGGCTCCCAGCGCGGGCCGTACTCCTCGACCAGTTGCTCCACGCGGTCATTATCGCCGCCCGGTCCGGACCCGGCCACGCTCCCCGCCCTGCCGTGACCATCCCACCAGGTAGGAACGCCGATGGTTCGGCAGTACCCGGATCATGCCGTCTGCTGGTAGCGTGCCCGCGACCTGAACACGCGTCCGGTGGGTGCCGGGGAGCCGCAACGCGTGCGGAGGTGAGGCGGATCGCGATGCGAGACGATGTGGTCGAGGCGAGTGCGGTCATCGGGCACCCGCCAGGGCAGGTGTGGCAGATCGTCGGAGCACCGGAGCTGTACCCGAGGTTCGTCCCGGAGATCAGCTGGTGCGAGGTGACCCAGGCGGCCGAACGCGGCCGCGGCCCGCGCTGCCTGGTGCGGCTGGCCCCGGACCGGGACACGTTCGTGGAGGGCACCGTGCACGCGGCGGTGTACCGCCCCGGCGAGCACGTGGTCTGGTGCGGCCTTCCGGACGAACGCACCTGGGTCTCGCTCGAACTGCGCCCGGTCCCCCGCGGCGGCACCGAGCTGATCCTGCGGATGATGCTGCCGTCGCTGCCGGAGGAGCATTCCGGGCTGGCCTCCCGAAGCTCGGTCAAGGCCCTGCTCCGGGCACTGGGCACGCGCATCGGGCAGCAGCTGTCCGGCACCCCGGCCGAGCAGCCGCCGCCGGAGCGCACGACGTCGCTGCGTACCGCGAACACCCTGGTGCGCGCGGGTGTGCTGGCCGCAGGACGGCCGGACCGGATGATCCGGCAGCTCAACTCGATCACCCAGTGGGGCGCCACGGTCGCCGGCGGCTACCTGGCGGCCACCGCGCGTGGGCCCGGCGACCTCGCGGTGCACGACGAGCGGGGCAGCCGCACCTTCGGGGAGATCGACGAGCGCAGCAACCAGCTGGCGAACGCGCTGGCCGCCCTCGGCGTCGAGGCCGGCAGTCCAGTCGCGATCATGTGCCGCAACCACGCGGCGATGATCGAGACCTTCGTCGGGACCAGCAAGCTCGGCGCCGATCTGGTGCTGCTCAACACCGGCCTGTCCCCCGCGGCGGTCGAGGAGGTGCTCACCGAGCATCCGCCGGCCGCGGTACTGGCCGACGACGAGTTCGCGCCGATCATCGCCGGCGTGCGGGGCGACTTCCCGCGCATCAGCACCTGGGACGACGCCGAGGCGGGCTACCGCACGCTCGACGAGCTGATCCGCGAAGCGCCGGCCACCCGGCCGAAGCCGAGCTCCCGGCCGGGTCGCATCGTCGTCCTCACCTCGGGCACCACCGGCACGCCGAAGGGCGCGCGCCGTCCGACGCCCAAGGGCATCAGCACGTCGGCGAGCATCCTCGCCCGGATCCCGCTGCACGCCCGGGACCGGATCGCGGTCGCCGCACCGCTGTTCCACAGCTGGGGGCTGGCCGCGATGCAGATCGGCATGGCGGTGCGTGCGGAACTGGCGCTGATCCGCCGGTTCGACGCGGAGGACACCCTGCGCACCATCGCCGAGCACCGGTGCGACGCGCTGTTCGCGGTGCCGATCATGCTGCAGCGGATTCTCGACCTGCCCGAACGCGTGCGCACCCGCTACGACCTGTCGTCGCTGCGGATCGTGGCCAGCAGCGGATCGGCGATGCCGGGCGCGTTCGTGACCGCCTTCATGGACACCTTCGGCGACGTGCTCTACAACTTCTACGGCTCCACCGAGGTGTCCTGGGCCAGTATCGCCGATCCGGCCGACCTGCGGGCCGCGCCGACCACCGCGGGCCGCTGCCCGCCGGGCACCGGGATCGCGGTACTGGACGACGAGGGCCACCGCGTGCCACCGGGCGACGAGGGGCAGATCTTCGTCGGCAACGACATGCTGTTCGACGGCTACACCAACGGCACCACGGTGTCGCGCGCCGACGACCTGATGGCCACCGGCGACGTCGGCTACCAGGACGCGGCCGGCCGGCTGTTCGTGACCGGCCGCGCGGACGAGATGATCGTCTCCGGCGGGGAGAACGTGTTCCCGCGGCCGGTGGAGGAGGCACTGGCCGCGCTGCCCGGGGTGTCGGACGCGGCGGTGGTGGGGGTGCCCGACGAGGAGTTCGGCCAGCGGCTGGCCGCCTACCTGGTGCTGCACCGCGGAGCGCGGATGCACGCCGAGGACGTGCGCCACCACATCCACCAGCGCCTGGCCCGGTTCGCGGTACCGCGCGACGTGTACTTCGTGCCGGAACTGCCCCGCAACGCCACCGGGAAGGTCGTGAAACGCCTCCTCAGCGACGATCTGTGGCCACTGCCGCAGTACTGAGCGGGCCTGGAGTTCCTGTCACTGCCGAGCGCGGCGTTCAGCGGGCCAACGCCCGCGCCGCGGCCCTGGCCACCGCCGCGGCGAGGCCGGCCAGCGGCGGCGAGTCGAGTTTCCACTGCTGCCAGTAGAGCGGGACGTCGGTGGGCCGGTCCGGGGCCAGGTCGGTGAGACCGCGACCGGCGAGCTGGAGCTCGGGCACCATGCCCCAGCCGAGACCCGCCGCCACGGCGTCCACAAAGGACACCGACGCGGGGATGTAGTGCCGCACCGGTTCCGGACGGCGCCGCCGGGTGAGCCGGCGCAGGAAACGGTCCTGCAGATCGTCCTTGCGGTCGAACAGCACGGCAGGCGCGGCGGGCAGCCGCTGCGCGAGCGGGCCGCCGTCGATCCATCGCGCGGCGAACGCGGGCGCGGCCACCGCGCGGTAGCGCATGGTGCCCAGCCGCGTCACCGAGCAGCCCTGCACCGGATGCGGGGCCGAGGTGACCGCGGCCATCACCTGTCCCTCCCGCAGCAGGGCGGCGGTGTGGTCCTGGTCGTCGCTGCGCAGGTCGAACGAGACCGGCGGATCGGCCGGCACGTCCTCGAGTGCGCCGAGGAACCAGGTCGCCAGCGAATCCGCGTTGACCGCGATCGCCACGGTCGCCGCCGGTCCGTCCCGCTCCGGGCCGCCCAGCCCGAGTTCGGCACGGGTGTCGGATTCGAGCCGCGTGAGCTGCCGGGCGAAGCGCACCAGCACCTGCCCGGATTCGGTCAGCCGCACCGGTTTCGTGCGCAGCACGAGCACCCGGCCGACCCGCTGTTCGAGTGCCTTCACCCGCTGGCTCACCGCGGGCGGGGTCACGTGCAGCACCGCCGCCGCCCGGTCGAACGACTGCTCGTCGACCACCGCGAGCAACGTGCGCACCTGGTCGAGCGGAAGATCCGACATCACGATCGCTTATCCTAGGTCACGATCTTTACCTGGAGTGAAGCCCGAGAACGGTCGTAGCGTCGAGACCGTGATCGCCGCACTCGCCGCCGGATTCGGTACCGGCCTGTCGCTCATCGTCGCCATCGGCGCGCAGAACGCCTTCGTGCTCCGCCAGGGACTGCGCGGCGGGCTCGTTGTCCCGGTGGTGCTCGTGTGCACGCTGTCCGACGTGGTGCTGATCGCCGCCGGGGTCGGCGGAATCGGTGCGGTGCTGAAGCAATGGCCCGCCGCGCTCGGGGTGATCGGGGTGGCCGGCGGGCTTTTCCTGGTCGGCTACGGGCTGCTGGCCGCACGCCGGGTCGTCCGCCCTGCGGCCCCGATCGCGGAGCCGGACGCCTTCGCCGCACCGCGGCGCACGCTGCTCACCTGCCTCGCACTCACCTGGCTCAACCCGCACGTCTACCTGGACACCGTGCTGCTGCTCGGTTCGGTGGCCGCCGGGCACGACGGCGACCGCTGGATCTTCGGTGCCGGCGCGGCGGTCGCGAGCGCGGTGTGGTTCTGCGCGCTCGGATTCGGCGCGAACCGGCTGTCCGGCGTGTTCGCCCGTCCGGCCGCCTGGCGGATACTGGACGCGGTGATCGCGCTCACGATGACCGCGCTGGGCGTGCGCATGCTGCTTTCCCTCTGATGATCCCGAACGGACCGATACGAACCGGTCAGCTCCCGGGGAGGAACCGCCCTTCTCCTCCGAGGGCGGGGTCGATCTGAAGGGCATGCTGCGCGCGGCGGTCGACGACAGCTCCGGCGGCGACCTCGACGACTTCCGGGCGGGCGGAACGTGCGAGAAGTCGCCGACCTTCGGGGTGGCCGCGCCGAGGGCTTTCGCCGGCTGATCTTTCTTGCGTCTTCCTGACGGCCGTAAAGCGTATTACAGTACCCGGTAGCCGCGTCGCCGGGAGGTCAGTCGTGCCGTTGCTGCCGAGTGCCCATGTAGACACTTTCTGCCGGGATCACCTGCCGCCGTCCGAGCAGTGGCCCGAGCTGCTGTTCGACCTGCCCGAGCTGCACTACCCCGATCGGCTCAACGCGGCCACCCGGCTGCTCGACGACGCCCTCGCGCGCTGGGGCGCCGACCGGCGCGCGGTGCTGTCCCCCACCAGCTCGTGGACCTACGGCGAACTGCTCGCGCGGGCGAACCAGGTCGCCGGCGAGCTGAGTGCGCTCGGGGTCGTGCCCGGCAACCGGGTGCTGCTGCGCGGGCCCAACACCCCGTGGCTGGCCGCGTGCTGGCTGGGCGTGCTCAAAGCGGGCGCGGTCGCCGTCGCCACCATGCCGATGCTGCGGGCGCACGAGCTGACCAAGATCGTCGAGGCCTGTGCACCCGTGCTGGCCCTGTGCGACCACCGTTATCCGGACGAGCTCGCCGCCTTCGACCTGCCGGTCATCTGCTACGGCGGCGACGCGCCGGACGACCTCTCGGCCCGCTGCCGGGCCCGGCCCGCGACGTTCGCCGACGTGGACACCGCGGCCGATGACGTCGCGATCCTCGCGTTCACCTCGGGTACCACCGGCAGGCCCAAGGCGACCATGCACTTCCACCGTGACCTGCTGGCGATCGCCGACACGTTCTCGCGGCATGTGGTGCGCCCCGAGCCCGGGGATCTCTTCTGCGGCACTCCCCCGCTCGCGTTCACCTTCGGTCTCGGCGGGCTGCTGGTCTTCCCGCTGCACGCCGGTGCGGCAACGCTGCTCGTCGAACGCGCCACCCCGCTCGAGCTGGCCGATCTGGTCGCCGAAAACGGCGTGACGGTGCTGTTCACCGCACCCACCGCGTACCGCGCGATCCTCGCGTCGGACCGGCGGTCGCTGCTGGCCGGGCTGCGCCGCGCGGTGTCGGCGGGCGAGGCCCTGCCCGCGTCGGTGGCCACCGACTTCCACGCAGCCACCGGGCACTGGCTGATCGACGGCATCGGCAGCACCGAAATGCTGCACGTGTTCATCTCCGCCGCCGACGAGGACGTGCACCCGGGTGCCACCGGCCGCGCCGTTCCCGGGTACCGCGCGCGGATCGTCGACGACGAAGGCCGCCCGGTCCCCGACGGCACGCCGGGCCGGCTCGCCGTGCAGGGCCCGACCGGCTGCCGCTACCTCGCCGACGACCGGCAGACCGTGTTCGTCGAGCACGGCTGGAACCTCACCGGCGACACCTACGTGCGCGACAGCGAAGGCTACTTCCACTACCGCGCCCGCAGCGACGACATGATCGTCTCGTCCGGGTACAACATCGCCGGCCCGGAGGTCGAGGAAGTGCTGCTGCGCCACCCGGATGTGCTGGAGTGCGCCGTGGTCGCCGCCCCGGACGAGGCACGCGGCGCGGTGGTGGCCGCCTACGTGGTCCTGACCGAAGGCGCCACCCCCGGACCGGACAAGGTGACCGAACTCCAGAACTTCGCCAAATCCCTTGCCGCGCCGTACAAATACCCGCGACGAGTGGAGTTCGTCCAGGAACTCCCCCGAAACCCGAGCGGCAAGGTACAGCGGTACCTCCTCCGCCGCCGCGCCGCCGAAGCACCGCTGGTGCCGTGAAGTGGCCGGGGATTCCGACGTGCGAGGTGTCCGGACGGAAGCCGGGGCGCCGGCTCTCCGGAAACTGCCGGAACGCCAGCCGTTCCGGCACGTTCAGTCGGTGAGTGTGTCGGTGGGCATCAGTGCGAGGAGGCGCCGGGTGCTGGCCTCGTACTCGACGTAGGCGCGGGAGTCGTCGGGGCCGCCCGCCGCGAGCATTTCGTCGTAGGCCATCGCTTGCGCCGCCGTTACCGACGCCACTTGTTCGAGCATCCTCGCCGCGCGCTCGGAACGGTTGCGCATCTCCGTCATGCCGGGAAGTCCCCGCTCGGCGAGTCCGGCGAACAGCTCGGCGGCCCGGTCCTCATTGCCGGCGCACACGCGGAAGGCGGCCGACCGCTGACGCAGCTGGTCGGCGAAACTCGGCGGGACATCGCGACCAGCAGTCGCGTCGGCGGACTCGCTCACCTGACCATCATGCCCGACGGCCACCGGCCACACTACTGAGCAGGCGCACTCAACGGTCAGGCTCGGGACGAGGGCAGATCCCAGCCCAACGTCACCACTGTGCCGTGTTCCCCGGTACGGACGTCCGTGTGGTCGGCGCTCGCGCGCAGCAGCAGGAGCCCGCGGCCGCGTAGCGGAACCGGGGTGCCGTCCTCGCCGGACGGGCGCCAACGGCCGTGGTCGGTGATCACCACCTCGACGTGGTTCGCGTGCCGCGCCGCGTCCAGGTCGACGCGACCCGTTTCGCCGTCGCGATAGGCGTGGTCGGCGACGTTCGCCAAAGCCTCGTAGCCGGCCAGCACGATGTCCTGCGCGCAGTCGCCGGGCACGCCCGCGTCCAGCGCCCACGCCAGCAGGCGATGCCGCAGAGTGCGCAGCTCGGCCGGCTCGGCGGGCACGTCGTGGCAGCTCAACGACCCGGTGGCGGAAGTCGCGGGCACCCCTCAGCCGTCCGTTCCGGCGACGCCGGCCAGCGCCTGGTCGACCGAGCCGAACAGGCCGATCCACTCGTCGAGCCCGGTGGTGGTGAGCGGCCGCGACGTCACCGCCGACGTGCTGACCACGCGCAGCGCGCCGGCATCCAGCCGCCGGTGCGCACCCGCCAGCACCTGCAGGCCGGACGAGCTGAGGAAGCCGACCGCGCGCAGATCCACGACGAGCACGCCGGGGCGGTCGTCGAGCACCCCGCCGACCACCTCGTCCAGCTCCGGGGCCGTGACCAGGTCGATCTCCCCGCCCACGGTCACCACCGCGGCCGGTCCGCGCCACCGGACGGCGATCTCCAGGTCACCGCCCGCGCCTGCCACCGTCACAGTTCCCGATGGTGCCGCAACCACCCGCCGACCGCCAGAGATGACCGGTCCTCAGGCGAGGACCGTGGCCGGCTGCTCCGCCACGGCGAGCCGCTGCGAACGGCGGGCGAGGATGATCATGACCGCGGGGAAGAGCAGGTCGCAGACCAGGACCCCACCGGTGTTCCCGGGCGCGTGGTCACCGTTGGCGAACCACTGGTAGACATGGCCGATCAGGGCGCCCCACAGGAACATTCCGGCGCCGAGCCCGACCGTGATGCGTTCGCGCGCGGTGGCCGAGGACGAGGCGGCACGGAACCCCATGACGGCGAGCCCGAGGTTCGCGAAGGCGATCTCGAAGGTGAACGGGGTCCGCGCGAAGCCGATCGCGGTGGCCATCACGTCCGGGGCGCCGAGGAACGCGATCGTCATCCACAGGCTGCCGCAGCCGAGTGCGGCGATACCCCACCACCGTTGCCAGGTTTCCAGGGCCGCGGCCCTGGACGGGCTGTGGCGGGTACGGATCAGTGCGCCCGCCACGGCCACCACGAGCCAGACGAGGGGAACCGCGGCGACGCAGCACCAGCTGGCACAGGCACTTTCGGTGTCCGATCCGGCGATCAGCCGCGCCCTGCGCCCGCTCGAGGCGGCCGGCCTCGTCCAGGTCCGCCCCGACCCCGAGCACGGCCGGCGCCGCCTGGTCGCCCTCACCGAAGCCGGCCACGCGGCTTTCCACGACAGCGGGAAGCCCCTGTACGAACAGCTGCGCCAGGGGCTGCTCGAAGCCGGCTTCCCGTACGAGCGCTACCTGCGCGACACCGTGCTGCTGGCCGAAATCCTCGAAGACAGCTGAGCCGCGCGCCGATGGATGCTCAGTACGCCAGGTTCGGGCGCAGCCAGCGCTCCACCTCGGCCAGGTCCAGGCCGCGCCGGCGGGCGTAGTCCTCGACCTGGTCGCGGCCCAGCCGTCCGACGGTGAAGTAGCGCGACTGCGGATGCGCGAAGATCAGGCCGCTCACCGCGGCGGCCGGGTACATCGCGTAGGACTCGGTGAGTCCGATGCCGAGGTCGTCCGAGCCGAGCAGGGTGAACAGGTCCTTCTTCTCGCTGTGGTCCGGGCTCGCCGGGTAGCCCAGCGCCGGGCGGATGCCGCGGAACCGCTCCGCGTGCAGGTCCGCCAGGTCGGGTTCGGCGTCCGGTTCGAACCACCGGCGGCGGGCCTCCAGGTGTAGGTACTCGGCGAACGCCTCGGCCAGGCGGTCGGCCAGTGCCTTCACCATGATCGCGCGGTAGTCGTCGTGCTCGGCCTCGTAGCGGGCGGCCAGGTCCTCGGCGCCGTGGATGGCGACGGCGAACCCGCCGAGGTGGTCGCCTTCGGGGGCGACGTAGTCGGCGAGGCTCCGGTTGGCCCGGCCCTGCGGCTTCTGCGTCTGCTGACGCAGCATCGGGAACCGGAAGTCCGCGTACTCGCCCTCGAGCAGGATGTCGTCGCCTTCGGCGTGCGCCGGCCAGTAGGCGTAGGCACCGCGGGCGTGGAAGGAGCCGTCGGCGATGATCTCGTCGAGCAGCCCGTTCGCGTCGTCGAACAGCTCCCGCGCCACCGGCTGGTCGAGGATCGCCGGATACTTGCCCTTGAGTTCCCAGGCCAGGAACAGGAACTGCCAGTCGATCATCTCGCGCAGTTCGGCAATCGAGGGCTCCCGCACACACCGGCCGGTGAAGTCCGGCACCGGCAGCCCGGCGAACGAGACCTCCTCCTTGTTCGCCCGCGCCTGCTCCAGCGTCAGCAACGGCGTGGTGTGCCGGTTCTCGTGCTGCTCGCGCAACCGCTGCTGGTCGGCCCGGTTCTTCGCGTCCAGCACGTCGGAGCGGTCGGTGTCGAGCAGATCGGACACCACTCCGACCACGCGGGACGCGTCGAGCACGTGCAGCGTGCTGTGGTCGTAGGCCGGGGCGATCTTCACCGCGGTGTGCTGCTTCGAGGTGGTGGCCCCGCCGATCAGCAGCGGCAGCTTCAGCCCGCGCCGCTGCATTTCCGTGGCGACCGAGACCATCTCGTCCAGCGACGGCGTGATCAGCCCGGACAGCCCGACGACGTCCGCGTGCTCGGCCACCGCGGTGTCCAGGATCTTCGCCGCGGGCACCATCACGCCGAGGTCGATCACCTCGTAGTTGTTGCACCCCAGCACGACGCCGACGATGTTCTTCCCGATGTCGTGCACGTCGCCCTTGACCGTGGCGAGCACGACCTTGCCCTGGCCGCGGGAGGTGTCGATGCGGCCCTCGGCCTTCATCTTTTCCTTCTCCGCCTCCATGTAGGGCTCCAGATAGGCGACCGACCGCTTCATCACGCGCGCGCTCTTGACCACCTGCGGCAGGAACATCTTCCCGGAACCGAACAGGTCGCCGACGATCTTCATGCCGTCCATCAGCGGGCCCTCGATCACCTGCAGGGGCCGGTCGAACGACTGCCGCGCCTGCTCGGTGTCCTCCTCGATGAAGTCGACGATGCCGTGCACCAGCGCGTGCGAAAGCCGCTCCGCGACCGGCGTCTCCCGCCAGGACAGGTCGACCACCCGCTTGGTCCCGCTGCCCTTCACCGTCTCGGCGAACTCCACCAGCCGGTCGGTCGCGTCGTCGCGGCGGTCGAAGAGCACGTCCTCGACCAGCTCCAGCAGGTCCTTCGGGATGTCCTCGTACACCGCGAGCTGCCCGGCGTTGACGATGCCCATGTCCAGCCCCGCGCGCACGGCGTGGAACAGGAACGCCGAATGCATCGCCTCGCGTACGACATTGTTGCCGCGGAAGGAGAACGACAGGTTCGAGATGCCACCGGAGGTGTGCGCGCCCGGACAGCGCTGCTTGATCAGCGGCAGTGCCTCGAGGAAGGCCTTGGCGTAGCCGTTGTGCTCGCTGATGCCGGTGCCCACGGCGAGCACGTTGGGGTCGAAGACGATGTCCTCACCGGGGAAACCGGCCTGGAGGGTGAGCAGATCGTAGGCCCGCGAACAGATCTCGACCTTGCGGTCGGCGGTGTCGGCCTGGCCCTTCTCGTCGAAGGCCATCACCACCACGCCCGCGCCGTAGTCGCGGATCCGGCGCGCCTGCTCCAGGAACGGGCCCTCGCCCTCCTTGAGGCTGATCGAGTTGACCACGCCCTTGCCTTGCACACAGCGCAGGCCGGCTTCCAGCACGCTCCACCGGGAACTGTCGACCATCACCGGGATGCGCGCGACCTCCGGTTCGGTCGCGATGAGGTTGAGGAACGTGGTCATCTCCCGCTCGGACTCGAGCAGGTCGGCGTCGAAGTTGACGTCGAGCAGGTTCGCGCCGCCGCGCACCTGTTCCAGCGCGACGTCGACCGCGGCCTGGTGGTCGCCCGCCTCGATCAGCTTGCGAAACCGCGCCGAACCGGTCACGTTGGTGCGCTCGCCGATCATCACGAACCCGGTGTCCGCGCCGATCGTGAACGGCTCCAGGCCGGAGAACCGGGTGGCCCGCTCGGGCACCGGAACCGGCCGCGCCGGGACCCCCTTGACCGACTCGGCGATCTTCGCGATGTGCTCCGGCGTGGTGCCGCAGCAGCCACCGACGATGTTGACCAGCCCGGCGCCGGCGAACTCGCCGAGCGCGCCACCGGTCTGCTCCGGGGTCTCGTCGTAGCCGCCGAAGGCGTTGGGCAGCCCGGCGTTCGGGTAGCACGCGGTGTAGGCGCCGGCGATCTTCGCCAGCTCCTCGGCGTGCGGGCGCATGTCGGCGGCACCGAGCGAGCAGTTGAGCCCGACCACGAGCGGCTCGGCGTGCGCGACCGACTGCCAGAACGCGCTGACGGTCTGGCCCGACAGCGTGCGGCCGGACAGGTCGACGATGGTGACCGAGATCCACAGCGGCAGCTGCGGCGCGACCTCGCGGGCGGCGGTGATCGCCGCCTTGCAGTTGAGGGTGTCGAAGATGGTCTCGATGAGCAGCACGTCGACACCGCCGTCGGCGAGCGCCTTGATCTGCTCGGCGTAGGCGTCCTTGACCTGCTCGTAGGTGACCGCGCGATACGCCGGGTCCTCGACTCGCGGCGACAGCGACAGCGTGACGTTGAGCGGGCCGACCGACCCGGCCACGTACCGGCCGCCGAACTCGTCCGCGGCCTGGCGCGCCAGCTCCACCGCACGCAGGTTCATCTCGCGCACCTTGCCCTCCAGGCCGTAGTCGGCCTGGCCGATGGAGGTGGCGGTGAACGTGTTGGTGGTGGTGATGTCCGCACCCGCGGCGAGGTACTGGCGGTGCACGTCGAGCACCACGTCCGGGCGGGTCAGGTTGAGCAGATCCGGGTCGCCGGTGACGTCTTTCGGATGCCCTTCGAGCCAGCTGTCGCGGTAGTCCGCGGGCTGCAGGCCGGCGTTCTGCAGCATCGTGCCCCAGGCCCCGTCGAGCACCACGACGCGCTGGTCCAGCAGGGTCCGCAAAGTCTCGGTCATGCCACCTCCGCAGCTGAAGTCACGGAGGCGCCCTTGCGATCGTGGTGCGACCGGCCGAGCGTGGCGGACCGCCCGGGTCCGTTGCAGCGCCTCTCGACCTGGGCACCGAGACTACCGGAAGTGACCGGCCGATGGGCAGCCGTGTTCACTCCGCGAGATGGAAAACAGCGTTACGGACGGGTTCCCGAGCCGTCCTCGAGCGTTTCACGAGTGGCCGATCCGGTGGTTCTCCGGTGGTCCTCCAGTGGTTCGCCGCGCCACCGCCACGCATCGCGCCGCGGACGGCCCGGCAGCGCGATCCGGCCGGTGCACCAGCGGAGCGAGTCCCAGCCGTCGGCGGCCGGTTCCTGCTCCGGGAACAGCCGTGCGGCGACCCGGGCGCACACCTCGCGGGGCGGATCGAGCACCGTCTCCTGCCCCTGGGCCAGGTCCTCGCCGTGCAGCAGCAGCTCGGCGCAGCCCATGGCCGCGAAGCCGGCCGGATCGGACCGGCCGCTCGGGTGGTAGGCCCGCGCACCGGGCCCGGCGGCGCGGACGGCCGCCGCGAGCAGCCTGCCGCCGGTGAGCGCGAATTCGAGCAGTTCCGCGGCCGACGCGTCCGCCTCGGCGGTGGCGAGGAACCGGACGTAGTGGTCGGCCGGCCCGCTGACCACCTGCGCGGCGTACGACAGCAGAGTGTCACCGAGGTGCTCGGCGGTTGTCCGGCAACTCCAGTCCAGCGCACCGGCCCGGCCGGTCCAGTCGCCACCGGTGTGCGGTGCCAGCGTGGCGGCCACGCACTCGATCGCTTCGTCCAGATCGCCAGGCGCCACCGTCATATCGCCATCCTGCCGGATCAGCACCGGAAATACCGGCGCCGGCCGACGGGTTTGCTCCAGGAGCTGGAGAGGAGACGAACATGAAGGCGATCACTCGCGGCGTCGTCCTGGCCGAAGCCCCGGAAACCGAGCTGGTGCGGATCGAAGGCAACTGGTACTTCCCGCCCGCGTCGCTGACCCCCGGTGTGTTCACCGACAGCGCGACGGCCTACACCTGCCCGTGGAAGGGCCGCGCCCGGTACTTCGACGCCACCCTCGGCGGCGACCGGCTGGCCGACGCCGGGTGGAGCTACCCCGAGCCCGACGCGGCCGCGATCCGGCGGGTGGGCGCGGACTTCTCCGGGTACGTCGCGTTCGATCCGGCAACGGTCACGGTCGAGTAGCCCAGAACGCGCAGTGGTGGTCCTGGGCGAACCCGGTCAGCGGCTGCGCGCCGTCCGCACGGTAGGACACGTCGGTCCCGGTGGCGCGGCCGCGCACGAACGCCGTCCAGTCGCCCACCATCCGGTCGGCCAGCCGTTGCTGCGCCGGCGTGAACGCGACCGGCTTGCCGTCGAGGTCGAACAGGTACGGCAGTTCGGACGTGTGCGTCGCGCCGAGCGGGAACGGCGCGGAGACCGCCTTGGCCGCCGGTGAGGTCCCGTCGGCGAACTCGTAGGTCGACACCGACGGCAGGGAGGCCGACATCCGCGCTGCCGGGCAGGCGAAGGCCGAGTCGGTGACGGTCGCGGCATAGGCCAGGGAAGCGTTGCCGCTGAACGCGTCCACCGGGTACTCGGCGGCGACCGCGGCCGCGTCGGGGAAGATCCGGCCGAGTGCTTCGACGTAACCGTGCCGGGTGATCTCCAGCCCGGTCGACGCCGCCTCCTGCGCGAGGAAGTAGGTGAACTCGTCGTGTGTCGTGCCCAGCAGGACCGGCACCGGCGCCGCGGCACCGCCGTGGATCCCGTCGAGGGGAGCCTGCGGGAGCACGGAGCCACCGGTGACCGGGCCGGGCAGCTCGATGCCGGCGAGTGAAACGTAGGTGGGCGCGTCGAGCAGTTTCGCAGGCGGCAGCGCGCGCAGACACGCGGCCGCGGTGGCGCGATCCGGGCAACCGTGCGCGGCCGCGTACTTCACGCCGGCTTCTTCCGCATCCGCCAGTGTCGCCTGCGCCCCACAAGGTCCACTTTGGACGATCGCGGCGCGGAACAGGCCGCGGGAACCGGGCGCCACCAGGTGGTCGCACACCGACATCCCGCCGGCGGACTCGCCGGCGATCGTCACCGCGGCCGGATCCCCGCCGAAAGCTTCGATGTTGTCCCGCACCCAGCGCAGAGCCTGCTGCTGGTCGAGGAATCCGTAGTTTCCCGGCTGCGCGCCGAGCGACGGGTCGGCGAGAAACCCCAGCGCGCCGAGGCGGTAGTTGAGGGTGACCACGACCTCGTCGCCACGGGAAACGAGCCGCTCGGCGCCGTAGCGGTCACCGCCGCCGTTGACGAACGCGCCTCCGTGCAGCCACACCAGTACCGGGCGTCCCTGGGCGCCAGCAGCGGGAGTCCACACGTTCAGGCTCAGACAGTCCTCGCTGGTGACCGCGTCGCCGGCCGCTGGTTGCGGGCACCGCGGCCCGGGCTTCGTCGCGTCCCGCTCCCCCGCCCAGGGCTCGACGGGCGCCGGTGGCTGCCAGCGCCGCTGCGCGACCGGCGCCGCCGCGTACGGGATACCCTGGAACACCCGGTGATCCGGAGTGACGGTGCCACGGACGAGGCCCGACTCCGTCCGCACCACGTCGCCGATCCGCCCGACCGACGCGTCCGAGGCCGCGCACGCCGAGACCGCGAGCGCCAGCACGAGCACCAGAACACCGGACCGGCACCGCCGCAGCACACCGAGATCCAGCACACCGAAAGCCGCCTCCACCACCGGCGGTACGATACCGGGCACGATCATCGCGCCCGGTATCGGGAGAGCGGCCGGGCCGCTACCGCGGCTGCGGTCCGGTCAGCTCCACGGCGCCGAGTACGGTCCCCTGTCCTCCAGCGACGGACTCACATCGGGGGGCGGGCCTTCCTGCCCGGGCACCGGGGTGACGGTCGACGTGGGCATCCTCCGCTCGGCCTCCCGGTTCGAGATCCGACGGTTGGCCACCGCATCGCCCACCACCTGCTCGCCGCGCAGCCGGCTCAGCGCGGTCAGGATGATCGCGTGCACCAGCGCCAGCACGAGCAGCAGGACCCCGAGCCTGCCGACGACTCCGGGCAGGCCACTGCCGCCCAGCGGGATGGTGGACAGCAGCGCCAGCAGGCCCAGGCTCACGAGGTGGAACAGGACGGTGACGAGCCGGGTCATCGACGATCCCGCCCCCGGATCGCCGGACGAGTGCTCCAGGTAGCCGCGCCCGCTGCGGTAGATGAGCTGCCCGTCGATCAGGATCAACGCGATCCCCACCCCGAGGAACGCAACATAGGATTCGGTCGTCATCGAGGACGCTCCTTCCAGGCGTGTCCTTCCCGCCGGGGGTACCCGGCCGGCCCGGGTGGAAACGAGGTCAGCCGCGGAACTCCGCCGGATCGGGTCCGGTGTGCAGCCCGGCCTCCAGACTCCCGATCGAGGCCAGGTCGGCGTCGGACAGCTCGAAGTCGAACACCGCGAGGTTCTCGCGGATCCGCTCCGGCGTGGCCGATTTCGGGAACACGATGTTCCCGATCTGCACGTGCCAGCGCAGCACGATCTGCGCTGCGGTCTTGCCGTACTTCTCCGCCAGGCCGGTCAGCAGCGGATCACCCAGCACCTCGCCCTGCCCGAGCGGGCTCCACGCCTCGGTCGCGATCCCCCGCGCCTCGTGCTGCGCGCGCAGTTCCGCTTGCTGCAAGGCCGGATGGAGTTCGATCTGGTTCACCGCGGGCACGATCTGGGACTCGTGCGCGAGCCGTTCCAGCTCGGCCACGCCGAAGTTGGAGACGCCGATCGCACGGGTCTTGCCCGCCCGTACCAGCTCCTCGAAGCCGTGCCAGGTCCGCACGTACTTGTCCTGGTTCGGCAGCGGCCAGTGGATCAGGTACAGGTCGACGTACTCCAGCTCGAGCCGCTGGAGACTGCCCTCCAACGCGGTGATCGCGTTGTCGTGGCCGTGCGCGTCGTTGGCCAGCTTGGTGGTCACGAACACTTCTTCGCGCGGAACCCCGGACTGCCGGATTCCTTCGCCGACGCCCTCTTCGTTCTCATAGGCCTGCGCCGTGTCGAGATGACGGTAGCCGGCCTCCAGCGCGGTACGCACCGCCGCGGTGACATCGTCGGCCGAGAGCTGAAAAGTCCCGAACCCGAACTGCGGGATGCGTACCCCGTTGTTCAGCTCGATCTGCGGGACGCCATAGGTCTGCGAGGTCATACCCGGGAAATTACCCGGGTACCGCCGGGCCGAAACGAGCCGCTGCCGGCCCGATCAGGCGACGGGTACGGCGTCGACCAGTGTTTCGCGCACCCGCAGGACCGATCCCGCGTCGGCCATCTCGATGCACCGGCGCACCGTTCGTGCCGGTCCGGTGACCACCGTCAGCGAGGGCAGGCGCTCCGAGGCGGCGAGCAGTGCGCGGACGCCCGCGCAGCTCAGGAACCCGACCTGCGACAGGTCGATCACCACCGCTTCGGAAGGATCCACTGCCGCCGCGGCCGCTTCGAGAGCCGGAGCAGTGGCGGCGTCGACGTCTCCGACCGGGGCGATCACCACCGCGGCGCCACGCCGATCGGTGGTCACGGTCAGGTGCGCGGGGGCGGAATGCGCGGTGAAGGGGGTAGTCATGCGTGGCGCTCCTTTCGCAGGGAACTGCTCGGGGCGCTGACCGCAGCACGCGTCTGAACAACAGCCAACGGAGCCGACCGTACGCGCTTTCCGCACTCGGTCAACCCCCGTCCGGGGAACACCACCCACCGTCCACAGTGTTCACCGTGTCCACAATGGACACCGTGGACCGGAATCAGTCGCGGTAGGCCAGCTTCGTCAGTTCGCGGTCGAAGTCGAACCAGCTCGGCTCGTCGCCGACCGGCACCTCGTCGTAGGTGCGGTCGAGGAAGTCGGCCAGTTCGCTCGCCTCCGCCTCCAGCACCGCCGACCCGTCCGGGGCGTTCAGCTCGACCACGACCCGGCTCTCGTCGGCCGCGGGCCGCACCTGGACGTCGCCGTCGCCGGCCGGCGCCAGCAGGCCGTCGGCGAGCAGGTCGCGGCCGAACAGCCAGCGGACCACCCCGGCACCGGCGTGGTAGCCGACGGACACCGCGTACGGATCCGACGCGTCGTACTCGAGGTCGGCACGTACCGGCAGCGGGACCGCCCCGAACGTGCGCAGACCGAAGATGATCGTCGCGCGGACGATCGGTGGCTCGATACCCATGCCCGCC
This sequence comes from Amycolatopsis jiangsuensis, assembly GCF_014204865.1. Taxonomy (NCBI): domain Bacteria; kingdom Bacillati; phylum Actinomycetota; class Actinomycetes; order Pseudonocardiales; family Pseudonocardiaceae; genus Amycolatopsis; species Amycolatopsis jiangsuensis. The sequence goes on from NZ_JACHMG010000001.1 coordinate 2,071,450, forward strand.
ACCTCCTCGTACTCTCCAGGTTACTCGTGAGTTCTTCCTCCATGAGTAACGCGCGGTGAGAGTACAAGCTGCCCCACTGGCGATCTTTCACCCCTTTGGTGGAGACATAGGTCTCAAGTGCTCACGCGGAGGGCAAGTCGAGGGACACGAACGGGCAGAAATTGTTCCGCTCACCGAGTCCACTCCTCGAGCCGGACGCCGAGCTGGGCGGCCGCCGCGCGCAGCTCCGGCCGCCGGTCGCCGGGTACCGCGTGCACGTGGTTGGCTCCGAAACCGGACAGGAAGGTGGGCGCGGGCACGTCGAGCCGCGCGAAGGCGTGCGGCCACTCCGGTGTGGAGCGGGCGACCAGCTCTCCGGTCGTGCGCTCGTCGAAGTTCTCGAACTCGCCGAGCATCAGCTGCAGCCGGTACTCGCCGTCGAGCCGGCTCAGCCGGGCCAGCGTCATCCCGCCCGGGGCGGCGATGTGCTGCACCGAGGCCCCGCCCGCGGGGAAGAAGAACACCTCCGGGTAAAGGTGCACCTTCGCCAGGTTCTCCGCCGGATCGTCGCTGCGGGCGGCGAACCACGTCGCGTGCTGCCCGGAATTGCACAGATCCCACACGTCGCGGTCCGGGTGGTAGTGCCGCACGTCCGCGAAGAGCACCGGCGTGCCGGTGATCCGGTGCAGCAGCTGCATGGTGAGCGCGCCGTCCATGTCGGCCTCGGTGGCCGTGACGTGCACGGCCTTGGCGCCGTTCCAGTCGTACGGGTCGTTCAGCAGTGCCTCGGCGACGTCCGCGGTGGCGAAGTGCTCGGTCAGCTCGGGCTGCGCCTTGATCCCGGAGAAGTCCAGGTGCCGCTCGGCCGCCACGTCCCGCACCGCCAGGTACAGCCGCAGCTGGCGTTCCAGCAGTTCGGGGGTGAGCCGGTCGCCGTCGTAGTGCACGGTGGCGTGCCGTTCCAGCCATTCCCGCCCCTGCCCGGCCTCCGCGGCCAGGCCCGGGTCGGCCGCCTCCGCGCGGCGCACCAGCTCGTACTGGTCGATCTCCTCCACGTCGACGCCGAACTTCCGGATCCACTGATCGGTGTTGGCGACCGCGGTGTTCATCCCCATCGGGCGCCCGCCGAACCGGCCGAACGTCGACCCCCGCAGCGAGGCGACCGCGGCCGCGGCCCGGGCGTGCGCACCGACCTCGGCCAGCAGCGTGGCGTCGTCGGCGGCTCCCCACAGCCGCGTGTGCGCCCGGCCGATCTGGTCGAGCGCCCCGCCGGCGGCGAGCATCCCGACCAGGCCCGGTTCGGTCGGATCGGTGCTCGCGACCAGCAGCAGCGGCCCGGGGGTCGCGTCCGCGGCGAGCATGGTGAAGTGCGGGAACGCCCAGACCGCGTAGTAGAGCACGGTGACGTCGACCCCCGCGGCGGCGACCGAACGGGCCGCCGCGGTGGCTCCGGTGTTGGTGGCCACCAGTCCGCCGCTGACGACCTCGTGCCCGGCCTCGGTGAGTGCCGCGGTGAGCGCGTCCACTTTGGACCGGATGAAGCCGGTGTTGCGGTGGTGCACATGATCCCGGCCGTCGGAGACGGCGATGATGCCGATACGCGCCATGGGTGCTCAGCTCCGGTTCAGCTCGGCGTAGACCTGGGCCGCGTTCTCGCGCGTGACCAGGCGGGTGGGCAAGGTCTGCTGTTTCTCCACCTGCTGGCAGTCCACCAGGAGCTTCTTCGCCGAGGCGACCGCCTCGGCGCCGCCGGTCGGGTAGACGAAGGTGGCCGAGAGCCGGCCGGCCTCCACCGCCTTGATCCCGCCCTCGGGCACCGGCAGCCCGTCGATACCGGTGATCGGCAGATCGGCGCGGCCGGCGTTCTGCGCGGCGATCCGCGCGCCCTCGGCCATCGGGTCGTTCGCGGAGAACAGCGCCTGTGCGTCCGGATGCGCCTTCAGCAACGCGTCCGCCTGCTGCTGTCCCTTGTCCCGTAGCCAGTCCGCGTCCGCGGTGCCGACCACGGTGATGCCGTGCCCGGCGATGCCCTGATCGAAGCCGTCACTGCGTTCCTTGGCCGGGGTGGAGCCCGCGAGGCCCTTGAGCTCCACGACCTTCCCGCCGCCCGGCAGCAGCTTGTCCGCGAAGAACCGGCCCGCCTGCCGCCCGATGTCCACGTTGTCCGCGCCGATGAACGAGGTGTAGCCCTCGCCGTCGACCTTGCGGTCCAGCACGAGCACCGGGACACCCTGGTCGTAGGCCTTCTTCACCACCGCGGTCAGCGGCGTGGCCTCGTTCGGGCTGATGATCAGCAGGTCGATGCCCTGGGTGAGGAAGGTGTTGACCTGCTCGACCTGTTTCGCGTTGTCCTGCGCGGCGTCGGAGAAGTTCACCGTGAACTGGGGCACGCCCGCGGCCGCCTTGCGGATGTCCTCGTCCATCCGCACCCGGTAGGGCTCGGCAAGGTTCGCCTGGCTCATGCCGATGGTGTACTTCCCGCCGGCGCCCTGGCACGCCCGCGTCGACGGCGCACCGCCGGCCGAGCCACCGGGCGCGTTCTCGTGCGTGGTGCCGCAGGCGGTGAGTGCCGACACGAGGGCGAGGGCCCCGAGTGCCGCCCCGCGGCGAGTGATAGCGGACATGCGCTCTCCTTTCCCTTCACGTTTCCGGCTGGGCCGTGATCAAGCCGTGGCCGGGCGCAGCCGCTGCAGGCCCGCGGCCAGCACGATCACCGCGCCGACCACGATCAGCTGCACGTTCGAGTCGATGTCGTTGAGCTGCAGGATGTTGTCGAGCACGCCGACGAGCAGTGCGCCGGCGACGGTGCCGAACACCGACCCGCGCCCGCCGGAGAGACTGGTACCGCCGATCACCACCGCGGCGATCGCGTTCAGCTCGTAGCCGGTGCCGTCGTTGGGACCGCCGAAGTTGAGCTGGCCCGCGTGCACGATCCCGGCCAGCGCCGCGAGCAGCCCGCACAGGCCGAAGACGAGCACCTTGACCCGGTTCACCGGCACGCCGGACAGCAGTGCGGCCTTCTCGTTGCCGCCGATCGCGTACACGTGCCGGGAGAACGCGCTGGCCCGCAGCAGCCATACCGCCAGCGCGGCGACCACGACGAAGATCAGCGCCGGGATCGGCACCACCCCGCCGAAGGTCCGCTCGCCCAGCAGCGAGAACGGCACCGGGGCCTGGCCGGGCCGGTCGCCGTAGGTGATCGACACGCCCTCGCCACCGGACCACATCCGGGCGAGACCCCGCGCGATCTGCATGCCGGCGAGCGTGACGATGAACGCCTGGATCCGGAACCGTGCGCTCGCGATCCCTTGCAGCACACCGAAAGCCAGGCCCAGCGCAAGAACGAGCAACACCGCGGGCACCAGGCCCCAGTCGTTCGTGGTCAGCAGCTCGGCGACGCCGACGCTGGCCAGCCCGACCACCGAGCCGACCGACAGGTCGATGCCGCCGACCAGGATCACCAGCGTCATGCCGACCGCGATGATGCCGATCTCGGAGATCGCGCGCACCACGTTGAACAGGTTCCCGCTGTCGAGGAACACCAGATCCCCGTTGTGGTGCGGGGAGAACACGATCGCCGCGGCGAACACGAGCACCAGCCCGAACACGCTCTGGAACCGGAACACCGCGGAGAGCACGCTGCGCCCGGTCACCGCACGTCCTCCATCGGCACCTCTCCCATCGATGCGGCGAGCAGTTCCGCCTCGCCCGCCTCAGCCGTGTCCAGTTCCGCCACGCTGCGCCCGCCGCGCAGCACCACCACCCGGTCGCACACCCCGACCAGTTCGGCCGGTTCGGACGAGGCGAGCAGCACCCCGACCCCGGCCCGCGCGGTCTCGCCCAGCAACCGGTAGATCTCCGCCTTGGCCCCGACGTCCACCCCGCGGGTCGGCTCGTCGAGCAGCAGCAGCGCCGGTTCGGTCAGCAATGCCCGGCCCAGCACGACTTTCTGCTGGTTGCCGCCGGACAGCGAGCCCACCGGCGCCGCGAGCGACCCGGCCTTCACCCCGAGCCGCTCCGCCGAACCCCGTGCCGCGCCACGCTCCCTACGGGCGGAGACCACCCCGAACCGCGCCAGACGGTCCACAATGGACAAGACCGTGCCGGCCACCACCGAATGCTCCAGCGCCAGTCCGGAGATCCGCCGGTCCTCGGGAACGAAGGCGATGCCGGCGCGCAGCGAACGGCGCGGCGACCGCGGCCGGAACTCCTTGCCGCGCACGCGGATCCGTCCGCGCACCGGAACCGCCCCGGACGCCCCGTAGAGTGCTTCCAGCAGTTCCGTGCGCCCCGCGCCGAGCAACCCGGCCAGACCGACGATCTCGCCGGCCCGCACGGTGAGACTGATCCCGTCCGGCTCCCGCCGTCCCGGCCGCGGCCGCACCGCCAGGTCCTCGACCCGCAGCACGTCGTCCTCCCCCGCGCCGGAAGCCCCGGCCACGCGGAACAGCTGCTCCACCGGGCGGCCCACCATCGCCTCCGCGGCCCGCTCCGCGCTCAGGTCCCTGGCGGCGAACGCGGCGACCACCTCGCCGTTGCGCAGCACCGTGGCCCGGTCGGCGACGCGGCCGATCTCGTCCATCCGGTGCGACACGTAGACGATCGCGGCCCCATCCCCGCGCAACTGCCCGACCACGGTGAACAGCCGCTCCACCTCGGGCGGTGAGAGCGCCGACGTGGGTTCGTCCATGAGCAGGATGCGGGCCCGCAGCGAAAGCGCCTTGGCGATCGTGACCAGCTGCTGTTCGCCGGTGCGCAACCGCTCCACCCGGATCCGCGGATCGAGGTCCACCCCGCAGCGGGCGAGCACCTCGCGGGTCCGCTCGACCATCCGCCGCCGGTCCACCGTGCCCCGGCGGGTGTGCGGCTCCCGGCCGAGGAACACGTTCTCCGCCACCGAAAGCGCCGGCACCAGGTCGAGTTCCTGGTGGATCATCGCGACCCCGGCGCGGCGCGCGTCCGCGGGCCGGGAGAACCGGACCGGCTGCCCGCCGATCCGGACCACCCCGGCCCCGGCCGCGACCTCCCCGGAAAGGATTTTCAGCAGGGTCGACTTGCCGGCCCCGTTCTCCCCGAGGAGAGCGTGCACCTCCCCCTCACGCACGGTGAAATCCACCGAGCGCAGTGCACGCACCCCGCCGTAGGTCTTCCCGACGCCGGCCAGTTCGACCAGCACGCCGCCGTCGCCCATGACCCACCCTCTCGGCCCTGCCCGCGTCGGGAAATCGATTACCGCCGTAACGTAGGGGTGGACCCTGAGTGTGTCAAGGCTCACAAGCAGTTCGGCACTGCGGGTTTCCGCCATCGCTGGCTTCCGCACCGCGATCTTCCGCACCGCGGGGCTTCCGGCCGGAGACGACCGGATCCGCACCGGAGCACACGCCACGGCCGCCGCCGTGCCGCGTTCTTGCCCCATGCCAGTCCGGGATGGCCCAGGATCGAGGTGCCGGCCGGATGTCCGGGCCGGCAACGGTCCAGCAGCCGCGTACGCGCGCAAGGGCCGGCGGAGCGTCCGGAGACAGCCGGTCACCGGGGGTTCGACCGGTGGCCACGTGTTCGTTCCCGCGTGGACAGCGGTGGCGTGATTTGTGGCATACCTCGCGTGAAACGCGGCTGCGACCCGGTGTTCGTGGTGCTTTTTGGCGGGTTCCTACAATCCGGCGGGTCCGGCATGCGCCATCCACGCCATTGGGTCGAAGGAGCTTCGAGGAGCAGGGTGTAGGACGAGGACAGGCGGCGTCCCGGCGAGCCGGAAGCCGCCTGCTGCGCGAGGTGTCCGGGGTCATTTCCGGGGTCATGAGGAGGCTCAGTCCGTGTTCAGTCGTGTCGCCATCGTCAATCGCGGGGAGGCCGCGATGCGGCTGATCCACGCGGTCCGGGATCTCTCCGCGGAGACCGGTGAGCGGATCGAGACGATCGCGCTCTACACCGACGCGGACGCCACCGCCACGTTCGTGCGCGAGGCGGACGTCGCCTACTCGCTCGGGCCCGCGTCCGCGCGTCCGTACCTCGACCTGGCCGTGCTGGAGACGGCGCTGGTCGAGACCGGGGCCGACGCGGCGTGGGTCGGCTGGGGTTTCGTCGCCGAGGATCCGGCGTTCGCGCAGCTGTGCGACAAGATCGGTGTCACCTTCGTCGGGCCGAGCGCGGAGGCCATGCGCAAGCTCGGCGACAAGATCGGTGCCAAGCTGATCGCCGAGGAGGTCGGCGTGCCGGTCGCGCCGTGGAGCCGCGGTGAGGTCGCCACGCTCGAGCACGCGCTGAGCGCGGGCGAGCAGATCGGCTATCCGCTGATGCTGAAGGCCACCGCGGGCGGCGGCGGGCGCGGCATCCGCAAGGTGTCCTCGGGCGACGAGCTGGCCGAGGCCTACGAGCGCACCAGCCAGGAAGCGCTGCGCGCGTTCGGCAGCGGCGTGGTGTTCCTGGAGCGGCTCGTCACCGGCGCGCGGCACGTCGAGGTCCAGGTGATCTCCGACGGTGACACGGCGTGGGCGCTCGGCGTGCGCGACTGCTCGGTGCAGCGCCGCAACCAGAAGATCATCGAGGAGTCCTCGTCACCGGTGCTCGCGCCGGAGCAGACCGCGGAGCTGAAGGCGTCCGCCGAGCGGCTCGCGGTCGCGGTCGGCTACCGCGGCGCTTGCACCGTGGAGTTCCTCTACCACCCGGGCGAGAAGCTGTTCGCCTTCCTCGAGGTGAACACCCGGCTCCAGGTGGAGCACCCGATCACCGAGATCACCACCGGCACCGACCTCGTGCGGCTGCAGCTGCACGTCGCCGGCGGCGGGAAGCTGACCGGCCCGCAGCCCGCCGAGTCCGGGCACGCGGTGGAGGCGCGGCTCAACGCCGAGGACCCGGACCGCGACTTCGCACCGTCGCCGGGCCGGATCGCGCGACTGCTGCTGCCCGCGGGCCCAGGCATCCGGGTGGACACCGGGGTGAGCGAGGGCGACACCATCCCGGCCGACTTCGATTCGATGATCGCCAAGATCATCGCCTATGGCCGCGACCGGGACCAGGCGCTGGCACGGCTGCGCCGAGCGATGCGCGAGACCTCCGTGCTCATCGAGGGCGGCGCCACCAACAAGAGTTTCGTGCTCGATCTGCTCGACCAGCCCGACGTGATCGACGCGAGCGCGGACACCGGCTGGATCGACCGGGTCCGCGCCGAAGGCGGGCTCGTCACCACCCGGCACTCCTCGGTGGCGCTCGCCGCCGCTGCGATCGAAGCGTACGAGGACGAGGAGGAGGCCGCCCGGCAGCGGCTGCTGTCCACCGCGCGCGGCGGCCGCCCCCAGGTGCGTCACGAGAGCGGCCGTCCGCTGGATCTCAAGCTGCGCGGGGTCTCCTACCGGGTCACCGTCGCGCGCACCGGTCCCCAGTGGTTCCGGGTGGGCCTCAGCGGTGGCGGCGAAGTGCACGCGGCGGATGTCGAGCTCGAGCGGTTCGACGAGCACAGCGGCCAGATCACCGTCAACGGCACGCGGTTCCGGCTCGTCACCGGCACGCACGGACCGACCCACCTGGTGGAGGTCGACGGCGTGACGCACCGCGTCAGCCTCGACGAGGGCGGCGTGGTCCGGTCCCCGGCACCCGCGCTGGTGGTCGCGACGCCGCTCGCGGTGGGCGACGAGGTCGACTCCGGCAGCCCGGTCCTGGTGCTGGAAAGCATGAAGATGGAGACGGTGCTGCGCGCGCCGTTCCGTGCCCGGGTCAAGGAACTGCCGGTGTCGGTGGGCAGCCAGGTGGAGACCGGTGCCCCGCTGCTGCGGCTCGAACCGCTCGCCGACGAAACCGTCGCCGAGACCGCCGAGACGGCGCAGGTCGCGGAGATCGACCTTCCTGCCGAGCCGGCCGGGATCACCGCGGCCGCACGAGCCGAACGTGGTCTGCAGGAACTTTCCGGCCTGCTGCTCGGTTTCGACGCGGATCCGCTCGACGAGGGCCGGGCGCTCACCGGTTACCTCACCGCGCGGGCCGAGCTCGCCGCCGGCCGCCCGGTCGCCGACGAGGTCGCGCTGCTGCGCGTGTTCGCCGACCTTTCCGAGCTGAGCCGCGCCAAACCGGCGGCGGACGACCTGAGCGCGACGGGCCACGTGCACAGCTCGCGCGAGTACTTCCACACCTACCTGCAGAGCCTCGACGTGGAGCGGGCCGGGCTGCCGGAGAAGTTCCAGTCACGGCTGCGCCGGGTGCTCGGGCACTACGGCGTCGGCGAACTGGAGCGCACGCCGGAGCTGGAGGAGGCGGTCTTCCGCATCTTCCTGGCCCAGCAGCGGGCGGCCTCGGACATCGCGATCGTGTCCGCGCTGCTGCGCGAATGGCTGGCGCAGGCGCCGCCGGCCGGTGAGCTGCGCGAGGAGGCAGGGCTCGCGCTGGAGCACCTGGTCGCCGCCACGCAGCTGCGTTTTCCTGCGGTCAGCGACCTCGCGCGCGGCGTGGTGTTCCACTGGTTCGCCCAGCCTCTGCTGCGCCGCGCCCGTGCGGAGGTGTACGCCGACGTGCGGAATCACCTGCGCTACCTCGACCGGAACCCGGAGGCGGCCGACCGCCCGGAGCGGATCGCCACCATGGTGTCCAGTTCGGAACCGCTGGTGCGGCTGCTCGGCCAGCGCATCGGCCGTGCCGGCGCCGATCCGGCGCCGCTGCTGGAAGTGCTGACCCGGCGCTACTACGGCAACCGGAGCCTGTCCGAGGTGCGCACCCGCGCCGTGGCCGGGTGTGTGTTCGTCACCGCCGAGCACGCGGAGCCGGCGCGGGTGCTCACCACCGCGGTGGACTTCCCACAGCTGCCGGACGCGGTCCGTGCCCTGGCCGAGCTGTCCGCCGACGCGAGCGGCCCCGCGGTCGCCGACATCTACCTGACCTGGTCCGACCAGCCGGACACCGACGCGATGGCGGGCCGGCTGGAAGAAGTGCTGGCGGCGCAGGCGCTGCCAGCACACCTGAACCGGATCACCACCACCGTCGCCGGCGGGGGTGGTGCGGTGATGCACCACCACTTCACCTTCCGCCGCACCGGGGACGGGACCGCGTTCGGCGAGGACCGGCTGATCCGCGGGCTGCATCCGCGGGTGGCCGAGCGCATGCAGCTGGAGCGGCTGCAGGAGTTCGACCTCACCCGGCTGCCGTCCGCGGACGAGGAGGTGTACCTGTTCAACTGCGTGGCACGGGCCAACCCTGCCGACGAGCGGCTCGTCGCGATGGCGCAGGTGCGTGACCTGACTCCGCTGCGCGAGGCGGACGGGCGGCTCGTGTCACTGCCCGCGACCGAGGACACCCTCGCCGCGTGCCTCACCGCGATCCGCTCCGTGCAGGCCCAGCGGCCGGCCCGGAAACGCTTCGACACCAACCGGATCGTCATCTACGTGTGGCCGCCGAGCGAGCTGACCGCCGCCGAGCTGAACCTGCTCGCCGAGCGGGTGCTGCCGACCACCGCCGGTGCCGGGCTGGAGGAGATCCAGTTCCTGGCGCGGCGGCGGAATCCGGAGACCGGCGAGCTGGCCGACGTCGCGGTGACGATCCGCAACGAGGTCGGCGCAGGCGTGCGGCTCGGCATCGGCGTCCCGGACAGCACGCCGGTGCAGCCGCTGGACGACTACCGGCAGAAGGTGCTGCGGGCGGCGCGGCGGGACACCGTGTACCCGTACGAGCTGACCGACCTGCTGGCCGGAGCGGGCAGTTTCACCGAGCACGACCTCGACGAGCACGGCGCGCTGGTGCCGGTGGATCGGCCGAAGGGCCACAACACGGCCGGTATCGTCGCAGGGCTGGTGAGCACGCCGACCACGCGGGTGCCCGAGGGAGTGCAGCGCGTGGTGCTGCTGGGCGACCCGACGAAGTCGCTGGGCGCGCTCGCCGAACCGGAGTGCGCGCGCATCATCGGTGCGCTGGACCTGGCTCAGCGGCTGCGGATTCCGGTCGAATGGTTCGCGCTGTCCGCCGGGGCGAAGATCTCCATGGACTCCGGGGTGGAGAACATGGACTGGATCGCCGCGGCGCTCAAGCGGATCGTCGAGTTCACCCAGGACGGCGGGGAGATCAACATCGTCGTCGCCGGCATCACCGTGGGCGGGCAGCCGTACTGGAACGCCGAGGCCACGATGCTCATGCACACCAAGGGCATTCTGGTGATGACGCCGGATTCGGCGATGGTGCTGACCGGGAAGCAGTCACTCGACTTCTCCGGTGGCGTGTCGGCGGAGGACAACTTCGGCATCGGCGGCTACGACCGCGTGATGGGCCCGAACGGGCAGGCGCAGTACTGGGCGCCGAACCTGGCCGGGGCGCGGGACGTGCTGATGGCGCACTACGACCACGCCTACGTGGTGCCGGGTGAGCCCGGTCCCCGCCAGGCCACCACGAGCGACCCGGTGACCCGGGACATGTCGGACTATCCGCACGCGATCGTCGGCAGCGACTTCTCGCGCGTGGGCGAGATCTTCTCCGCCGAGCACAACCCGGACCGCAAGAAGCCCTTCGACATCCGCACCGTGATGCGCGCACTGTCCGATCAGGACCATCCGGTGCTGGAACGCTGGGCGGGCATGGCGGACGCGGACACCGCGGCGGTGCAGGACGTGCACATCGGCGGACGTCCGGTGTGCCTGGTCGGCATCGAGTCGCGTGCGGTGCCGCGGCGCGGATTCCCGCCGAACGACGGGCCGGACACCTACACCGCGGGCACCTTGTTCCCGCGGTCGTCGAAGAAGGTGGCCCGCGCGATCAACGCGGCCAGCGGCAACCGGCCGCTCGTGGTGCTGGCCAACCTGTCCGGCTTCGACGGCTCGCCGGAGTCGTTGCGGAAGCTGCAGCTGGAGTACGGCGCGGAAATCGGCCGTGCGATCGTCAACTTCGACGGCCCGATCGTGTTCACCGTGATCTCCCGTTACCACGGCGGGGCGTTCGTGGTGTTCTCCAAGGCGCTGAACCCGAACATGACCGTGCTGGCCCTGGAAGGCTCGTTCGCGTCGGTGCTCGGCGGTGCCCCTGCCGCCGCGGTGGTGTTCGCCGGTGAGGTGAACACGCGGACCGCGAACGACCCGCGGGTGACTGCGCTGCAGACCCTCGCCGGCGAGGCGGCCGGCGCCGAGCGCGCCGCGCGGGCGGCCGAGCTGGCGGAGGTCCGTGCGGCCGTCCGGGCGGAGAAGCTGGGTGAGGTGGCCACGGAATTCGACCGTGTGCACAGCATCGAGCGCGCGGTGCAGGTCGGTTCCGTGGACGCGATCGTGAGCGTGGCGCAGCTGCGCCCGCGGATCGTCGAGGCGATCGAGCACGGCCTGAAGCGCTGAGCCGCGCGCTGCCGGGAACGCCTCCGTCAGGGATTCCGGTTCTCTGACGGAGGTGTTCCCGGGCTTCGGCCCGGCATGGCCGGTCAGAGTCGCAGGCGGCGGACGGCGTCCTCGTCCAGGTCGAAGCCGAGGCCGGGCCGCTCGGGTACCGCCACCTCGCCGTCCGGGGTGATCGTGACCGGCTCGGTGAGCAGGAAATCGCGGCGTTCCGGACTCCAGCCGGGCGGATCGTAGGGGAACTCGAAGTACGGGCCGCCCCCGACTCCGGCGGCGACGGCCAGGTTCGCGAGCAGGCCGATGCCGTTGGTCCAGCTGTGCGGGGTGAACGCGCGGTGCCGGAGCCGCGCCAGCTCGCCCAGTGTGCGGGCACGGTGCAGGCCGATCGAGAGCACCACGTCCATCTGGTACACGTCGAGCACGTCCTCGTCGAGGTACCGCAGCAGTTCCGGCACCGAATGGTGCATTTCCCCGGCCGCGATGCGCACGCCGGGGTTGTCCGCGCGCAGCGTCCGGAATCCGTCGAGGTCGGCGTAGGGCAAGGGTTCTTCGACCCAGTACACGTCGAGTTCGGCCAGCCGGCGCACCAGTTTCCGGGTCGCGGCCAGATCGGTGGCGTCCGCGGTGTCGCCGGCCATCCGCCAGGACTGGTTGAGGTCGACCATGATCTCGAAGTCCGGCCCCAGCGCCTCGCGTACCGCGCGCACGGTCTCGACACCTTCATCCACACGAGAGCGGTCGATCCGGATTTTCATCGCGCGGAAACCGGCTTCCCTGGCGGCGAAAGCGGTTTCGACGCGTTCCGCGGGCGGCTTCAGCTCCGCGGTGGACGCGTAGGCGGGCAGTGCCCGGGCCGCGTTGCCGAACAGCGTGGCCACCGGCAGCCCGGCCACCTTGCCGATCAGGTCCCACAGCGCGGCTTCGAGCGGCCAGTAGCTGCCGCCGTGGAAATTGGCCGTCTCGATGGCTTTCACGTGCCGCACGATGTCGAGCGGGTCCTGGCCGACGAACAGGTGCTTCACCGCGTCGAAGCCGGCCATGGTGTCGCCCGAGCCGATCCCGGTGACCCCGGCGTCGGTGCGCACCCGCACAACGGTCGCGTCGAAGTGCCGCCGAGGCACCGGATCCCACGCAGCACGCAACGGCGGATCGAGCGGCAACCGCAGCCGGTCCACCGTGATGTCGGTGATCTCCACCAGTCCTCCAACGATGCGGGATGCCTGCCGGAACCGAAGCTACAGCCCACCGGCCCGCACGGCCGGCCTCCCCGGGCCCCGGCCCGGTCGACCGGCATGCCCCGGCCATCGGCTCATCCACCCGGCCGGTTCGACCCGCCCGGCCAGCTATCCCACTCCGACCGGCATGCCGCACGCAACCGGCTCACCCCACCCACTGCATTCCCGCCTGATCAGCCCTACCGCGCCGGTCGACCAGCCGACGAGTCCACCCACTCCGATCGGTCCGACCGGCGGCCAGTCCGACCGGCGGCCAGTCCGACCGGTGGGCGGGTCCACCTCGGACCCGCCCACCGGGGGTCACTCGTGGCCTTCGTCGTCGTCCTCGGTTTCCTCTTCGGCGAGCAGGGCGTAGAGCCTGCGGCGGGTCTCGCGCAGGATCTTGCGCATTTCGCCCAGCTGGGATTCCGTTCCGGCCTGCGCGACCTGCATCGCCGCGCCGGCCACCTCGCCGACCTGGCGGTAGGCCGCGGCGAACCGGTCCGCACCCGGCTCGTCCTCGGCAGCGCGGGATTCCCACAGCGCGGCGAATTCCTCCTCCCGCCCGGCGACGTGCTCACGTCCCGTCTCGGTGAGGTGCGCGACCCGGCGGCCGCCGACCTCCGCGGTCCGCACCAGGCCCTCGTCCTCCAGTTGCTGCAGGATCGGGTAGATCGAGCCCGGGCTCGGCCGCCACTCGTCGCCGGTACGGCGGCGGATCTCCTGCATCAGCTGGTACCCGTGCCGCGGCTCCTCCGCGAGCAGCGCGAGCACCGCGGGCCGCACCGGCCGCGCCGGTGCCCGGCCACCGCGCGGACCACCCCGTCCGAAGAACCCGCCACCCGGCCCGCCGGGGAACCCGGGGAATCCCCGCCCCGCCCCCGGAGGCAGGGGCGGCAACGGAGGCGGGGGCGGCGGCACCGGCGGAAACCACTCGGGCCCGCGCGCCTCGGGAGCGAAGGGCACTTCGCCGGAATCGCCGCCGTCGCCCGGATACTCCCCCACGTCCGGACGCCGGGATCCCCCGTGCCCACCGAACCCGGGATGCTCCGCCGGCCCGGCAGGACCACCGAACCCGCCGAACGGCTCGAACCCGCTGCGCCCCTCATGCGGTCCGAAACCGAAGTGCCCGTGCCGCTCGAAGCCCGGATGCCCATCGAACCCGGGATGCCCGCCAAAGCCCCGATGCCCACCGAACCCCGGATGCCCGCCGTGCGCGTCCCGCTCATCCTGGTTGCCGAACCGCCCCCCGTGCCGCCAGGGGCCGGCGAACCCACTGTGCCCACCACGGTCGCCGTACCCGGGCAACCCCTCGCGTCGCCCGCGCCCGGTGAATCCGAACCCGTGTCCCCGCTCCGGCCCGCCGAAGCCGCCGAACAGATGATCTCCGCCCGCCGTCCTGGTCATCTCGTCTCCTATCGCAGCTGTATCGCCGACATGACTGCGATATATCGCCGATGACTCGACAGCAAACCCCCAGGTCGACGACCTGGGGGTGGGAAACTTCAGCTGCCGGAGGTGCCCGCGGGGGCCGCTGTCGCGCCTTCACCGCCGAAGTGGATCGACTTGGCCTCCTTGCCCACGGCGGTGAGCACGGCGACCGCGATCAGCACCGGGATGACCGTCCACAGCAACGCCGCGGTGTAGCCCTGCGACTGCGCGATGCTCTCCTGGATCGGCAGGTTGAGCGCGGCGAGCAGGTTGCCCAGCTGGTAGGTCACGCCGGGGAAGAAGCCGCGGATCGCGTCCGGCGACATCTCCGTCAGGTGCGCCGGGATCACGCCCCAGGCACCCTGCACCATGACCTGCATCAGGAACGAGCCGAGCACGAGCAGCCCCGCGCCGTGGTCGAAGGCGAAGATCGGGATGACCGGCAGGCCCAGCACGGCCGCGCCGACGATGGTCATCCGCCGGCCGAACCGTTCCGACAGCGAGCCGAACAGCAGGCCGCCGACGATCGCGCCGACGTTGTAGATCACCGCGATCCAGGTGCTCGTGGCCGCACTCAGCCCGGCACCGCCGTGCTCGGTCGCCTTGAGGAAGGTCGGGTACAGGTCCTGGGTGCCGTGGCTCATCCAGTTGAACGCGGTCATCAGCAGGATCAGGTAGACGAACCGGCGGATCACCTTCGGGTTGAGCAGCACGTCGCGCACCGAGGTCCGGGTGACGCGCATCTTCTCCCGCGTCGACTCCCAGACCTCCGATTCCCGCACCCGCGCCCGGATCAGCAGGCTGATCAGCGCCGGGATCACGCTCAGCACGAACAGCCACCGCCAGCCCAGCCCGAACGCGGTGTGGAACAGCAGGTAGGCCAGCGCCGCGAAGAGGTACCCCGCGGAGTACCCGGCCTGCAGTAGACCGGAGAAGAACCCGCGCCGCTGCACCGGAATCTTCTCCATCGCGAGCGCGGCACCGAGACCCCACTCGCCGCCCATCCCGATGCCGTACACGAACCGCAGGATCAGCAGCACGGTGAAGTTCGGCGCCACCGCGCACAGCACCCCGGCCACGGAGTACAGCAGCACGTCCACCATCAGCGGGATCCGCCGGCCCACCCGGTCGGCCCAGAGCCCGAACAGCAGCGCGCCGACCGGGCGCATCACCAGCGTCGCGGTGGTGATGAAGGCCAGCTGGGTGGCGGTCGCACCGAACGAGGCGTCCTTGTCGATGTCGGCGAGCACGAACACGACGAGGAAGTAGTCGAACGCGTCCATGCTCCAGCCGAGCCAGGCGGCGAGGAAGGAGTTCCGCTGGTCCGCGGTGAGCTTGCGCTTGTCCGGCGCGGCGGCAGCACTTTCAGTCACCGGCTCGGTCTACACCTGCCCGGGCCGATCGGCAACAGCCGTCCCGCAGCGGAAAAAGCGTGTCATACCAAGCAAAACGGGCGAACCGGGGCAGAGCCGGGCCCGCCGTCACCCGCCGCGCGCCGTACCGCCGGACGAGCGGGCGATAAGGTCGGGCAGCGACCACGAGGAGGAACCGATGAGCAGGCGGCGGATTCCGGTGGTGCTCGTCACGGGATTCCTGGGCTCGGGCAAGACGACGCTGCTCAACCACCTGCTCGCCAACCGCCACGGTGCCCGCGTCGGGGTGGTGGTCAACGACTTCGGCAGCGTGAACGTCGACGCGCTCGCGGTGGCGGGCCAAGTCGACACGATGGTGTCGCTGGGCAACGGCTGCCTGTGCTGCGCGGTCGACGCCAGCGGACTGGACGCCATGCTCGGCCGGCTTTCCCGTCCCGAGTCCGGCATCGACGTGATCGTGGTCGAGGCGAGCGGGATCGCCGAACCCCGTGACCTGCTGCGGCTGATGATCGCCAGCGAGGACCCGGACATCCGCTACGGCGGCCTCGCCGAAGTGGTCGACGCCGCGGAGTTCGAGTCGTCTCGGGCCCGGCATCCGGAGCTCACCGAGCATCTGCGCATCGCCGACCTGGTCATCCTCAACAAGGCCGACCGGGTGGACCCGGACGCGCTGGCCAAGGTGCGCGGTGTGGTCGAGGAATTCGCGCCAGGCGTCCCGCTGCTCGTGACCGACCACGGTCGCGTGGACCCGCAGCTGTTCTTCGAGCCGCGTCCGCGGGAACGCTACGGGCAGCTGTCCTTCGATGATCTGCGCGGCGACGAGGACCATTCGCAGCACTTGCACGCGCAGTACGACAGTGTCACGTTCACCGCCGAACGCCCCTTGTCTCCGCGACGTTTCCTGGAGTTCCTGGAACAGCGCCCGCCCGGTTTGTACCGCGTGAAGGGGCAGCTGGACCTGGGTTCGGCCGACGCCCGGTCGCGCTTCGGCCTGCACACCGTCGGTGCCTTCGTGCAGCTCGACCGCTCCGCCTGGCCCACCGGGCCGCGGCGGACCGAACTGGTCCTGATCGGCGCGGGCATCGACCGTGCCGCGGTGCTCCGGCGGCTCGAGGACTGCGTCGCGGACGACAGCGTCCCGGACGAACGCGGCCTCCTGCGAATCCTCCGCTACCTCGACGAACCGGTCGCCGACGACTGATCCCGGGCGAGTACGCCACGCCGAACAACCGCAAACGCGCCACTGTCCACAGCCGACGGCGCACGATGGGTCGCGCGTGTACAGCTCGAACCGGCCTCCCAGGAGGGCAGTTCCATGGTGGAGACGAGCACGGCCCGGTGGTACCTCGTCGGCGCACTGCCCGACGAGCATCCGGTGGCGCACCTGATGACCCGGTCCGACGACCTGCGTTATCGCCGTTCCGCGTGCGGGGAAAGGGATTCGCGCAGCTGGACGCCGATCGACCTGACCGCGCCGGGGACCGGGCACATCAGCCCGTGCCCGCACTGCGCGGCCACGCTGGCAGGCTCGCCCGGGCCGGCAGGTGGACTGGAGCAGTTGGCCTTCGACCTGCCGCTGGGCTGAACAACACCCAGTCCGCGAAGACTTCCCAGGCGGCTCAGGTCTTCTTCGCCCGGCTCGGTGCGACGCGGGGCGGTTCGTTCGGCATCTTCGGGTAGACCGGCGGCCACGGGGCGTCCATCAGGCCGTTCGCCAGGTCCGAACGAGACATCTCCAGCAGCGGCTCCAGGGACTGCGGGCGGTCGTTCGCGCCTGCCCACGGGTCGCCGCGGTCGGCGAGCCGCGCGGGAACGGTGGCGAGCGTCAGCGTGTCCGGTTCGACGGTGGCAAGTTCGTCCCAGCCGATGGGCGTGGACACCTGGCCACCCACGCGGGGCCGCACGCACCAGGCACCGAAGACAGTCTTGTGCGGCGCGTTCTGGTTGAAGTCCACGAAAACCCGGCTGCCGCGCTCCTCCTTCCACCACTGGGCGGTGATCAGCTCCGGGTGCCGCCGCTCCAGCGCCCGCGCGAGCGCGACGGCTGCGGCCCGGACCTGGTAACCGTCCCACCGGGGTTCGAGGATCGCGTACAGGTGCAGGCCACGGGAGCCGGAGGTCTTGACCTGCGCCTCGATACCCAGCCCGGTGAGGAACTCCCGCGCCAGCACCGCGGCCTCGCGCAGCTGGTCGAATCCGATGCCGGGTGAGGGGTCGAGGTCGATCCGCAGTTCGTCGGCGATGGCGAGGGAGTCCGCCCGGTTCGGCCACACGTGGAAGCCGAGGCAGCCCTGGTTGACCGCCCACAGCACGTGCGCGAGGTCCACCGCGACCAGTGCGTCGCTCGTGGTGCCGTTCGGCGTGGACACGACGGTGGTGGTGAGCCAGGGCGGTGCCGTCTTCGGGACGCGTTTCTGGAACCAGGATTTCCCGCCCGCGCCGTCGGGATAGCGCTCCAGCAGCAGGGGACGGCCGCCGAGCCGGTCGAGCAACGGCCCGGACACGGCCTGGTAGTAGCGGACGAGATCCAGCTTCGTCTCCCCGCGTTCGGGAAAATAGACCTTGCCGGGGCTGGAAATGGTCAGCTCGGTCCCGTCGAGGTCGAGCGTCACGCCGCTCGCCGGGGTCACCGTGCTTCGCCGAACAGATCCGTCAGCTCGGCCGGCGGTGCCTCCTCCAGCTGCGCGTAGGTGCACGACCGCGGTTCGCGATCGGGCCGGAACCGGACCAGCCGACCGCCGTGCCGGAAGCGGTCGCCCTGCAGGTGTTCGTAGCGCACCTCCGCGACCCGTTCCGGGCGCAGTGGCTCCCAGGACAGATCCTTGTCCGGCGCCCACCGGCTGTTCGCACCCGGCCGCCGCGTGTTTTCCCGCCCCGTGTTCCCTCCCGCGGAGGCGGCTTCCCATTCCGCCGACGTGCTCTTTCCCGCGGAGGCGGCTTTCTGTTCCGCCGACGTGCTTTTTCCCGCGGAGGCGGCTTCCCATTCCGCCGACGTGCTCTTTCCCGCGGAGGCGGCTTCCCATTCCGCCCAGCTGCGCCACGGATGCCCTTCGAGCGCGTTTTCCCGCCACGGCGCCAGTTCCTCGACCAACTCGCCGCGCCGAGCCTTGGTGAAGCTGCTCGCGACGCCGACGTGGTGCAGTGTCCCGGTCTCGTCGTACAGCCCGAGCAGGAGCGATCCGACGCCCTGGCCGTCCTTGTGCCAGCGGAAGCCGGCGACGACGCAGTCCGCGGTGCGTTCGTGTTTGACCTTCCACATCACCCGCCGGTCCTGTTCGTAGGGCTGGTCGGCGGGTTTGGCCATCACCCCGTCGAATCCGGCACCCTCGAAGCGGGTGAACCAGTCCTGTGCGACGTCCGGGTCGGTGGTGAGCGGGGTCAGGTGCACCCGCTGGAGCCCGCCGCCGGGCGCGGTGCCGAGGAAGTCCTCCAGCAGCTCCCGGCGCCGCGCGAACGGTTCCCCGGTCAGGTCCTGCTCGCCGAGCGCGAGCAGGTCGAACGCGACGAAGCTGGCCGGGGTCTCGGCGGCGAGCTTGCGCACCCTGCTGGCCGCGGGGTGCAGCCGCAGCTGCAGTGCCCCGAAATCCAGGCCGCGCTGGGTGACCAGCACGATCTCCCCGTCGACGACGCACCGCGGCGGCAGCGCCGCGCGCAGCAGGTCGACGAGTTCCGGGAAGTACCGGGTGAGCGGCCGGTCGTTGCGCGAACCGAGCTCGACCTCGTCGCCGTCGCGGAACACCACGCAGCGGAACCCGTCCCATTTGGGTTCGTAGCACAGCCCACCGGTGCGCGGCACTTCGCGCAGGGGCTTGGCGAGCATCGGCCGCACTGGCGGCATCACGGGCAGCTCCACCCAGCAGATCCTAGGCCGAATGGGTGCTGACCTGCAGCGTTTTCACTCCGGCGGTGGTGCGGCCGGCTCGGCCAGCACCAGGCCACCGCGGGGTTTCGGGGTGAAATACGTGGCCTTGCGGGGCATCCGCCGCCCGGCTGCGTGCACCGCGCGGACCGTCTCGAACGGCACCGGCGCCAGCTGCACCACCGCGTCGGCCTCCGGGGGTACCGGACGGCCCGGGAGCAGCGGGCGCAGGTGCGGGCCGTCCGGTGCCACGCCCAGCGCCCCGGCGACCAGGACCCGTTCGACCACCTCGTGGTCGATCGACAGCGGGTCGTCCGCCGGGAGCCGGACGTGCAGTGCCGTCCCGCCGGCGAGCACGACCGCGGCGCCGGGAGCGGCCGGCGGGGTCGGGTCCGCGGCCGGCGTGACCGCCAGCCCGGCCGCGCGCCACGCGGTGGCCAGCCGGTCCGCGGTGAGCCCGGTACCGGTGAGGACGCGGTGGATCGCGCCGATCTCGAGCGGCGGGCCCGCGGTGATCAGGGCGAGCAGGGAGCCGGTGGCCGCTGCCGCGGCCACCCGGTGGTTGCCGTCGGCGACCAGGAGGTCCGCTGCGGAAGCGGCGCGCAGCAAGCGTTCCTGCACGGTTCCGGACGGCACCACCCACAGTTCGTGCACCCGCCCGGCATGATCCACAGTGGACACGTCGGGACGGCCGGTGCGGGCGGCTTCGACCGCCTCGGTGAGCCGGGCGCCCTCGTCCACCGGTACCAGCAGGGCGGCGCTCGTCGCGCAGCCCAGTCCGGTGAGCACCGCCGCGCGCTCCGCGACGACCTCGGGGTAGACCTCCTCGGTGTGCCACACGTGCGCGTCGCCCGCGGTGAGGCCGCCGGCGTCGACCAGGCACAGCACCCCGGACACGGTGCCGTCGATCCGGTACGCCGTCACGAATTCGCGCAGCGCGCGGTAGTGCCGGGCACGCAGCCGCGCGAGCGTCGCCCTCGCCGCCGGCAAGGCCGCCGCCAGGTCCAGCCCCGCGGCCAGCGCGGTGGGAGTCCGCGCCGGGTGCTGTGCGGCCAGCAGCGTGTCCCCGGCCGCGGCCGGGGAGGCGAGCGCCGCGGTCACCGCGTCCGGTTCGGCGAATTCGTCGACGTCCGGGCCCGGCACCTGGCCGCGCACCACCCATCCCCGGCGGATCGGCCGCACCCACGTGTCCATTCCCCCATCATGACGGGCGGCCGATCTCCTCCGGCCGCGGAATGCCGGGGGACCCGGTGGAGTTGTCGCGAAGCATGGACTCCCCGGACGCCGCGTCGCCGCCCGCCGCGAAGAGTGCCGTCGGCCTGCGGTCCGAACGCGGTCCGGTGCTCATCGCGGTCATGTTGTGCACCGGCCTGGTCGCGCTGGACAGCACGATCATCGCCACCGCGGTGCCCTCGGTGGTCCGCGACCTCGGCGGCTTCTCCCAGTTCCCGTGGCTGTTCTCGGTGTACCTGCTGACCCAGGCGGTCACCGTTCCGCTGTACGGGAAGTTTGCCGACGTCCTGGGCCGGCGGCCGGTGATGTTCTGCGGCATCGCGGTGTTCCTCGCCGGTTCGGTGCTGTGCGGTGCCGCGTGGAGCATGCCGGTGCTGATCGCCGCCCGCGCCGTGCAGGGCATCGGGGCCGGCGCCGTGCAGCCGATCAGCATGACGATGATCGGCGACCTGTACACCGTCGAGGAGCGCGCCCGGGTGCAGGGCTACGTCGCCGGGGTGTGGGCGGTCGCCTCGGTGGTCGGCCCGGCGCTCGGCGGGGTGTTCTCCGAATACCTCAGCTGGCGCTGGATCTTCTTCGTCAACCTGCCGCTGGGCGCGCTCGCCGCGTGGATGCTGCACCGCAGGTTCACCGAGCGGGTCGGACGCACCCGCCACCGCGTCGACTACCCGGGCGCGGCGTTGCTCACGCTCGGCTGCACGCTGCTGATCCTGGCGCTGCTGGAAGGCGGCGTGGCGTGGAGCTGGACGTCCGCGCCGAGCGTCGCCGCCTTCGCCGCCGCGGTGCTGCTGCTGGGCGCGTTCGTCGTGGTGGAACGGCGTGCCACGGAACCGGTGCTGCCGCTGTGGGTGTTCACGCGGCGAACACTGGTCGGCGGCAACCTCGCCGCCCTCGTGATCGGCGCGGTCGTACTGGGGCTCAGCTCGTTCCTGCCCACCTTCGCCCAGGGTGTCCTCGGCACCGGCGCGCTGACCGCGGGTTTCGCGCTGGCCGCGCTCACCGTCGGCTGGCCGCTCGCGTCGTCGGTGTCCGGGCGCCTCTACCTCCGCATCGGTTTCCGCGACACGGCACTGATCGGAAGTGGCTTCGCGCTGACCGGTGCGGTGCTGACCACGCTGCTGGACCCCGCGTCGTCGATCTGGTCGGCCGCGGGGGCGGCGTTCGTGCTCGGCATCGGGCTGGGCCTGATGTCCAGCCCGACGGTCGTGGCGGTGCAGTCCACGGTCGGCTGGGAACGTCGAGGGGTGGTCACCGCGACCACCATGTTCAGCCGTTCGCTGGGCAGCGCGGTCGGCACGGCGGTGTTCGGCGCGATCGCCAACGCCACGCTCGCGTCCCGGTTCGCGAACCCGCCCGCGGACGTGGCCGGGCATTTGCCGGCGAGTGTCGACGCGACCAGCGAGGTGCTCGGCGGCGTCCCCACGGAGTCCGCGACCGCCGCGTACGTCCGGGATTCGCTGGCCGGCGCCACGCATTACGTCTTCCTGGCGATCGTGGGCGTGGCGGCACTCGGTGTGCTCGCGCTTGGCCTGATGCCGCGCCGGACCGAGCAGCTGACCTTCCCCGGCTGAGCGACGTCAGTTCTGCAGCGGCATCAGTTCCCGGCGAAAGCCGTCGAGGAACTCCGCGTAGCCGCCGGTGCCGACCGGCCGGAGGACGAATTTCGACAGGCCGGCGTCGATGTGCTGCTCCAGCAGCCGGCGGGCCTCCGCCCAGCTCGTCGCGACGACATCGGTCACCGGCACCCCCGGGCTGCGGCGGGCGGTCATCTCTCGCAGCTCGTCCGGGACGTCACCGTCGAAGGCCACGGCGAGGCTCAGGCCGAAGTGGTCGGCCTCGATCTCGCGGTCGGCCTCGTCCGCGGCCTGCTGGATCGCGATCCGCGCGGCCCGGGCCTGGTCCGGCGGGAGGAAACTGCCGAGCCAGCCGTCGGAAAGCCGCCCGGCGCGGCGCAATGCCGCGGGTGCCGCGCCACCGAGCCAGACGTCGAGCCGCTTCGGCGGACGCGGGCCGACGGTGGCGCCCTCGACCTGGAAGAACTCGCCGTGGAAGTCCACCTCGTCGCCGTCGAGCAGCAACCGCAGCAGGGTCAGCGATTCGTCGAAGACCGCCGCGCGCCTGCCCCGCGGCACCGGGAAGAGCGCGCCCTCCGCGGCGCGGGCCGGGCGCAACCCGAACACCGGCAGCACCCGTTTCGGGGCGAGCCCGGCCAGCGTCACGAGTTGCTTGGCGACCAGCACCGGATGCCGCCCCGGCAGGATCGCCACCCCGGTGCCGACCTTGAGCCGGCTCGTCCGCGCCAGCGCGTGCGCCATCCCGATCATCGGGTCCACGTCCGGCGCGTACACCAGTTCCGACAGCCACAGCGAGTCGACACCCGCCTCCTCCAGCGTGCCGGCCAACTCCGCGAACCGCGCCGGTCCGGTGCCCGGTGCGGGGGCCACCCCCAGCCGGATCTTCACCTCTTCGCCCACCCGGTGCTCCTTCCGCTCCCCTGGCGCAACACCCGGCCGGCTCCGGCTATGCCCGGCGGCGCTCAGGCGGTGGCCGCGATGACCCGGCCGAGCGCGGCGTGCAGCGCCTCCAGCTCGGCGACCTCCATGCCCAGCGTTTCCACCACGCGGTACGGGATCTTCTCGGCCTCGGCCCGCAACGCGCGTCCCTTGCCGGTGAGGTCCACGGTCAGCTGACGTTCGTCGGCATGGCTGCGGCCGCGGGTGACGTACCCGATCGCCTCCAGCCGTTTCAGCAACGGGGACAACGTGGCCGGCTCGTGCCGCAGCGCGCTGCCGAGGTCCTTCACCGAACGCGGCGCCTTCTCCCACAGCGCCAGCATCACCAGGTACTGCGGATGCGTGAGCCCGTATGGTTCGAGCAGCGGACGGTAGATCGCGATCACGCTGCGCGAGGCGACGGACAGGGCGAAGCACACCTGCCGGTCGAGCTTCAGCGGGTCCGCGCCCAGGTCGATCTCGGCCACCCGTGCTCCCTCCTGCCACCGGAACGCCACCCTAGCGTGCCCGCCCGCGGCCTTCGCCACACTAAAAGTTAGTGCACTAATCATTAGGGTACGCTCGACGGCAGCCGGAAGGAGGCAGGATGACGGAGCGTCCCGGGGTGCTGCGCTGGTTCTGGTACGCGGTCGGCGGGCGGCTGCCCGAGCGCTACCACGACTGGCTGCTGCACGACACCACGTCGAAGCACTGGAAGGCGCGGCACGTGCTGCGCAGCAGCGTCGGCATCGTCCCGCTGTGCCTGGTCTGGCTGCTGCTGCCGGCGCCGATCCAGCTGCGCCTGGCGATCGTGCTGATGGCCGCGCTGGTGGCGTACTTCTACTCCTGCGCGTACATGGAAGAGAGCATCGACCACCGGCTGTCCCGGCACGGTTTCCCGCCCCGCACCGGCAAGCGGATCCGCCGGGAGAAGGCCGACGAGGCCGACGCCGAGGCGAGGGCCCGCTACATCGCGATCTACCGGCACCAGCCCGGCGACTAGACTCGGGAGCCGATGAGACGCAAGCTCCCACCCCCGATCCCGCCGCGGCACGGCCTCGAACCCGCGCGGCTGCGGCTGCCGGACGAGGGCCCGTGGACCAGCCTGCTGGAGCACCTCGTGCAGCGGCTGCCCCGGGCCGATCCCGAGCGGATCGAGCAGATGCTGCGTGAGGAGCGGATCTTCGGGGCGCACGGGCCCCTGGGGGTGGACACACCGTTCGAACCGGGCACGTTCATCTGGTTCCACCGCGACCTGCCCGACGAGGTACCGGTGCCGTTCGAGCTGACCGTGCTGTACCGCGACGAGCACCTGCTCGTGGCCGACAAGCCGCATTTCCTCGCGACCATCCCGCGTGGCCGCCACGTACTGGAGACCGCGCTGGTCCGGCTGCGCCGCGAGCTCGGGCTGCCCCAGCTGACCCCCGCGCACCGGCTGGACCGGGTGACCGCCGGGCTGGTGCTGTTCGTGATCACCCCGGCGGACCGCGGGGCGTACCAGACGATGTTCCGGGATCGCTTGGTGCACAAGGAATACGAGGCGATCGCACGGTACGATCCGGAGCTTTCACTGCCGCGTACGGTACGCAGCCGGATCGTCAAGGAGCGGGGCGTGCTGGCCGCGCACGAGGTGCCCGGGCCGCCGAACGCGGAGTCCACTGTGGAGCTGCTGGAGCACCGCGGCGACCTCGGGCGGTACCGGCTGCTGCCGGCCACCGGCCGTACGCACCAGCTGCGCCTGCACCTGAGCGGGCTGGGAATCCCGATCCTCGGCGACGACTTCTACCCGCAGTTGCGGGAAAAGCCGCTCGACGACTTCACGAGACCGTTGCAGCTGCTGGCGAAGGTGCTCGAGTTCGACGATCCGGTGACCGGCGAGCACCGCCGGTTCACCAGCCGCAGACACCTGACCGCCTGGGATTCTCCGGACGAATGGGCGGCGGACCCGCCCGGCGGCGCGGTCGTCGGTTCCGAGGCGGTGCGGTAGGTTTTTGCCGGACCCGGAGCCGCGACCGTGCACCCGAACCCTTGACGACTATGTTTGTCACTGCTTGGCTCGGACCATGCGCGACGTCGAAGTGATCGAGGACCCGGCCACGGCGGCGATCGCCCTGGAGCCGGTCCGGGCGCGGCTGCTCGCGGCACTCACCGAACCGGCCTCGGCCGCGGCGCTCGCCGGCCGCGTCGGCCTGACCCGGCAGAAGGTGAACTACCACCTGCGGGCGCTCGAAGCGCACGGTCTCGTGGAGCCGGCCGGGACGCGGCAGTGGGGCGGTCTCACCGAACGGCTCTTCGCCGCGACCGCCGCGTCGTACCTCGTCTCCCCCGCCGCGCTCGGCGCAGCGGGGAAGTCCGCGGTGAAGCCCGACCGGCTGTCGGTGGGCTACCTGCTGGCGGTCGCCGGCCGCACGGTGCGGGAGGTCGCCGGCCTCGCCCGCCGGGCCGCGCGGGCGGGGAAGCCTCTGTCGACGCTCACGCTCGACACGGAGATCTCCTTTCGCTCGGCGCGGGAGCGGGCGGCGTTCACCGAGGAGCTGACCACCGTGGTCACCGCCCTCGTATCGCGCTATCACGACGAAAGCTCTCCGGACGCCCGCATGCACCGGCTCGTCGTCGTGGCCCACCCGAAGCCGGCCGAGTAGAAATCACTCGAACAGGCGTTCGAGTTTCGGGTACGCTGAACGGTATGAGTCACGCACTTCAGGGCTCGCTGTTCGGCGAAAGCGAGCCGACCGCGCTGGGACCGCTGTCCGGGGCGCGGCGCATCGAGCTGAGCCACGGCGCGTGGGTCGACGTCCTGCCGGGCTGGCTCGCCGGGTCGGCCGACCTGTTCAGCAGGCTCGCCGCCGAGGTCCCCTGGCAAGCCGAGCGGCGGAAGATGTACGACCGGGTCGTCGCCGTGCCCCGGCTGCTGAGCTTCTACCCGGAACACGCGCCGCTGCCGCACCCGATCCTGGACGAGGCCAGGGCCGCGCTGTCCGCGCACTACGCCGGCGAACTGGGCGAACCGTTCCGTACCGCAGGCCTGTGCTACTACCGCGACGGCCGCGACAGCGTCGCCTGGCACGGCGACAACCTGGGCCGCGGCAGCACCGAAGACACCATGGTCGCGATCCTCTCCGTGGGCACGCAACGCCACCTGGCCCTCCGCCCCCGCGGCGGCGGAGAATCCCACCGCTACCCCCTGGGCCACGGAGACCTGATCGTCATGGGCGGCTCCTGCCAACGCACCTGGGAACACGCGATCCCGAAAACCACGCGCGCAGTAGGTCCGCGGATCAGCATCCAGTTCCGACCGAAGGGGGTCCGCTGACTTGCCGACTCGTTGATTCGCTGACTCCAGCTCCGGCCGACGGGGAGCCGCTAACTCCGGACTCCAACCCCGGCCAACGAGAAGCCGCTCAGTCCGGACTCCAGTCCGGCCAACGGGGAGCCGCGCACTCCAGACTCCAACCCCAGCCAACGGAAAGCCGCGCACTCCAGTCCCGACCAAAGGGGAGCCGCTGACTCGCTGACTCCACTCCCGATCAGGGGGCCGCTGACTCCGAACGCCAGCTCCAGCCAAACGGGGTTTGCAGGTTCCGAACTTCAGCCCCGACCGAAGGGGACCCTGCTCACGCCGAACGCCACTCCCCGCCAAAAGAAGTTCGCAGGCTTCGTACGTCACCCCCGGCCAAAGGGAATCCGCAGGCTCCGAACGGCAGCCCCAGCCAGAGGAGATCCGCTCACTTAAGACTTCAGCCGCGGCCGAAGGGGTTCTCGGCCTCCGAACGCCCCAGCCGGCGAGGTTCAGCAACCCAGCCGCCGAACCACCCAGCCAGAAGCCCAGCAAACCCGCCGCCGAGCTACCCAGTCGCGTAGCAGTCAAGCCACCCACACGTCCCGAGCGGTTACGTCCGCGGAGGTGGTGTACGGGTTCGTCGCTGGTGAGCGGCGTGGCGTCGTGACGTGAGACGGGCAGCGCGCCTGGTGTTCGTCGCCGAAGACGACCTGACCGCACGTCGGCGGATCGAGGACGTCGCGAAGTACTTCTGGGCCCGCTTCACTCCTCCGTCGAAGGGCTGGCAACAACAGGTACTCGAGCGGAAGTGCACCTGGCAGCTCGACGACATCTGCGCTCAGCTCGGCTGGGTTGGTCACGTCCGGCGGAGTGGTGTATGAGATCGACTCCGCGTGATCTTGGTTCGGGATTCTAGGCGGTTATTGCCTCGGTTGTCATGAGTGCCTCGCTGCCGGTCGGTGCGGCTTCGGTGGTGACGATGCGGATGCGTGAGCGGGCCAGTAGATCGAGGCCCATGTAGCGGCGGTTCTCGGTCCACTCATCACTCTGTTCGGCCAGGACGGCGCCGACGAGGCGGATCAGGGAGTCGCGGCCGGGGAAGATCCCGACCACGTCGGTGCGACGGCGGATCTCCTTGTTCAGTCGCTCTTGAGGGTTGTTCGACCAGATCTGGCGCCAGACCTCGCGCGGATATGCGGTGAACGCCAGCAGCTCATCGCGGGCGTTGTCGAGGTGCTCGGCTGCGTCGGGCCAGCGCGCGGTGAGAGTGTCGACCACGCGTCCGTACTGGGCTGTGACGGCGTCGGCGTCGGGCTGGTCGAAGATCGTGCGCACCTGCGTAGCGACATGCGGCTGCGCCGACTTCGGAACACGGGAGAGCAGGTTACGCAGGTAGTGGGTGCGACACCGCTGCCACGCCGCACCCGGCAACGCCGAGGCGATCGCCGCCACCAAGCCGGGATGGGCGTCGGAGATGACGAGCTGGACCCCGGACAGGCCGCGGGCGACCAGACCGCGCAGGAACGCCAACCAGCCCGCTCCGTCCTCGCTGGAGGCCACATCCAGGCCGAGGATCTCGCGGTGCCCGTCGGCGTTCACCCCGGTCGCGAGCAGCGCGTGCACGTTGACCACCCGGCCGTCTTCGCGGACCTTCACCGTGAGCGCGTCGACCCACACGAACGTGTACGGGCCCTGGTCGAGCGGGCGCTCGCGGAACGCGGCGACCTGCCCGTCGAGGTGCGTGGCCATCTCGCTGACCTGCGAACGCGACAGCGACTTCACCCCGAGTTGTTCGGCCAGCTTCTCCACCCGCCGGGTGGAGACACCGAGTAGGTAGGCCGTGGCCACGACGGTGACCAGGGCCTGCTCGGCGCGGCGGCGGTGGGTCAGCAGCCAGTCCGGGAAATAGGAGCCCTGGCGCAGCTTCGGCACCGCCAACTCGATCGTGCCCGCTCGGGTGTCCCACTCCCGGGCCCGGTAGCCGTTGCGCTGGTTCGTCCGCTCGCTGCTGCGCTCGCCATAGCCGGCCCCGCACTGCTGATCGGCCTGCGACGACATCAACGCGTTCGCCATCGTCGCGATCATCGTCTGCAACAGATCCGGCGACACACCCGCCGAGGCGAGCTCCTCGACAAGCTGGGCAGGGTCCACACTGTGTGGTGCGGCCATCGTGGTGGTCCTTCCTGGAGTTCCTTGGTCGGTACTCGAGAAAGATCACGCGGTGGCCGTCTCACGTCACGACGCCACGCCGCTCACCAGCGACGAACCCGTACACCACCTCCGCGGACGTAACCGTTGTGGGCGGTCCCTCGACGGTCGCCGGCACCCTCGCGGCCTACATCGGGGACTGCCGCCTCGACGCACTCGACGTCTCGTTCCAAGTGCCGGGACTCGCGGTCGAGGAGGCGGACCAGGCGATGGCAATGTTCGCCCGGGAGGTGATGCCCCAGGTGAGAAGCTTGTCGCACAAACTGCCCAGCGGCTCGATCGCCAAAGTGGCGCGGTAGCAGACTGCTCAGTCATTGCCGACGGTGCAGCACTATGTGGCTCCGAGCAGGGTTGGTCCGCACCACGCGATCGAACCTATCGAGGTGCAGCTCGGCAACCTGGGCCTGGGCCGGCTGATCCGACGGTGTTGGTGGCCACGTCGGCAACGCCGAACTCAGCGGCCGGTGCCTCGAACGCCGAGTCCCTCGGCCGGTGGTCGAAGATATCTCCGCCGACGGCGAGAGCGCGGCTGCGCCGACACCCCCGCGGAACCACCGGTGACGAGGGTGGCGCGTGCGACTTCGTGTGTCATGTGGACGATCCGCTCATTGAGGTTCCGTGAACCCGCCTTCCTCTTCCTCCGTTCTGGCGGGCAGTGGCCACCTGAAGTGCGCGGCCACGGTGATCACGGCCAGCACGGCGGCGATCGCGAAGGCGCCGGCGAGGCCGGTGCGGGCCACCAAGCCCCACCCCGCGCTCCCCGCTGCGACCGCCGCGCCCGAGGTTACGGTGTAGGCAGCCATGACCCGGGCGCGCATTGCGTCGTCGACCACTCGCTGCGCCGCGACGAACGCGCACGTGCTGCCCAGCGTGAAGGCGGCGCCCGCGGCCAGCAGGGCAGCGCCGGCAACGACCGGCTGGGTACTGAGGGCCGCCGTCACCAGCGCGAGGGCCAGCACGACGGCCGAGGCGACCAGCCCCCACTCCTCCCCGCGGCTTTCCACGCGTGGCCAGATCGTCACCGCCAGCGCCGCTCCGGCACCGAACAGGGCCAGCAGCGCGCCGAAGCCGCCACCGGTGAGGCCGAGCCGTTCCCCGGCGAGGACCGGCGTCAGCGCCATCACCGCGGTCGCCGGCACGACGAAGATCGCGTAGCGCGTCAGGATCCGGCGCTGGGGCGCGACGACGACGCTGCGCAGGCCGGCGCGCAACGACTGCCCGAAAGACTCCGCGGGACGCGCCGGCGGAACGGGAGTCTTCCAGGCCAAGACGGCCGGCACCGTGCAGGCAAGGGTGACGGCGTTGATGAGGAACACCCACTGCGTGCCGAGGGCGGCGATCACCAAGCCGGCGATGGCCGGGCCGGCGGCCTGGGCGACGTTGAACGTCAACCCGTTCAGCGCGACCGCCCGGCCCACGAGGTGCCGCGGTACCAGCGACGGCTGCACGGCCGCCCACGTCGGCGCGGCGATCGCCGTGCCGAGCCCGGTGGCGAAGGTCAGCGCCAGCACGACCCGCGGGTCGGTCCAGCCCAGCCACGTGGCCACGAACAGCGCGGCCGTGCTGAGCGCCATCCACGCCTGGCAAGCCACGAGCAGCCGCCTCCGGTCGAGCCGGTCGGCGAGGGTGCCGGCGACGAAACCCAGCGCCACCAACGGGACATAGGTCGCCGTCTGGATCAACGAGACCTGCAAGGGCGAGCCGTCGTTCTCCTGAATCGCCCAGGCCGAACCGGCCGCCTGCATGAGCCGTCCCACGTTGGCGACCAGCTGGGCCACGAACAGGATCCGGAACGCCGCATGCGCGAACGGCGCCCACGTGGAAACCCGCGAAGACCGGCCCAAGGACGCCATGCCGGTCAACGATCCGCGCCGGGACGGCGTGGGGTCCCGACGTGACTGGCGTCGAAGACCGTCCCGGTCACCGTCCTGGATTCGCTGCGCGCGGCCAAGAGCACGTACGGGTCGACGTAGTCCTCCGCGGTCGCCGACATGTCGAGCGCGGAGTACCGGCGCAGCTGCTCGGCCGCGGGCAGCACGTCGCTGATGGCCCGGCCCCCCAAACCCAATGCGGCCGGTCCCCGCAAGTCCGTCGCCATGCCGCCCGGTGCGACCGCGTTGACCCGGACCC
Source organism: Amycolatopsis jiangsuensis (assembly GCF_014204865.1). NCBI lineage: Bacteria > Bacillati > Actinomycetota > Actinomycetes > Pseudonocardiales > Pseudonocardiaceae > Amycolatopsis > Amycolatopsis jiangsuensis. The sequence goes on from NZ_JACHMG010000001.1 coordinate 2,101,934, forward strand.
GCGGGGCCAGTTCGTAGGCCAGCTGGGAAACGACCCCTACCCCCGCGTGTTTCGAAGCGGTGTACAGGACTCCCCCGCCACCGGGGTACAGCGCCGCGTTCGACAGGGTGAAGATCATGGACCCGCCCCGGTCCGCCAGGGCTCCGGCCGCGGCGCGGGCACCGACGACGTACCCCTTGACGTTGACGTCGAAGAGCTCGCGGAACCCGCTTTCGAGCTCGGCCATCGGCAGGTCGAGCAGCGGCCGGTTGAAGTCCCACAGCCCCGCGTTGCCCACGAAGGTGTCGAGGCCGCCGAAGGCGGAGACGGCGGCCTGGACCGCGGTTTCGTTGTCGCGGCCGGAGGTGACGTCCCCGTGCACCCCCCGGACGCGGTCACCGTGCGCGGCCACGACGTCGTGCAGTTTCTCCTCGGACCGCTCGAGCACGGTCACGCGGGCGCCCTCGGCGAGGTACCGGTCGACGACGGCGCGGCCGAGGCCGGAACCGCCACCGGTCACGAGGGCGGAGAGCCCCGCGAGACGACCGGGCACTAGACACGCTCCAGGAAGTGCTTCACCGCGGCGTTGAACTCCGCCGCGTGCTCGAGCTGCGCCCAGTGGCCGCACCGGCTGAACATCAGCAGGCGGGAGTCCGGGATCATGGCGTGGGCGCGCAGCGACATCTCGTAGTGCGCGGTGCGGTCGTCCCGCCCGTGCACCAGCAGGGTGGGCACGTCGGACTCGGCCATCTTCTGCCCCGCTTGCAGGAACCCGGTCCCGCCCGCACCGCTGCGCATGAGGTCGAGCCAGTTCCGCAGGTGTTCGGGCTTGCTCAGCGCGGTGCGCGACCGCTCCTCGGCGAGTTCACGGGTCGCGAACGAGGGGTCGAAGCACATCGTCCGGACGAGTTTCTGGAAGTTCTCCGGCGAAGGGTCTTCGTAGGCGTTGAAGATGCACTGCATCCCCTCGGACAGCCCGCTGGGAGCCATGACGTTCACGCCCCAGATCCCGGACCCCATCATGATCAGTTTCGAGACCCGCTCCGGGTGCTCGGTCGCCATCACCATCCCGATCGCGCCGCCCATGGAGTTGCCGACGATGGCGGCGCGGTCGATGCCCATCGTGTCCATCAGCTGGAGCACGGCTCGGCCCTGGTCGCGCCCGGTCTGCAGGTCCTGGGGGCTGGAGTCTCCCCAGCCGGGCATCGTCACGGCGACGCAGTGGAAGGACGCGGCGAGTTCACGGATGTTCGGCTCGAAGTTCGACCACCCGGTGGCGCCCGGTCCGGTGCCGTGGATCAGCAGGAGCGGATGCCCCTCGCCTGCCTCGTTGACCTGGATCCGGTAGTCGGCGGTGTCGACGAGCCGGTAGGTCGATTCGTTGGTCAGTTCCTGAGACGGTGCGGTCACAACCTTGCCAATCTGCTAGTTCGCCAGGCGCGAGCCGGGCATGGTGGAGCGCGCCTTCAGGAGCGCGCGCAGGTTCGTGTCGGAGCGGGTCAGCTGCTCACGGCCGACCAGGACTCCCGCGGCCATCAGCCGCTTGACGACGCCGATCTCCCGAGCGGCGTCCATCCCGGCGACCGCGCCGATGCGGCCGTGCCGCAGCCAGAACGCGAGGAACCGGCCCGGCGCCGCGCCCTCGCGCAGCACCAGTTCGTCGGTGGGCCGCGCCCGCCCGATGAGCTGAAGCGTCGCGCCGTACTGGTCCGACCACGCGTAGGGCGGGTCGGTGTAGCGGACCGGTTCGCCAGCCAGGGTCGAGCCCACCGCCGCGCCGTGCCGCAGGGCGGCGTCCCAGTGCTCGATCCGGCCGCGCCGCGGCAGGTCCGGGTGGAATTGGCTGGCGACCTCGCCCGTGGCGTAGATCCAGGCGCGGCTGGTCTGCCCGAACTCGTTGACGGGGATGCCGTGGTCATCGGTGTCGATGCGGGCCGATCGGGCCAGCTCGTGGCGTGGTTCCACGCCGACGCCGACGACGACCGCCGCGGCCGGCAATCGTCGCCCGTCGGAGAGCCGGACCTCCTCCACCCGGCCCGCCGGGCCGAGGAACCCGGCGACGGTGACGCCGGACAGCAGCCGGACACCGTGTTCCCGGTGCAGGCCGGTCACGAGCGCGGCCACGTCCGGTCCGAGGACGTGCGTGAGCGGCTGGGGTTGCGCTTCGACCACGGTGACCTCGATGCCGCGGTCCACGGCGACCGCGGCGAGTTCGAGGCCGATGAAGCCACCGCCCACGATGACCAGCGGGCCGCCGCGGCCCAGGTGCGCGCCGATGCGTCCGGCGTCGGCGGCATCGCGCAGCGACAGCACGTTGGTCGCGTCGGCGCCCTTCACCGTGAGCTTCCGCGGGCGGACACCGGTCGCCAAGACGAGGCGCCCGGACTTCAGGACGTCCCCGTCGCCGAGGCGGACGGTCAGCCGCGCCGGGTCGACTTCGACGACACGCGCGCCGAGACGCAGGTCGATGTCGAGGTCCCGGTAGGTCTCCGCCGGCTGGATGGGCACCAGTCCGGCGGTACCCTCGTCCAGGAGCGCCTTGGACAGCGGCGGCCGTTCGTACGGCAGCCGCGGATCGACGTCGACGAGCGTGATGGTTCCGGGATAGTCCATCCGCCGCATCCGGACGGCGGCGGACACCCCGGCCGCGCTCGCACCGACGATGACGCAGCTCGACCTGGTCACCTCGGGGCCCTCACCCGCGGTCCGGGAGCTCGACCATGACCTCGTCGCGCTCGACCCGCACCTGGTACCTGCACAGCGGCACGTTCGCCGGCGGTGTCAGCGCGGCTCCGCTCTTCAGGTCGAACTTCGCGAAGTGCCACGCGCATTCGACCTGCGTGCCGTCCACGTAGCCGTCGGCCAGCGAGGACTGACCGTGCGTGCAGGTGTCGTCCAGCGCGTAGAACGCGCCGTCGACGTGGAAGACCGCGATCGGAGGGGTGGTGGGGAGCTGAAGGGCGTCGCCGTCGTCCAGCTCGCCGACGGAACAGGCGCGTATCCAGGGCATGGTTCGGCTGACTTTCGTTCTGTGTTCGGGGTTCCGGAATCGGCCGGCGGTCAGAAGAAGCTGCTGAGGTTCGCCGATTGGAGAACCGTCTGGTCGAGGAAGATGTGGCGCTTGGCGATGGCCAGGCCCGCCTCGGTGAACCTCAGGGTGTCCTCACGCCGCCCGACCCACTGGTCGACGTCGTTCTTCAGACGGGTCCGATAGAGCAGGAAATTGCTGTGCACCTGCAGCTCGTCGCCGGACTTCTCCGCGATGTGCACGTTCGTGATCAGGTGCCGGGTCCGCGAAGGCGGGTCTTCCGCCCACGAGGTGCCGGTGGCGAACTTCCGGGCCCTGATCTCGAGGTAGTTCTTGTCCTCGTCGAAGAACGCCATTTCTCCGGGTTTGGTGAACTCGAGGTGCAGCTGCCGCCGGGTGACGGTGCGCCGCAGAGGCATGAAGTAGTGGGTGTCCTCGGTGAACAGGAGAACCCAGTCCTCGTACCGGTGCGCGTCGAGCAGTGCCGCCTCGTGATAGTAGAACTGCTCGACTTCGTGCTGCAGGAGCACAGCAGTCAGTTGCGCCTGCTGCGCGGTTTCGGTGGTCATCTGGAATTCCCTCGCGAGGTGTCGGTCAGAAGCGGTCGTGCGGGACGGTCCGCTCGCGCAGTTCCTCCCACGTCGGGTTGCGCAGCCATTCACGCCACGAGTGGTAAGTCCACAGCTGAGCGTGTTCGTTGATCGGCGCATCGATGATCGCCAGCCCGTCGTCCTTGACGACCTCGGAGGTGCCGAGCCCCATCTTCAGCAGTTGCGGGACTTCGCGGCTGCGCAGCCCCTTGGTCTGCAAGGTCGACTGCGCCCAGTTCTCGCCGTCTTCCTGTTCCAGCAACCCGGCCGGGCCGAAGAAATGGATGTGGGAACTGAGCAGTGCGGCGTTCTCCTCGGGCGAGGCGTTCTTGTCGCGGAAGGAAAACCACCAGATCTCGGTGACACCCGGCTCGCGGGGGACGCGCAGACTCAGCTGCCCGCCGGCGGTCACCCAGGTCGTAGGGAAAATGTGCGGGTGGCCGGCGACCCGGCTGCCGTGCCGGCCCAGCCTCGCCTGCGTCTCGTCGTTGTGACGCCAAGCGAAGGGCTCCACACCGGTGCTGACTTCGAGTGCGTCCTGGTCCGGGCCGGAAATCGCGTGACCGTACTCGCCCACCATCACCACGTTGTGCAGGTCCGTGGGCAAGAAGGGTACCTCTAGGTTCGCGCCGGTCTCGCTCTTCGCGCCACCTTCCATGTAGTTGTCGGGCGGAGCAGGGATCAGACCCAGCGCGAAGGCGGACATGTGAGTGATCTGCGGGTGGTAATAATCGAAGACGTTGTCGACCGTGAATTTCCAGTTCGTCTTGACCGTGAACTTCTGAATGCCCGGGATGACCTCCATGTCGCCGCGCTCGGCGAGCAGGTCGAGGCCGAGCCGGCCCGTGGCGCCCAGGTACTCCGGCAGCGGCGGGGCCGTCTCGTCGAACGTCGCGAATACGAATCCCCGGTAGCTCTCTAGCTGGGCCACCTTCCGCAGCGGGTATTTCGAGCGGTCCAGCTTGTCCTTGTAGAACAGTGACGAGCCCGGGACACCAACCAATTCGCCGTCGAGGCCGAAGGTCCAGCCGTGGTAGGTGCACATGAAGTTGCGGACGTTGCCCTCTTCCGCGCGGCAGACGGCATTGCCCCGGTGGGAGCAGGTGTTGAGAAACGCCTTGATACCGCCGTCCTTCTGCCGGACGACCAGGACGTTGTCGGTCCCCATCGGCGCTTCGAAGAAGTCGCCCCGCTTGGGGATCTGGCTCTCGTGGCACAGGAACAGCCAGGCCCGGCCGAAGATGTGCTTCATCTCCAGGTTGAAGATCTCCTGGTCGCTGAAGATGCGCCTGTCGATTTCGCCGCGCTCCAGCGAGACCAGGGAATCGAGCTGGTCCACCACGCTCGTCTCTGCCATGTTCGCCGCCTTTCAGTGCGTGTGGCTGCGGTCGTGTCCCCAGAACTGGGCCGCGTCCCAGTTGGTGATAGTCCAGACGTCGTCGTCGATCAGCTTCCCGTCGGTGCCGTACTCGACGCCGATGCCCGAAGGGGATTTCATGTAGAACGACAGCATTCCGTCGTTGGTGTGCCGGCCCAGGCTCGCGGTCAGTGAGATTTCGCGGGCGCGGACCCGGTCGAGGGCACGGCCGACGCCGTCGATGTCGTCGACCTCGAGCATGAAGTGGTCCATGAACGGCTTGGTCCCCTCGGGAGCCGGGCCGAAGGCAAGGGAGTGGTGACGCGGGTTGACGTGCGTGAAGGTGAGGACCAGTGGCTTGAAGGTGATGAAGTCGCTGACTTTGAACCCCAGGGTGTTCAGGTAGAAGTCGATCATCTTGTCTGTGTCCGGCGCCGCGAGCACGATGTGGCCCAGGCCCAGATCCCTGCCGCGGGGATCCTGGGTGACAAAGCGGACACCCGTGGGCGAGACGAACGGATCGGCGACGGTCGCGGCGCCGAAGAAGAGCTCCAGCCGGAAGCCCGCCGGATCCTCGAACTGGACGAGCCGGCGGACGCCGCGGACCTCGGCTAGCCCGGAGTTCTCCTTGACGGCCACCCCGGCCGACTCCAACGCGCGGACCTGGGCCTCGAAGTCCGCCTCGTCGGCGACTTCCCACCCGGCGTAGCTCAGCTCGTCTTCGCCGGCGCGCACAGCGATGCGGTGATCGCGGGCGTCCATGCGCAGGAACAGCGTATCGACGTTCTCGGCGTCCTGGGCGCGTGTGACCTGCAGACCCAGGATCTCGGTGGCGAACGTCTGCCACGCGTCGAGGTCCCTGGCACCGACTCCGATGTAGCCGAGAGCACTGACGTAGGACACAGTCTTCTCCTCATCCGGAAGAGTTTTTGGCGTGCACGAGAAAGAGCCGCAAGGAAGGCAGCAACGGACACGACGCTCCGGCACCGCGCTGCGGCCCGTCGCGTGCCGGACTCGTGGTCTCGGCGAAACCCCGCAGCCGAAGTGTCCACTTCGGACTTCACGGGGGGCGTGGCTCCTTCCTCGCTGAAGGTGCTTAACTGAGAGTCAACTCTCAACTAGACGACATCGTAAGCTACCCTCACAGATATCCGCAAGAGGGAGGAAGTTCCTTTGACAGCCGAGGAGATGGCTTCGCCCGCACCACGCCGTCGGATGCGAGCGGACGCGCAGCGGAGCATCGAGCAGATCGTGGCCGCGGCCGAGCGCCTCATCGAGCGCGTGGGACCGGGAGTCGCGCTGGAAGAGGTGGCGAAGGAGGCCGGCGTCGGCCCAGCCACGCTTTACCGCCACTTCCCCAGCCGCATGCACCTGTTCGAGCGGATATACGGCGACCGCACCGCCAGGATCGCCGAGCGGGCCCACGCGCTCGCCGGAACCGGCGAGCCGTGGGAGACCCTGACGCAGTGGCTCGGCTCGTTCGTGGCGCTGGGCCTGGAATCCCAAGGCGTGCTCATCCAGCTGATGTCCCAAGGCCTGCAGCAAAGCGACGCCGCGGGCAACGCAGAGCGCGGGCACAAGCTCGTCAGCGAGGCGCTGAACGGGTTGCTCAATCGGGCGAAGGAGGCCGCAGCCGTCCGGGAGGACGTCGATGCCGAGGACGTCCTCTCCCTCGTCAGCGGCGTGGTCGTGACCGTAGGGTCCCGGGCTGACACCACCCCCGACGAGCGGCGCGGACAGGCGGACCGGGCCCTTCGGATCGTCTTGCGGGGCATCAGTCGTCCGTAGCCCCGAATTTCGGTCCTGTGTAGACATTCGCGGGCAAGGCACCTAACGTTCGCGACCATGGATTTGGTTGTGGAGCCACGACTTCGCGAGATCATCGATCAGATCACCCCGCGCCTGGCCGACATGCCGGCCCCCACCGTCCGTCACCCGCCTGCCGACCCCGTCGCCCGGGACGCGTGGTTCGCCGGGGTCACGCAGGAGCGCGCCCGGCAGCAGGCGCAGATGAGCGAGGCCATGGGAAGGCCGTCCGCAGGCGCGGACGTCGACGTGAGCGAGGTCCGCATCCCCGTCACCGGCGGATGCGGCTGGGCCGGCTGCGGCGACTGCTCGGCCGGTGCGATCAACGCAATCGTCTACCGGCCCGCCGGCGTGCGCGCGGCACCGGCGTACATCCACTTCCACGGCGGAGGCTTCTGGGTTGGCGGCGGGCTCGACGTGTTGCGGGGCAACGCCGCGGTGCACGGCGCACGCGCCCGCGAGCTGGGCGTCGTCGTCATCGACGTCGACTACCGAATGGCTCCGGACCACAAGTTCCCGCTCCCGGTCGAGGACTGCTACGCGGCCCTGAACTGGGTGGTGGCTAACACCGAGCGCCTCGGCGTCGACCCGGCCCGCCTGGCGGCGGGCGGCGGCAGCGCCGGCGGTGCCCTGACCGCGGCGGTGGCCCTGATGAGCCGGGACCGGGGTGGCCCGTCGCTTTCCGCGCAGGTGCTCAACATCCCGGCGACCGACAGCGGCTGCAACACCCCCTCGATGCACCGCTTCGCCGAGGGCTACGTGATGACCCGGCAGAACGCGTTGGAGATGTGGGACATGTACCTCGCCTCACCGGCCGACGCCCACAACCCCTACGCCTCCCCCATGCACGCACCCAGCCTCCACGGCCTGCCGCCCACACTGATCGTCCTCGGCGACTACGACGTCTTGCGGGACGAGGGCAGCACGTACGCCCGGCGCTTGGTCGACGAGGGCGTCACCGTGACGGTGCGGCGCTTGCCCCAGGCCCACGGAGCCGAACTACCCGAGAACGGACCCAAGACCGAACGCATCATCAACGATTTCCTCAACACCAACCTGCTCCGTTCTTCCTAGCGGCACCGCGGACTCCAAAGTGGACGGCGCAGTCCGCGAGCTCGAAGTAGTGCTCACTACACAGTCGGCGGTAGGGTTGATGAGGACGACCGGAAGGGAGATCGATGCAGATCGGCGACATCACCATCCACCCCCTCACCGACGGCACCTTCCGCGCGTCGCCCGCCTACTTCGGCGAGCACGTGCGACCGGAAGGCCATGAACACCTGTTCCAGGCCCGCGACGGCATGGCGTGGCTGCCCATCGGCTGCTTCCTCGTCCGCACCGGGGACCGCACGGTGCTCGTCGACGCCGGTATGGGCCCTACGCTGGACGACGCCGGCCCGCGACGACTCCTCATCGGCGGCCAGCTGCTGCTCGGTCTCCGCGCGATCGGCATGACACCGGCCGATGTCACTGATGTCGTCTGCACCCACCTGCACAGCGACCACTGCGGCTGGCTCTTCGACACGAACGCCGAACCGGTGTTCCCCGGGGCCACGATCTGGTTCGGCACCGGCGACTGGGACCATTTCGTCGTCGGCGAAGCCAAACTGGCCGACCACATCCGCCGCGGTCTGCTCGCCACGCGCGAACTCGGCGACGGCGTGCAGCTCGCCGACCACGACACCACCATCGCACCCGGACTGTCGCTGATGCTGACCCCAGGCCACACACCAGGCCACCTCTGCGTCGTCGTGTCCTCGGCAGGGCAACGCGCTTTGCTGCTCGGCGACGCGATCACCTGCCCGGTGCAGCTCGACGAGCCCAGCTGGCAGTCGATGGCCGACGTCGACCCGGCCCTCGCCCGGCGAGTGCGCGACAGCCTCTTCCGCGAACTGGAGGACGACGCCACGACGGGCGTGGGCGCGCACTTCCCCGAGCTGGCGTTCGGGCGTGTCCTCACCGGGCAGGGGCGGAGCTGGCACACCTGACGGGGTCTACCCGACCTCCACGAAGAGTCGTTCGGGGTGATCGGCCGTCTGGTGAACCAGGTCCGTGATGGCCAGTGGGCGCAGCCGACGCTGTGTTCCGAGCGGGCTGGCGCGCGACCTCATCGGCCACCTGGTGCGCATGTCGAGCACGTCATCCGGGTACCGCATACCGCGGACTAACCGTACTGGGCCAGGATAGCCTCGACAATCTCCAGCAGCCGGTCCCCTGCTTGCTCGATGCTGCCGTTCTGCGTGCTCACCTGCGCGCCTTCCAAGACGAAAGTGATCGCAGCCGTGGCTTGCTCTGGGTCACGCAGGCCAGCCTCGGAGCACATGCCCAGCAGCCGTGATGCCTGGTGGGCCTTGTGCTCCTCGATCACCCGCCGCGCAGGGTGCGCGCGGTCGGGCAGCTCGGCGAGAGAGTTGATGAACGGGCAGCCCCGGTACGAGATCGACGGCAGGCCGTCCGCGATGAAGCGGGCGAGGCCCAGGATCTGCTCGCGCGGCCGGCCGGGGTAGTCGGCCTCGACCCGGTCGAAGGCCGCCTGGTACTCGGCGGCGAGGATGCGCAGCCACTCCGCGACCAGCGCGTCCTTCGTCTCGAAGTGTCGGTAGATCGCCATCTTGGTGGTCCCGGCCCGGTCGGCAATCGCCTGGACACCCACGCGCTGGATGCCCTCGCGCTGGAACAGCTCCTCCGCGGCGTCGAGGATGCGCTCGCGCGGGGGCAGCGTGGCCACCCTGCCAGGCCTGCCGGGGCTCACGGTCATGACGACTACGATACCATTCCGTATCTTCTGATACCGTTCGGTATCGTATGAGACTGATAGGTATCGCTTTGGCTGATGGGAGCAGCAGTGGAAACCACCGAGTACGTCAGCTTCGACGCGGTCGGGCTCGCGAAGCTGGTTGCCGAGGGCGAAGTGACCCCGGCGGAGCTGGAGACCGCCGCCCGCGCGGCCACCGAAGCCGTCAACCCGCAGATCAACGCCGTCGTGGAAACGTGGCCCGCCGACGACGAACCCCGCTCAGGCCCCCTGGCCGGCGTCCCGTTCCTGATCAAGGACATCGCGGTCGCCATGGCGGGCAAGCGGATGGAGCTGGGCAGCCGCCTCGCGGCCGGCCACGTCTCCCCCGCCGACTCCTCCCTGATGCGGCGGATCCGCCAGGCCGGGCTCGTCACGTTCGGGCGCACCGCGACCGCCGAGCTGGCCTACAGCACCACGACGGAACCGGTGCTGTACGGCGCGACCCGCAACCCGTGGGACCCGGCGCGCAGCGCGGGCGGATCCAGCGGAGGAGCCGGCGCGGCCGTCGCCGCCGGCGCGGTCCCGATCGCGCACGGCACCGACGCCGCCGGCTCACTCCGCATCCCCGCCTCCTACAACGGCCTGTTCGGGTTAAAGCCCACCCGCGGCCGAGTCTCCGTGGGCCCGTACGCCGACGAAGTCTTCAATGGCCTGGCCGTGCACGGCAGCCTCAGCCGCACCGTGCGCGACAGCGCCGTTCTGCTCGACCAGATCCGCGGCCCGGAGCCGGGCGACCCGTACTTCGCCCAGGAGCCGTCGCGCCCGTATGCGGAGGAGGTGAGGCGCGATCCGCGCTCGCTGCGGGTCGGCGTCCTGACCCACGCCTGGGGCGGGAACCGCACGGCCGCGTGCGTCGCCGATGCGCTCGCCCGCACCGCGCGCTTGCTCGAATCCCTCGGCCACCACGTGGAAGAAGCCGAAGTTCACCTCGGTGTCGATTGGGAGGACTTTGTCCTCGCCAGCGCCCGCCAGTGGACGGCGAATCTCACCGCGTCGATCGACGAGCTGGCCGCCGCCACCGGACGTCCAATCGACTCCTCGACCCTTGAGCCGGCCACCCTGACGAGCTATCACTACGGTCGACAGGTCAGCGGCGCCCAGTTCGTCGCCGCGCTCGAACTCCGCAACCGGATCGCCCGGAGCCTGGCACGTTCCTTCGCCGCCTACGACGTCCTGCTCAGCCCGACAGCGCCGGACCTTCCTCCGCTCTTGGGCACGCACGCGCGGGGTGTCGAAGCACTGGACGGCCTCGGCTGGCTTCGCCGGCTCTTCGCCTCCTCGCCGTTCAGCGCGGTGTTCAACGTGACGGGCACGCCAGCCATGTCGGTGCCGTTGACGGTCGACATGGGAACCGGACTGCCGATTGGCATGCAGTTCGCTGCGGGGTATGGGTTGGAAGGCCTCCTCTTCCGCCTCGCCGGTCAGCTCGAACAGGCAAGCCCGTGGGCCGACCGGGTGCCCGCCGTGTGGGCGGGGAACCAGTGACCGGGCGCGCCCGCGACGATGACCGAGTCTTCGCATGCGACTCGTGCGTGGGACCGCGGATCGCCTCGATTGTCAGGTGAATGCTCTGGGCAAGGCCCCTACGCGACGGGTCGGACAGGGTGGTCGGGATCGTGGTCCCGATGGTGAGCAACCCGTCTTGCGCAGCCCTCGGCACTAGTTCGAAGACCACTTGGCCAAATTCGACAGCAAACTGCTCATCGAGATGTTGAGGCCGACCATGCTGAGTGGGAGGCCAGGCTTAAAGGGCTCTTCCGGATCTAGATGAGTGATTCCGTGAAGGTCGTGTGAAGTGGCCCCGAGTGTGGGCATGAGTGGAGGGTGCTCATGATCATTTTGTGAAGAACGACCTGAACACCCTCCTGACGGCACTGTACGTGCTCGTCGATGACCATGTGGTGCTGCCCCGGACCGGCCGGGGACGGCGCCCACTACTCACGGACAGTGAGTTGATCACGCTGGCCACTGCCCAAGTGTTGCTGCGGTATGACTCCGAGCGCCGATGGATTCGCCATCTTCATGCCGACTCCCGGTGGCGTGAATGGTTTGCTCATCTTCCTGGGCAGTCCGGCTACCACAAGCGGTTAAAGGCATCAGAACCGTTGCTGCGCAAGACCATCCTGGCCCTTTCCCTGTGCTGTCCGTCCTGGTTTGACGACATGTGGATCACCGATGCCACCCCGGTGCCGTGCGGGATGTCCCGGGAAACCGTGAAGCGCTCCGACCTGGCCGGCCACGCCAGTTACGGCTACTGTGCGTCACACTCTCGGTGGTATTGGGGGCTCAAGCTTTACCTCGTCTGCGCCGGCGACGGCATGCCGATCATGTGGTGCCTGGCCAACCCGAAACTCGGCGAACGCGAGGTCTTGGCCGCCCTGCTCGAGCACAACCACCACCTCGTTCGTGACGGCCAGACCCTGTTGGCGGACAAGGGTTTCGCCGGCAAGGAATTCAAGAAGCTGACCGCGGCGATGGGGCTGGAGTTGCTGCGCCCGGACCGCAAGGACGAGACCTACCGCAACGGCAACCTCGGCGGTGTCCGTCAACGGATCGAGTCGGTCAACCAGACCCTCAAGGGCCAGCTCGACCTCGAAGCCCACGGCGGACGCACCCCCGCCGGAGTGTTCACCCGCGTCGCCCAACGCCTGCTGGCCATGGCCGCCGGCATCTGGCACAACTGGAACACCGGCCTGACCAGCAAACGATCACTCATCGCCTACGACCACTAACACTAACTTCACGGAATCAGCCGTCTAGAGTGCGAGGGCTCCGCAGTGCAGTAGCGACCGGATGCGGTAGTTGATCAGGTTGCGGAAGCCCAGGGCGTTGCGACGGAGTGCTTCGAGCCGGCCGTTGATGGCCTCGGTCGGGCCGTTGGAGGCTCGGTGCTCGAAGTAGGCCAGGACGTCGTCTCGGCGCCGGTGCAGCGTCCGTCCGAGGGTGGCAAGCTCGTCGAGCCCGGCCGGTAGCCCGCTGCGGATCCGGTCGATGACCGCGGTGAGTGCGGCCTTGCCGCGGCGGCGGTCAGCGGCGGCGTAGGCGGCGATGATCTGCTGGTAGGCCCACCAGGTGACCTCGACCGCGACGTGCTCGTCGGCGGCGAACACCGTCTCGAGCCGAGATCTCTGTTTGTCGGTGAGCAGTGCGAGGCGGGTCCGCAGGGTGCGGCGTGCCCGGTAGAGCGGGTCACCGGTGCGGCCGCGGTGGCCGAGGGTGTCCTGTTGGATGCGTTGGCGACACAGGTCGAGCTTGTGCCCGGCCAGGGCGACGACGTGGAACGGGTCCATCACCGTGACCGCGTCCGGGACCGCGTCGGTGGCGGCGTTCTTGTAGCCGCCGAACCCGTCCATCGCCACGACCTGGACTGCGTCGCGGAATCCCTGGTCTCGGGCCTCGAGCCAGGTCCTCATCGCCGCCGCCGAGCGGCCCGGGACCAGGTCGAGCAGTCGCGCACGACCCTGCCCCGCGACGACCGCGGTGAGGTCGGTGATCACGGTGACGAACCCGTCCCCGTCGGCGCCGAACACGTGCGCCCACTTGTGTTCGTCGACTCCGACCACCCGGACTCCGTCGAGTCGGGCGGGGCCGGCGGACAGCAAGAGCTGCTCGGTCGCGGTGACCGCGACGTTGTTCACGGTGTCCCAACTGCGGCCGAGTTCGCGGGCGACCGCGGCGACGGTGACCTTGTCGATCGCCAAGCGCCGCAACACATACTCCGCGCACCGCCGAGTGGTCGACGCACCGCGGCGGGCCAACCGGCTGCTGTCGTGGGCGAAAATCTCGCGGGCGCAGCCGCCGTGGACACAGCGGTAGCGCGGCACCCGCACGCGCAGCTGCAACGGATGTCCGACCACCGGAACATCGCTGACGCGGCGCTCGACGCTGTCGCGGTAGATCCCGACCAGCCCGCACCCGGGGCACGTGCCGGGCCCGTCGGTGAGCAGGTCGCACCACAACACCGTGACCTCGCCGCGCAGGGCGGCATCGGTGATCCGCACCCCGAGCTCAACGGTACGGATGATCGTGTCGGCCACGATCTGGGCAGGCGGGCACGTAGGCTGCGACATCGGGTCCCCGGGATCGTTGCTGATGTTGGCGTAGGAACCGTCATCATCAACTTCTCGGGGCCCGCCTCACCGCAGCGACACGACCCCAACCTCGCGGTCCGTCACGCCCTCACCTGCACTCCATTTCCGGAAGAGCCGCTTAAAGACCAGGTCGGCCGCCTCGCGATCGACCCAGGCATTGAACTCGGGTAGGCCCCGACGTTTCCTCTGCTGCTGGACCCGCCCATCCAGATGATCTCCTTGATCTCCTGCTGGAGATCGAGGCGCTGTTCGAGCACGGTCGCGATGTTGGTTCGCGGGCCGGTCGGGATGAGCGTGAGGGGCTCGGCCATGCTCTCGAGGATGCCCGCGATCAGTTCGGTCGCGCTTCGCCGTCTAAGGGACCGTGGATTCCGGAAGAGCATCACATTGCGAACTTCGCTCGACAATGCGCATAGCGCCCTTCGGCGGCGGCCATGCGTGGTCGACCTGATGCCCGGATGACCGCCTGGCTGCGCGAGCCAGACGTCGCTCGCCACCGCGGTCTACGCTGGTTCGGCGCCGCTCGAAGGCTAGCGTGCCACGTCCGAAAGCGCGGTTTCGACCGGGTTTCGCCGACGGCAACAACGTCGGCTTGGCACGACAGCCCCGGTGGGTCCCGGACGGTCGGTCGACGCTGTCCGTCGATGTGATACGAACCACCCAGGGGTGGCCTACTCCGCGGTAGCGGTCAAAAGTCGGAGTGCCTGCCGCCGAACGGCGCAGCCGAGTGACGAGCCACCGAACCGAGGTGCACCATGCGGCCGAGACAACCCCCTCCCGCCCACGGCCGCCGTAGACACCTCGCGAAGATCATGCCGGCCCGGCCATGAACCCGGCATACGGTCGCATCGCCCAGCTACGCGCGTATGGCTTCGTGATCAGACCGCTCCCCAACGCTTTCGGCGAAGTCGACGGTCTGCACGCCACACGAACCGGACTGGGCTGGGTCGACTCCGTGGTGATTCGCGGCCCCGAATACGCGGTGGCGGTGCGGGGCGCGGACACCTTCAGCCTTTCCACCCCGTTCGCCCCCTCGGAAGTCGCCTGGGCCGAGAGCGGCGAAGTCGTCGAGGTGATCGACAAGCTCCTCGCACTGTGCCTGTCCGGAACCGTCTACCCCGACGAACTCAGCCGAGAATCGAATCTACACCACGTTGATAAACTCGACACTACGTAGATTCCGCCGCTCACGGCCGAGCGAAGACCGGCTTGCCCGGCGGCGGGTCCAGCAGCACCTCGACCGCGTCCTCGTAGCCGAACGGGCCCGCCAGTACCGGCGCCGGGTCGAGGGTTCCGTCCTCGACGAGCCGCAGCACGCCGGGAACGTGCGGACTGGCGTGCGGCGGCCCGACGACGAGCGTGATTCCCGTGCCGTACAACGAGAAGTACGGCAGCCGAGGCTCTCCGAAGTAGACAGACCGGATCACGCACGTCCCGCCCGGACGTGTGGACAGCAAGGCGCACCGGAAGCCCGCGCTCGCGGCCGAAGCGTCCACGACCAGGTCGAAAGGGCCGTCGAGCCGGTCGGGGTAAGCGTCGGCCGCGATGACAGTCGCCCCGGCCGCGGCGGCCTGGGCGCACCGGGCTTCGTCGACGTCGAGGTAGGTGACGCTGCCCGCGCCCAGCGCGACGGCGCTCAGGACGACCAGCAGCCCGAGGCTGGCCGTCCCGCCGACCACGAGCACGTCGGCGCCTGGCTGAGCGTCGAGAGTCGGCCGAACGGCCTGGAAGGCGTCGGTGAGATTATCGGAAGCCGAGGCGGCCACGACCGGATCGACGCCCCGCGGAAGCGGAGTGAGGTTGTACGAGGCCCACGGCACCCGCACCAGCTCGTCGAACAACCCGCCCCAGAGCCCGCCGGCGCTCGTGCCGTAGGACGCCAGGCGCGGCACCGAACCGCAGGCACCGGGCAGGTCGCGCCGACAGTTCTCGCACGTGCCGCAGCTGATGTGCCACGGGATGACCACCCGCTGGCCGACCCGCAGCGGAGAATCGTCGCCGGCCAGGTCGACGATCTCGCCGACCGCCTCGTGCCCGAGCGCGAACGGGGTGGCGAACGGCGCGGGCGACACCACGAGCCGGCGGTCGAGATCGCAGGCGGACGAGGCTATCGGCCGCACCAGCGCGTCCCCGGGCGCGGTCAGGCGAGGCGCGGGCCGGTCCTGCCACTCCAGGCCGCGCGGGCCGCTGACGACGAGGCTCTGCATGACGTGCTCCTTAGACGACTCTCTCTAGAGAGAGAACTCTAGAAGGCGCGTTCGGTATCGTCAACCCATGCCACGCCTCGTGCACGACACGTCGACGATCCTCGACGCGGCCGCCCGGCTGCTCGCCGCGGGCAGCGCCGACGCGATCACCATCGCCGGCGTGATCAGGGAAGCCGCCGTGTCGAGCGGCTCCGTCTACCACCGGTTCCCCAACCGCGCGGCCCTGCTGGCCGCGGTCTGGAACCGGGCCGTGCGGAGCTTCCACGCGGAGCTGTACCCGCTCTTCGACGCCGAGCCGGTGGCCGCGGCGGTCGCGCTCGGGCGCCGGACCGTGTCCTGGTGCCGCACCCACCCGGCCGACGCGCGGGTGCTGCTGGCCGGTCTCGGCTCCTTCGACCCCGCGGCCTGGCCCGCGGAAAGCCGGGAAGCGCGAGAGACCGACCAGGCCGACTGGGACCGGCACATCCGCCGCCTGGTGACCGACTTGAAAGCGGCGACCGGGCGGGGCACGGCGGAGATCCTGCTGATCGTGGTCGATCTGCCCTACGCCGCCGCACGCCGGTACCTGAGCGCCGACCGCGAAATCCCGGCGGCCCTGGAAGACATCGTCGAGCGCGCCATCCGGGCGGCGCTCACCGCGGACTAGCCCGGCGGCGACCGGACGTCAGCCGTCCCCGCCGCACCGGCGGGGAGGCGGGGTGGCGGCACTTCCGTTGAACTTCGCCAGCAGCTCGGCGAACGCGCGGATCTCGGCGTCCGCCCACGAGCCGAGCAACCGGTCCAGCCGCCGCCGTCGGGCCACACCGACCTCTTCCACCCGGCGGCGTCCCGCCTCGGTCAACTGCACCAGGTACGCCCGCCCGTCGTCCGGTGCCCCGACCCGCTCGATCAACCCCAGCTCCTCCAGGTGCTGGAGCTGGCGCGAGATCGTCGGCGCCGTCACGCCGACGTGACACGCGAGCTCGGTCGGGCGGCGCGGGCCGCGCTCCGCCAGGTGGGCCAGCAGGCGGTACGCCGCGACCTTGAGGTCCGGGTGCACCTCCCGGCCGAGTCGCCCCAGCGCCGCCCGGTCCTGGCGGACGAAGACGGCGAACTCGCGTTCGAGGCCGGTGATCGTCTCCTCGTCGAGGGTCATCGCGAACCCTCGGCGTTGGTCGTCCGGAGCGGCACTTCCCGGATGAACAGCACGCACACGAGCGCGACCAGCGCCAGCGGCACGGCGTATTGGAAGAGGGTGCCGGTCGCCTGCCCGTAGGCCTCTTCGACCACGGCCCGGACGGGTGCGGGCAGTTCGGCCGGCCGGGACAGGGCGCCGCCGGCGGCGGAGCCGAGCTTTTCCGCGATGTGGTGGCCGACCTGGCCGGCCAGCACCGCGCCGAGAGCGGACACGCCGATGGTGCCGCCGAGCGTGCGGAAGAACGACACCGACGAGGTCGCCGCGCCGAGTTCGCGCGGGCTCACCTGGTTCTGGACGGCCAGGACGAGGTTCTGCAGCGTGCTGCCCAGCCCCAGGCCGAGCAGGGTCATCGCGACGGCCAGCTGCCAGTACGGCGTTTCGCGGTCGGTGAAGCCGAGCAGCGCCAGCCCGGCGGTGATCAGCACGGCGCCGGTGACCAGGATCGGCTTCCAGCGGCCGGTGGCGGTGATGATCCGGCCGGCGACGCTGGACGCCAAGGCGAGGCTGAGGATCTGCGGCAGCGCGAGCAGCCCCGCCACCGTGGGCGACTTGCCTTCGGCCAGCTGGAAGTACTGGCTCAGGTAGGTCGTCGCGGAGTAGAGGGCGACCCCGATCGCGAGGCCCGCCGTGATGGCCAGCAGCACGGTCCGGGTGCGGAACAGCCACAGCGGCAGCACCGGGGCCGCGGCCCGCCGTTCGACGGCGACGAACGCCAGTGCCAGCAGCAGGGTGCCGCCGAGCAGGACGGCGGTCGGCCAGGACAGCCAGGCGTACCGGTCGCCGGCGAGCGTCACCCAGATCAGCAGGACCGACGCCGCGGCCGTCAGCAGCGCGGACCCGGCCCAGTCGACCTTCACCGAGCCCTTCACGACCGGCAGGTTCAGCGTCTTCTGCAGCATGATCAGCGCGACGACGGCGAACGGCACGCCGACGAAGAAGCACCAGCGCCAGCCCAGCCAGTCCGTGTCGACGATGAGGCCGCCGATCAGCGGCCCGGCGCTGGTCCCGACCGCGAACACCGCGCCGAAGTAGCCGGAATACCGCCCGAGTTCCCGCGGCGGGATCATCGTCGCGATGATCACCTGGATCAGCGCCATCAGCCCGCCCGCGCCGATCCCCTGCACGACGCGGGCCGCGATGAGCAAGCCGGCGTCAGCGGACAGGCCCGACAGCACCGAGCCCACCGTGAAGATGGTCAGGCTGGCCTGGACGAGCAGCTTCTTGCTGACCAGGTCGGCCAGCTTTCCCCAGACCGGGCTCGACACCGTCGTGGAGAGCAGCGCCGCGGTGATCACCCAGGTGTAGACGCTCTGGCCGGCGTGCAGGTCGGCGACGATCGTCGGCAGCGCGTTCGTCACGACGGTCGAGGACAGGATGGCCACGAAGATCCCCAGGTACAGCCCGGACAGGGCCTGCAGGATCTGCTTGTGGGTCATCGGCGCGGGAACGGCGCGCGGGAGGGTCTCGGCGGTCATCGCGCGGCTTGTTCGATGAGCTCGGTGACGGCGTCGGGCCGGCTGAGCATGACCGCGTGGGAGCCGTCCACCTCGGTGTTGCGGGCGCCGGCCCGGGCGGTCATGAAGCGCTGCACGTCGGGGCTGATCGCGCGGTCCTGGCGCGGGATCAGCGCCCACGACGGGATGGCGCGGAACCCTTCGGCGACGCTGGCGTCGGTGACGGCCCTCGTGTTGGCGGGCCTCTGCGTGGTGGCCAGATCGGCCGCGGTGGTGCGGTCGAGGTCGCCGGCGAAGGCCGCGGGGAACTGCGCCGGGTCGATGACGACCTCGGTGCCGGCCGGGACCTGGGTGGCGATCAGCGGCAGCGGCGTCGACGACTTCGCGGCGACCTCGCCGATGGTCTCACCGGCGGCGGGGACGAACCCGGCGATGTAGACGAGCGACTTCACGCCGGTGACCTCCGTGGCGGCGTTGGTGATCACCGCGCCGCCGTAGGAGTGGCGGACCAGTACCTTCGGTCCGTCTATCGTGGACAGGTAGCCGGCGACGTACGCGGTGTCGCTCGTCAGCCCCTGCAACGGATCGGCGATGGCGCGCACGGGGTAGCCGTCGCGGCGCAGCCGCTCGATGACGGGTGCCCAGCTCGAGGAGTCGGCCCACGCGCCGTGGACGAGGACGATGGTCGGCTTCGGGCCGCCGGTGGCGGTGGCCGTGGCCGGTGCGGAAGTGGCGAGCAGGGCGAGGGCCGCGACGCCGGCAACGGCGAGGCGGGAGAAGCGGAAAAGCATGGCGAAACCCCTTTCGGGGAAAGGAGGGCGTGCCGGTGCCCCGCCCCGCCGGATCGCGGCGGGGCCGGGGCACCAGGCCGGGTGGGTCAGCGGCCGTAGGCTTCGAGCAGCCGCAGCCACACCTCGCTGACGGTGGGAAACGCCGGGACCGCGTGCCAGAGCCGGTCGATCGGCACCTCGCCGGTGATCGCGATGGTCGCCGCGTGGATCATCTCCGCGACATCCGGGCCGACGAGGGTGAAGCCGACGATCACCTTGCGGTCCTCGTCGACGACCATCCGGGCATGCCCGCGGTAACCCTCGGCGTGCACGGCGGACCCCGCCGTAGCGGCCAAGTCATAATCGACGACCCGGAAGTTCAGCCCGGCCGCCTCGGCCTTGGCCGCGGTCAGACCGACCGACGCGACTTCCGGGTCGGTGAAGACCACCTGGGGCACCGCGCGCTCGTCGGCGGTGGCCGCGTGCCGCCCCCAGGGCGCGTCGTCGACCGGCTCACCCTTCGCGCGAGCGACGATGACGTCGCCGACCGCCCGGGCCTGGTACTTGCCCTGGTGCGTCAGCAGCACGCGCCGGTTCACATCACCGGCCGCGTACAGCCAGTCGTTGACCCGCATCGTGTCGTCGACCGTCAGCCAGGACCCCGGCGTCAAGCCGATGTTCTCCAGCCCGAGGTCCTGGGTATTCGGCGTGCGGCCGATCGCGACGAGCAGCTCGTCGGCTTCGATCTGCTCGCCGTCGGTGAGCGTGATCGAGACCGTGCCGTCCTCGTTGCGCTTGACGGACCCGGCTTCGGCACCGACGCGGACCGAGACTCCCTTGTCCTGCAACGAGGCCGCCACCTGCTCACCGACGAACGGCTCTTGCATGTGCAGGACACCGTCGCGGGCCAGCATCGTCACCGACGATCCCAGCTGGCTGAACGCGGTCGCCATCTCCGAGGCCACCACGCCGCCGCCGATGACGGCGAGCCGGGCCGGGACCTCCTTCGCCGCGACGGTTTCGCGGCTCGTCCACGGCTTCGCGTCGCGCAGGCCCTCGATGTCCGGGACCAGCGCGCCGCTGCCGGTGGCCACGACGACCGCGTGCCGCGCGGTCACCGTCGTGGTGGTGCCGTCGGCGGCGGTCACCTCGACGACCCGGTCGCCGGTGATCCGGCCGTGCCCGCGGTGCAACGCGATGCCCGCCGAGTCGAGCCAGGAGACCTGGCCTTCGTCGTTCCAGTGCGAGGCGAAGTCGTCACGGCGGCCGAGGACAGCGGCCACGTCGAGCTCGCCGGTCACCGCTTCCCGCGCGCCGGGCACCTGCCGGGCGGCGCGTAGGGCCGCGCCGCTGCGCAGCAGCGCCTTGGTCGGCATGCACGCCCAGTACGAGCACTCGCCCCCGACCAGCTCCCGCTCGACGATCGCGGCGGTCAGGCCGCCCTGCACCACCCGATCGGCCACGTTCTCCCCGACCGGGCCGGCCCCGATGACGATGACGTCGTAGGTCGACATGTCAATTCCCCTTCGCGGCGCGGCCGAGCCGGATCGCCGAGACGAGGAAGAAGATGCCGCCGAGGACGGCGTAACCAGCTACCCCGGACAGCGCCGGGTTCGCCGCGGAAGCACTGATCACGAAGTTCGCGCCGGCCAGCACCGAGATGCCACCGCTGAGGATCATCGGCCACTGGCCGCCCATCTTGCGGCGGGAAATGCCGACGACCAGCTGGACCAGACCGGCCACGATCGCCCAGGCACCCCACACCCGCAGCACCGCCGGGATGCCCGACGCGGCGGCGACCCCGATGCCGATGGCGGCGAGCAGGCTGATCGCCATGTTCACGTAGAGCCCGGTCACCGAACCGGCACCCTTCGCCGACCGAGCGTCCACAATGGCCGAACCCACGTCGAAGAGCGGGTAGACGACGACCAGGGCGACGCCGACCGCCCCCAGACCCGACTTGGTCGTCAGGAACACCAGGACCGCCCACACGATGGCGAACGCGAACCGCACGAAGTACAACCGGCGCAGCGCCGGGGCGAACCCACCTACGGCGGGCGAGTCGACAGTAATCACCATGATCCCTTCAAGGCCGCGGGAACCTTCCCCGACAAGACCGAACGTTCTATCTCATGCCAGCATGACGGGCACGTCACCCGATGTCAAGACAGATCGTTCTATCCAGATTCTTACGAACCCATGACCGCAAGGGGGCCGTCCCTCCACAGCAGACTGACGAAACCTCCGGCCACCGCGCAGAACTTCGCGGTGGCCGGAGGTTTCGCGGGCAGCCGCCAACGGTGTGGCCCGCCGTCGGCGGCGGTCATCGGGAGGCCGGGTCGTGATCAGCGCGACCACCAGCCCTCGGCGCCGGTGACTGGCGTATTCGGAGGTGAGCACCGGCAGGCTGGCCGCCATCGCGCCCACGGCCGCCCCGTCACCACCCGGCACGCGAGCAGCTGGTCGAAGTCCTGTGCCGCGGCGGCGGCGAGCATGCCCAGCGACGCCAAGGCGAGACAGCCGAGCGTGAGCCGGCGGCGCCCGACGCGGTCGGCCAGCGGGGCGAGGAAGAGCCCGCCGACGGCCATGCCGGCGAGCCCCCCGCTCAGCAGCACACCCACCGCCGACGGGAACAGGCCCCACTGCCAGGTGATCGCCGGGCCGGCGAACGACGTGACCAGCAGGTCGAAGCCGTCGATCAGGTTGATGACGAGGCAGAGCGCGACCGCTCTCACCTGAGCACGGCTCATCAGTGAGTTCTTGACCTGCTCGAGGACGTTCACGGGAAACCTCGCTTCGTTGCGGCGGTCGGCGACGTCCCCCGGGAAGACTCTGCATGTAGCGCTCACTCAATAACTTGGGAGACGCGTTGACCAGCGATCGAACCCGGGACGATCCACAGTGGCCGGTTTCCGTACTCAGTCGGGGTTGATCCACGACACCTGGATCAGCTGCTTGCCCGCCTTGCGGGTCAGCAGGTTGCCCCGGCCCGGTGGCATCGCGCTGGCCTTGATGTTGCCGACCAGCGCGCCCTCGTCGCGGGAACCGTTCATCACCATGCCCGGCGCCGCGATCTCCTTCAGCTTCCCGATGATCGGGTCATACATCGACTTGCTCGCACCACCCGTGCGGCGCACCACCACCAGATGCAACCCAACATCCTTCGCCTGCGGCAGGAAATCGGAAATCTTCCGCAACGGGTTGTTCGTCGACGTCGCGACCAGGTCGTAGTCGTCGACCAGGATGAACAACTCCGGGCCCTTCCACCACGACCGCGTCTTCAGCTGCTCCTGCGTCACATCCGGACCCGGCAGGCGGCGGGTCATCGAGTTGAACACGTCGTTGACCATGCTTTCCAGCTGCGCCGCCGACACCGCATACCCCAGCAGCGAATCCCCCTGGATGAACCCCAGCATCGTGCGCCGGTAGTCCACCAGCAGGATCAGCGCCTCCTTGGCCGTATACCGCTCGGAGATCCCGCGGGCGATCTGGCGCAGCAGGTTCGTCTTCCCGGATTCGCCGTCGGCGAAGGCGTAGAAGTGCGGCTCGGCGTTGAAGTCCAGATAGATCGGCTGCAGATCCTCCTCGTTCACCCCGATCGGGACCAGCTTCGAATCCCGCGCCGAATCGAGCTTGAGCACCTCCTCATAGGTGATCATCTCCGGCAGCAGCCGCACCTGCGGCGCCGCCCGGCCCCGCCACGCACCCTTGATCTTCGCCACCGCGTCCGCCACCCCGCGGCGATGGTTTCCGGGTCGCTGGAGCCGTCGATGCGCGGGAGACCGCCGAGCATGTGCAGCTTCTCCCGGGTCAGGCCGCGGCCCGGCCGCCCGGCCGGGATGTTCACCGCCACGCGCCGGTCGATGTCGGACTCGGTCGGGTCACCCAGCCGCAGCTCGAACCGGGTCCCGATCATGTCCTTGATCGCCGGGCGGATGTCCGCCCACCGGTTGGCGGCGATGATGACGTGCACGCCGTAGGACAGACCCTGCGTGGCGAGCCGGGTGATCGTGGTTTCCAGCTCTTCGAAGTCGTCGCGCAGGGCACGCCAGTTGTCGACGATGAGGAACGCGTCGCCGAACGGGTCCTGGTCGGCCCGGATCTCGCCGCGGCGCTTGCGGTTGCGGAACTCGGTCATCGAGTCGATGCCCATCGCCCCGAACCGGCCCTCCCGCTCGGTGAGCAGGGTGGTCAGCTCGGCCACGATCCGTCGCGCCTTGTCCGGCTCGCGCCGCGCGACCGCGACCCCACCGACATGGGGGAGGTCGGCGAGCCCGGCGAGCGTGCCGCCGCCGAGGTCCAGGCAGTAGAACTGCGCCTCTTCCGGGGTGTGGGTCAGCGCCATCGACATGATCAGCGTCCGCAGCATCGTCGACTTGCCCGACTGCGGGCCGCCGACGATCACGCCGTGCCCGGCCGCGCCGGAGAAGTCCGCCCACAGCGGGTCGCGCCGCTGCTCATACGGCCGGTCGATGATCCCCAGCGGCACCTGCAACCGCCCGTTGCCGAAGAAGCCGACCGGGGACAACCCGCGGTCGTCGGTCGGGTTCAGGTTCGGCAGCAGCGTGTCGAGGGAGTTCGGGTCCTTCAGCGGCGGCAGCCACACCTCGTGCGCGGGCGGGCCCTGCCCGATCAGCCGCGAGACGATCACATCCAGCTCGGACGGCTCGACCGCTTCTTCGGACTGCGGGGCCGCCGCCACCGGCGCGGCCTCGATCTGCTCCGGCTCCGGTTCCTTCGGCAGCTCGACGAAGTCCGGGACGAACAGCTGCGGCCGCTTGTCCGCCCGCACCACCGTCGCCGCCGGGCCCGCCGCCTGGATCCCGGCCGGCCGGTAGGGACCCGACACGTAGGACGCCTTGAACCGCACCAGCGTCGAGGTGTCGTACTTGAGGTACCCGCCACCGGGGACCGAGGGCAGCTCGAACGCGTCCGGCACGCCGATCGCCGCGCGGGACTCCGCCGCGGAGAACGTCTTCAGGCCGATCCGGTAGGACAGGTGCGAGTCCAGGCCGCGCAGCTTGCCCTCTTCCAGGCGCTGGGAGGCCAGCAGCATGTGCATCTGCAGCGACCGGCCCAGCCGGCCGATCGCGACGAACAGGTCGATGAAGTCCGGCTTCGCCGCCAACAGCTCGGAAAACTCGTCACAGACGATGAACAACGCCGGCAGCGGGTCCAGGTCGGCGCCGTTTTCGCGGGCTTTCTCGTATTCCCAGACGTTTTTGAAGTTGCCGCCGTTTTTCAGCGCTTCCTGCCGGCGGTTCATCTCCCCCGCCAGCGCGTCCTTCATCCGGTCGACCAGGGTGACCTCATCGGCGAGGTTGGTGATCACCGCCGAGACGTGCGGGGCCTTGTCCAACCCGAGGAACGTCGCGCCACCCTTGAAGTCCACCAGCACGAAATTCAACGTGGAGGAGGAGTGGGTGGCCAGCATCCCGAGCACCAGGGTGCGGAGGAACTCCGACTTACCGGAACCGGTCGCGCCGATGCACAACCCGTGCGGGCCCATCCCCTCGGCCGCGGCCTCCTTGATGTCCAGCTCCACCGGCTGCCCGTACTCACCCACCCCGAACGGCACCCGGTAGCGGTCACGGATCGGCCGCGGCCGCCACGCCTGCTGCACATCGAAGGTCATCGGGTCACCCGGGATGCCCAGCAGCTCCAGCAGCGACGGGTTCGACAGCAGCGGCTCCTCCTCCGCCGCGTCCTGGCCACCTGAACTTCCCAGGCGATACGGGGAAATCCGACGGGCCAGCGTTTCCGCTTCCACGACGCTCAACGTGTCCGGCCGCCCGAACCACTCCACTCCGCCGGTGCTGCGCGCCCCCATGCGATCCGCTTCCACCACCAGCCGGAGGCCTCGGCGGGAAGCGAGGTTGCCGATCGACTCCGACAGGTCGATCAACGTCACTCCCACCAACCCCTCTTCGAGGATGATCTGCTCCTCGCGCGTGACTTCGGCGTCGTCGATGATGATGACGACGTGCGGTTGGTCCGGCGCCGGAGTGGCGTTGCGGGAGAACCGCTGGCGATCACGCAGTTCTTCGTCGAGCCAGTTTTCGATCTGGGCCAGCGAGCCGGCCATCATCCGCAGCTGCCCGATGCCGTCGGAGAGGGTGGGGTGCTGCACGTGCGGCAGCCACTTCGCCCACTCCCACTCCCCCTTGGCGCGCCCCGCGGTCGCCACGGCGACCAGCACGTCGTCCGGGCTGTGGAACGAAACGATCTGCGCGAGCATCGCGCGGACCAGGCCCCGCGTCAGTTCGAGGTCCCCTTGCAGGCACACCGCGGCGAAGCCCCGCAACGCGATCTGCGTGGGCAGGTCCGGCACGATCGAATGTGCCCGGACGAACCGGCGCAACGCCAAGGTCGAGATCGGCTCCAGCTCGTCGACCGGGCCCGTCTGCGGCGGCACGAGCCGGGTGGCCAGCCGATGCGAACTCCGTCCCACACGCAGGTGCAGGAAATCCGAGTCGTTCTGCCGTCGCTCCCACATCCGGCGGCTCGCCGCGAGCGACCACAGCGTCTGCGGGTCGGGGTGCACCCACTCCAGCGCCGCACGCTGGTCGACCATCGCCTCCCGCGCACGGTCACGCATCTGGCCCAGGTACCGCAGGTAGTCCTTGCGGTCCTCGTCCATCTCGGCGCGCTTGACCCCGCTGCCCTTGCCACCGCCGCCGGCCATCATCCCGAGCGTGCCGAGGACCGTCGTGGCGCCCAGCGCGATCGTCAGCGGGTTGCGCTGGCTCGACTGGAACAGGAACACCAGCAGCCCCAGCGACGCGACGATCATCACCACTGGGAGTGCCTTCAGCACGATGTTGCCGGGAATGACCCGGGGCACCTCGGGTGGCGGCTCGAGGTGCACCTCACCACCCGGTGGACGCGGCGCCGCCAACCGCGGGGAACGCTTGAACTGCAAGGTGCTCATTGAAGCCTTTCACCGACCCGAACCGTGACGGATACGGGGACGTTGCCGCGCGTCGCGACGGAGTAGGGGCACGTGGCATGGGCAGCCAACGCCAGCTCTTCGGCCGCCACCTGGCCGACACCGGACACGTCGACGTGCAGCGCGGCGCTGAGCGTCAATCGGCCGTCCGCAGTGGAGTGCAGCTGTACCGCGGCGACCACCACGGAATCCACGATGAGGCGACCCGTCCGCGCCGCGACGGTCTTGAGCGCCGAGTGGAAGCACGAAGCCCAGCCCGCCGCGAACAGCTGTTCTGGATTGGTCGCTCCTCCGGGTCCACCCATCTCCGGTGGTAGAACGAGATCGAGGTCGAGGAGTCCGTCGTCGGTTCGGGCGTGGCCAGCCGCCCGGCCATCGCCCGTGGAGACGGCCACGCCGGTGTAGCGCGCGCTCATCTGCGTCAGACGGTTCCGGCGCTCAGGGCCGCCTTCTTCGCGGCAGTACCGAGCCGAAGGGCCGAAACGAGGAAGAAGACGCCACCGAGCACGGCGTAGCCACCGATGGCGGCCAGCGAGGCCCCGTCGCGCCCGGCCTGCAGGACGAACGAAGTGCCGGCGATGACCGAGAGGCCGCCGCTGAGGATCATCGGCCACTGGCCGCCGAGCCGGCGGCGGCTGATCCCGACCGCGAGCTGCGCCAGGCCCGAGACGATGGCCCAGCTCCCCCACACGCGGAGGACGCCGGGGATGCCGGACGTTGCCGTGACGGCCACTCCGGCCGCGGCCAGCAGGCTGACCGCGACGTTGACGTACAGCGCCAGCACCGAGCCGGTCGCTTTCGCCGCCCGCGCGTCGACGATCGCCGCGGCGACGTCGAACAGTGGGTATAGCACCAGCAGCGCGACGGCCGCTGGGCCGAGGTCCGACGCGGTGGCGATCACCAGCGCAGCCCAGACGAAAGCGAAGGCGAACCGGGTGAAGTACAACCGCCGCAACGACGCCGCGAGGGCACTGGAAGCGACGCTCACGGGGGTCTCCTTCGGTCCGGCGGGCACGTACGGGCCCGCCGACGCGGAACCCGGCATCACCCCTTGTATGGAGCGATCAGTACACAACTCACCGTAGCGACGAACTCCACGCTCGTCAAGACTGAACGTTCTACCCCTACGGCAGGGTCATTTCCCTGCGGACTCGAGGCGGTGCTGCAGGATGCCGTCGACACCCCGGAGGAACGTGTCGCAGACCTCAGCGGGATCCGACAGGCAGCCCGCCGCCATCGCGCCGTCGCGCAACATCACGAAGTGCCGCCCCGCAAGCTCCGGCGAGGTGTCACCCACCTGCGCCAGCAGGTCCGTGACCGTCCGCAGGAACCACTCGCGATGCGCGAGGACGGCCCGGTGCACGGTGTGGTCAGGGTCCGGGTATTCCGCCACGGCGTTAAGGAAAGCGCAGCCCCGGAAATGCGCCGACCCGATACCGTCGGCGATCGACTTGGCGATCGCCCGCACCCCGTCGCCCGCCGGCAAGTCCCCGGCGATGACCTTGTCGATCCCCTCGCGCTCCATCTCGTGGACACCTTCGAGGTACGCGACGACGAGGTCGTCCTTGCTCGGGAAGTGCCGGTACAGCGTGGCGCGGGTGACCTTCGCCTCAGCGACGATCCGGTCGATGCCCACGGAGTGCAGGCCTTCGGCGTAGAAGATCTGCGTGGCCGTCGCGAGCAGCCTCGACCGCGCTTCGGAGACCCGGCTTCGAGCAGTACGTACCATCTTTCGAGTGTAGCAGATAGAACGGTCGGTATCACTACTCCAAGTCACGAGTTCGCTGGGTGGCGCACTCGTTGGAGTGAGCGCTACAGTCAATGAGGAGAACGTTCGATCCGCCATCCTGGCCGACGGAGGGTTGACCCTGGACCTGCGGCCGCTGAGAGGGTCCGGGTCGGCGAGCACGTGGGCGGCTGGGCGGACGCGGCCTCCGTCACGCTGGCCGCCCACGCCTTCCCCGGCGGGTACGCCAACCTGCTCGGCCCGGACGCGGCCGACCAGATCCCGCACGTCCACGGGGACAACCTGCCGCGACTGCGGCGTATCAAGGCCGCCGTCGACCCGGACGGCGTCTTCGCCGCGACACCGTTGCCGATGACCTGACCGCCCCGAGCGGGTCCTGGTCAGGAGGCGCTCCAGCCTCCGTCCAGGACCAGTTCGGTGCCGCTGACCGAATCGGCTTCGGGCGAGCACAGGTACGCCACCGCGCCGGCGACCTCGCCCGGCTCGATCAGCCGCTTGACCGCCGACCTCGCCAGCAGCACTTCCGACAGCACCGCTTCGGTGCTCAGCCCGTGCACGGCCGCCTGGTCCGCCAGCTGGTTCTCCACCAGCGGAGTGCGCACGTACCCGGGGCACACGCAGTTGCTGCTGACGCCGTGGGCGGCGCCTTCCAGCGCGAGCACTTTGGACAGTCCCAGCAGGCCGTGCTCGGCACTGACGTAGGCGGACTTGTACGCGCTGGCCCGCAGGCCGTGAATGCTCGAAAGGCCGGTGACGCCGGTCGGCCCTGAGGCGCATCTTGGCTTCGCCGACCGCGAGCTCCACGCGGTAGCCGACCGGGTCGGTGAACCAGCGCAGGTGGGTCGCACCGCGCAGCTCTTTCTCCTCGACGGAGCCGTCCGCGACGGTGAACCCCGCGTCGGTGAGTCGCCCAGTCAGCCGGTCCAGCTCGCCGGCCGAATCGACGATCCAGCCCAGCTCGCGCGGACGGTCCTCAGTGGACGGACGCAGCGCGAGGCGGTACTTGAACTCGTCGAGCTCGGCGAGGACGATCTCGTCCGTGCCCGACTTGGCGTGGGTGACGCCCACGCCCAGCGTGCGCACGAGCAGATCGGTCCATGCGTCGAGGTCGGTGACGTCGAGACCGACGTAACCCAGTTTCCGGATTCCCACGGTGTCATCCCTCCGCCGCGGCGGCCGCGCCACCCTGCAGGAACTCGCGGACGACGTAGTTGAACTCGGGCGCGCGCTCGTACCGGGCCCAGTGCCGGCAGTGCGGCAGCACTCGCAGCTGGGCGTCCGGGATGCCGGCGAGGGCTGCTCAACCGGCGGCGGTCGATGCGGACCTGGAATCCCTCGCCATGCGGCCATGATAGGTCCGCGACGCCCCTGCTCCCCCACCGGGAGCGCCGGGCCGGCGGTCCTCGGCCGGCCCGGCCACCCGGCTCAGGCGACGGTCGCGTCGACCGTCACCGGGATGTT
This sequence comes from Amycolatopsis jiangsuensis, assembly GCF_014204865.1. NCBI lineage: Bacteria > Bacillati > Actinomycetota > Actinomycetes > Pseudonocardiales > Pseudonocardiaceae > Amycolatopsis > Amycolatopsis jiangsuensis. Next base: position 2,131,347 of record NZ_JACHMG010000001.1, read on the forward strand.
GCCACGCGTCGCATTGGAGTACGGGCAGATCGCGTGGGCGCCTTCGACGAGCCGGTCGGCCGTCGTCTGGTCCACACCGGACAGTTCGGCGTGCAACGCCGCGCTGAGGGTGAAGCCGCCCTCGTCCGTCGAGTGCACCTGCACCTCCGCGACGACGGCGGAGTCGGTGACCTTGACCTTCCGCTGAGCGGCAACGGCCTTGAGCGCCGAGTGGAAGCACGAGGCCCAGCCCGCCGCGAACAGCTGCTCCGGGTTGGTCGCACCGCCGGGGCCACCCATTTCCTTGGGGATCGCCAGGGAGATGTCGAGCAGGCCGTCGTCGGTCCGCGCCTGACCTCCCGTACGGCCGTCGCCGGTCGAGGTGGCGATGCCGAGGTACAGAGGCTTGGTCATGCCGGGGGTCCTTTCTCGATCGCGAACACTCCCGCGATACCGAACGTTCTATCCGAGCTCTGCTATAGTGATCGCTACATACAGACACGAAAGGTGTACCTGTGACACGCCAACGCTGGTCCTTCGAGGACATCCCGGCACAGCACGGCCGGACCGCCCTCGTCACCGGCGCCAGCACCGGACTGGGTTTCGCGATCGCGGACGCGCTCGCGCGCCGCGGCGCCGACGTCGTGCTGGCTTGCCGCGATGCGAGCCGAGCGGCCGCGGCAGCCGACCGCATCTGGGCCGGCTCCCCGGGCGCCGTCGTGCGGACCCTGCTGGTCGACTTCGCGTCGCTCGCGTCGGTCCGCGCCGCCGCCCGGCGGCTGCACGACGAGTACGACCACCTCGACCTGCTCGTGAACAACGTCGGCGGCTTCCGCGTGCGGTACGCGGTCACCGAAGACGGCTTCGAATCGACCATCGCCGTGAACCACCTCGGCCCCTTCGCGTTCACCGGCCTGGTGCTGAACCTGCTCACCGGCACCGCCGGGTCGCGCGCGGTGACGGTGGGCAGCAACGGCCACCGGCAGGGCACGATCGAGCCGGCCGGCCTCGATCCCGAGCCCGGCCGCGCTTACCGGTTCATGGCGGCCTACAACCGGGCCAAGCTGGCCAACCTGCTGTTCGCCCACGAACTCGATCGCCGGCTGCGGGCCGCCAGGGCCCCGACGATCGCGGTGGCCGGGCACCCGGGCCTGGCCCGGACCGAGGGCGGGCGCGAAATGAACCCGCTGATCCGGGCCGCGCTCAACCCCAAGATCAACCCGCTCGCGCTCGCCCTGTCCCAGACCGCGGCGAGAGGCGCACTGGGACCGCTGCGAGCCGCCACCGACCCGCACGCCCGAGGCGGCGACTACTTCGGCCCGCGCGGACGCACCGGCTACCCCGAACTGGTCACCTCCAGCGCCCTGTCCCACGACATCCGCCTGCAGCGGCGATTGTGGGAGGCCTCCGAGCGGCTCACCGGCGTCACCTACCTCCCCCTCCAGGAAAGCGAGAAATGCAGTTGAAGACGAGCACCAAGGTGGCCCGCGGCATCGCCGCCACCGCTCTGACGGTGGCCGGCACGATGACGCTGTCCGTTCCCGCGGCGACGGCCGCCGAAATTCCCACCGGGGCCGCGCTCACCGCGAACGGCTCCCTTGGCCGGCTCGGCTCGCTGACCGACCTCGTCGTCGAACGCCTGCGCGTGGGCGACGACGTGGCGGCGGCCAAGTTCGGCACCGACTCACCGATCGACGACCCCGCCCGGGAGGAGCAGGTGCTGAACCAGGTCCGCGAGCAGGCCGGGGCCATCGGGCTCGACCCGGACGCGGCGGCAGCGTTCTTCCGCGACCAGATCACCGCGAGCAAAGTGGTGCAGCGCGGGCTGTTCGACCGCTGGACAACGCACCCGGACCAAGCGCCGACCACTCGCCCGGACCTGGGCCAGATCCGCGCGCGGCTCGACCAGCTCACCGCTGAGCTGCTCGCGCACCTAAAGACCACTATGGACGTACGCGCCGACCGGATCCCGTGCACCGTCCAGCTCGCACTGGCCACCGGCTCGGCGATCGTCCTGGATCGGCTCGACGCGCTGCACCGCCAGGCGCTCGGCACCGCCGTGCACTCCGTGTGCGCGGTCAGCCCGGCGTAGCCACGTACCTCCGCGTCAACGATCTGCCCACGATGTTCCCGCCGACCACCTGAATCGGCACCATCCCACACTGGAGGCAATCTCCCATGAACGCCGTTGTCCACAAGGCCGCCGAACTGCTGGCGTCCGCGACCGCTGCTGGAACCCCCTGCCCGCCGATCCGCGACCTCTTCGCCGACGGTGACCTCGACGCGGCCTACGCCGTCCAGCAGCTCACCACCGAGCGCGTGCTCGCGGCGGGACACCGCCTCGTCGGGCGCAAGATCGGCCTGACCTCGCCGGCCGTGCAGCGCCAGCTGGGCGTCGACCAGCCCGACTTCGGCGCGCTGTTCTCCGACATGGCCCTCGACCACGACGGCACCATCCCGATCGGCCGGCTGCTGCAGCCCAAGGTCGAAGCCGAAATCGCGCTCGTCCTCGGGGCCGACCTGCCCGGCCCCGACTGCTCGATCGCCGACGTCCGCGCGGCCACCGCGTTCCTCGCCCCGGCGCTGGAGATCGTCGACAGCCGGATCGCGGGCTGGGACATCACCATCGTCGACACCATCGCCGACAACGCCTCCTCCGGCCTGTTCGTCCTCGGCGACACCCACAAGACCCTCGACGACGTCGAGCCCGCCGAGGTCGAGATGCAGCTGCACCGCGGCACTGAACTTGTTTCGCAGGGCACCGGCCGCGACTGCCTCGGCGACCCCCTCAACGCCGCCGCCTGGCTCGCCACCACCCTCGCCCGGCGCGGCGAACCCCTGCGCGCCGGTGACATCGTCCTGACCGGCGCGCTCGGGCCGATGGTCCCCGCCGTGCCCGGGGACGCCTTCACCGCCCGGATCTCCGGCCTCGGCGACGTCACGATCACCTTCGCAGGAGAAGCCGCATGAGCGCGAAGGTCGCCGTCATCGGCTCCGGCAACATCGGCACCGACCTGATGATCAAGATTCTGCAGCTGTCGGACCAGCTGGAGATCGCGGCCATGGCCGGGATCGACCCCGATTCCGATGGTCTCGCCCGCGCCCGCCGCCTCAAGGTCGCCACCACGCACGACGGCGTCGACGGCCTCGTCCGCCTGGACGAATTCGCCGACATCAAGTACGTCTTCGACGCCACCTCCGCGGGCGCCCACCGCCGCCACGACGAGGTCCTGCGCGGCCTCGGCCGCACCGTCATCGACCTCACGCCGGCCGCGCTCGGACCCTACGTCGTCCCACCGGTCAACCTCGGCGAACACCTCGACGCCCCCAACGTCAACATGGTCACCTGCGGCGGCCAGGCCACCATCCCGATCGTCGCCGCGGTCGGCGCGGTGACGCCGGTGCACTACGGCGAAATCATCGCCTCCATCTCCTCGCGCTCGGCCGGCCCCGGCACCCGGGCCAACATCGACGAGTTCACCGAAACCACCGCGTCCGCGATCGAAAAAGTCGGCGGCGCCACCCGCGGCAAGGCGATCATCGTGCTCAACCCCGCCGAGCCGCCGCTGATCATGCGGGACACCGTGCACTGTCTCGTGTCCGATGCGGACACTGTGGACACCGAAGCCATCACGGCGTCGATCGAAGAGATGGTCGGGCGGGTCCAGGCGTACGTGCCGGGCTACCGGCTCAAGCAGAAGGTCCAGTTCGCCAGCGTGCCCGCCGACGACCCGCTGCACCGGCTGGTCCCGGCGGGCGAGGCGGTCCAGGTGTCGGTGTTCCTCGAGGTCGAGGGCGCCGCGCACTACCTGCCGGCCTACGCCGGGAACCTCGACATCATGACCTCGGCCGCGCTGCGGACCGCCGAACGCATGGCCGCCCAGGAGGCAGTCCGATGACCGACCTGTACATCCAGGACGTGACCCTGCGGGACGGCATGCACGCCATCCGGCACCACTACACCGTCGAGCAGGCGCGGGCGATCGCCGGCGCACTGGACGCCGCGGGCGTCGCCGCCATCGAAATCGCCCACGGCGACGGGCTTTCCGGCTCCAGCATCAACTACGGCGTCGGCGCGCACACCGACTGGGAGTGGATCGAGGCGGTCTGCGACGTGACGCGCACCGCCATCCCCACCACGCTCCTGCTGCCCGGGATCGGCACGCTGCACGACCTGAGGGAGGCGCACCGGCTCGGCGTCCGCTCGGTCCGCGTCGCCACGCACTGCACCGAAGCCGACATCTCCGCCCAGCACATCAGCGCCGCCCGCGACCTGGGCATGGACGTCGCCGGGTTCCTGATGATGTCGCACATGGCCGAGCCGGGCGAACTCGCGAAGCAGGCCAAGCTGATGGAGTCCTACGGCGCCGCGTGCGTCTACGTCACCGACTCCGGCGGCCGCCTCACGATGGACGGCGTCCGGGACCGGGTCCGCGCCTACCGGGACGTCCTCGAGCCGGAGACGCAGATCGGCATCCACGCCCACCACAACCTCGCCCTCGGCGTCGCCAACAGCGTGGTCGCGGTGGAGAACGGCGTGGTCCGGGTCGACGCTTCCCTGGCCGGGCAGGGCGCGGGGGCGGGCAACTGCCCCCTCGAAGCGTTCATCGCCGTGGCCGACCTGATGGGCTGGGACCACGGCTGCGAGCTGTTCCCGCTGATGGACGCCGCCGACGACCTGGTGCGCCCGCTGCAGGACCGCGAAGTCCGGGTCGACCGCGAGACGCTGAGCCTCGGCTACGCGGGCGTCTACTCCAGCTTCCTGCGCCACGCCGAAGCGGCCGCGGTGCGCTACGGCCTGGACACCCGGGCGATCCTCGTCGAGGTCGGCCGCCGCGGCATGGTCGGCGGTCAGGAGGACATGATCACCGACATCGCGCTCGACCTGGCCGCCACCGAGAAGTCCTGACCTGCCTCGCGCGCGATCAGTTCGGCGAGGATGACCAGGGCTGAGGTCCCGCTGGTGAACGAGTGGGCCTCGATGGTCGACGATGTCGTCGAGACGGCTGGCCCACCGCATGCGTCGGTGCATACGCGGCGTTCAAGACTGCCATGCGCACGCTCACGCGCGGCTGGGCGAACGAGCTGAAGGACCACGGTCCGGGTGAACGACCGCGGCGGCGGGCCGACCAATGTCGGCCCGCCGCCGCGGTCCTCAGCGCGTCAGCCGCGCGCGGATGGTCGTGATCTGGAACGGCCGCAGCTCCAGCGTGATCGGCTCGTTCCCGGACCACGCCGGTTCACCCAGGTCCCGCTCGAGTAGATCCGTCCGCCACGCCGAGGAAAACGGCGCTCCCAGCCCGACGGTGACCTCGGCCCGGGCCCCCTGCGCTTCGTACAGCCGAACGACGAGGTCGCCGGAACGGTCCTCGGCGAGCTTGACGGATTCGACGAGCACGGACGGAGAGGACACCGTCGCGATCGGCTCGACGGGGTGGTCGCCCCGCACGCCGCGCTGCGGCAGGTTGAGCCGGTAGCCGGCGGCCGCCGCCTCGAGCGGGGTCGCCGCGAAGCCGATCGTGGTGTGAAAGACATGGGCGCCTTGATCGGCGTCCGGATCCGGGAACTTCGGAGCACGCAGCAAGGATTGGCGCACCAGCGTGGTCGTTCCGCCGTCGTCGCGGGTCGTGCGCGTGACGTCGTGGCCGTACGTCGACGCGTTGGCGATCACCACCCCGAACCCCGGCTCGCCCACGTGCACCCAGCGGTGGGCGACCGTCTCGAACCGGGCCGCGTCCCACGACGTGTTGGTGTAGGTCGGCCGCAGCACGTGCCCGAACTGGATCTCGGACGCGTAGTGCTCGGCCCGCACGTCGACGGGGAACGCGAGCTTGAGCAGCTTTTCCTGTTCGTGCCAGTCGACCGCCGTCTCGATCTGCAGCTCGCCGGCGTCGGCGGCGAGCCGGAAGCGCTGGACGATCTCGGATTTCCCGTGGGTGTGGCGCACGGTCAGGGCGTCGCCGACGATCCGGACCTCGGCGGGAGCACGCAGCTCGGTGACGGTGTTGGCGTAGGAGCGGTCGATGTCCCACGCTTCGAACAGGTTCGGCTTGTCCCGGAAGACCTGCAGCAGCGAAGCCACCTCGCCGGGCGGGATCAGGTCGCGGCCCGAGGCGACGTCGACCAGCGAGACCAGGAAGCCCGCCGCGTCGAACCGCGCGGAGATGCGGCTGTTCTCGAGGAGGTGGCCGTCGGGGACGGCCTTCGGCCGCACCACCGGTTTCGTACCCCCCACCGCCGCGGCCAAGGGCCGGACGTCCCCGTCCGCCACCGGAGCCGCGTTGAACACGACCGTCGTCTCCCCTTCCCCGGCGAGGGCACGCTGGGCGACCGCGATGACGGCTTCGAGTTCCTCGCCGGCGCGCCGGTAGTTCTCCTCGGCCTCCTCGTGCACCCAGGCGATCGCGGAGCCGGGCAGGATGTCGTGGAACTGCTGGAGGAGCACCGTGCGCCAGACGGCGTCCAGCTGCTCGTAGGGGTAGTCGAGCAGCCCGCGGGCGGCCGCGGTCGCGCTCCACAGCTCGGCTTCGCGGAGCAGGTGCTCGCTGCGGCGGTTGCCGCGCTTGGTCCGGGCTTGCGACGTGTAGGTCCCCCGGTGCGTTTCGAGGTACATCTCGCCCGACCAGACGTCGGGCCGGGCCAGGTTCGCCTTCGCCTCGGCGAAGAACTCGGCCGGGGAACCCAGCGTCACCCGCGGTGATCCCTCGAGGTCCCGCGTGCGGTGCGCGGCGGCGATCATCTCGCGGGTCGGCCCGCCGCCGCCGTCGTACCAGCCGAACAAGGTCATGGAGACGTTCGACGCGCCCTTTTCGGCGTACTGGCGCTGCGCCTTGGCGAGGTCGGCGGCGCCGAGGTCGGAACCGTAGGTGTCGTTCGGCGGGAAGTGGGTGAAGATCCGGCTGCCGTCCAGGCCCTCCCACAGGAAGCTGTGGTGCGGCATGCGGTTCGTGTCGTTCCAGGACATCTTCTGGGTGAGGAAGCTGTCCGTGCCGGCCGAGCGGGCGATCTGCGGGAACGCGGCGGTGAAGCCGAACGAGTCGGGCAGCCAGGCTTCGCGTGAGAGCAGCCCGAACTCGCGGAGGAAGAAGCCTTGCCCGTGCAGGAACTGGCGCACCAGGGCTTCGCCGCCGGGCATGTTCGTGTCGCTCTCCACCCACATGCCGCCCACGGGGACGAACCGGCCTTCGGCCACGCGCTCCCGGATGCGGTCGAAGAGCTGCGGGTAGAACTCCTTCACCCACGCGAACTGCTGCGCGCTGGAGCAGGCGAAGGTGAAGCCGGGGTCGGCGTCCATCAGGTCGAGGACGTTGGAGAACGTCCGCGCGCACTTGCGGACCGTTTCCCGCGTCGGCCACAACCACGCGGAGTCCAGGTGCGCGTGGCCGACCGCCACGATCGAGTGCGCCGTCGCGTGAGCCGGCGCGGCCAGCACGGCGGCGAGTTCCCGGCGGGCGGCCGCCACGCTCCCGCGGACGTCGTCCGGGTCGATCGCGTCGCACATCCGCTCGAGCGCGCGGAGGATTTCGGCCCGGCGCGGAAGGCTGGGTTCGAGTTCGCGCATGAGTCCGGTGAGGACGGTGACGTCGGCGAGCAGCGCGTCCACCTCGAGATCGCGCTCGACGAGCAGGACGCTGCGCAGCGTGTAGATCGGCGCCGAGCCGGCCGTGGCCTTGCTGCCCAGGCGGGCGGTGTGCGCGGGCGGCGCCGGCAGGAAGGTCCCGGGGAGGGCCGCCGCCATCCCGCCGGGCGCCGCGGGGGCGGCCGAGACGAAGAAGTGCTCGAGCATGTTCGGGTTGGACGCCGCTTCGACGTAGAGGTCGACGGACTTGCCCTCGACGTCGACGACGTGGTTGAAGGGCTCGACGCCCTTCACGATCGTGCCGTCCGGCCGGTACAGCAGGCCTTCCGCCTGGAAGGCCGGCATGAGGCTGGAGAACCCCAGGTCGACGAACAGCTGCACGGTGGTGCCCGCGCGGCCCCAGCCCGCCGGCACCGGGCCGGTGAGGTGGAACCACGTGGTCCCCCACGGCTTGCTCCACGCCTGGCCGGCCTCGAACGGCTCGAACTCCTGCCGCACGGCGTCCGCGAACGGGACGGGTTCGTCGGGCACCTCCCACGCGGTGATGTCGACGGGGGCGGTCCGGCGGAACAGCGCGGGCGCCACGAAATCGCGGACGGTGGCGCCGACGCGCTGTTCGACCTGGGCGACGTTGTCATGCATGGGCGCACCGTATCAGAAAAGTTCCACGTGGAGCTTTTTGTCTTGATACGTTGGGCCGGACATCCGACGAGGAGGCGAACGTGTCGCAAGGCAAGCGTGCCGGGGAGCCCGGCGACGCCGAGGCGAAGGACACCGCGAAGCGCGGCCGGTACCCCAAGGGCATCCACCGCCGGCAGCAGATCCTCGACCGGACCATCGAGGTGTTCGCCGAGTTCGGCTTCGAAGGCACCAGCCTGCGCGCCATCGGCGAGGCGATCGGCGTCAGCCACGCCGCCCTCCGCCGGTACTTCGACACGCGCGAAGAGCTCTTTCTCGAAGTACTGCACGAAAAGGACCGGCAGGCACTGGCCGACGCCCGCGTCGACGTGGTCGAGTCGATCGATTTCGCGTCCCACCTGGAGGACTACGTCACCCGGGCACCAGGCTTGGTCGCCCTGCGCCACAGCATGGTCGCCCGCGCACTCGAGCCGGGCAACGAACGTTCGCGCACGTTCTTCGTCGAGCGCTACGAATCCATCCGCCGGGAGGCACTGCTGATCCTGCGGCTCGCCAAGGCCGCGGGCACCGTGCGGGACGACATCTCCCCGGAGGTGGCGGCCTCCCTGGTGATCGCCACCATGGACGGGCTTTCGACGCAGTGCCTGCTCGATTCCCGAGTGGACCTGCACGCCGGCATGACGCTCCTGGAGCACCTGCTGAAGCCCGTCGGAAAGTAAAAGTTCCACTTGGAACTTTTCGGTGTTACGTTGGCTCCCCTCCGGGGCACCGCGCCCCGGCACGCCTGCCGAGGGAAGTCACCGTGGACGAGTCGAACCCCTTAACCGACGCCAGACCAGTGGCCGTGTCCCCGCGGCCGTCGCGCTACCCCCAGTTCGCCATTCCCTTGGCCCTCCTGGGTTTCTCCATCGCGCTGGTGCCCCCGCTCGTCATCACGATCGCGCTCCGGCTGCGGGAACTGGACCTGACCGGCGCGGCGGCGGACCTCGGCCTGATCCTCGGCGTCGGCGCGTTCTTCTCGCTGCTCGCCAATCCGCTCGCCGGCCGGTTCTCCGACCGCACCACCAGCCGCTTGGGCATGCGCAAGCCGTGGATCTTCTCCGGCGCCGCGATCGGTTACGCGGGGATCGTCCTCATCGCGTTCGCCCCCAGCGTGCCCGTGGTGCTCATCGGCTGGAGCATCGCGCAGATCGGGCTGAACTTCGCGCTCGCCGCGCTGGTCGCCATGCTCCCGGACCAGATCGGCCCGGGGCGGCGCGGGCGCACTGCGTCGTTCATCAGCCTGGCCCAGAACGTCGGCGGGGTCGCCGCGACCTTCTTCGTCCAGCTCTTCCCCGCGGGCCTCGGGCAGTACCTGGTTCCCAGCCTGATCGGCACCGTGCTGATGGTCGCCGTGATCGCCCCGGTCAAGGACCGCGTCCGGCCCGCGGGCCCCCGCGAGCCGTTCGACCTCAGGTCCCTGTTCGGCTCGTTCGTGTTCAACCCGCGGAAGTACCCTGACCTCGGCTGGGCCTGGCTGACGCGGTTCTTCCTGACGACCACGCAGTTCACCGCGACCAGCTACCTGACGTACTTCCTCATCGCCCAGTTCGGGGTGTCCGACGAGGACGCCCCGACCCTCGTCTTCCAGGCGATCCTCGCCAACGCCATCGGGATCGTCCTGGTCGCCCCACTGCTGGGCTGGCTCTCCGACCGGCTCCGGCGCCGCAAGCTGTTCGTGATCATCTCGTCGGTCATCGCCATCGCCGGCCTGACCGTGATCGCGCTGGCCCCCTCGGTCTCAGTGGTCTTCGCGGGCGAACTGGTTCTGGGCGCGGGCTTGGGCGCGTTCTTCGCCGTCGAGCTCGCCCTGATCGCCGACGTGCTGCCCAGCGCGGAGACCGCCGGGAAGGACCTGGGAGTGGCGAACCTCGCGCAGTCCCTGCCGCAGTCGCTCATCCCGGTCGCGGCGCCCGCGCTGATCGCTTCGTTCGGCTACCTGGGCCTGTTCCTGGGCGGCGCGGTCTTCGGGGTGCTCGGCGCGATCAGCGTGACGCGCGTGCGGAAAGTCCGTTGAGGAGCAGTTCGAGGTAACGCAGGCCGTGTGCGGCCCGTCCCGCCGGGTCGAGTGCACTGTGGACGTTCGCGGCGAAGGCAACGCCGCACATCAGGGGGGCCATGTCCGCCTCCGTGACACGGGAATCGATCACTTCCGCCGCGTGCGCACGTGCCAGGAGTTCGGTGAAGGCGGTGACGAGCCCGCGTTTGAGGTCGCCGGTGTGCTCCAAGCTGTCGGTGACCGCGGAGAACACCGGGGGCACGGCCGGGTCGGTCAGCAGGGCCTCGATCGCGGCGGCGAGGAAAGCCCGCAACGCGGTCCACGGGTCCGGCTCGGTCAGCGCCTGCCCGGCTCGCCGGACCAGCTCCTCGATGGCCGGGTGCGCGACGGTCTCCAGCAGTGCTTCCGGCGTATGGAAGTGCCGGTAGACGGTGGCCACGCCGATGGATGCCGTCCGCGCCACGTCGTTGAGCTGCAGAGGCTTGCCGTCATCGACGTAGTGCCGGGCGACCTCGATGATCCGGTGCCGGTTCCGGGCGGCATCCTTGCGCAAAGGCTGAGGAAACTCCCGGAACGGACCTGGGGGATGGGGCAAACTGTCCGCAGTCACTCCCCCCGGTCGGTTACCCGGGTCTGTTCCGGTGACCGTGTCCAGCTGTGCAGCAAGGGCATAATCCGAGCAGTCGGCGAATCGGGCTCCACGGTGTAGATCACCAGCCGTTGGTCCGGGCAGTGCGGAGCGGTGACCGCCTCGACACCGAATTCGAGCGGGCCGGCCGCCGGGTGCAGGATCCGTTTGACCAGCGAAGTCTGGTCGATGACGCCCTGCTCGTCCCACCACCGCGACACATCGGCCGAGCTTGCCCGCAGGTCGTTGACGAGGTCCGCAAGCTTGGTGTCGCCCGGGTGCCGGCCGATCTCATACCGCAGGTTGCCGACCGCGGCGGCGGCGAAGTGGTCCCAGTTGGTGATGCGTTCGCGAGCCGCCGGTTCCAGCAGCAGCCAGCGAACGAACGACGCTCCCGGTTCGAAGACCACGCCGAGGACGGCGTCGAGCAGGGTATTGCGCGCCAGGACCTCTGTGCGCTGCCCCAGCAGCAGCACCGGAAGCTCGTCGAGCGCGGTCATCACCCGAAGCAATCCCGGGTCCGCGACCTGCGCGGGCCGCCAGCGTGCTCTGCGTGGCGAGCGCGCCGCCAGCGTCCGGAGGTGCCTGCTCTCGAACTCGTCCAGCCGCAGCGCCCGGGCCAGCGCGTCGCACAGCTCCTCGCTGAGCGTGGCCTGACGACCTTGCTCGAGCCGGCTGTAGTGGTCGGGGCTGATCCCGGCCAGCACCGCGACCTCTTCCTTCCGCAGGCCCGGCACCCGGCGCAGTCCCGGGAACGCAGTGATCCCCGCCTGAGCCGGGGTGAGCCGATCCCTTCTCGAGCGCAGGAAGGAGCCCAGCGCCAGGTTGGAATTGGCGCGCGGCGGCGAAAGAGCCGGCTGGGACCGGGCTGGCTGTGCGGGCATGAAACCAGTCTAAGAAGGAGATTCGTTTTCTGCCTGGGCACACCATGACCAGGCAGCTCCGGACCTGGTTGCCGACCCGGCGTGGGAGTTGACTGACGTCCACGAGACGGCGTCGATCGCCGTTTCCGGTCGCGACACAGAGCAAGGAGAAGTGAATGGCAGAGCGGGTTTTTCGGGTGGGGGTCGTCGGAGCCGACACGAAGGCGAGCTGGGCGCAGGTGTCCCACATCCCGGCAATCCAGGGCGTGGGCGCGGTGGAATTGTCCGCCGTAGCCACCCGCCGTGAGGAAAGCGCGCGCGAGGCCGCAGCGGCATTCGGCGCTTCGCAATGGTTCTCCGACCCGTTCCGGATGATCGCGGACAGCTCGGTGGACATCGTGACCATCGCGGTGCGGGTCCCCGCACACCGCGACCTCGTCGTCGCCGCGCTCGATGCGGGCAAGGCGGTGTACTGCGAAGCACCGCTGGGCGTATCACTGGCCGAAACCGAGCAAATCGCCGCCGCCTCGCAGGCCCAGCACAGTGCCATCGGATTGCAGGGCCGCCTCAACCCGGCGGTGCGGCGGGCAGCCGAACTGGTTGCGAAGGGCGCCATAGGCAAGCCCCTCCATGCGCGCGTCGTGTCCACCTCAATGGGATTCGGCCCCGTCGCCCTCGCGGCCTACCAATACTTCGAGCAAGCGGCCTCCGGCGCCAACCTCATGACCATCACGGCCGGGCACACCCTGGACATCGTGGAAGCGGTGCTCGGCGACCTGACCGAGGCCGACGCCCGGACCGCGACCCTCTGGCCGAACCCCACCCTCCTCGACACCGGCGAAACCACCCGCCGGGAGGTCCCCGACCAGGTCGACGTCCTGGCCCGGACATCCTCGGGCGCGGTCGTCACCATCGACGCCCAGGGCGGCGTCGCACCCGAGGACGCGCTCTTCACCCTCGAGCTCCGCGGCTCCGACGGATGGCTGAAGCTCAGCGGCGGCTCCATCTACGGAGTGCAGGGCGCAGATCTGGCACTGACGGCGAGCGTGCCGTTCGAAGCACCGGACGAGCCAGTCGCCCGGGAATTGCCGGCTTCGGCGCTCAACGTGGCCGAGGTCTACGCGAGCCTGGCTCGCGACCTGGCACTGGGCACGCACACCACCCCGGGTTTCCAGCACGCCGTCCACAACTCCGCACTGATAGCGGCGATCGCCCGTGCCGCCGAGACCGGCCGCCGCTGGACGGCGGCCAAGGCGGACGGGTAGGCGCGGGCCGGCATCGCCCGCGCATTTCCTGAAATCAAGGTCGCCCGGAGGTGGTCGCCGGCATCAGCTCGCCGACGAGGTCGTCGGTGGTCAGGATGCGATGGGCGTAGCGGGGCCAGTTCTGTTCGATCGTCGCTCGGTGCATCTCGATCGTGAAGGTGGCGGTGGCGTCGGTGACGAACGTGACGTGGTAGCCCTTCTCGACCGCGTCGCGGCCGGTGGAGTCGACGCACGTGTTGGTGGTCAGGCCACAAAGGACTACATGGTCGATGTCGCGCTGGCGCAGCTGGGTGTCGATGTCCGTGCCGTGGAACGCGGTGAACGTCTTGTGCGGGGTGGCCACCACCTCGCCTTCGACGGGGACGAAGTCCGGATGGAACCGGGCACCCCAGGTGCCGGCCTGGAACAGCTGGGCCGCGAGCATGCCGTCGTGGCTGGGAGTGCGGTGTCGCCACGGCCCGTAGTCCCACGGCTGGGTCTCCATCGGGGCGTGCAGCACCTGGATCCCGGCCGCTCGGGCCACGTCCAGCAGGCGCTTCATGTTGCCGACGGTGCCGACCTCGTCAAGCACGTCTTTGAGGCCAGGCCAGGCTTTGCCGCCCTCGGAAATGAAGTCGTTGGTCGCGTCGATGACAACCAGCGCGGTGCGGTCCGCTGGGTAGACGGTCATGGTGGACTCCTTATCTAGCTCGTACGGACATACTAGCATCGTGGGTGCTCGTATGTGCGTACTATTCACCCGAGAGCTCGAGGAGGTTCGGGAATGGGCCAGCGGACCGACACACGCGACCGCATCATCAAGGCGTCGCTGCAGGCCATGCGCGAGAAGGGGTACGGCGCCACGGCGATCAGCGATATCGTCGACGCTTCCGGCGCTCCTCGCGGGTCAGTCACCTTCCATTTCAAGGGCGGCAAGGACGAGATCGCCCGGGAGGTCATCGCTCTGCGCACCGCACAGGTGCTCGGAGCACTCGATCAGGTCGCGGCCGAAAGTACGTCCGCCGCGGACCTGCTGGGAACGAGCATCGACCGGATCGCCGCCGAGTTCGCCGACTCCGGCTTCGTCCTCGGGTGCCCGGTCGTCCCCATCACGATCGAACGCGCCGCGCAGGCGCCGGAGATCCGGCAGGCGGGAGCGGAGTTCTTCCAAGCCTGGTGCGCAAGCCTGGTGCGCGGCCTCACGAGCCACGGCATCGACGCCACCCGCGCGGACCGTATCGCCATCCTGGCGGTCACCGCCGCCGAAGGGGCCCTCGCGATCAGCCGGGTCGAGCAGAGCCCTGCCGTCTTCACCGCCGTCCGCGAAGAACTGATGGCCCTGGTCACGCCTTAATGCCCCGACCGGCTTTCCCCGGTCGACCTCAAATGTGCCCGAGAATCGCGATCGCACGATCCAGGACCGCAGCCGCCGCCGCACGTGAGTCGCCTGCCGGGTGGTCGGGATACGAGGTGTCCGCACGGTTCCACCGGTCGGCGTGGGCGTACCAGTCGATCGGCGTGGTCGGCTCACCGAGGAGGGTCGCACGGACTTCGCCGAGCCAGAGCGCCCACCGCGAGCGGTAGTAGCCGCCCACGAGACCCGCCCAAGAGCGGGTCGCGTACTCCGCCAGAACGGCCGAATCCCTATAACCCCAGGACGTCAGGAGGCGCTTGGCCTCCTCGGCGAGATAGTCACGCTCTTCCTCCGTCGAGCCCCATGCGCGAGCGTCGGCGAGCCACTGGCCGAGTAGAAAGTGCTCGTTCGTCGCGAGCACGCCGTCCTGTGCGTCCATCAGGTCGAGGAGGCGCTGGACACCGGCGTCGTACGCCTTGACATCGCGGGCGCGCGCGGCGGCCGCGATCGTGCCGACAGCGACCCGGGCCACGTCGTCCGCCAGCTGGCGGGCCACGTCGACGAGGTCGTAGGACAGTCCTGGGGAGTCCAGCCGCCCGGCGGTACCGAGCAACGCCCGCAGGGCGGGGACAAGGGCTCCGGCTGGGTAGGCGGCGGCGCGCGGTCCCAACAGGCTCGCCTGGTTCGCTTGCAGGCTAGGCACTGCCGCGAGCACCGAGTCGGTGCTCGCGTAGGGCGACGAGGTTTCGGACATGGCGTCCTCCACGTGGTCGAGCATCTCGGCGAACCCCGGCGCGCCGCGAACATCCGCGGCATCGACCGGCAGGCCGGCCAAGGCTTGTGCCGTCTCGGCGGGGAGGCCACCCCGATTCGCGTGCCGCCAGGGTCCGTAGGCGGTGCGCAGCAGGATCCGCCACGCCTCGTCGGCCCCGCTGTCCGCCGCGCCGTACCGCGACGCCGTCCACTCCGGTAGCCACGAGCGCAGTTCGACAGGGCCCGGTGCCCAGGCGAGGTCGTGGAAGAGGTCCCACAGCACCGGGTTGTTGTCGACGCCTTCGGCCATGTCGGCGATCCCGGTGAGCCCTGGCGGCCGGCTCGCGCCGCGCCACCGGCGTGGAAGAGCAGCCACCTCTTCCAGGTCGCCGTAGAGCACCGTCCGGCCGCCGTAGTTGGGCAGGATGCCGTGCACCCACTCCGGGCCGCCGAACCCGTCCTCGCGGTGGTCCTCGCCGGTGAGGTCGATGACCACTACGCGATCGGCGTCGACGGCCTCGAGCAGTTCGCGGCGGGGGTTGCCGGCCCAGGCCTGCATGACCCACGTCGCGTCCGGGTCGGCCGCGGTCATCGCCTGCTGGACCGCGCGGGCCGCCGAGCCCAGGTCGGTGCCGCCGGTGTGGCCGCCTTCGTGAACCAGGTCCACGGCCCACATTCCGGTCGAGCCGAAGGCCGCTCGCTGCTCGGCGTAGAACGCTTTGGCTACGGCGGCGTAGGTGTCAGTGGCCGAGTCGAGCCAGTCCGGCCGCACGGGGCCGACAACGTCCTTGAACCAGCGGCCTTGCGGGACGATACGTGCGTCAGCGCGGTGCTCGACGAAACCTGGTGGGACCGTGCCGGAGAATCCCGGCAGGATCGGAACCACGTCGAGTGTGCGCATCCGCTCGATCACCCGCCGGGCCAGTGCCGCCCGGCCGTCGACGAGGGCTCGGCTGGTGCCGCGGCCGAAGTCCTGGATGTTGTTCAGCCAGAGCCACGGCTGGTGCGTCGGCGGCCCGAGCCACCGCAGGAGCTCGCGCTCCTCGTAGCCGTACCGCAGGAACGTGGTGAGGTAGACCAGCTCCTGTCCAAGGGTGAGGTGCGCCGCGGTCACCCCCGCCGCCGCCAGCAGGTCGATCTCGTGTTCCCATCGCGTCCAGTCGTAGTACGGGGTCGTGTATCCGGCGACGGTCAGGTTGTAGGCGACGCGACGGCGGATCGTCGCGTCGCCGGAGAGTTCCGTACCCTCGGGGAGCTCGCGGTCGACTAGGCGGGTGCCGAGTCGCGAGACGTGGGCGGCACCCGTCCGGCGCGCGAATGCGGCGTACCCGGCGACGGCGGCGCCGGCACCGGACGCGGCGACGGTCAGTACGCCGTCGGAGACCCGGACACGGAAGCCGTCCTCGATGTCCGGGGTGAGGCAGACCCGGACGACGGACTCCGGCAGGCCGCTGAGCCGGCGAATCGCCGCCTCAGCGTGCTCGTGCGCGATCATGTCGGCTCCTCGGGGAGTTGGTGCCGGGACACGGCTTTCGGGTTGACTCGCAACACCGCGACGGACCCGATCAGCGCGATGGCGCCGCCGATGAGGAACAACGCCGAGTAGCCGCCGAGGCTCGTCACAGCGAGCGACGCGAGGAACGGCGCTACGACCTGGGGCGCGGTCAGGGCGATGTGGAACACGCCGAGATCGCGGCCCCCGGCGTCGGACTTCGGCAGGACGAGGGTGGCCAGCGCCAGGTCCACCCCGAGGTAGAGCCCCAGCGCGAAGCCGCTCAGAGCGGCACAGACGAGGAAGCCGGTCCACGTCGGCCACACCACCGGTACGAACAGGGCGGCGGAGAGCAGCAGCGACGACACCAGCACGAAGCCGCGGTGTTGTCCGAGGCGGTCCACTAGCGGGCCGGCACCGGCCGTTCCGATGGTGACGAACACCAGGCTGATGGTCAGTGCGGTGGCCACTCCGTCGGCCGGGGCCACCCCCGGCGGCGGATCGATGAAGTCCTGTAGCACGTAGAGGCTGAACCCGTTGACCATGTTGTAGCCCAGGTAGAGCACCGCCCTGGACACGAAAACCCAGCGGTAGTCACGGAAGCGGAGACCGGAGAAGGTTCTCCGCACGTCCACCCACGCCGGTTGCCGTCCGTCGGGCGAGCTGCGCCGGGGCTCCCGGGCCAGCCACGCCGAGAATGCCGCGGCAAGCGCGAAGGCGACGGCCAGAACGGCATAGCCGACCAGCACGGAGTCCACAAAGATCGCACCGAGCTGGACGCCGAGAACACTCCCGACCGGCAGACCCAAGCCTTGCACCGTGCTGGCGAGGCCGTGACGACGCGGCGGGATCCGGTCGGGGATCGTCGCCAGAACGACGTTGAGCCCGATGTTCACGGTGCCCTGCACGAGGAACCAGCCGACGAGCAGTCCGGGGACGGAGCCGGCCACCCCGAGCAGGAGGAGCGAAGCGGCCGTGGCGAGTCCCCCGGACAAGATCCACGGGGTCCGCCGTCCCCACCTGCTGCGCGTGCGGTCGGACAACAGCCCGACGAGGGGTGGCACGGCGAGGGAGGCGATCGCGCTGACTCCAGTGATCAGGGCCAGCGCCGAGGGTGCTCCGTCCCCCGCGACGAGCCGGACCTGGCTCGGCAGCAGGACCGAAAGCACCCCGCCGATGGCCGCGTAGCCGAAGATGTTGACGACGAACATCGAGGCCAGCAGCGGCCACATTCGCGAGGACTTCGGTAGTACTGGCCGGACATTCGGACCGTCGACGCCGCCCAGTCGGACGGTCATCGGCCAAGCGATTCGGCAGCGACCACGACGATTCCTTCAGCGATGGAGACAACCCTACGAGACTGAACGTTCTACCTCGCCATTAGCATGATCCATCCTCGCGGTTCTGTCAAGACAGAACGTTCTAGTCAGCGGCAGCTTAGGGCCGAATGCGGTTAGGCGATCCACTCTGCGAGCAAGGAGGCTCGCATGGGCAGAACGGCATCGGCACCGACGTGAGCGACGCGACGCTGGCCCCTCGCGCGCGCCGCGATCGTGGTGGCTGTGTCGATCACCCCTGCCGCCCGGCGAATCGTCTTGTGCGATGAGCGCCTGCTCGCCACCGCCCTTGCCGACCGAGACAGGTAACCGCCTGCTCGGCAGCGCCCGCGGACAAAGCGGCCTCGGATCCAGGCCAGGAGCCGATCACGCACGGGCACGAAGTTCGGCGATGCCTCGGCCGCTCGGCGGAAAGCCTCGTCTGTTCCCACGGTTTCCTGACGGCCAAGATTCATGCCCGGGCTCCCTCCTTACGTCGGTGCGATCAGTGTGGGCGTTGTGAAACCTGCGTCACAATCGACCGTTGTCGAAGTCTGTTGCGAGCCGCTCGACAAATGTCGTTGCTCGAAACCACGCCTCTTCACCGACCGGGAACTCAGGCGAGAGCGTGCACGACTGCTGAAGCGACACCCCTGGCAGAAAGGCGTCACCCATGGAACGCAGGGACTTCCTCCGGCTCTCCGCCGCCTCGACGAGTACCGCCGCGCTCGCCTCACTCGCAGCCGCCGGCACCGCTTCGGCCGCTCAGCCGACGCGCGGGACCCTCCGCGTGCAGATCCTGCTCTTCGACGGCGTCGAGGAGCAGGACGTCATCGGTCCCCTTGCCGTGCTGGGCCACGCCGGGCATCAGCACGGCAAGGTCGAGGTGATGCTCGTCAAACAGGGTGCGCCGGGCGTCGTGACCGGCACCTTCGGCACCAAGTTCGCCGTGGCCACGTCATGGAACCCGAACGTCGCCGGCGACGTCCTCATCGTCCCCGGCGGCGGGTACGCCGCGAAGAACGGCCCAGGCGTCAACGCCCTCATCAAAGACAGCGCCTTCCTGCACGATCTGGGCCGCGCCCGCCATGCCGTCGTCGCCGGAGTGTGCACCGGAGTCATGGTGCTCGCCGCCGCCGGTCTGACGAAGGGCCGTCCGTGCACGACACACCACCTCGCGAAAGCCGACCTCGCCGCCCAGCAGGCGCGAGTGATCGACGCCCGGGTCGTCGACGACGGCGACCTCGTCACCGCGGGCGGCGTCACGTCCGGCCTGGACCTCGCTCTCTGGCTGGTAACCCGGGAACTCGGCGCCGAAGCGGCCATCGGCGCCGAAGCCGTCCTGGAGTACGAGCAACGCGGAACGGTGTGGCGACGTCCGTGACTTAAGGCGTGTCTGGCACCGGGAGTTCGTGATTGGGCGCTGATTCCTGCGCTGGGCTCTGGAAGCAGGGCACCAGGTCGAGTTCTACGTTCGCCCGCGCCGAAGCGCCTCGCTTGGTTCCAAAGTGAACCTGTAGATCTGAGACGGGCGGGTGCGCCGCGGCGCACCCGCCCGTCCAGCAGTGGCCGATCATCTTGCGGGAGGAACTGACCGCCGGGCACGACTACGACCTGATCGTGCTGAGTCTCACCCATGTCAGATGGACAACGTCGTCGACTTTCTCAGCATCCGGGTCGGCGACACCGCCGTACTGATGTTCGGAAACGTCTGGGCGGAGCCATCGGCAGTTGTATCCCGGCTGCGCGGCGTCCAGGTTGTCTGAGTTTTCCCGGCGGCGGAAGATTCTACGGTTCCCTTCCCCGGTGACGTCCTGAAGAACATCTTCATGGGTTTCTGCGAAGCTCGTGGAAGAACTGGATCGGACGGGGCACATGACGCGAGAGGACGCAGGCCCCTACGCCAGAGACGTACTGGCGGAGGCACGGCAAATTGGGTTTCCGGTGCCACGGCTCGCGGCCCTGGAGGCCGTTTCGCGGCATGAGTGGCCACCTTCACTGACTCCCACGTCCGCCCGGTCGGTCACTGTAGATCGCGGCCCTTCGTCTCCGGGCTCAGCAGAGTGGTAACCACGCCGACCAGGACGAGGACGACCATGTAGAGGGCGAACGCCCACTCCAGGCCGCGGCTGCTCGCCCAGGTCAGGATGTAGGGTGCCGTCCCGCCGAAGATCGCGACGACGAATGAGTAGGGCACGCCGATCCCCGACGCCCGCACCTCGGTCGGGAACAGTTCGGCGAAGTAGGCGGGCATGATCCCGACGAAGGCACCCAGGAAGAACAGGGCGACGGCCATGATTCCGAACAGGCGCCACGCGGAGTCGTTCAACGCCGCCAGTAGCGGAAAAGACAGCGCGACGAACGCCACCCCATAGCCGAGGAAGACAGGTTTGCGCCCGATGCGGTCGGACAGCTTGCCCCACAAGGGCAACGTGGCCATGAACACGACGTTGGCCGCGACCGTGGCCCACAGCGCCCCCGGCGCAGGCACGCCCTTCGCGGTGATCGCGAAGCCGGACAGTCCGATCGCCCAGGCGTAGTAGACGACAGTGCTGGCCAGGCTGAATCCGAGGATCCGCGCGAGGCTGCGCTTGTTCCGGCCCAGCCCGCGCAGCAGGTCGCGAGTGGACTGGCGTGCGGACACGGCCCCGGTGAACGACTCGGTTTCCGGCAGCGTCCTACGCAGGTACAGACCCACGAGCCCGAGCAGCCCGCCGATCAGAAAGGGGATGCGCCACGCCCAGTTCCGCACGGCCTCAGCGCCGAGCACGCTGCTCGCGCCCGCGCCGATCAGCGAGGCCAGCACGATACCGGCGGTCACCGAAACGTAGAGGCTCGTGGACCACAGTCCGCGGCGGGCGCGCGGCGCGATCTCGGCGATGTAGGTGTACGACGCCGCGATCTCCCCGCCGTGGGCCAGCCCCTGCGCCAGACGCGCGAACACGAGAATCACCGCAGCCCAGGTACCGACCTGGGCGTGGGTCGGCGCGAGCCCGATGAGGAGACTGCCGGCCGCCATGAGGATCATCGACGCGGTCATCGAGAACCGGCGGCCGCGCCGGTCGGCGAGCCAGCCAAAGACGAAGCCGCCGATCGGCCGCATCACGAACCCGACCGCGAACACGGCCAAAGTGGACAGCAACGCGCCGGTGGCTCCGTCGTCGACGAAGAACTGCTTGGCGAAGAAGGACGCGAAGATCGCGTAGACGCTCCAGTCATACCACTCGAGCGTGTTGCCGACCCCGGCACCGAGCAAAGTGCGAAAAGCTCGCGGGCGGGTGGTGGTCGTAGTAGTGATGGATTGTCTGCTGGGTGCGGACATGTGCACTCCTTTGGGCATTCCGACGAGCCGTCGCGGCTGCGCCGCGACGGTGTAGTTCGAATGGCGTTAGCGCCCGGCTGCGCGGCGCACGGCGCGGACGGCGTTGACGTAACCGGTGCAGCGACAGAGGTTGCCGCTCAACGCGTCACGGATCTCCGCGTCCGACGGCGAGGGCGTGCTTTCGAGTAGCGTGACGGCGGACAGGATCATGCCGGGAAGGCAGAACCCGCATTGGAAGGCGTACTCGGCCATGAACGCTTCCTGCACGGGATGGGGATCCGCGTGTGTCCCCAGCCCGGCCAGTGTGTCGACGCGGGCGCCGTCGGCTCGCCCGGCGAGCAGCAGGCAGTTCATAGTTTCGCGACCTGGGAGCTCACCCCAGGTCGGCGACAGCGCGGTGGTCGCCTAAGACGTCTGCATCGGCGGTCTCATGCTCCCTCCCGGACAGTCGGCGGTAGACGCGCTCGCCGGCGCCGAGCAGTGATGGACGAGGGACTGTCGCGGCCAAGACCTTCGTCGAGGGACACGTTCTCGATTCCTAGCGCGCCTGGTGGCGGGCAAAGCAGCCTGAGTCAGGTGTCCTCGCCCCGCCGCTGCGCGTGGTGCAGGCCCAGCGCGCCGGCCGGCGGCAGGGGCTCGCGTTCCGCCGCGCCATCGGCGCTGAATGTCTGCAACAGGTAGGCGACGAAGCGCCGAGAGAGGTCCTCCGCGTGTTCCGGTGGGGCGTCGCGAAGACCTCCGTTGGCCAGCAGGATCATGATCAGGTCGCCGGGGGCGAAGTCCGGCCGCAGCCGCCCCGCCTCCTGCGCACGCTGGACGAGTTTCGCGAACAGGGTTTCGACGTCCCTGCGCCGCTTCCGGTAGTCGACCCGGTCGGCGAACAGCGCGAGGAATGCCTCGGTAAAGCCGCGATCTTTCAGCTGCTCCGCGCAGGTGAACTCGAGGAGCCGGCAGAAGCCGTGCCACGGATCGGGGTCGTCGGCGGCTTCGTCCAGCAAAGCCTGGCAGCGCGCGATCTGCTCGGTGAACACCTCGGTCACCAAAGCTTCCTTCGTCGGGAACCGACGGAAGAGCGTCGCCACCCCGACGTCCGCGTGGCGGGCGATGGTGCTCATCGGGACGTCGATGCCGCGGGCGCGGAAGAGCTCTCGGGCCGTCTCCACGATCCTCACGCGGTTGCGCGCGGCGTCCGAGCGCAACCCGTCCTCGCCGCTCCGTTGCGTATTCACACGTCCAGTGAACCGGACGCGACATCGGAATTCCAGCCCGCGTGCGCCACAGCGAGTTGAGTCACTCGAACGACGGTTGTTCTCACTTCCGCAGAAGTGGACAACTCGCTCCATTTGGAGTGTTAACGTCGATGACAGTGATCATCGGAGCACATTCGGGAGATGTCGTGACTACAAGCCGTATCGATCCGCCGGCGGAAATTCCGTTGCCCATGCGGCGAAATGGTCTCGATCCTGCCCCCGAGCTGCTTTCCCTGCACAAGGACGACGGCGTTGTGCGAATCGACGGCCCGTTCCGGGCTCCGACCTGGCTGGTGACCCGTTACGCGGACGTCAGAGCCGTCTTGGCGGACACCGCCCGGTTCAGCAATGCCGCTCCCCTGCCGGGATTCGCCGAGGCGAACGCGGAACAATCCGTCGCCGGAAACCTGCTTCTTTCCGACCCGCCGGACCACCACCGCCTGCGCCGGATGCTCAGCGGTCAGTTCACCCTGCGGAGGATGCGCGCGCTCGCCCCGCGCGTCGAGCAGATCGTCGAAGAGCACCTCGACGTGATGGCGCAGAAGGGACCACCGGCGGACCTCATCGCCGACTTCGCCCTTCCCGTTCCATCGCTGGTGATCTGCGAACTGCTCGGCGTCCCCTGGGACGAACGCGACGAATTCCAGCGGCGCAGCGCCGAGCAGATGGACCTTTCGCGGCCCGAGCACGAGCGCGTGGCCGCCCTGCAGGAACTGCACCGGTACCTGAGCGGGCTGGTCGTCCGTGCGCGGCGGAGTCCTGCCGACGACCTGCTCGGAATGCTGGTGCGCGAACACGGCGACGAGCTGACCGATCCCGAGCTGGCCGGGATGGCGCTATTGCTCCTGGTCGCCGGCCACGAGACGACGGCCAACATGATCGGCCTGGGCACCCTGGCACTGTTGCGCCACCCCGATCAGCTCGCCGTCGTCCGCGACGACCCGGCCGCAACGGAGAGGGCCGTGGAGGAACTGCTGCGATGGCTGTCGGTGGTCCACACGGGTGTCCAGCGCACGGCCACGGCCGATGTCGAATTGGCCGGCGTCACCATCCGCGCCGGCGACGCCGTGCTAGTCGCCCTTCCCGCCGCCAACCGCGATCCCGGGTTCATCGACCACCCCGACGCGCTCGACATCGGTCGCGGCGAAGCGGGACACCTGGCGTTCGGTCATGGCGTGCACCATTGTCTGGGAGCACCGCTGGCGCGTTTGGAACTGTGCGCGGCGTTTCCTGCCCTGCTCCGCCGCTTCCCTTCACTGGCGCTCGCCGTGCCGGACTCTGAGGTCGAGTTCCGCGTGTTCAATTCCGTCTACGGCGCGGCTGCGCTCCCGGTCAGCTGGGAGATCCGATGAAAATCCTGATGTTCGGGCGCGGCACGATCGCCACCCTCTACGGCTGGGCGCTGGAAAAGGCGGGACACGAGGTCGAGTTCTACGTCCGGCCGGGCCGAGCGGCAACGCTCGGTTCCCTGGTGGACCTGCAGATCCGGGACGGGCGGGCGCGCCGCGGCGCTGCGGTCGTCCAGCACTGGCCAATCACCCTACGGGAAGAGCTGACCGCCAGGCACGACTACGACCTGATCGTGCTGAGCGTCAACCACGACCAGCTGGACAACGCCATCGGCTTCCTGAGCCCTCGTGTCGGCGATGCCACCGTGCTGATGTTCGGAAACGTCTGGGCGGAGCCATCGGCCGTCGTGTCCCGGCTGCCCGGCGACCAAGTTGTCTGGGCATTCCCCGGCGGTGGTGGGGGCTTCACCGGCTCCACCCTCCGCGGTGGCGTCCTGAAGAACATCTTCATGGGTTTCTGCGAAGGCTCGAACCGGACCGAGCGGTACCAGACCGTCCGAGCCCTCTTCAAGGACGCCGGCTTCTCAGTGTCCGAGCAACCGGACTTCCGCACCTGGCTCTGGATCCACTTCATCATGGACGCCGGACTCCTGACTCAGGGACTGGCGGTGGGAGGACAGGCGCGCCTGGTCGCCTCGCGCGAGGCGGTCAAGCAGTCCGTTCTCCTGGTGCGCGAAATGATTCCGCTGGTGCAGGCCCGAGGAGGAACACCAGGCAGGGGTGCCGCCCTCATCTCGCGTGTCCCCGCAGAGCTGCTCGGCTTCCTCCTGCACAGACTCCTGGCCGGTAAGAACCTGTACAGCTTCATCATGGAAGAGGTGGAACGGACGGGGCACATGACTCGGGAGAGTGCCGGCCTCTACGCCAGAGACGTACTCGCGGAAGCACGGAGAATCGGGTTCCCGATGCCGCGGCTCGCGTCACTGGAGACCGTATTCGCACTCTGAGCGCATCTTTCCGCGCGGAGGAACTAGTTTCCGACGGCAGTACCACCGGTTGTCCACACCGAGCACCGCGCTCGTCACGTTCCCGTGTCGGCCACCGACACGCCTGACAGCACCAACTCAGCTCAACTTGGTCGAGGCGAATTCGACACAGGCCCCAAGGCCTCGGCGAGGCCGGCGAGAGTGGGATTCTTGAAGACCAGGGCCGGCGGAACCCGGCGCCCGAGTCGTTCGCCGAGCCGGCTCGCGACCGTGGCGATGGTCAACGAGCTGCCGCCGACGTCGAAGAAGCCGTCCTCCGGCCCGAAGTCGTCGCCGAGCCCCAGGCACTCCCGCCACACTTCGGCGACGAGGAGCTGGATTTTGGTTGCGGGCCGGCGGGTGGCCGGGGGAAGGGCGGCCACCGAGCGCGGGGCGGGCAATGCCTCCCGGTCGACCTTGCCGTTCGGGGTCAAGGGGATCTCGCCGATCACGGTGTAACTCTGCGGCAGCATGTAAGGCGGTAGTTTCGCCGCCACATGAGCGCGCAGTTCCGCCGCTTCCGGAGCGGGCCGGTCAGTGTGCTCGGGGATCACGTAGGCCGCCAGATGATCCGCGCCGGAACCGGTGCCGGCCATGGCGACGACGCATTCGGCCACGGCGGGGTGACTCTGCAGCGCGGACTCGATCTCGCCGAGCTCGATGCGGAAGCCGCGCACCTTGACCTGGTGGTCGTTGCGACCGAGGAAGACCAGGTTGCCATCGGGTAGCAGCCGAACCACGTCGCCCGTGGCATACATCCGGGCGTCGGGCTCCGCGGCGTACGGGTCGGGCAGGTATGCCGCCGCTGTGCGGGCCGGCCGGCCGAGGTAGCCACGGCCGACCGCGCTGCCGCCGACGTACAGCAGGCCGCGACAGCCAGGGGCCACCGGGCGTAACCGCGGGTCCAGGACGTAGAGGAGCGCGTTGTCGGTCGCCCGGCCGAACGGGACGCTCGGGAGATGACTGTGCCGATCGAGCAGCTCTTCCGTGATCGGACAGAATGCCGAGGTGATGGTAGCTTCGGTGGGCCCGTACTCGTTGTAGACCTGGCATCCCGGCGCGGTGGCGGACAGGACGCGGCGGGCCACGTCGTGTGGCACGGCTTCGGCACCAGTGAACAGCAGACGTACGGAAGCGAGTCGCGCGGCCGGATCCGTACCGGACTCCAGCAAGACCCGCATTTGCGAGGGCGTTGCGTTGAGCGTCGTGATGCCGCGCTCGGCGACCTGCCGCAGGAACTCCTCGGGGTCGTAGGCCGCGGTGGGGCTCGCGAAGTGCAGTTCGGCGCCGGACACCAGGCACTGGAAGATCTCCCAGACCGAGTTGTCGAACGCTGTCGAGTGGTTGAGCAGGGCCCGGTCCCGCCCGGTCAGTTGGCACAACCGCTGGTTCCACTCCAAGAACCCCGTGATGTTGGCGTGGGTGATCATGACACCCTTGGGATTGCCGGTGGAGCCCGATGTGTAGATCACGTAGGCGAGGTGGTGAGGTTGTGCCTCTTCGAGCGGCCCGGGATCTTTGCCAGGCTCCTGATCCACCTCCACGAGGCACACGTCGTCGCTGAACAGAGCCGATGTGGGGTGCCCCGGATCGGCGACGACCAGGCGGACGCCCGAGTCGGCCAGCAGGTACCGCAGCCGGTCCGTCGGATAGCTTGGGTCGAGCGGCACGTAGGCGCCTCCCGCCCTCAGCACGCCCAGCAGGGCGACCACCAGCTCGACCGAGCGCTCGAGGCAAACAGCGACCAGGCTTTCGGGGCGGACCCCCTCGGCTCGCAGTTTCCGCGCCAAGGCCGAACTCCGTGCATCGGCCTCCGCGAAGGTCAGCGACCGACCGTCGCCAACGACGCAGATCGCGTCCGGCGTGCTCCGCACCTGATGGTCCCACAGGCGGACCAGGGTGCTGGGCCCTGGCACGGGTTCTGCCCGGTTGCCGGTGGTGAGAGCGCGCAGCTCGTCGGCCGTGACGATCTCCAGCTCGGACAGCGGGGCGGCGACGTCGGACACCATCTGCTCGATGACCCGCAGGAAGTGCCGGCCGAGTCCGCGGACGAAGGCAGCGTCGAACAGGTCGGTGGCGTACTCGACGGAGATGCTGAGGTCACCGGTCCCGGCAGCGTGGTCCGTCACGTCGATGGCGAGGTCGAAGCGGGCGGTGCCGAGCCGTCCCTCCAGCTCCTTGCGGTCGTACAGCTCGGTGAGGTGACCGGCCACCGGCTCCTCGTGCAGAGCGAACAGCACCTGGAACAACGGGTTGCGGCTCAGGTCGCGTTCCGGGCTCAACTCAGCCACCAGCTTCTCGAAAGGCAGCTCTTGGTGCGCGTATGCCTGCCGCGCAACCTCGCGGACCCGGCCCAGCAGCTCGCGCCAGGTCGGATCGCCGGAGAAGTCGGTGCGCAGGACGACGGTGTTCACGAAGTAGCCGACCACATCGTCCAGCTCGGGACGCGGCCGGCCGCCAATCAGCGTGCCGACGGCGACGTCGGTCTCGTCGGCGTAGCGACCGAGCAGCACCTGCAACGGAGCCAGCAGGCCCATGAACAACGTGATGCCTTCGGCACGGCACAGCCGCCTGAGCCGGCGAGTCAAGTCGATCGGGACACGCAGTAGTTCGCGGCGGCCACGATGGCTCGCGGCGGGCGGCCGGGGACGGCTGGTCGGCAGCTCCAGGACAGGCATCCCCGACAACCGGGCGCGCCAGTGACCTGACAGCCGCTCCAACTCGGCACCGGTGAGCCGCTCACGCTGCCAAGCCGCGTAGTCGGCGTACGTCACAGGCAGCGGCGCCGGGATGGGGCGGTGGCCGTCGGCGAGGCCCGCGTAGTACTCGCCAAGCTCCCGGACCATGAGGTCGATCGACGCGCCGTCGCAGGCCAGGTGATGCATCGTCAGCAAGACCACGTCACGGCTCGGAGCACACAGCACGTCCGCGCGCAGCAGCGGTGGGCGGTCGAGCGCGAACGGGGCACGGACAAGCCGGGTGATCAGCGCGTCCAGCTCCTCCTCTGCCACCTCGATGCGGCGCAGCGGCACCGAGGCCGGCTCGCGCGGTTCGGGACGGCCCCGGCCGTCGTCGGAGACGAAAGCCGTGCGCAGCGCGGGGTGCCGTCGCACCAGAGCGGACAGGCATTCCTGCAGCAGCGCCGGATCAACACGCCCGCCGGGTACGCCCAAGGCCACCGGCAGGTGGTACGCGGGTACCGAGTCGTTCAGCTGCTCGAAGAACCAGATCCGCTCCTGGCCGAAGGACAGTTCGGCAGTCGTTGCCGCGGGGATCGGCCGGTCGGCCGAGGGGGCCGCGCCGTCCAGCGACGCGGCGAGCGCGGCCGGGGTCGGATGAGCGAAGACCGACTGGGTGTCGACCGGCACGCCGAGCTGCGCGCGCAGCCGGGCCACGACCCGGACCGCGGTGAGCGACTGGCCGCCCAGTCCGAAGAAGTCGTCATACGGCGCTACGTCGTCAAGCCCGAGGACTTCGGCCCACACGCGGCACACGGCCGCGGTGCGCGACGGCAGCGGCTCATCGCCGGGCGCCGGCCCGCTCGCTCGGACCGGGCCGTGCGGGATTCGCCGGGCGGCTTCCCGGTCGGCCTTGCCCGCCGGGGTGCGAGGCAAGGCCTCGAGCACGGCGTAGCCCTGGGCCACCATGTGCGCGGGAAGTCGCCGGGCCAGGTGCTCACGGACCTGGCGCGGCAGGTCCGCTGCCGCATTCCGTGCGCCGGGGGCGGGCACGAGGTACGCCACCAGCTGGTCGCCCCCGGCTGCCTCGTGGTCGACGACCACCACCGCGTCCGCGACGAAGGGGTGGCTGCGCGCAGCGGCCTCGATCTCGCCGAGCTCGATGCGGACGCCGCGTACCTTGACCTGGTCGTCGTTGCGTCCCAGCAGTTCCAGGGTGCCGTCGGCGGACCACCGGGCGAGGTCTCCGGTCCGGTACAGGCGTCCCGGAGTATCCCCGAACGGGTCGGGTACGAACCGGTCCGCGGTCAGTGCGGGCCGGTTGAGGTATCCGCGTGCCACGCCTGGGCCGCCGATCCACAGCTCGCCGACGAATCCTGGACCGGCTTCTCGCCCATTCTCGTCCACGACGTGCAGGCGGGTGTTGGACAGGGCCGTGCCGACCGTGACGCGGTCGGCGACGGCGATGCGGGCGGCGGTAGCCCACACCGTCGCCTCAGTCGGCCCGTACAGGTTCCACAGGGTGCCGCCGGTCGCGAGCAGGTCGCCGGCCAGCCGCGAGTCGAGCGGCTCACCACCCGAGAGCAGCACTCGGCCGTGCCCGTCGGTCCAGCCGGACGCCAGCAGCATCCGCCAGCTGGTGGGAGTCGCCTGCACGACGCTCACCCCCGCCTCGGCGATGGTGGCGGCCAGCAGCTCCGGGTCGGTGTTGGCGGCGCGCGGGGCCATCACCACCGTCGTCCCTCGGGTCAGCGGCAGGAACAGCTCCAGAATCGAGATGTCGAACGACAGCGGGGTCAGCGCGAGGACCCGGTCGCCCGGCTCCAGGCCCGGGCGCTCGGCCGCACTCCGCAGGAACGAGGCGACCGCCGCGTGGTCGACGGCGACGCCCTTGGGTACGCCCGTCGAACCGGAGGTGTAGATGACGTAGGCCAGGTGGGACGGGTGTACTGCCTGCCCGACGGGAACCGACGGTTCCGCGGGGAAGTCCTCGGCGGACAGGACTTCGGCCACGCCGGACGCCAGAGCCTGCGTGCGCCGGTGCGCGTCGCACAGCGTCAGCCCGGTCCCCGAGTCGGAAGTCATGTACCGCAGCCGGTCGGCTGGGTAGCCGGGGTCGAGGGGCAGGTACGCGGCGCCCGATTTCAGGATGCCGAGCAAGGCCACGACCAGCTCCACCGAGCGATCGAGGCAAACCCCGACCAGGTCCTCCGGCCCCACGCCACGGATCCGCAGCTCGGCGGCGAGTGCCGTGGCCCGGCGGTCCACTTCGGCATAGGTGGCGTGGCGACCTCCTGCGACGACGGCGACCGCGTCGGGTGCTGCGGCTGCCTGCTGTTCCCACAGCGCGACGAGGGTGGTCGGCGTCATGGACGATCCTTTCTCAGCCTTGTGCGGACAACGCGCGGACGATCGTCTCGGCGAGCTCTCGTTCCGCGCCGCGCACATACAGATGGGGCGCACCCGGGAACAGGTGCACCGAGAAGTCGCTCGAGGTGTGCCGGCGCCAGCCGACGAGCTCCGGCTCGCCGACGCTGTCGTCGGCCGAGCCGGCCAGAACCGTCACAGCGCACGGCAACGGGGCCTCAACGCGGTACGGGTAGGTCTCGCACAATGTCAGGTCCGCGCGCAGCAGCGGCAGCAGCAGCTCTTTCAGCTCGGCGTCCACGCCGTCGAATTCGGCGGTGGCGAGCAGCTCGTCATCCGGCAGCGTGTGCCGCGAATCGCGGTCCGGCAGGTCGGGGGCGCGCATGCCCGACAGGAAGAGACGCTCCGGCAGGCGTGTGCCCAGCGCACGCAGCCGCCGGGCCGTCTCGAAGGCGATCAGGGAACCCATGCTGTGTCCGAAAAAGGCGTACGGCAGGTCCGTGTGGTCCGCGACGAGCGGCGCGAGCGCGGCCACGGCCTCGTCCATGGACGTCAGGGCTGATTCGGCGAACCGGCTCTCCCTTCCGGGCAGCTGGACCGTGCAGACTTCGACGGTGTCCGGCAGGTGGGGCGCGAGCCGGTAGGCGGACGCACCGGCCCCGGCGTGCGGGAAGACGAAAAGGCGCCGCCGCGCGGTGCGTTCACGGCTACCGAGCCCGCGCAGCCAGGCGGCCGCGGGGCCGGCGGCCGTCATCGTGACGTCCGTACAGACCGCGGGGTCAAGTCGGTCCACACCTGTTCGATGTGGTCCAGGCACTCCTGGCGGGTCCCCCGGGCGCCGGTGGCGGTCCAGCCGGCGGGCAGAGCGCGGTCGGCGAACCAAACGGAGTACTGCTCCTCGTGGTTCACCACGACGACGTACCGGTCTTCGACGGGTGATGAGCTCATCTGCGTCAGGCCTCCGCCCCGATGAAGAAATCGCCTTCGCGACGGCCG
Organism: Amycolatopsis jiangsuensis; assembly: GCF_014204865.1. Classification (NCBI taxonomy): domain Bacteria; kingdom Bacillati; phylum Actinomycetota; class Actinomycetes; order Pseudonocardiales; family Pseudonocardiaceae; genus Amycolatopsis; species Amycolatopsis jiangsuensis. The sequence goes on from NZ_JACHMG010000001.1 coordinate 2,162,159, forward strand.
CGGCCCGCGGCGACGATCCGGTCGTGCACCCACTTGCCGACGGCGAGGTCGAGTACGCCCAGCCCGAACGGCGAGAAGATCGCCGGGCGTCCGGGGTCCCGGCACAACCGCTCGCGCAACAGGTCGCCGAGAGTGCCGTCGACGAAGTCCCGGTTGCCGGTGCGCTGTTCGGTCAGGTGCAGCGAGGTGCGCTCACGTACGGCGTGGTCCACGTCGTCGGTGAAGTTCTGCGCGGCGAGTATCACCTCGGGTGCGAGGTCGCGCAGGGAGAGGTGCAGGACCACCGGGTTGTGCGCCAGCAGCCGGGGGTCGTGGAGGTGCGGCTCACCGGCCACGGTGGTCAGCAGCACGAGATCGCAGCCGGTGAACGCGTCCTCCACCCGGTCGGCGAGCACGATCTCGGCCTCGGTGTGCCCGGCGATCATGGCGCCGAAGCGGCTCGCCACCGCCGGTTCGAGGTCGAAGAGCCGGAACCCGCCGATCTCCCAGCCGAGATCGCGCAGGAACCGCCACACGTGCCGGGCGATCAGGCCGGTGCCCACGATGCCGACCTGCCGGGCCCGGCGCCCACCGAGCAGCGTTTGCGCGCCGAGAACCGCGGACGCCGCGGTCCGGGTCGCCGAGACGATCGAGGATTCCATGCAGGCGAACGGGTAGCCGGTGACGCAGTCGTTGAGGATCAGGGTGGCCGAGGCACGGGGGAGACCGTGCCGCGTGTTGTCCGGGAAGCTGGCGATCCACTTGTTGCCGGCGACCTCGAACTCGCCGCCGAGGTAAGCGGGCAGGGAGATGATGCGCGACCGGTCCTGGTGCGGGAAGCGCAGGAACGAACTGTGCGGGTTCGAGCTCTGCCCGGCATCGTGCGCGAGGTAGGCGGCACGGACGACCTCGATCAGCTCCGGGCGGTGATGGTCGGTCTCGGCGGCGATGTCGCCCGCGGCGATCACCGTCATGAGCGGTGGGGCCAAGGTGGACATGGGTTGGCTCTCCTTCAGTTGACGGCCAGTACTTCGACGCCGGCGGTCTGTGCTGCTTCGGCGCGCAACTGCTGAACCCAGGTGGGGTCGTAGACCGTCCCGGCGTAGGCTTGGCCGCGATCGGCGGCGAGGAACGCGACCCGCGGGCGGTGGACGCCGGGACGGCTGCGGGCGAAGTAGTCCTGGACGGCGGAATAGGCACTGCCCGTCGAACCGCCCGCGTACAAGCCGTACTTGGCGGCCATCGCGGCGCAGGCCTCGACGGTGTGCACTTCGGAGACGATCTGGACCTCGTCGATCAGCGCCTGGTCGCACAGCGGTGGCTTGATGCTGGACCCGATGCCGGGGATCCGGCGCTTCTTCGGCGGGCCGCCGAAGATCACCGAGCCTTCGGTGTCGACGGCGACCACCACACAGTCCGGGTAGGCCCCCTTGATCCGGCGGGAGAGCCCGGCGATCGTTCCACCCGTGCCCACGCCGACGAACAGGTAGTCCAGCGGACCGGCCTGCGCGATCAATTCGGCAGCCGTGAAACGGTAATGCGCGTCACTGGCATCCGAATTGGCGTACTGGTTCGGCCAATAGGCAACTTCCAGTTCGGCCAGCAGATCTTGCACACGCGACAACCGCGTCTTCAGATAGCCACCGGCCGCGTCAGCCGCGGCGACCTTTTCCACGCGTCCGCACAAGAGCCGAAGCTGGGCCTCGGTGGACTCGTTGCAGTTCGGATCGATGACCGGGATGAACCGGATCCCGAGCATTCGGCAGTAGTAGGCCATGGCTAGCGCGAAGTTTCCGGACGAGGACTCGACCACCGTCGTTTCGCGGGTTATTTCCCCGCGGCCGATCGCCTGTTCCAGAATCCACATCGCCGATCGGTCCTTGCTGCTTCCGCTCGGATTGCAGAATTCCAGCTTGACGAAGATTTCGCATTTCTCGTCCGCCAAGGCGATCAGTGGGGTTTCCGTCAGGCCCGAGCGGATCTGCCTTGCCCGTTCGACCAGGAATTGCTCAGCACGCTCATGGAGCATAGAACGAGTTTGACACGGAATGGGCCGAGGCGACTCAACCGGGACTCAAGTACGCATTGCCACCGGCGTCACCTTCGACGCCGACGCCACCGGACGCGCCTCGGCGCAGGGAGCCGGCGAAGACAAACCGGCTGCCTGCTCCGAAGTACACGGCCTCGATCCAGGCCAGGGCAGCGCTCGCGGTGGCCTTCGCGGACGGTTCTTCGGCCGCGTTGGCGCTGATTGCGCGCGACTGCGCGATGACGTTTGAGACCGAACCGCGGCTCGGCATGCTTCCGTGCCAAGCGAAACGCGCGCCGCCGGTGGTTGCTCTCGCTGCCGGCCCGGTCGGAATCAGGTCCAGCTCACGACCGTCTCAGAATCGGTGAACCCCATGATGAAGGACACCGTGGTGCGGTTGCCGGAATTGGCGCCCACCGCGTGGACGAACGCACCGTTGAAGGCGTAGACGTCACCCTCTCGAATGTCCACACGCAACTCCTCGAACTCCGCCAGGTCTTCGGCCCGGTAAGGCAGCCCGGTCAGCTCGATGTCGAGCGCGCGCCGGGTCGCGTCGTCGGGACGGATGTTCCAGATCACCAGCCGCCCGCCGGCGGTGTGTTCGGTGCACATGTTCACCGCGCAGATCTGGTGATCCAGAACCCGCTGGATTTCGAAACCGCGCTGCCGCGGGTCCTTGCACTGCGCTTCGTCCTCGTGCGGGTCGAGCGAGAAATCGCCTTCCTTGTCCCACGCGCGGATCAGCGCGGCGCACGCCGGGCGGCCGTTCATCTCCGCCACCCGCAGCGACGCGCCCTCCTTGCCGAGAACCTCGCCGACGCCCTCACGGAACAAGTGCCATGGCGAATCGGGGGCGTCGATCACGTCGCGGACGTGCTCGGCGACCGCGGCCGACTCGTCGAGGTAGGTGCCGGCGTCCTTGTTCCAGTGGTAGGCGCCGACGTAGTGCGATGGCTCGCCCTCCCGGTGCTGTCGTGCCGGGCTGGCCCAGAACCGCTCGGTCAGATCCTTGCGCGCCGCCGCCGGGATGACATCCCTGAAGATCACCCCCAGCCTGCGTCCGTGAAGAACGTCCAACACGAGCTCGTAGTCGAGTTCGTCGCGCTCCTCGAACCGGAAGAATCCCGGATCGGCTTGCTGTCCGCTCAGTCGTGCCTTGCTCTGCTGCATCTTTTCTCTCCTTCTCGCACGCGTACACCGCTGCTCTCACAAAGCAGGGCTGGAAAGGCAGTGCTTACTGGCCGAAGTGGGCGCGAAGCTCCGTGCACGACACGATCCGCCGGTCTGCTGCGGCCTGGCGCCGGCTCACCCCTGGTCCTCGTACTCGACGTACAGTGTGCTGGCGAGGTGTTCGCGGTACGCCTCGGCTTCGGCGTCGGACCCGTGGCGGGAAATCACGATCACCGGGTATCCCGCAAAGTCCGGGTAGGGCGGCAGCAGCGTGCCAGGGCCCGCGTTCTGCACCACGTACTCCACCCGTGGGTCGGCCCGCACCGAGTCCAGTCCGTGCACTCGCTTGACTCGCCCGCCGCTTCCGACCGGTACCTGGTAGGCCGCCACGTGACCGGCCGGGACCGGCTTCTCACTCCAGTACAGCGGTTGCCTGCCGAGGTGAATGCGCAGCGCGTCGGCGGCCAGGTCGATCCCGCTTCCGACGTGCGCGAAGTGCGCCATGTATCCCCCGCCACCGATGCGCGCGCCCATCTCCAGCAGCACCGGGCGCACGCCGCCGACCAGCCGCAGTTCGGTGTGCGTGGTGCCTTCTGTGACATCGAAGGCGTGGTGCGCGGCGATCACCTCCGCCTCGGTCGCGGCGAGTACTTCGGCGGGCAGCTGGGCAGGAGCTCGCAAGGTGGTCTCCTGGAAGTATGGCCCCGTCAGCTCGCCCTTCCAGCTGATGGCGCAGACCCGGACCTCCCCCCGATGGACAAGGGATTCGGCGGAAATCTCCGGCCCGTCCAGGTACTCTTCGACCACTACGCCGACCTGCGCGGCCAATCCGTCGTTTGCACCCCGGCGCGCATCGACAAGCGCCCAGGTGCCGGCCACGGCCTCTTCGAGACCGTCCTTGTCGTCCACTCGGACCACACCGAAGCTGGAGTGACCGCTGACCGGCTTCACCACCACGGGGAACCGCAGGCTGAGCGCGTCGGCCCACCTGTCCGGGGCCTCCACGACCACGAAGCCGGGTGTGCCAAGACCAGCCTCCAGCAGGTGACGGCGCATGCTTCGCTTGTCGCGCACCAGCGCCGCCGTTTTCTCGGTGAGCCCGACGAGGCCCAGTTCCCGGGCAGCGCGCGCCACGAACGGCACCGCCTGCTCGTTGGCCGCCATGATCCCGCCGAACGGCTCCTGCCGGTAGCGTCCAGCGAGCTGGGACAGCGCGCCTTCCGGATCACCTTCTATGTCCAGCGGCAGCAGTTCGACCACGGCAGGGGCGCGCCCTGCGGACTCCTTCGTGTCGTCCCCCCTGGGAACGAGGATCAAGTCGATACCGGCCCGCTCGGCGGCCTCGAACAGCCAGGGCAGCGTCGACAGCTGACCGACGAGGACGAGTTTCGGGCGCTGGGACATAACGGTTTCTCCAAGAATCGGCGATGCGGGCAAGTCCGGGAAAGGTGGTGCCATCAGGCCGAGCGCCGGATCGGCACGCCGCTCGGCGGCGTCGCGAACGGGCGTACGCCAGGCTCCCATTCATAAGCGAACCGGCTGTCCGCATCGGGGAGCCGCGCGCGCACCAGGTAGCGCTCTCCCAGCTCCTCCAGCAGGTCCTCGGCGTCCTGGTCGCTGATCCGCAGGGACGCCGCGACCGACGCCGGCGTGACCTGATCGGGAACTCCGCGGCCGAGCAGCTCGTACGCCAGGGCCAGCGATTCGGCGGGCAGTGTCGCGAGCGTCCGCTCGAATGCGGCGCGTACGCCCAACGGGTCGCCGTCCGCGCCCTCCGCGGCGAGTAGCCAAGCCGCGGCTTGCTGGGCCGTCCAGTGTGGACGCCGGCGCAACTGCGCCGCGACGGCCAGGAGCGCGCCCGGCAGCCCCCGGCACAAGCGAACCAGCCGGCGCAGTCCTTCCTGGTCCGTCGCGATGCGGTGCCCGGGCAGGCAAGACGCCAGCAGTTGCAGGCAGTCGGGAAAGGGCAGTCCGGCCAGTTCGAGGTGGAACGCCGACGAGGACACGAACAGCCGCCGGCGGCTGCCGATCACCACCCCGCAGCCCGTGCCCGATGGCAGTAGCGGCGTCAGGTCACCCTCGTCGCACACATCGTCGAGTACTACCAGGACGCGGAGATCGGCAGTCCAGCTGCGGAACAACAGACTCAGATCGGCCGAGCCCAGCCGCAGCTGCTCCCCTGTCGCACCCAACCCGCGCAGGAACGAACGAAGGATCTCGGAGGACCGCACCCGCCGGCCCGCGTCGTCTCGCAGACGCGCGTAAAGCTGCCCATCCGGATACCAACCGCTCACCTGGTGCGCGGCGTGCAGGCACAGCTCGGTCTTCCCGGTGCTCGGGGCGCCCTCCACGATCACGACCGGCCGGCCGGTTCGCTCCCGGCCGGTCAACGCCGCAGTGAGGCGCGTCAGCTGGCCGGCGCGTCCGGTCAGACGCTCGCGCGGGGCAGGCGGATGGCAGGGCACGCGGATCGCAGCGGGCCCGGCCGTTTTCCGCTCGCCGGGACGCAGCAGTGCCTCATCCGAGGTGAGCACGGCCTTGTGCAGGGCCTGAAGCCGGGCCGAGGGGTCGAGACCCAGCTCCGCGGCGATCCGCTCGTGAGCCCGGCGGTAGACTTCCAGCGCTTCCGCCCGCCGGTCGATGCGATAAAGCGCGATCATCAAGTTGCCCTGGGCCCGCTCGTCTGTCGGTTCCCGCCGGGCCATGGAGGTGAGTTCGCCGAGCACCTCGTGGTGCCGGCCGAGGTGCAGGTCCGATTCGATCCGCAAGTGGTGTGCGCTGGTACGCAACCCCTGCAGTCTGGCCGCCTCAGCCGCCAACCTGGGTCCTTTGCGCACGTCCACCAGTACGTCGTCCCGCCAGAGCCGCAGGGCCGCAGCAGCCGTGTCACGGGCTCGGGCGAAATCCTCGTCACGGAACTCCGCTCCGGCACGGGCGAGCAGCGGCTCGAACCGGAAGACGTCAACGTGGTCCGCGGGCAGCGACAGCTGATAGCCACCGTCGACCGTGGCCAGCAGCACTTCGTCGGCCCGCACCGCGCCGGCGCTCCTCGGATTGCCGAGGGAAAACCGCTTCCGGAGCTGGTACACATACGTCTGCACCGCGGTGTGCGCACTGGCGGTCGGATCGTCGTTCCACAGCTCGTCCATGAGTTGCTCGAGGGACACCACCCGGCCCGCGTTGAGCACGAGCATCGCCAAGGTCTGGCGTACTTTCTGGGCGGCAGGCGCCAGGTTGGCGCGGTGGTCGTCCCGGTGGGCCTCGAGCGGCCCGAGAAGGTTGATTCGCATGCAATTCGCCTTGCCTCGTGTTCGTCCGGTTCCGTTCGACCGGCCGGCGACGCGCCGCGCGGCCGCCTGGACCGGGCGGTGAGAACGCGCCCGGCACAGACGGGTCCGGAATTTCTCACCCCGTTTTCGCCGCGGCCAGGTGCGGGTGATGCCGGGCGACGTTTTCGGGGAACGAGCGGATCACGCCTTTCATGACGTTGTCGCCGTAGAGGGCGAACAACGGGTTGCCGGCAACATCGGTGACTCCACCGGCACTCTCGACGTAGGGGCCGGGCAGTGGCGGCATCGTGGCATCCAGGCGAGGGTTGTAGAAGAAGGGAATGGAGTAGCGGTTGACGCCCGTGCCGGGCCGGACCACCCGATGGAGCGTGGCGCGCACGTACCCCCTTGTCGCTACCTCCAGCAGCTCTCCCAGGTTGACCACGAACGCCCCCGGAATCACCGGCACGTCGATGAACCGGTCGTCCTCGACCGCGACTTGAAGGCCACCATTGCTGTCCTGGACGAGCAGGGTGAGCAGTCCGAGATCGTTGTGGGCACCGGTTCCCTGCCCGGAGCCGTCGTCCTCGCCGGTCTGCGTGGGACCCGGGTAGTGCAGGAGTTTGAGGTGGATCTGCGGGTCCGGATCGACCACACCGTCCAGGAAGTCCGCCGGTGCCTCGAGCGCCTCGAGCATGAGCCGTAGCAAGCGGTGCGAAAGATCGGTCAGCCGGGCGATCCAGGACTCGATGGCCGGACGCAGTTCAGGCATCGCCGAAGGCCACTTGTTCGGCCCGACCAGGCACTGATAGGCGGGATCGCCGGGCTCGAAACTCCGCGCGGGCTGCTCCGGCCCGATGTCGAGCTGCCGGCGCTGGTCCGGAACACCCTTGGTGTGTTCGCGGCCGAGTTCGGAGTAGCCGCGGAACAGTGGCGAGTCGAGGATGTTCAGCGCGAGCCGATCGCCCTCCGGCAGGGCGAAGAAGCGGCGGCTCAGCTCGAGCATGTCTTCGCTGTCCTCGACACCGTGGCCGACGAGCTGGAAGAAGCCGATCTCATGGATGGCCGCGCGCAGCCGGTGCAGGAACTCCGCCTTGGATCCTGCCGAACCGGCGGCGTCGCGAAGGTCGAGCACGGGGAAGTCTTCGGTCACAACAGCTCCTTCGATGCACTGGTCTGGTAGGCCGTAGGGTCGGTCACACCGGCACCTTGGAACGCTTCCTGCCGATCCCAGCAGGATGCGCACTCTCCGCAGTGCAGCGGGCCGCCGCGCATGCAGGTCCAGGTCTCGGTCCAGGGAACGCCGAGCCGCTCGCCGAGCGATACCACGTCACTCTTGCGCAGCCCAGCCAGTGGCGCGGTCAACGTCAGCTCGGGGTGCGCGTACCCGTGGGTCGCGACCTTCTCCATGGCAAGGAAAGCCTCGAGAAAGGCGACGTTGCTGTCGGGTGCGGCTTGCGGGTCGTCGATCACCCCGATGGCCACCGCGGTCGCCTCCTCGGCGACAGCGACCGCGAAGGCGACAGAAAGGAGAACGGCATTGCGGTTGGGTACGACGTTCGGGCTCTGCCCGGGTGATTCCGGCTTACGATTCGGCACCTCGACCGTCAGGTCGGTGAGTGAGGAGCCGTGCATGAGCATGCCGACCGAGCGCAGATCGACGATGTCGTGCGGCACCCCGAGCGTTCTCGCCGCCCTCGCGGCGAACTTGTGTTCCACCAGGTTGCGTTGCCCGTAGTCCACGGACAACAACCGAAGTGCGTGTCCTTGGGCTCGGAGGTGGTGCGCCATGGTGACCGAGTCCAGGCCACCGGAAACAATTGCGACGGTTTTGCGCATGTTCTGCCTTTCGGCGCATAGAAGTCGACGGGTCGGCCGGTGGGGCCAAAGCAGCCTTGCGGCTTGCACAGGAGCCGAAGCGTTGGCGACGCGTGGATCTCCGTCAGACCCCCGGTGTGGCCGGAACGCTCAGCCGCGTCGAACGGCGGCCCTTGCGGTAGGTGAGATCGACTTCGGGCCGTGGAGCGTCCAGCCTGATGGTGAGAGTTCGCTCCTCACTCCACCCGACCAAGCGGTACTCGTTTCCGCCAAGGGCCGCCAGCGGGAACGGGTGGCCATGGGGAGATCGGATGGCGAGCTCCGTACCGGTGTCGACGATGCTGAACTCCGCCAGGGGCTGCGGACCGTCGAGCGACCCGAACACCTCGGTCTCCAGCAGGTGCGCCGGCGCCTCGAACGAACATCGCGCGCCTTCCCGCTCCGAGTCCGTGGTAGCGGCGGCGGCGGGCCGGTTGTAGAGCACTTCCGGGCCGTCGAAGTAGCCGGCCCAGTCCGCCGGGAACAGCTGCGCGAGAGCCGGAGTGACCAGCACGTCCACGACAAGATGGACGCGATGCTCGGTGCCGAGGTTCTGGATGTGGTGCTTGCGGCTGAAGTCGCCGAACCAGAACTCGCCGGGTTGCCAGCGGTGGACCTCTCCGTCGAGCTCCAGCGATGCTTCCTCGTGGGTGATGACCGGCATGTGCAGCCGGGCCACCCCCCAGTCCGGGGCGAACTTGGCATCGTTGTGGGGATATCCGACGACTCCGGGTCCCAGATCCATGAACCTCGCCGCGTGGAGCGGCCCGGGAATCGACCGCAGGACCTCCTCCACGTAGGGCATGTGGTCCAGCCACTCGGTGTCGGCGAATTCCGCGCCGCCGGGGCCGCCCGCGTCGGTACGGGTCTTGTCACCCCCGGGGCTGCGCACCGGGAGGCAGCGCCAGTCCTGCGGCTCCTCCCACCTGGTCACCTGGCCGTTCGCGTACGCGCTCTGCTCATCCCACAGGTGGTCGCGCGCGGTCATGAGGTCTGCCAGCAGCCGGCCGGCGTCCAGTGTGGGGAGCAGACGGGCCGCTCCCGCCGGCGTCGAAGAATGGTTTTCGTTCATCGTCGTCCTTTCCCGCAGGCTGGATCGGAACGGTGATCCAGCCTGACTCGTCAGGCCCGGAGCAGGTCGAACAGCTCTCCCCGGAGCTTCGGATCCGTGCCGAAATCCCCGCGATACGCGGTGGAGGTCATCTGCGCCGCGGCTTTGACGCCCCGCATCGTCATGCAAAGGTGCTCGCCCTTCGCTATGACCGCGACGTCCGCGGTACCGCTCAGCGTGCTGATCTCCAGCGCGATTTGGTCCACGAGGCGCTCCTGGACTTGCAGCCGGTGCGCGCACTGATGGGCGACCCTGGCGAACTTGGACAGGCCGAGCAGTTTCTCCCCTGGACGATATGCGATCGTCACGGCGCATTTGAAGGGCAGCAGGTGGTGCTCACACAGTGACCAGACCTGGATATCCGAGACGACTACGAGCTGACTGGTGCCGATCGACTCGAAAAGCGTGTCCAGCGAACCCGGCTCATAGTCGATGAACTCCCGCCACCAGCGGGCGAACCGCTTGGGCGTGTCGCGGAGTCCGTCGCGAGTGGGATCCTCACCGATCTCCTCCAAGAGCCGGCGGGCGATGTCGACCAACGGATCTTCGGTCACCTTCGAAACCATCGGGTCGTCGTCCAGCCCTAATTCTGTTATCGACATGCGATCACCTTTCTCGCAAGATTCGAAGTCACCGGGCTTACGCCCGGTACTCTGCCCAGGTCTTGGGAGTTTCCGAGACGCGAACACAAGTCAGCTCGGGATACTCCAACAACCATGTCCGGTAGACCCAGGCCGCCATGTTCTCGGCAGTTGGATTCACGTCCATCACATCATTGAGATGCCGATGATCAAGATTCTTGTCGATCCAGTCCTTGAATGTCGACAACTCTCCATAGTCTCGAATGAAGCCAACCGGCAACAAGTCGGCGTCCTCGGCTCCGAGCTCGAGTTCGACTACATAATTGTGCCCGTGCATTCGGGCACACTGATGCTCGGCCGGCAGGTCGGCCAGCTGGTGACTGGCCGAGAACTCGAACTTCTTCGTGATTTTGAACCCCATCGATCCAAGCTCCCTAATCCTTCGTGCGCAGCGTTTCTCATACTGCCCGCTTGTCGCCCCACAACAATGTGTGCAGCCTGGTCGTCAGATTCCAGCCGCGCTCGACGACCGCGTCCGCCAGCTCGCTCATGTGCTTGGTGACGTCGTCGGCGGTGCGCCCGATCGGCATGATCCACACCGAGGAGAGGTTGAAGGTGGAAACCAGCTCCGCCACCTCATCGAGATCACCGGTGTTCCGACAGACGAATTTGAAGGTGCTACCAGGCAGTTGCGCCAGGTTGACGAGCGCATTGGGGACGATCCTGCGCCGCCGGCTGTCGCCCGAGTGGGACAGCTTCGGCGAGACGTTGAACCTGACACCGGCGGCGGCGAGTTCGGGCGCGGCCGGGTGCGTCCCATTGGTCTCGATCTCGATCTCCAGGCCGCGGCCGGTCAATTCCACCACTAGGGGAATCAGCCGCTTCTGCTGCCCCAAGGGCTCCCCGCCGGAGATCACGATCAGATCGGTTCCGAATTCGAGCAGCTCCGCGACGACATCATCGACCGAGCGCCGGTGCAGTTCCTTGCGTGGATCGTGGGCGACGCCACTCTCACCAGCTCCGGTCCAGTCCCACGTATAGGGCGTATCACACCACGAGCACGACAGGTTGCACCCGCCAAGCCGAAGGAAGGCGCATCGGCGCCCGAGCGACCGGCCTTCGCCCTGTACGGTCGGACCGAAAATTTCGTTGACTACCAGCCCCTGCTCCATGACACACCGCTTCCTATGAATGGGACGTGCCAGCGGTCATTGGCTTCTGCGCTTGCACGATGAACCAATGGCGGCTCAACCGGACACCCGCCGCTTCGGCCGCGGCGGCGACATACCGATCGAACGCACTCTTGTCAGCCATCGAGTCGTAGTCGTCAAGAATGGGAACAGCATGAAGGAATGTATCCAGATCGCCCGCCGAGTGATAAAATTCCTCGAATCGAAACTCCCGCTTCTTGGTCACCAAGAAACCAGACTTGGACATGTCACGGGCAACTTCGCCGGCGAGGGGCCCGTCATTCCAACTGCCGAAGTTCTGCCCACGTTCGAACTCCTCCTTCAGCTCGCGCGCATCTTGCTCCCCGATCCCCATGTACACAAGAGTTCCACCTGGGCGGAGCACCCGCTTGAACTCGTCGAGGAACAGCGGTCCGCGACGCGAGGTGACCACGTCCAAGTGGTCGTCGGGAAATCCGGTTTCGGCGGCATCGCACAGTTCGAACGTGACGTTCGACGCGCTCACCGCGTCCCGGTTGCGGACGGCGCTCTCAAGCATCGAGGACGACAGGTCGATCCCCTTTACCGCCTCATACACAAGTGATGTGCGCAGCAGACTGCGCCCGTCGGCACAGCCGACGTCCAGCAGCCTGGCCCGCGCACCTCCCAGCGCGATCACCCATTCGTCGAAGAGGTCCTCCGGGCGACCGTCGACAAATACGTCGGTACTCCGTGCATCGCTGAAATAGCCACCGAACCGATCGGCAACCCGGGAGTAGAACTCCGCGTCCATGTCCATCGCCATCGGTCGCTCACCTTTCCATGGGACTTCCCGGCAAGGTCTTCCCCGCCGGCGTCACCAAGCTCTCTGCTCGGTCACCCGCGCCCTACCCCGCAAGGGGATGCGAGCTCACCTGAACCAGTCTCCAGAGTTGCCTTATCGGCCCGGCATCACGTACGCATCCGCAGCGAGGACAGCCCGGGATAGAGTGACGATAGGCCAGAAATACGGCCAAGATGGGCGCATGGATGACACTGGATCCACCAGCGGAGTCGTGAAGATTACTTCACCAAGAGGAGGGCAGCACCATATGGCCGCCAATAACCTGATGTGCGCCGCCGTTGCCGCATTCGTGCTGATTTTCGGGGTGAACACGCGGCAGCCTGAGGCGGTGCAGCACCAAGCGGCCGTGTCGTGCACCGGCGAAGCGTGCGTCCTGAACACGCCCTGGACGTGACGGCCGGATCACGCCCGCGGCGTCAGCCGGCCGACTTCATGGGCCGCCCCAGGATTACAACGATGTCAGCACGTGCCGCGGCCGCCCCGCGGTGGTCCAGGATTCGTTCTCGAACCCTGGCAGACTGCGAGTAGTAATCGACGGCGCGCTCCACCCGGTGCAAACACGCGTTCACCCGGCCGAGATCGTGCAGGACGTACCCCTCCCCGACCAGGTCTCCGTACGCCCCAACCATGGCGAGGACCTCGAGCAGGGTCCGCTCCGCAGCCTCGTACCGCTGCTGGTGGATCATCATTTGGCCCTGCCGCCGCAGGACCAGGGCCTGGCCGCGCTCGAAGCCGGCGGACCGGCAGATCCCGAGAGCCTCGTCGAGGTACCGCTGGGTCGGCACGAAGTCCGCTCGCCGCATCGTGATGTGCGCCATTTCACCCAGCACGTATGCCCGCCCGACGACGTCCCGCGCCTGCACGAAGTTCCGCTCGGCGCTTTCGTAGAGGACCAGCGCCCGATCGTCGTCGCCGTGGTGGCGCTCGATGCACGCCAGGTCACGTAGGCACAGCGCTTGACCAGTCGGCTCCCGCAGCCTCTCGAAGATTTCCAACGCGGTGCCGAGGTAGGGACGCGCCATTTCGTACTCGCCCCGGTACAAGTGCAGGGTTCCCAACGAGGCGAGTATCGCCGCCCGGCCTCGTTCGTTGCCTGCCTCCTGTGCCGCGGCCAGCGCGACTTGGTGGGTTCGCTCCCACAGTTCGGGGTAGCCACGGGCCTCGAACAGAGTTACCAGAGCCGTGGCGAGTTGCCAGCACAGCTCGTCCAGTCCGCACCGGGCCGCCAGCTCGACCGCGTTCACCAGATTGGCCTGCTCGGTCTCCAACCACCCGAGCGGGTCGTGGACGCACTGCCGGAGGCCGACCTCCGGCGGCTGCCACCGTTCGGCCCGGCCCGCCACAATCGTGAATGGGCCTCCGTAGATCTCGTGGTGCGCCCGGTCCACGAGTGCCATCCAGCCGCCCACCATGCGACGTACCGCCGCGACTTGTTCCGCTTCGGAGATCTCCGACCGCAGCCGTTCCTGGGCGAACGTCCGCACGATCTCCGACAGCCCACATCGGAACTCCCCGTTCTGGTCCATGGCCGCGGTGTCGAGGAGTCGCATCTCGATGAGCGGTTCCAGCAGGTCGGCGGGATCGAGCGTGCGGTCGTCGATCAAGGCGGCACCGAGCCAGCTCGGAATTTCCGCCCCCTCGGCCAGGCTGATCATGCACAACAGCCGGCGGTCGGTCCTCGCCAGTCCGTAGTAGCTGACCGACAGGCTCGCCCGGATCGACAGCTCGCCGTGGGTCAGCTCGTCCAGCCGACGCTGCTCGTCCTCGAGCCGGTGCCACATGGTGGTCAGTGACCGGTGCGGACGCGCGGCGAGGCGCGCACCGATGATCCGCAGCGCGAGGGGCAGCCCGCCCACCAGGCGGATGAGAGACCGCGCCGCTTCCCGCTCACACTCCACCCGCTGTTCACCGATGATCCGTCCGAGTAGCTGGATGCCCTGCTCCGGGCTCAGCGACTCCAGCTCGAATCGCCGGGCGCCCGGTAGTCCCGTGAGCTGGCCGCGGCTGGTGACCAGCACGCCGCTGCGGCCGGCTCCGGGTTGCAGGACCCGCAGCTGCGACTCGCCCACCGCGTCGTCCAGCACCACGAGGACCCGGCGATCGGCCAGCAGACTGCGGTACATTTCCGCGCGTTCGTCGAGCGCGTCCGGGATGGCCTGTCCGGGCACGCCCAACGCTCGGAGGAACCGCCCCAGCACCGCCGCGGGGTCCACCGGTTGACCACCCGGTCCGCGGAGGACGCAGTAGAGCTGCCCGTCCGGGAAGTGTTCGGCGGCGAGCCGGTGTGCCACGTGCCTGGCCAGCGTGCTCTTGCCGACACCAGGTCCACCGAGCAGCACGACCATGTTCGGCGGCCCCATTTCCGGCCCCTCGGTGACGGCACCGGAGATCGCCGAGACGATCCTGCCGTCGGCCACGAGGTCGCCGATGTCGGCCGGAAGCTGCCTTGGGGTGATCACGGGGTCGTCCGCGGCACAGGTCTCCGGCTCCGGCAGCGACGTCGCCTCGGCGGGAGACGGTTCGTCCGCTTCGGCCGGCACCAGACCGGCGTCGTCGGTCAAGATCGCTTGCGCGAGCCGGCGCAGCTCCTTCCCCGGGGCCAGGCCCAGCTTTTCGCCGGACAGGGCGCGGCCTTGGTGGTAGACGTCCAGGGCTTCCGCCGGCCGACCCGAACGGTACAAGGCGAGCATGAGGTACCCCCGCGGCCGATCGCGCAACGGTTGCTGGGCGACGAGCTGCTGCAGTTCGCCGATCAGTCGCTCATGGCGGCCCAGCTCCAGCTCCCACCGGAGGCAGGTCTCCACCGCTTCCAGGCGACTCTGGTCCAACTGCGCCGCCGTACCGGCCAGGACCGCGCTGGGCAAACCGGCCAAGCACCGGCCCCGCCACAGGCTGATCGCCGAGCGGAGCGCCGCGACCGCGGCCGCTTTCCGGCCGTCACGGGCCAGGGCGTCCGCGGTCGTCACCAGACGGCCGAAGACACCGAGGTCGGTCGCATCCTCCGGAGCTCTCAGGAAATACCCGCGCGGGCGGGTCTCGATGGAGGCGTCGACTTTCCCGTCCGACAGCGCCTTGCGCAGCCGGGAGACGCAGATCTGCACCTGGGTACGCGCGGTCTTCGGCGGATCATCAGGCCAGATGACATCCACCAGGTAGCTGGTTTCCACCACCCGGTTCAGTTCAAGCACCAGAGCACCGAGAACGATTTCCTGGCGTCCGGGGGCGACGGACACCGCACCCTGCTCGCCACTCACCTCGAGCGGACCCAGCACCCGGAACGAAGCCGCCACGACGCCATCGCTTTCATCGCCCGCCGAGAATGCCATACCCACTCCCCCTTAGCTCCCCAGCTCTGAACCAAGTCCTGACGCACCGCCGTGCGCGACCGGTAAAAGTACGTTCGCATCCGATTGACGACGCCGGTCCCTTGCTGACGCCACTTCGCGCATTGCCGGCCATCGGACACACGTCCGGAAGCATTCAGCCGAAAATGCCGGTCGAGGCGCACCGAAAGGCCGCCTCACCCGAATGGGCGGCAACGGCTCGTTTGATTCGCATCGGCGCACAAGAACTCACCAATATCGCGAAAGGAAACGGCAGCCGCGGCGGTGGACCAACAGTAAAAAAACCGACGAACAGCATAGGTACAACTAACCAAAAAGCGCCCGCAACGAACCATCACAGGGCACCCTGTTCGACATGCACAGCACCCCGCCGTCGCACGGCGACGAATTCGCAGTCGTTTCAATGCCCGGCTGCAACTGGTCCCGCTCGCGGGAAAGCCGCCATGGTCACGGCCGCCTCGCCGCGAACCTCCGCGAACGACTCTCCGGCCCGGCCAATCCACCCCGATCGGACCTGACGCCGGCTCGAACCGGCGATCACGCCGACGTCACTCGCGCCGGCGTCCATCAAGACCCGTCGGCCACATGGCACCGAACGTCGTTCGCGAGACAGTCGTCTCACCGCGCCCGAAAACCCCCGCGGTACTGCTCACCCTGCGCCCTTCGGTCATGCCCTCATCCCCGGTCGGCTGAAATCACACTGAAACGACATCGGAAACGTCTTCGACACAGGGGACGATCCACCATGCCAAGCCCCAGACCATTCCCCGCCTGGAGTGGACGCTCCATACACAACTCAAGGTAGCAACGTGAACACCCAAGTGTCAAGAACGACCGTTCTACCTGCCTGGCGTGAGCTGCGGCGAACCAGAGCACAACCACCTGGACGAGTGGATCCCTGCGACGCGTGAGTCGTCCACGCCGAAGCCGACAGCACGAACGAGCCCTCCGCCACCGCGCGGCAGCCGCCACCTACCGCCTGATCTGCGGTTCGGCCGAATCAAACCGGCCCACGGATTCGCCCTCTGCAACACGGGTCGCCGCGGTAATCGGGGACTGGCGAGCGGCCAGTCTCGCGCGCGCATCTGCACCACGACCTGAAACCGCCAGTCCCCTTTGGCGTGAGCGCCGGGCCTGACGGCTCCCTGTCGAGTGATCTATCTCATCAAGACCGGCTTTGAAAGACGCGCGGTGCCGAACGGCGTGAAACACGCGGGGATGACATGGCGGTGTATGTCAAGTTCCCGGTGAAGAAAATCTCAGCGAAGACGCTGCGCCCCGTGGGTCGCATGCCACGAGTGCGACGCCCGCCGCAATACCGGAGCCTTGCCGGTTTCGGGCGCGCGGATTGTCGGGTTCATGCGGTTTCGGCAGGAATGCGGTTATCCGGCATTGGCCCGTGACCACGGCAGCTCACGGCCCCTGGTTACCGCCGCTCACGCGCCTGTCGTTCTCGAAAAGCCTACGAGCCCGTTCACGTCAATTCGTCCGTCGTCGAACGAACCAGACGAACAACACAACACCGGTCAGGATTGTCGCAAAGCCCGAGCGCACGCCTCGGGGACCGGGCACCGCACGGGCGCGGTGCGGTGTTGCGAGGGGCCGCGGCCGCTCCCCAGCCGTTGCCGGATCTTCAGCCGGCCGAACGCCAGCAGTCCTTGGTCGCCTCCTTCATAGCCGTAGCCGCTGGCCGCGCGACCACCCAAAGGAGCGTCCGGTGCCGCGCCTGCGGCACAGTTCAGCGACACGCTGCCCGCATTGAGTGAGCGGCAGACGTGTTCCGTGCGCAACGGGTCCCCGAAAACATAGGCCGACAGTGCGTAGCCGGTACTGTTCGCCCAGGCGACGGCGGTGTCCTCGTCGTCGTAGGCAAGCACGGGCGCGATCGGCCCGAACGGCTCGTCCGCGAGCACGCGGGCATCCTGAGACAGGTCCGTGATGATCGTGGCCGGGTAATAGTGGCCCGGCCCGTCCGGGACGACCCCACCGAGCCGCACCAGGGCTCCGCGGCTCACGGCGTCGACCACCAGGGCGTGGACCCGCTGGCGCTGGCGGACGTTGTTGAGGGGACCCATCGTGCCCAGTGCACCGGAAGGCATCCGTTGGTTGTCGCAGAGCGGGGCGTGCTGGATGAGCTTCTCCACGAAGGCGTCGTGCACCCTGCGGTCCACGAGGAACCGGCTCGGTGCCCCGCAACTCTGCCCAGCCGAGCCGAACTTCGCCGGAACCAGAGCCGCCACGGCGGCGTCGAGGTCGGCGTCGGCGGTCACGATGGCAGGCGCGTGGCCGCCGAGTTCCAATACGCACGCGGTAAGGGAAGTGGCGGCCGCGGCCGCCACCGCGCGCCCGACGCGGGTTGAGCCGGTGAAGGTCACCGTGGTGAACTCCGGACGCTGGACGAGGGCGTTCGACACCACGGGGTTCGCGTGCACGATCTGGACCGTGCCCGGAGGCAGTCCAGCCGCCGTGACGGCCCGGCCGAACGCGGCCGCGATCGCGGGAGTCTCTTCGGGTGCCTTCACGACGACGCTGCAGCCCATGACCAAGGCCGGCCCGATCTTCCGGGCGAGGACGACCGCCGGGAAGTTCCACGGGACGATCGCCAGAACCGGGCCGCCGGGCTCGACCACGACCTCGCGCTCTGCGCCCGCGCGGCCGGGAAGCGGGGATGCGCGGCACAGTTCCGGTGCCGCCGCGGCGCTCCAGCGCAGCATCTCGACGGCACGGGCGAGTTCGGTGGCGGCCTCTGCCTCGGTCTTTCCGTGTTCCCGGCTGAACGCCGCCGCAAGCTCGCCGGCTTCCTTCTCCAGGCGGTCGGCCATGGTCAAGACACGGGCACACCGCTCGGCCGTCGGTGTCCGAGCCCAGCCGGGAGAGGCCCCGGCGGCGGTGCGCGCCACCTGCTCGACCGCGGTGAGCGGCAGCAGGGACACCCGCCCGAGGTGCTCCCCGGTTCTGGGGTCGGTGACCTCGGTCAGGCCGGCTGTGCCGAACGAGGCAGCATTCATCGGCCATCCACTTCGTTCAGGGCGGTAACCGCCAGGTCGAGCGGGTCAGATCGCGGCACGGAAGAAGTACGTGGTGCGGCGGACGATCTTTCCGTCCTGCACCAGGTACGTGTCCGCGAAACCTTCGTCCAGGGAACGTCCGGAGCGGTCCTCCCCGGTGAAGCGGCCCCAGCAAGCCGCCGATCCGAGATCGGAGACCACCCGGTCCACGAGGTGCCGGCCGACCGAGATGACACGGATGTGGCGGTAGAAGTGCTCGATGTCGGCGAGGCCGGCAAGTGGTTCGTAGCCGGGGCGCTCATAGACGCAGCCGGGGGCGAAGACGTCGGTCAGCTCGTCCCACCTCCGTTCGTCGATGACCGTGAACAGGTCCGTGACGAGTCGTTCCGCGGTGCGTGGTGCCGGAATCAGGGTGGTCACTGTGCGGGTTCTCCGATCGGGTAGGACAGCTTGCGGAGTGGTCGCAGGGCGGGAACGGGATGGAACTGTGTGCCTACGTCCATGAGACGACGGTCGAGTCGTCGATGAAGCCGAAGATGGCCGCCAGGGTCGTGCGCCGCAGCTCCGGGTCGGTATTGGGCTCCACGGCGTGCACATGGGCGCCGTTGAAGACGTATACGTCGCCGGCGTTGACCTCGAGCCACTCCATCTCGACGCCGTCGAGGGACTCGAGCGGATAAGGTGAGCCGGTGTGGTGCAGGCCGAGACGGAGCTTGCTAGCGTCATCCGGCTGAACGTTCCAGTAGGCGAGGCGCCCGCCGTTGCCGTTCTCCAGGCAGATGTTCAGGGCCACGACGTTGTGGTCGACGACCCGCTGGATCTCGAAGTCCGCCTGCTGCGGCTCGGTGCACTGCGACCGGTCATCGTGCGGGGCGAGGGCGTACTCGCCGTGTCCGTGCCAGGAGCGCAGCAATCCCCGGCAGGCCTGCGCGCCGTCGTGCTGCGCGAGACGTACGTGTACTCCGTCAGGGGCGAGGACGTCGGCCAGTCCCTGGTGGAAGCGCTTGATCGGGTCGCCGGGAACGTCGAGGACCGCGTCGACGGCCTCGGCGGCCTCGGCCGACTCCTGCAGGTAGGTTCGCGTGGTCTTGTGGTAGTGGTAGGCGCCCAGGAAGTGCCCGGGAGCCTCGACGCCACGTGTCCTGCGGTGGGGGCTGGCCCAGAACCGTTCGGCGAGGGTCCCGCAGGTCTCCGGGTCCACCATGCCACGGAACATGGCACCCGCGATCCTTCCGCGTAGTACGTCCACGACGGCGTGTGGGTCGAACCCGGAGTACTCACGGATGGCGAAATAGTCTGGAGCGCCGCTCCAGCCGGTGACGGGACCGGCCGTGGTCAGGGCTTCTTCGGTGAATGTCACGTCGTGCTCCCTTCGGAGGGTTTAGTCGGAAGTGCGGAGTTCATCCTTGGGGGACCAGGTGGGTCCGGGCGTACGCGATGTCGAGTCGTCCCGCCGCATCGCGCATCCGTTCCGCGGTAAGGGCGGCGTAGGAAAGCCTCAGTCGGCGCGTTCCATCGGACTCCACGCAGAACGGTGCTCCCGGCACGACGGCGACCCCGGCATCGAGGGCCGCCCGGGCGAGCCGCGCGGAGTCGGCGTTGGGGGCGGCCAAGGCGCACCAGACGAAGAGGCCGCCGCGCGGTTTCTCGAACTCCAGCCATGGCGTCCGTTCGGCGAGTACCTCCGCGAACCGGTTTGCCCGGTCACGGTAGAAGCTACGCAGGCCGGCCAGGTGCGGGGCGAGGAAGCCCGGTGTGCCGAGGAGTTCCGCCACCACGTGCTGACCGAAGGTGTTGGTCTGCAGGTCGGTGTGCTGTTTGGCGCCGGCGAGGACTGCCGTCAAGCGCGCCGGGGCAACCAGTGCGGCGACCCGGAAGCCGGGACACAGCGTCTTGGACAGGCTCATCAAGCGGATGACGCCGGCGTGGGACAGCTCGAGAGAAGGGTGGCGGATCCCGTCGAAAGCGAGGTCGGCGTAGGGGTCGTCCTCCACGATGAGGAACCCGTACCGGTCCGCGAGGTCGGCGAGGTGGCGGCGGCGCGCGGGACTGAGCATCGCGCCGGTGGGGTTGTGGAAGTGCGGTACTACGTAAACGAGCTTGCAGCGGACGCCCGCCGCCAGCCGCGCTTCCAGGACGTCGGTGTCCATGCCGTCGCGGTCACAGGGCACAGGCAGCAGCCGGGCGCCCGCGGCCCGGAACGTCTGCACGGCACCGAGATAGCTGGGGTCGTCGAGCGCGACCACATCGTCTTCCTCGATGAAGGCTCCCGCGACGAGTGACAGGCCCTGCTGGCTGCCGCTGGTGATCAGGACGTTGGCCGCGGTGGTGGGGGCACCGCTGCGGCCGGCCAGTTCCGCCGCGCACTCTCGCATCCGGCCGACGCCCTCGGTCGGCGCGTACTGCAGTGCGGCGGTGCCCGAGTGGGACAGCGTTCGATCGACGGCGTCGCGCACCGCGGCGCGTGGGAACGTCTCGGCGGCAGGTAGTCCGCCGGCCAGGGACAGCACACCAGGTGATGCGGCCGCGGCGAGGATGTCGCGAATGGCGTCGGAGGCGCCACGCCTGGTGCGCTGGGAGATCAAAGGGGTGAAGTCCCGAGGATCAGGCATCGGCCACCTCCCGCGCCGCTCCGCCGGTCCGCAGGTCCGTCTTCCTGAACTGGCGGGGAATAGGGAGTAGTACGGCTACCGCCCCGGCGAGCACGATCAGCAGTCCGGCGCCGGTGACACTGAACCCCTTGCCCATCAGGTCCGCGTCCGGTCCGGCGACCGCCGGACCGAGCGCGACGATCGCGGTGCCGGGTAGTGGCACCAGCCGTGCCGGGAAAACAGCGCGCTCGGCTGGGTACCCGGGGACGGTGACGTCGTTCATGAGCGGCCCCGCCAGCCGCCTCGACCGGAGATCCGTGCCGGTTGTCCGCCGAGGTTGCGGCGGGCGCGGATCCGTGCACCGGAGTCGTCTGCCGGATGAGTCACTTCACTGTCTCCTTCGTGCAGGTGGTGTCGGCGGCGAGGCGTCCAGCGCTTCGACGAGAGCCTCGCCGATCTCCGCCGCGGCTCGGGATGGCTCACTGTGGGGTGGCAGACCCCGGCGGGGTGCCTGACGACGCCTTTTCCTCGCCACCGCCGAGCACCGGCCGCGCATTCGGCGGGTGGCCGTCGGCAAGCCGCTCCCCCTGCGCGACCTCCCCGGCCGGTGTGACCTCGGCCAAGCCCGCGGGCTGCCGTCCGAGTCCGAACACGAGCGGTACGGACAACACGCTGATCCCGGCGAGAAACACCCAGGGCAGCACCGCACCGCCCGCCAACAGGGCGGTGAGCAACGCCGGGGCGAAGGCGCCGCCGACCGACCAGGACAGGTTGTAGACACCCAGATACCGGCCTTGCAGGTGTTCGGGCGCCATCACGACGCTCAGTCCGCTGATCGGCGGCGAGCTGAGGATCTCGGCCATGGTGTAAAGCACCACCGCGATCAGCAGCCCGGCGATCACCGCCCAGCGAGGCACCAAGAGCAGCGTGCCGAAGACGATGAACGCCGTTGCGTTGAGCAGCAGCGCCAGCACCAGCACCGCTCCTGGCCTGCGGTATTCGATCCACCGGCCGGCGAGGGTCTGGAGCACTGCGACCATGCCCGTGTTCAGCACGACCAGCACGCCGACGATCCCGGAGCCGATGCCGAGGTTGTCCACCACGTAGACAGCGAGCAGCACCTTCAGCACTGTGGACGCGAAAGCGAACGAGATACTTGCCGCAACCAGCCGAAGGTATTTCGTGTCCTTCAGCACGCTTCCGCCGGGAGCTCGTGCGACGGTTTCCCCCGCGGCACGCCGTGTGCCGGCGGGCTTCGGCTCCACGGGCCCGCCGCCGGCCGGCTTGCTCGCGTCCACATTCCGGAAGGTGATCACGAGCCAGCCCGCGACAGCGAACGTGACCGCGTTGATCACCATGATCCCCCGCAGCCAGCCGGCGCTTCCGATGCTCAGAGCTACCGCGGACGCGGCGGCACCGACACCCACGCCGACATTGCGCAAGGCACGGGCCAAGCCGAACCAGCGGGCCCGCTCGACGCCTCGGGAGATCAGCACGATAAGGGGGTTGTTGCCCATCCAGAATGCCGTGGCACCGAGTTGCACGACGAACTGCCACAGCGCGATCTGCCAGGCCGAATGCGAGAACAGGAAACCGATGAATCCGACGACAGACACCCAGTTGCCCGCGGCGATCACGGTGCGCGGACCGCAAAGGTCCAACAGACGCCCGACCAAGAGTGGAACCGGCAGGGCGAGCAGCTGGCCAACGGTCAGCGCGGTACCGACGGCGACCAGCGACAGCGAAGTCGTCTTCACGAAGAAGACGACGGTGAACGCCGATACCAACCCGTTTCCCAGACTGTCGATCAGGTTGGCCGAGACGAACCGACCCTTTCCCGTGAGGTCCGGCAGGCCCCAGAACGCCTGCGTTCGCTGCCATGCCGAAGGCACGGTGGAATGCTGCCCCGTCATGATTTCTCGTTATTTCGCCGCATCAGCGGGCACTGCGCCTTGCGGCAGATCGGCCACCTCGGCCGGCAGCTCGCGCTGCTGGAAGACAGCCGCGGCGTGCGCGTCCGCATGGGACGTGAAGGAGATAATGCTTCCCGAACCGGCAGGCACCGCCTTTGCGCGCAGCCCCGCGAAACCTTCAGGCGTGTAGAACATACCGTAAGCCGCATGCCATTCCTCGGCTTTCCCGGCCACCGGGTTCACCACGAACTCAGGTCGCGGCTTCACCCTCTGCTGCACGACACATCCTTCGACGGCCGAGGTCTCCAGCGCCTGCCGCCACATGACATCGTCGGTTTCCCAGCCCACCACGGCACCAACACCACCACCACGCGCGTTGACCTTCAGGATCAACTGATCGCGCCGCGCCAGGCATTCGTCGAACAGGTCGGTACGGAGCGCTTCGGTGTTGATCAGCCGGGTCCACGGCAGGACTCGATCGACGAGCCGGCATTCGTCCTCGCCGAGCGCGCGTCGCCACGCCGGGTCCGAAAGCAGAGCCAGACAGGCCTTATTGGCAAACACATTGCTGGACAACGGAGTCCACAGGTGCACGCGGCCAGCCCGGTGCGCACGCAACACGGGTGCGACCAGGTCCCAGCCGTCAGGCTCCTCGACGATCTGGTCCGGGACGAAGGCGCGGTAGACCACGTCGATCTTCGTATCACCGAGGTAGAGCGCCCCGCCGCGTTCGTGCACGTCGGGAACCTCGGCCACCAGGATGTCGAGGCCCGCCGAGCGCAGTGCGGCTTGGAAGTTGCGCCAGAGCTCACCGTAGACCTCCAGGCCACCACGCCATTCCAGCAAGGCCACCACGGGTTCGCGCCCGGGTGCCACCCGCGCACCGAAGCGGCGCAGCGTCTCCACCACAGCGCGAACGGGGTGGACGTAACCAAGCTGGTTCCGGCGCGCGAAGCCGGCGAAGGCGTCGACCTCCATCATCGCCTGGGAAATCTCACTCGCGAGGGCCCAGCCGCCACACTCGCTTCCCAAGTTGGTCTCGAGGAGCTTGAACGAGGTACCGTCGTGATACATGTCGGCCCGGCCATAGCAGGGCGGCAGCAGATCATCGAACTCCCGTATCGCCGCCCAGCGGCCGTCGCCGATGTCGAGGACCGACCGGAACTTGTCCAAATTGCCGTCGAACATCCGATCCGGCAAGGAAAGAGTCAGGTCGACAAGGTGCCGCAGGTCTTCGGCGAACCGGTGAATCTCACGTTCGTCGACGAAGAGAGGCCGGGCCAGGTACTTGCCGTTCCAAGCCGCGAGCGTCGGGTACTTCTTGACGTGCGGGATGACCTCGCGCAGGTCGCCGCCCGGTGCGCAGAGCTCCTCGTTGTACTGGGCCGCCACCCGCTCCGCCGACATGAATTCTCCACTCTTGCTCGATGCTGACCGGACCTCCACGGCCCACCGGATTCACTGTTCCACTCCGGACTACCGCCACACTCAATTGCGGCTACATTCACGGCTGATGCGGACAAATCCAGGCGACTCAAGCGCGGCTCAACTGCCCGCTCACGTCCGCCGCGGACGGCGCGAATCTGTGTTATCAATGAACTGCTCCAAGGACCCGGGAATACCACTCGCGGGCACGGTCGAGCCGAGATCACGGGAGGCACCATGCCCGCCACGGCGGACACTTTCGCCGATGCCATCGGCGGTCTTGAGGACAGCGAGTGGGATCGGCTCGCCGGCAACAGGTTCTACTCGTCCGCGCTGTGGCTGCAAATCTGCGCCCTGGAGCCCGGAGCGGTTTCCGGCGGGCTGTGCGTGAAGACCCGGGGCGGCGGCCGGGCCGCGGTTCCGGTAGCGGCGGTGACCGACGCCCCCACTCCGGACATGCGGTGGCACGACGTCCTCGCCGCACGCGGCCTGCCGGCACCCGAGCCGGGCGGTCTTCTCATCGGCCAGCGCCGCGGCTATCTGGCACATCTGCTGACCGAAGACGGTGCCGACCGGACCGAGGCCGCCGCCGAGTTGCTCGACGCCGTGCGTGCGCTGCGCTCACCGCTGCACGAGGCGTCGAAGATCGCCCGCGTGGCGATGTATCTGACCACCGAGGACGTCACGACGTTGCGCGCGGCGGGATGCCACACCGTCCCGATCGCGTTGACGACCGACGCCTGGATCCACATCCCACCCGGTGGCTACGACGCATGGCTGGAATCCCTTTCGGCACACCGCGCCCGCCGGATCCGCAGCGAAGTGCGGAAGTTCGAAAAGGCCGGGTACGAGGTGGAGCACCGGACGCTCGGCGAGGCCTGGCCGGACGCCGCCCGGCTGCTGGCCCTGTCGCTGCGTCGCTACGGCCGGAACGTCGACGTGGCTCCGATGGCCGGCTCCCTGCGCGAGCAGGGCGAACTGGCCGGTTCGCGTGCCGAGGTAGCGCTGTGCTCGCGGCCCGGTGAACCACCCATCGGCTTCTGCCTGTACTACCGGTGTGGCGACACCGTCTACCTGCGGGCGCACGGCCTCGATCACAGCCGGCTCGCCTCGGCCGCCGAATACTTCAACCTCACCTACTACATGGCGGCGCGGCTCCCCGGCGTGCGCTGGCTACACGCGGGCGCGGGTTCGGCGGAGGGAAAAGTACTGCGCGGCGCGACGCTCCGGCCGTTGTGGCTGCTGGACCTGTCCAGGGACAGCCCGCTGGTCGGCCACGATGGCGAGATTCGCGAGCACAACCGCGCTCAGCTCGCCGGCTTGGAAGACTCGTCCCCAGCAATTGCCGAGGCTTTGGATCACGACCTTTGGAAGCTGTACTGCTGAGGCCTGCTGCCTGGCGGGGTCGTCCACGTCGGCATCACCGTGCACCCCGACGTCCGGGGCAGCCGGTCCGCGAAGCACATGCCGATAACAGAGCGACGATTCACAGCCGCTGCCGCGCTCTGTCAACGCCTCGGGAACTTCGACCCCCGGCGATCTCTTGGGACTCCTGGGGGTCAGTTTCACGAAGCGACAGTCGCCTACTACCTGTGCTGGCCGGGCAAGAACACCGGCTCTACACGCAAGCCGTCTGGGCATTCCCCGGCGGTGGTGGGGGCTTCACCGGCTCCACCCTCCGCGGTGGCGTCCTGAAGAACATCTTCATGGGTTTCTGCGAAGGCTCGAACCGGACCGAGCGGTACCAGACCGTCCGAGCCCTCTTCAAGGACGCCGGCTTCTCAGTGTCCGAGCAACCGGACTTCCGCACCTGGCTCTGGATCCACTTCATCATGGACGCCGGACTCCTGACTCAGGGACTGGCGGTGGGAGGACAGGCGCGCCTGGTCGCCTCGCGCGAGGCGGTCAAGCAGTCCGTTCTCCTGGTGCGCGAAATGATTCCGCTGGTGCAGGCCCGAGGAGGAACACCAGGCAGGGGTGCCGCCCTCATCTCGCGTGTCCCCGCAGAGCTGCTCGGCTTCCTCCTGCACAGACTCCTGGCCGGTAAGAACCTGTACAGCTTCATCATGGAAGAGGTGGAACGGACGGGGCACATGACTCGGGAGAGTGCCGGCCTCTACGCCAGAGACGTACTCGCGGAAGCACGGAGAATCGGGTTCCCGATGCCGCGGCTCGCGTCACTGGAGACCGTATTCGCACTCTGAGCGCATCTTTCCGCGCGGAGGAACTAGTTTCCGACGGCAGTACCACCGGTTGTCCACACCGAGCACCGCGCGGCGCAGATCACAGTGGGTGCAGTACACCCTCCCAGCCCGCCGGGAGGATGCCTAGCGTCGGTGCAGAAAGCGCTTCTGGGCTGGAGAAGCACGACGATGTCCGGCGACACCGCCGTCGTGATGGAGCCCGCCTATTCGTTCCGCGAAGGGAAAGAACGTACCAATGAAGTACCCGCTACACAGGCCGTGGACAGCCACGTCTGTCAAGGCGCTGTTCGCTGCGCTGCTTCTGACAGTCGGGATCCTCCCGGCGCAGGCGCACGCCGCCACGCACATCTCCGACCAGGTGCGGATCGAGACCGGGGCCATCCACGGCCGGGTCGAGCAGGGCACTCTCGCCTTCCACAACATCCCGTACGCCGCGCCGCCCACCGGCGACCTGCGATGGAAAGCACCCGCCGCGGCGGCCTCCTGGCACGGAGTCCGGGACACCACCCGCCCCGGCAACCGCGCGATGCAGCCGGAAGACAGCTTCGGCCTGCTGCCCGTGAACCTCGCCCCCGGCCGCACCCCGCAGCCAGTGAGCGAGGACAGCCTCAACCTCACCGTCCGCACCACCCCCGACGCCCACAAGAACCCCGTACTCGTGTGGATCCACGGAGGCTCCTTCACCGGCGGCAGCGGTGACGCCTACGACACGACGAAGCTGACCAAGAAGGGCATCGTCACGGTCTCCGTCAACTACCGGCTCGGCGCACTGGGCTTCCTCGCCGACCCCGCCCTCGACCCCGAGGGCACCGGCGGCGACTACGGACTGCAGGATCAGCAGGCGGCGCTTCGCTGGGTGCAGCGCAACATCGCCGCCTTCGGGGGCGACCCCGGCCGGGTCACCATCGCCGGGGAGTCCGCGGGCGGCATCTCTGTCGCGGCGCACCTGGTGGCCCCGGGCTCCCGCGGGCTGTTTGACGCGGCGATCCTGGAGAGCGGCGACGCCTCGTCGACCGTTCCGCTGAAGGCCGCCCAGGAGGCGAGCAAGCGGTTCACCGGCGACACGCTCGGCGTCAAGCGCGGCCCGGGTCTGGCGGCCCGGCTGCGCGCCCTTGACGCCAAGACGATCACCGCCGAGCAGGGCAAGCTGGCCTTCCCGGTGCCCCTCGGCCGTCTGGACTACGCGACCGGGCCGTGGCTGGTGTCGGGCGGAACCGTGCTGCCCGAGGACCCGGCCACCGCGATCCGGGCGGGCCGGGCGGCCAAGGTGCCGGTGCTGACGGGCACCACCAAGGACGAAATGCGCGTATTCGGGTTCCTGCGGTCGCAGTCCGGCGATCCGGTGACCTCCGAAAACTACGGAGCGATCCTCACGTCCATGGGTGGCCCGGCCGCCCTGGCGCACTACCCCCTGAACCCCGGCGACCAGCCGGCCATCACGCTGGGCCGTGCCTTGACCGACGGCTGGGTCAGCGACGTGCGCGAGCAGGGCCTCCAGCTCGCCCGCAACGCTCCCGTCTACGCCTACGAGTTCACCGACGACGCGCCCACGCTGCCGGGATCGGACTTCGACCTGGGCGCCTACCACACCGCGGAACTGCCCTACCTCTTCGACGTCGCCGACCTGCCCTTGCGGCTCACCGCCGAGCAGCAACGCCTGTCGCAACGCATGATCGGATTCTGGGCGGAATTCGCGCGCACCGGAAACCCCAACGGCCATTCGCCAACGACAAGCTGGCCCCGGCTCCCAGCCGCGGTCTCGCTGGGCGACGGTCGCGCCGACGTCACCAGCACGGCCGAGTTCGCCGCCGAGCACGACTGGGACTTCTGGAAGACCCAGTCCCACTCCTGACGGACCGGTGGCTCTCCCGGGGGGGGGGCGGGAGAGCCACCGTCACCGGCTGCCGCCGCTCGAGGTTCCGATCGTCCAGGCTCCGAGCCATGTCGGCGTCGCGAAGCATCCGGTGTCCGGTCGCCAAGCTGACCTCTGGAGTATCCGGTACCGCGACCGAAGACACGCCAGCTCATCCTGAAACTGACGTCTTCGACGGCTTCCCGCTGTCGGACGTTCAGCCCATGAGGAGCGGTCCGCCCGCCCCGGTCACCAGCAGCCCGTGGTTCTCGGTGGTGAGGTAGGTGGACAGCTGGGCGTGGCGGGCACCGACGTTGAGGTCCCGCCAGAATCGCTGCAACGGGTTGTCGAGGGCGAATGCGCTGGAGCCGTGCAGATCCAGCAGCAGGTCGACCGCACGCTGGAACTGCTGGAGAACCGACACCAACTCCATCCGCAAGGCGGACCGCTGCACGTCGGTGACTTCTTCACCGGGGGCCTGGTCGGCGATGCGGCCCGCCAGGCTGACCAACCGGTCGTAACCACTGGTCACCATGTGTTCAGCCGTGGCGAACACGTGCCTCGCCGAGGCCGACTCGGCGAGGCTGTCGTACGGCGAGATTGGCGGCTTGCGCGTACCGACAACGGCCTCCACGACGTCCAGCGCACCGCGCGCCGCACCGGCCAGGACCCCCGCGACCGCGACCGACTGGGAGACGATGCTCAGCGGCTCGCCGAGCGTGACGTCGGGGGCGCCACCGAGGCCGCGCGGTAACTGGATCATTCGCTCCGCGGGAACGAACACATTATTGGCGACAACCGTGTGGCTGCCAGTGCCCTGGAACCCGGCCACGCGCCAGGTCCGGTCGATGGCCAGTTCGGACATCGGCACGAGCGCACCGCCCACCTGAGGCACGCCGTCGTCCCGCACGGACACCACGGACAGCAACGCCCAGTGAGCATCCTCGGCCCCGGAGGCGTATGCCCAGCGCCCGCTGACCCGCGACCCACCCGGGGCTGCCACGGCCTCGCCGGGCGTTGCACCGCCACACCACCGCACGTCCGGCTGGGCGTAGACCTCTGCGAGCACTTCCTTGGGAAACAGCCGGGAAAAATGATCCTTCGTTCCCGCCGAGATCGTCACCAGCCATGCCGAAGACGGACAGCCACGCCCCAACTCGGACAGCACCTGCACCTGCGTGACCAGATCGACGTCCGTGCCGCCGAACTCGACCGGCGTGCCCAGCGCGAACAAGCCGGCCTCACGCAACACCTCGAGGCTTTCCGAAGCAACGCGTCCCTGTTGGTCGGTGACGCCTGCGTGCGCGGCCAGCACCGGCACAGCCGCACGTGCGCGCGCGACCAGGGCCTCGGCCGCCTCCGACGTGTATCGAGCCGTCTTTGTCATGTGATGTCTTCTTCCTTGAAAGGCTCGCCGCGCCAAGCGGCCTACTTGTTCTCGGTGAGCCCGTTGCCTCCTGGCCGGCAGGCCAGAGGGTGAAGCTGAAGAGATAGAACGGTCTGTCTTCTTCAAGCTAGCAGCGTCAGAAGACGGTGGTCAAGGCTGTCCCTCGCAGTCCTCGACGAATCCCGCCGGGTCCACAAAGGACAGGGTCAGCTTGATCTCGCCCGGGGGTTCGTCAAGCGGCGGGTATTCGACGATCTGACAGCGGGCGAACACGCAGGGACGGGGTACGGATTCGCCGCCGACGCTCGCCGGCCGTGGCGGTTGCCTTGCAAAGTCGGTCACCTCGGCGGATGCGCGCCGGACGAGGCGAGGCCCCGGACCCTCGTTTTAGTGGCCCCGCACCGCCCGGGCGCTCACCGCCCGGAGCCCGTCATGTCCAGGCACAGAATGACCCGACACCCTGACACAGCTGGGGCGAAGATACGCCGCGCCCTGGCGGCGGATCCAGGCCAGACAATCGGGGATGTGGCCCCTTTCAAAGCCCGGCACGAACACCCAGTCGAACTGCTGTCCCTTCCCGGTATGCGCGGACAGCAGATGCACACCCGGCCCGATCGCCGCGCTCGGGTCACGCTCCGGCAATCGTGTGAACGCTTCACCGATCGTCCCAGCCTGGGAGGCAGATCCTTTCAACTGGCTGATCGCGTCCGCTATCTCCTGGTGCGTGTCGACATCAGCCGCGGGCACACCGGTCAAGGCGCGATCTTTCAGCTTGTCTAGTGACGCTGACGCTGCAAGTCCCTTGGCGGCGATCCGGAGTGTCTCCATGATTTGCGGGTTCTGGACCGCCAAGTCCCATTGAGTCGAGGGAACATCCGCGTCCGTGAACGCAGTGTCGACGTTTTCCCGGCGGAAGCTGGACCGGGCGATGACTCCGATCGTAGCGGCAGGGTCGCGCGCGAGGATGCTGCGAGCGGTGTCAACAATCCACTCGGTTTCGGCGTTTTCGGTGGTGAACCTGATCGCGGTAGAGGCCCCTCCTTCGAACCACTGCTCGGAGTTCGCAGACGTCAGGGGTGGGCTTCCCATCGATTCGGCGACCGGGTTGACCACCGCCAGCACCGCCGGCGAGGACCGGTAGGAAGTGGTCAGTCGCATCGGCTCACCACACAACTGACGCAGCTCGGCTTCCACCAGGTCCGGCCGTGCCCCGGCAAAGGTATAGATGCCTTGCAGGGGATCGCCGACGAACGTGCGATAGCTAGAGACCGTCCGCAGCGCGATGTCGAGCTGCTGCGGGGTCAAGTCCTGGAATTCGTCAACCAACAGTGCGCCGTAGTGCTGCTGATACAGGTTCGCCACCGCTTGTATTCGCAGCAGGCGCTGGGCGTGGCGCAGCAGATCGTCGTAGTGCAACTGCCCGGTGTTCTGCCGGCTCCGTTCGATGTCCAGAGCTTTGCCGTTGCCCGCGTTGGCCAAGGCAACGAGGACTTCGTGGTCGTCGAGCGGTTGCTGCTTTGCCGCGCTCAAGGCCTCTTCGATTTCGCGAGTGATCGCTACAGCATCGCCTGGTGGCAGCTTCGCGGCGTGGGGCTTGATCGCAGTCTTGAGCGTCTGCCTGCACGGCTGGGAGAAATCTGGCGCCAGGCCGATTGTGCGAGCGTGGGCACGCAAGACCTCCGCGGCGTGACCGTGGAAGTTCCGAACGGTCACATACCGGCGGCATTGCGCCGGCCCGAGCTCCCGGACCAGCCGTTCACGCAGGTTCTGCCGCGCCTTGTTCGAGAACGTCAATACCAGGATTCGCTGACCGGGCTTAAGCCGCCCCATGAGGAACGCGGCACGCTGGGCGAGGACCTCGGTCTTGCCGCATCCCGGCGGGGCCACTACCAGGAGATTGGCGAGCTCGCTGGTGGCGATCGCCGGTCGCGGATCGGCCAGCAGCGGTGTCGTCGTCATGCGGCATCCGTTCGCAGTCGGTCCAGCAGGCCGTGAACGCTCGGGACTTTCGCGACGGTGTGCTCGGTCAGCGCCGCGGAGACCGCAACCGCGGCGGTGACCTTGATGCCACGGCAGAACTCGGCCAGTGGCTCGGGTGCGATGTCGGCGTAGCTGGCTGCCTGGCACGCCTGCAGCACACCGTTCTCGCGGCACACGCCGGCTTGGACCAGGATCTGTGCGACGGCGGGGCCGCCTAAGCCCGTGCAGTACTCACCCTCCAGGTCAGGCGTGGAGACCCACAGGCCCTTGCCCACGGCCTTCTTCGGGCTGCCGCCGAACCCGACGTGCCAGCTGCCCTGCTCGGCGTCGTCGACCAGGCCGAGCATCGGAATGCCGAACCCGTCCTTGCCCAGCAACTTGTGGACGTGGCGGAACTTGTCCGCGCCATCGAGCTCGAACACCACCGCGCCGAGCCGACTCAAGCTGATGTTCATCGCCTCCGCGGCGGCTTCCACGAAGATCCGGTCCGAGAGCCCTTCAACGATCAGGGCGTAGCGGGAGGTCAGGACTTCCAGCAGACGCGGCGACCACCAGTTCGCCAACACTCTCTGGACCTGGGTCATCTTATTCTCGGCGACCTGGTGGCATTGCCCGTCCGGGGTGATGGTGACGACGAGCGACGGGTCGAAGCGGTGCACGATGTACGGCGAGTGCGTGACCACGATCTTCTGGTTCGCCGAGCTTTGCAGCAGCTCGGCCATCGTGCGCTGGCTGGCCGGGTGCAGGTGCAGCTCCGGCTCGTCGATCGCCACGATGTTCGCCGCTCCCTGCGCCAGGTCGAACAGCGTCATCATCATCAACTGGCGCAGCCCATCCGACTGCTCGGACACCGGCACATGCTGGCCTCCGCGGTCGAAAAAGAGCGAAACGTTCTCGAGCGCCGACACCGCCGGATCCGCGGAGGTGCGCACGACCAGCTCGTCCGCCGCCACCCCGGTCGGCATCGACTTCGACAGGTGTGCCGCGATCTGCCCGCGAAGCTGCTCGAGAGTGACGCTGCTGCTTAGCGTGGTGTTGAATTGTTGCAACAGACCAGCCAGGCTCGTCCGCGCCTCTCCGAGGTCGACCGCCGACAGCAGGGCCTGCCACGCGCTCTTCGGGCCATCCAGCTGCGCAGCGTTCGCGGTTCGGGTGGCTGGCAGGTACCTCCAGCCGATCGCGGCGAACTGCTCGCGAGACGGCGACCGTTGATGCCCGGAGTCGGGGAACCATCGCTCGATGGTCAGCAACTCCGGATCATCCGGATCGGCCGCGGCCGTCAGGCGCAGGCGCAAGCTCTCCTGATGACCGCCTTGCGCGATCGAGATCTCGTGCGGGAACACAGTCCGTTCCGCGTCGGTGAATCCGCCGAACTCGACTTCCACTGTCATCGGCTTGGCCTGGTCAGCAAGGTCCTCGAACGTCAACGCCGAATACAGCTGACCGGCCGTCGCCCCCAGCAGCAGGTTCAGCAATCTCAGCAGCGATGTCTTGCCGACATCGTTCGCTCCGACGATGACCGCGTGTCCTCTGACCTCGATAGCAAGGTCACGCAGTCGGCGATGGTTCTCGACAGTGATGCTTTGGATCTTCACGAGCGTCCTCGTCTCAACTTGCTGAAGCCGGCGGTCGCTCGAGCCCTCTGCTGATCAAGCGCGGCCGTAAGTTGGGGTTACGTCCGCGGAGGTGGTGTACGGGTTCGTCGCTGGTGAGCGGCGTGGCGTCGTGACGTGAGACGGCCACCGCGTGATCTTTCTCGAGTACCGACCAAGGAACTCCAGGAAGGACCACCACGATGGCCGCACCACACAGTGTGGACCCTGCCCAGCTTGTCGAGGAGCTCGCCTCGGCGGGTGTGTCGCCGGATCTGTTGCAGACGATGATCGCGACGATGGCGAACGCGTTGATGTCGTCGCAGGCCGATCAGCAGTGCGGGGCCGGCTATGGCGAGCGCAGCAGCGAGCGGACGAACCAGCGCAACGGCTACCGGGCCCGGGAGTGGGACACCCGAGCGGGCACGATCGAGTTGGCGGTGCCGAAGCTGCGCCAGGGCTCCTATTTCCCGGACTGGCTGCTGACCCACCGCCGCCGCGCCGAGCAGGCCCTGGTCACCGTCGTGGCCACGGCCTACCTACTCGGTGTCTCCACCCGGCGGGTGGAGAAGCTGGCCGAACAACTCGGGGTGAAGTCGCTGTCGCGTTCGCAGGTCAGCGAGATGGCCACGCACCTCGACGGGCAGGTCGCCGCGTTCCGCGAGCGCCCGCTCGACCAGGGCCCGTACACGTTCGTGTGGGTCGACGCGCTCACGGTGAAGGTCCGCGAAGACGGCCGGGTGGTCAACGTGCACGCGCTGCTCGCGACCGGGGTGAACGCCGACGGGCACCGCGAGATCCTCGGCCTGGATGTGGCCTCCAGCGAGGACGGAGCGGGCTGGTTGGCGTTCCTGCGCGGTCTGGTCGCCCGCGGCCTGTCCGGGGTCCAGCTCGTCATCTCCGACGCCCATCCCGGCTTGGTGGCGGCGATCGCCTCGGCGTTGCCGGGTGCGGCGTGGCAGCGGTGTCGCACCCACTACCTGCGTAACCTGCTCTCCCGTGTTCCGAAGTCGGCGCAGCCGCATGTCGCTACGCAGGTGCGCACGATCTTCGACCAGCCCGACGCCGACGCCGTCACAGCCCAGTACGGACGCGTGGTCGACACTCTCACCGCGCGCTGGCCCGACGCAGCCGAGCACCTCGACAACGCCCGCGATGAGCTGCTGGCGTTCACCGCATATCCGCGCGAGGTCTGGCGCCAGATCTGGTCGAACAACCCTCAAGAGCGACTGAACAAGGAGATCCGCCGTCGCACCGACGTGGTCGGGATCTTCCCCGGCCGCGACTCCCTGATCCGCCTCGTCGGCGCCGTCCTGGCCGAACAGAGTGATGAGTGGACCGAGAACCGCCGCTACATGGGCCTCGATCTACTGGCCCGCTCACGCATCCGCATCGTCACCACCGAAGCCGCACCGACCGGCAGCGAGGCACTCATGACAACCGAGGCAATAACCGCCTAGAATCCCGAACCAAGATCACGCGGAGTCGATCTCATACACCACTCCGCCGGACGTGACCGTCCGAGCCCCGGGAATCAAGCTGCCGGGGCCGGCGACGAACCGCCGAACCATGCGCCGCCGATGACCCAGCCGCCGAACTGTGCGGCTGCCGATGACCCAGGCCACCGAGCTGTACGGCCATCAACACCCGACCACAGAAGCGCCAAGCCATGCAGACACTGACAATCCAAGCCACCGAGCCGTACGGCTGTCAAAATTCGGCGGTTGAGCGGCCGCAGGCTCCGCGTGCAAGAGAGCTGCGCGGCCGTCGAGACCCGAACGGTCGAGCTGCGCGGCCGTGCGACTGTCGGACCCCAGCCGCCACACCGTCGAGCAATCGAGCCCGCCGAACTACGCGGCCACCGAGCCACCGAGCCACCGAGCCACCGAGCCACCGAGCCACCGAGCCACCGAGGACAGACCTATCACGCCGCCCCGAGTCGGGATATCGGTCTCGTTCTGTCGACCGCAAGCTCGGGTACGGACCAGCGGACAGCCGCACCGGCCATCTGGCTCGGCCAGTCGTCAACGGCGGCACACCGAGCCGGTCACCTGCCACGGCGAGAAGCCGAGCCGGTCACCTGGCTCGCCAAGCCAACGACAAGAACCGAACCAACCCCCGACTCGCCAAGCCAACGGCGAGAAGCGAGCCGTTCACCTGGCTCCGCCAGCCGACGGCGAGAAGCCGAACCAACCCCCGACCGCCAAGCCAACGGCAAGCAGCCAAGCCGGTTCCCCACCCCGCGGCTGTGGAACTCAGACCACGCTTAGCATCAACGCTCCGCGTGTTCGACCGCAGCGCCGAAGCGCTCGGCCTGGGCGTGGCGGACCTGTGTCTGATCCACTGGCCGCAGCCGGGTCGGGACCGCTACGTGGAGACCTGGCGGGCGCTGGAACAGCCGCTGCGCGACGGCCGGGGTGCGGGCGATCGGGGTGCGGGCGATCGGGGTGGCCGACCCCGCGCCTGCGGGAGACGGTCAGCTCACCTGTACCGGCAGGGAATCGAGGCCGTACACGATGGACACCTTGCGGAATTCCAGTTCTTCCGGTGCCACGGCCAGCCGGAGGTCCGGGAAGCGCCGGACGAGGGCCGGGTAGGCCGTGCGCAGTTCCATTCTCGCCAGTTCGGCTCCGATGCAGCGGTGGATGCCGAAACCGAACGCCAGGTGCGACGACGGTTCGCGCGTCGGGTCGAATCGGTTCATGTCGCCGGTGCCCAGTGCGGGGTCGCGGTCGGCCACCGACAGGGACACCAGCACGATGTCGCCCTCGCCGATGTGGACGCCGGCGATGTCCATGTCCTGCTTGGCGAACCGGGGGAACGCCATCTGCACCACGGTCAGGTACCGCAGCAGCTCCTCGACGAACCGGTGCACCGACTCCTCGTCACCGCGCACCGCCTCGAACGCGGCCGGATCACGCAGCAGCACCAAGGCACCCAGCGCCAGCATGCTGGCGGTGGTTTCCAGGCCCCCGGTCAGCACACCGTCGGCGAGGCCGGCCAGCTCCTCGTCGGAGATCTCGTCGCCGTGCTCCTTGATCAGCATGCCCAGCAGGCCGTCCCCCGGCTCCGCACGCTGCTTCTTCACGATCTCCCGCAGGTACTGCAGGGACTCCGACATCGCACCGAGCGACGCGCCCGCGCCACCGAACAGGTCGAACCGCGCCGTGCTCAGCCGCTGGAAGTCGGCGCGGTCCTCATAGGACACGCCGAGCAGTTCGCAGATGGTCAGCGACGGGATCGGCAGCGCGAACGACTCCCACAGGTCCACCAGCCCGTCCGCGGCGGCCATCGCGTCCAGCTGCCCGGCCACGATCTCGTCGATCCGCGGCGTCAGGCGGGACAGCCGACGCATGGTGAACTCGGGCGTGAGCAGCTTCCGCAGCCGCGTGTGCACCGGCGGATCGGCGAACCCGAGCCCGCCCGGGTTCTGGTCCTCGGTGACCCCCGCGCTGCCGACCAGGTTGGTGAAGTCGTTGCTGAACTCGGAGACCTTGCCGAGCACGGCCTTGGCTTCCGCGTGCCCGGTGACCAGCCAGGCGTTCATGCCGAACGGCAGGTCGAGCTTGCTGATCGGCGCCTCCTCCCGCCGCCGGGCGAGCTCGGGCAGCGGGTCGAGCCCCTCCCGGCGCATCGGCAGCAGCGCGGCGTCCGGCAGCAGCGCCATCTTCTCCAGGTTGAAGCCGCGTTTCTGCTGGCGGGCGATGTACCGGCGGCCGGCCCAGGCGAGGACACGCGAGCGGAGACTCCCCATGTCCGCGACCCTACCGCACCGCCCGGTGGCACCGACCAGCGACGGAGACACCGGTCACGCTCGCGGGCCGCGGCCGTGACCACTCCCGGAGCGGGTCGCAACGCCGCCGGTCCGTCCGGGGTGCCGTTGCCCGTGGGTCCGTCATAGCCGGCGACCGCGGTGCGGAGGTAGTCGCGGCCGCAGTCCTCGCTCTGCACGTTGTCGCCGCCGGCCACGTCGTTCAGCTGCGCCGCGTGCGCGTACAGGCGGGGCGCGTCGGGGTACTACACCAGTCCGGTGTCCCCGGGATGCTCGGCGCCCTGCGCCGACCGGTGGCGAGCTGCCCGGAGCGAGCTTCCCGAGCCCGGCCCGATCGACACCAGAGCGGGCGGCATGGTCGTGATGCCCGTCTGGCACCTGGTGGCCGAACGGATCTGACCGAGTTCCCCACCGCGGAGCGTCGGAACGGGCTCACCCCGCGGCAACGGCAGGCTGGTTCCGGACGAAGGGCAGGGGCGCACCGGAACTCAGCCCAAAGCGAGGGCGACCGCGCCAAGCAGGGCGGCGTCCTGGTCGAAGCGGGCCGGGACCAGGTCCGGGGGGAACGGCACCGCGGCGGCGAGGCGTTCCCGCAGGGCCGGCAGCAGGACGTCGGCGGAGCGGACGAGTCCGCCGCCCACCGCGA
Source organism: Amycolatopsis jiangsuensis (assembly GCF_014204865.1). Taxonomy (NCBI): domain Bacteria; kingdom Bacillati; phylum Actinomycetota; class Actinomycetes; order Pseudonocardiales; family Pseudonocardiaceae; genus Amycolatopsis; species Amycolatopsis jiangsuensis. The sequence goes on from NZ_JACHMG010000001.1 coordinate 2,199,882, forward strand.
TGCGCTCGGGGTCGAAGGCGATGGCCAGGTTCGCCACGTGCATCGACAGCTCGTCCAGTGCCGCGGTGACCAGCTCCTTGGCCTCGGCGTTCTCGCGGGCCAGCGCGAACAGCTCACCGGCGGTGACCGTCCGGCCCAGCGCCTCGCTCGCCCGGCCGCCCAGGCCCCGCCCACCGACCGCCTCCTCCAGCGGCGCCGCACCGCCGGCGAAACCCGCGCAGTCCTGCGGGAACCGCAGGTTGTAGCCGATCTCCCCGGCCGCGCCGTGCGCACCGGTCAGCACCCGGCCGCCGACCAGCACGGCGGCCGCGATCCCGGTGCCCAGCGAGAGGAACACCGCCGGATCGGCCCCGGCCAGCGTGCCCCAGGTACTTTCCGCCAGTGCCGCCGCCTTCGCGTCGGTGCCCACGGTCACCGGGACACCGGGGAATTCCGCCGACACCCGTTCGGCCAGCCGCAGCCGTTCCCACCCGGGCACATTGGGCGCCAGCAGGATCCGGTCCGGCAGCACGATGCCGGGACTGACCACGCCGATCCCGCCGAGCACTGACCGTTCGCCTGCCACCAGCCCTGCCGCCGCGGCGAGGGCACGGCTCACGACCTGCCCGGCCCCGGCCGCCGCGTCGGTGTCCAGCCGTCGGGTCGCCAGCAGCTTCCCGGTGCGGTCGGCCAGCCCCAGCGCGACCTTGGTACCGCCGAAATCGATGCCGAGGATGTGGTCGTCCGCGCTCACCCGTGTGCCCCGCGGGCCGGGGTGACGACCTGGTCGGTGTTCGACCCGCCCACGCTGACCACCGCGGGCGCACCGTGCAGGTCAGCGGACCGGTAGGTCACCGTCAGCGTCTGCGACTGTCCCGGCCACAACGTGATGTCGTTGTCGTCCCAGGTCGCCGCGGCGAGCTGGTTGTCCCCGGCCGCCGGGTGCCCGTCCGCGGTGCCGCGCCGCACGTCCGCGCGCAGGAAGAACGCGACCGCAGGCGTCTTCGATGTGTTCGTGACGGTCACCGTGGTCGCCGTGTCCGCGCCGTCCGGCCCGGCGGCGTCGCGGGTCGAGGTGGTCACGCCGATCCGCGATTCCGGCAGGTCGCGCAGCGCGCTCAGGTCACCGTACTGGCTCAGTGTCGCCTGCGGCTGCTGAAGCGTCTTGTCCCAGTCGACGACGTCCTTCTGTGTCGACAGCCAGTAGACGTTGCGGTCCACGACCTTCCCGCCCTGGCGCACCTGCAGTTCCACGAAGTACACCTGGGCCGGCGCCGGGGCCTTCGTCTCCGCCGGCACCTTCGGCTTCAGCACCCCGGGGTGCACGCCCTGGCTGCCCAGCCCGAGGCCACTCGCGGTCTGATCGTCGAGCACCTTGCCCGCGGTGTCGTAAACCTTCGCCTGCACCGAAAGCCCGGACTGCGTGGCCGCGCCGAGATTGTCCAGGGTGACCGTGCCGGTGTCGTAGGCATACAGTGCATGCAGCGGATGATTCGCCTTCTTCGCACCGAAGAACGCACCCGGCTGGTCGCCGTCGTCGTTGTAGAGCGACCACAGCAGCGTCGGCCAGCCCTTGTTCAGCATCCAGTACACGACCCCGGTGGACGGATTGTCGCGGTCGGTGGAATGCGCCAGGAACGATTCGAACTGCGACCGGGTGTTCTCGTAGTTGGCGATCTGGGCGGACTGCACGTAGGACTCCAGCGAATCCCAGGCACCGTATCGCTTCTCGATCGACTGGTCCAAAGTGTACAGAGTTCCGAAGGCGTATCCGCCGTGGCCGGGCTCGAAATTGGCGTGGTACTGGTTGTAGGCCGGGTCCTGCCACAGCTTCGCCCGTTCCTCCGGCGAGAGGAACCGGTTGAGCGAATCGAGCGTGGCCACGGTGTGTCCCGCGCTCTGCTCGCTCGCGAATCCCCACGAACCGCCGGCATTGGTCCGGCTGCTGTCGCTGGGATCGAAGTGCGTCGTGTCGTACCAGTAGGACGGCGGGACCCAGTCGTAGGGACCTTCCTTTTCCCCGGAATTGCCGAGGGTCGGGGTGCTCTTGTACTCCGCGGACGCGACGATCTCGACGTCGAAATCGGCGTCACGGAAGGCTTCCAGCGTCTCGCTTTCCTGCCGGGGCACCGGCTCGTTGTCGCTCCAGCCGTAGGTGAACACACTCGGGTGGTGGCGTTCGGCCCGCCCGATCGCGGAGGCCGAATCGTGCAAGATCCGGTAATCCCGTTCGGTCAGTGTGTCCGGCTTTTCCGGCTGCCAGGCGTCACAGCACAGGAACCCGCCCATCACCAGCAGCCCCGCCCGGTCGGCCTGCTCGTAGAAGTCCTGCGGCATGTCGTGGCCCTCGAGCCGCACGCCGTTGAGTCCCAGGTTCTTGATCAGCGCGATCTGGTGCGCGGTGTCGGCCTTGTCGTAGCGCAGGAAGAGATCCGGTGCGAACCCGCCACCGCGGAAGACGAAGTCCCTGCCGTTGACCGAGAACTGCCGCGCCCCCTCGGGCAGCTGCTCGGACTTCCCGACCAGCCGCGAGGAAATCGTGCGAATTCCGAAAGTGTCCGAAGTGGACGAGGAGACGGCTCCGCCTTGGGCCACCGCGGTGCGCAGGGTGTACAGCGGCTGCTTGCCCATCGAGTAGGGCCACCACACCTGCGGGTCGCGGATCTTGAGTGACGGGAACTTCGCGGGCGTGAAGGACACCGTCAGCTTCTGGCGCGCGGGCACGGTGACCCGCTGCGTGATCGAGACCGGCGCACCTGCCCCGGGCGGGGTGACTGTGGCCGACACGTCACCGGTCTGCGCGGTATCGGCGTTGTTGGTCACGTCCGTCTTCACCGTCAGCGAGGACGTGGACAGATCAGCCGCGTTGTCCTGCACGACGTGTGCGTTGTCGCCGGTGAGTGTGTCGGACAACTGCAGGGTGGGCGGGTACTGGATGCCGGTGTTGTTGTCCGGCGGGATCTGCCCCCAGTCGACGCCGTCGACGGTGTACATGCTCGTCGGATCGTTCGGATACACCTTGACCGCCAGGCTGTTCCTGCCAGGACGCAGGAGCTTCGTGACGTCGAAAGTGTGTGCGGCGAACGCGCCGCTCACCAGGTCACGGCCGGCGACCTGGGTGCCGTTGACCCACACGTCGCCCTCGCCGACGATGCCCGGGATGGTCAGCTTCGCGTTCTTCCCCTGCCGGAACCCCGGATTGAAGTCGGTGCGGTACCACCACGGGTCGGAGAACGGCTTGGTGGTCACCGGGCCGAGCTTGTCGACGTATCCGAAGCACTTGCGCATGGTGTCGGAGTAGAAGACGTCCGGGCACCGGCCGTTCTGCAGCAGCGCGGTGATCTCGGTGCCCGGTGCGCCGGCGTCGTCCGGTTTCACCGGCAGCCAGCCGGACGTCGAGTAGCCCGGCTGCGACACCTTCTCACCGCCGTCGGGGACCTTCGCCGTGGTCAGCACCTGCCAGCCGGCCCGGCCCACGACGGACTTCCCGTGCGGCTGCGAGGGCAGCGCCGGGGCCTGCGCGGACGCCGGTGCGCTCAGCACGCCCGGCAGCAGGACCAGCGCGGCGATTCCGGCGATCAGCGGTTTCCTCATGCCCGGCGCCCTTCGGCCGGCGAGACGAACGCCTCGCGGATTTCCTTCGGCCCGAACGGCCAGGTCTTTTCCGCCGCCGCGTACACGAGGAATGCGACGACGCCGAGCAGGATCCACGCCACCGAAAGCAGAATCGAGAGCGTCGTGGCGGAGACGTAGATGTAGACCCAGCCGGCGAGCGCGATGAGCGTCGGCACCGGGTAGAGCCACTGCCGGTACGGGCGCCGCAGGCCCGGCTGCCGCCTGCGCAGCACCCAGATCGCGGCGACCTGCGCCAGCGACTGGATGATCACGAGTACGGTGACCGCCGCGTTGATCACGTCGGTCAGGGTGAACAGCGAGCCGATCGCCGTGATCACGCCCATCGCGAGCACACCGGCGGTGGGCATGTTCAGCTTCGGGTGCAGTTTCGCGAACATCGGGAGGAACACCTTGTCGCGCGCGGCCTCGAACGGCACCCGCGATCCGCCGAGCAGACCGGCGAAGACCGAGCCGATCGCGGCCACCACGATGAACACGGTCACCACCTTCGCCACCACCGAGCCCCACGCCTGCTCGAGCACCGTGGAGGCCACCGACGTCGCGGTTTTCAGCTGCTCCAGCGGAATCGAGCCGAGCACGCCCACCTGCAGCAGGAAGTACAGCGTCATGATGCCGAGGATCGAGAAGACGATCGACCGCGGGATGGTGCGGCCAGGGGACCGCACCTCCCCGCCGAGGTAGGCGGAGGTGTTGTAGCCGAGGTAGTCGTAGATCGCGATCACCAGCCCGGCGCCGAGGCCGCCCCAGAACGCGCCGCCGGCACCGAACGCGCCGGGCGTGAACCCGAAGGCCTGGCCGCCGTCGAAGTGGCTGAACGCCGCGACGACCACGGTCAGCACGGCGGCGAGCATGATCACGAACAGCGCGGTGGTGAGCCTGCCGATCTGCCCGATCCGGCGGAACAGCGCGAGCACCACCAGCGCCACCACGACCACGCCGATGACCTTGCCCAGCGGCGTGACCCCGTCGTCGCCCGCCACCCCCGGGATCAGGTAACCGAGGTACTGGACGAGGCCGATGATGCCGCTGGACATGATCAGCGGGATGAACAGCACCGCGCTCCACACGAACAGGAACGGCATCAGCCGCCCGGTCCGGTACTGGAACGCCTCGCGCAGGTAGATGTAGGTGCCGCCGGCGCCGGGCAGCGCCGCGCCGAGCTCGGCCCACACCAGCCCGTCGGCCAGCGCGATGAGCGCGCCGACGATCCAGCCGAACATCGCCTGCGGGCCGCCCATCGTCGCGACCATCGCGGGGATCGTGACGAACGGGCCGATCCCGCACATCTGCGTCATGTTGATCGCGGTCGCCTGCAGCGGCCCGATGCGCCGCTCGAGGCCGGTCCGCGGAAGCTCCGCCGTGGCGGAGTCCCCGGGGCGGATGGATGAGCTCACGTCGCGCCTCCGTCCAGTAGTTAGTAAAGGTTCTTAACATAGAACGCACCGGAGCGGAAGGGCCGTGAAGGCCCCGGTGAGGACGGAGGGCGGGAGCGGAGGGCGACTGCGGCGGGGCCGGGGCGGAGGGCGATCGCGGCGCGGGCGGCACGACACGGGGGCACGGCACGCCCGGCACGGCGCGGGCGGGCACGGCACGGCACGGCACGGCACGGCACGGCACGGCGAGGGCGCTACCAGAGTTCACTCCGGCGCGCGGCGGAGGTGGGTGGCGGGCCGGTTCGGCGACCCCATATCGTTGCGCGGGCAGGCTTGGCGGAGGTGGAACGCGATCGTGCCGGACTACTACGCGGTGCTCGGCGTGGGGAAGACGGCGTCGGCCACGGAGATCAAGGCCGCCTACCGCAGGCTGGCCAAGGCGCGGCATCCGGACGCCGGCGGCAGTGTCGGCACGTTCCAGCTGCTGCACGAGGCCTACGACACCCTCGGCGATCCGGTCCGCCGCGCGCGGTACGACTCGGCCGCGGTCACCGTGCCACGGCCACGGCCGCGGCGGCGGTTCGGCGAGGAACCCGGGTACGTTCCGGAGCCGCCGGGGCTGGACCCCGAGGACCTGGCCTGGTGGGCGTTCGGCGGTGCGGACCGGCGGATGCGCCACGGCCGGCGGCGCGCGCCGGGGCACACCCCGGTCGTGGCCGCGGTCGCCGGGCTGGTCCTGGTGCTGCTGCCGCTGCTGGCGGGGCTGGAGTTCACCCCTCCGGTGCTGATCGTGTGGCTGACGCTGACCGCGGGCACCGCGGTGCTGGTGCAGCGGCTGGCCCGTGGCTTCCTCGGCGCCCGCCGTGCCCGGCAGAAGTTCGCCGAGGAGTTCGGCGGCGCCGCGGTGTTCGGCAGCCCCGGTACCGAGGCCGACGAGCTGGCCGAACGGCTCACCGCGGACCTGCTGCAGCGCTACCTGACCCGGCTGCCCGGCGCCCGCGTCTTCCACGGCCTGTCCTGGCCGGGGTCGGTGTTCGCGGACGTGGACCACGCGGTGCTGTGCGGGCGGCGGCTGGTGCTGGTCGAATCGAAGCAGTGGCTGCCAGGGCACTACGAGACCACGCGCGACGGACGGCTGCTGCGCAACGGGCGGCCGTTCCGCGGCGGCGGCAGCCGGCTCGCGGAAAGCCTCGAGCGCTACCGCGACCTGCTGCCCGGTGTGGCGGTGCGCGGCGCGATGATCCTCTACCCCAGCCGCGACGGCGGCCTGACCACGGCCGAGCCGGACGGCGAACCCGCCCCGCCCATGACACCCGAGCTGTTCCTGCACGAGATCGGCGGCTGGCTCGCCGCCGAACCGTCCACTGTGGACCACCACGCGCTGCGGACACTGCGGGACCGGGTGACCGGCACCGGCCGGGCGGCCTGAGCCGGAAGGCTCACCGCGGTCGGCGCAGCCCGTCCAGCACGAGGGTGATGACACCGTCGGCCTCGGCCCGCCAGCCGGGGCGGTCGTGGGCCGCGCCGATCCCGTGCAGCACCATCATCACGGCACCGGCTCCGACGTCGTCGCGGACAGCTCCCTCCCGCACGGCGGCGGCCACCAACTCGGTGACGGCCTGCTCCAGCGCGCGACTGCCGTCGTCACGCGCACCCGAGCCGTGGGCCATGAGCGTCGCCAACGTCCGGGCGAGGCCCTGGTGGGCGTCGATGTGCTCGACCATTTCACGCAGGAAGTTCGTCAAGGCCTCGTCAGCGGGTGCGGTCGCCCGCAGCAGACGGGCACGCTCGCACAGTGCGTCGATCTCGCCCTGGTAGACCGCCTCGGCCAGCGCCTCCCGGGTGGGGAAATGGCGATACAGCGTGCCGACGCCCACGCCGGCCAGGCCGGCGAAATCGTCGAAGCGCAGGTCGAAGAACTTCCCGGCGTCGAAGACCTCCCGGGCCTTGACGAGCAGGGCCTCGCGATTGCGCCGGGCATCGGCACGCAGCGGCTTGGCGGCGTTCATGCGGTACCTCGCGGTGACAGGCGGAGACTACCGAGTGGAGATTACCTCCGCTTGAGCCGCGGTCCGCCGGGCGCCGCTCATTCGTACATCCGGACCCAGTCGACGTGCGTGGTGACCTGGTCCGGGGTCGACTCGTCCGGCGCAGGGATCCAGCCGGGCGCGCCGAACGGGCCGGGTTCCTGCTGGATGACCAGGTGCATCGGATTCTTCGGGATGCCAGGGTTCTTCGTGCTGTAGCGGGTGTCGTACACGGTCTGTCCGTCGATCGAGTACTTGACGAACCCGGGCTGCCAGTCCACGGCGTAGGTGTGCCACTGCGTGTAGTCGCCCCAGAGTTTGCCGCTGTCGCGCTGGCCGTTCGGCAGCGAACCCCAGTGCACGGAGGCGAGCGCGGTGTTGCGTTCCGGCCGGGCGCTTTCCACCATGTCCAGCTCGCCGTCCTCGGGCCAGTGGTTCGACTGCGGCCACAGCAGCATCGCGACGCCGTAGCCCTTGCCCGCGTCGAACCGGGCACGGACCATCCAGAGCCCGTAGGCCTGGTCACCGGCCCCGCGGCACCAGCAGAGCGCGCCGGAGCGATTTCCCTTGCCGGACGGGTCCTTGCCGTGCCCGTTGATCCGCAGTTCTCCGCCGCCGACGCCGATCTCGTCCGGGGTCCACTGCGAGATGCCGTTGGAGGACTTCGCGTCGTAGGGCGACCACTTCGACGTGTCGAGCCGGTTTCCGGTGAACTCGTCCTGGGCGACCAGCTTGCGAGCGTGCGTGTCCGGCTCCCGGTCTTCCGCCCCCGCCGCACCGATCTGCGCGCCGAGCAGGAGCCCGGCCACGGCGGCCACGGCGGCACGCCTCGTCCGGTTCGTCATCCGTCTCCTCCTCTGGAACTCGCTCCTCTGGAACCGGCCCGGCCAGAACCAGCTCGTCTAGAACTCCGCGAGCACCCTCGCCACGAGTACCGCGACCAGCGCCACCACGACCACCGCGGCGGCGATGTCCATCCGGCGCAGCACCGGTTTCCCGGCGCTGCCCTGCTCGGCGACCACGGTCCGGGTCAGCACCAGTGCCAGCAGCGCCACGAACGCCACGGCCGCCGTCCATTCCAGCCCGCCGATCACGGCGCACCCACCGGGGCGGCGGAGCGCACCAGCCGGGCCGGCACCCCGGCGTACAGACCCGGTTCGGGACAGTCCCTCGTGACGACCGCGCCGGCGGCGAGCACCACGTCGTCCGCGATCCGCACCCCGGGCAGCACCGTCACCCTGGCTCCGGTCCACACCCGGTCGCCGATGCGCACCGGCCGCCCGACCGGACGCCGCGAGACCTCGCCGCCTGCCGCTTCGTGGTGCGACGTGACGACCATGGTCTGCATGCCCAGCTGGCAGTCCCTGCCGATGGAGACCTCCGCGACCAGCTCGAAGAAACACCCGGTGTTGACGAACGTGCCGGTCCCGACGTCCAGGTTGCCCGGCCGGCCCGCGATCTGCAGCCCGGGGAACACGTTCGGCGTACGCACGGCCATCCCGCACGCCCGGTACAGCGCCCACCGCAGCGGCCGCGGGGTGAACGTGCTCGCCGCGACGACGTTCAGCAGCGCCCGCCGGGTCAGGAATCCGAGCTCCACCCGCAGTTCCCGCAGCAGCCGCCCGGCCAGCCCGCTCATCGCGCACCCACCGCGGCGCCCGCGCGGATCCGGTCCAGTTCGGTGTGCAGCCGGCCGCGCAGGTCCTCGACCCGGCCCCGCACCCGCTGTGACTGCGCGTCCCGCTCGCCGGCGAGTGCGTCGACGTGGCCGCGCAACCGGCCCGCGGTCACCACGTCCGTGCGCACCGACGCGTCGTCCGCGCCGATCGAGGCGAGGAAGTCCGCGCATTTGGGCTGGTACTCCAAGCCCACGAGCGGCACCGCGGCGACCGCGCCCAGGACGAGCGCGTGCAGCCGTTCCGCGACCAGCACCGTGCAGTCTCCCACCGCGGCCAGGTAGTCCGGCACGGTCAGGGTCGTGCGGATCTCTCCGTCCACACCGGACCGGTGCAGCGCGGCGCGGGCGAGCGGCTCGTCCTTCGGGTTGATCACGAGGAACCGCGCTCGCCACCCGTCGGCCGCGGCGCCTCGGACGAGGTCCGCGACGGCGTCGACGACCCGCTCGTGGTCGTGCCCCCACAGGTCGTCGCCGAACCCGAGGTTCAGTCCGAGGAGACGGTCCCGCGGGGTGACCGCGGCGGCTTCGTGCAGCAGGGCGGGATCGCCCACGACCTCCGCGGGCACGCCGGCGTCGGCCAGCAGCGCGGCCGAACGCGGACCGCGGACGGTGACCCGCTCGAACCGTTCCAGCAGCCGGGGCCAGCGCCCGAGCTCTCCGCCGCCGGAGAAGGAGTTCCGGCCCTGGAAAGCGGGATCCTCGACGCCGATGCCGATCAGGTGCCACGGCCTGCGCCGCGCCAGCACGAGCCCGGTCGCGGTGAGCAGCAGCCGCCAGTTGCGCCGTCCGACGACCGTGCCGCCGCCGACGAGAACCGCTCGCGCGCCCGAACCGCGGATTCCGCCGTCGAAGGCGCGGCGGGCGAACGCGGCCGGATCGTGCGGCACGTGCCAAGACTCGACGCCGGTCAGCCGCGGCAGGAGCGCGTCGGCGATCGCGTCGTCACCGAGATTGCCCTGCCCGGTCCAGCCGACGTAGAGCAGCCGGGCGGGTGAAGTGGTCATCGGGTACCTCCGGATCGGTGGACGAGCAGCACGGAATCGCCGATCCGCAGCTGTTCGCGGTAGGCGCCGGACGAGACGAGCTCGGTGTCGACCTGCCGCGTCCAGCCCGCGGGCAGGCCGAGCAGGGTCACCCCGTAGTTGTCCTGCGCGCGGTTGAGCACCAGGAAGTCGGGGCCGACGCGGCGAACGCAGGAGCCCGCGGCCGGGCCGGGTTCGCAGGTGCGTTCGAGCGAGCCCTGTTTGACCTCACCGACGCGGGACCAGTCCAGCGGGGCGTAGGCGGTCAGCAGTGCGATCCGTTGACCCGGCCGGGCGAGCCGGTAGGCCTCGGCGACGACCGCGCGGTCGGAAGCACGGAAGGCCACGTAGCTGTCGTTTCCGCCGCGGGCGCCGACCAGCACCACCGACGCGGCCCCGAGCACCACGACCACCACCGCGGTCGCCAGCTTGCGCGCACGCGTCGAGCGCAGCCACCGGTCCAGTGCCGCGCCGCCCAGCGTGCACAGCAGCGGCAGCGAATACAGGTAGGACCGCAGCAGCATTTCCCCGCCGTAGGACTGGAGCGCGACCAGCCCGGCCGGAACCACCGCGGCCACGCCGAGCGCGATCGGGCGGCCCCGCGGGGTCCGCAGCCCCCACCATCCGGCCGCGGCGAGCACACCGAGCAGCCCGACCAGGCCGAACCGGAACCCGAGCACGGTGATCCGGCCGGGATCACCGGCCACCCGGGCCTGCACGTTCTCCTGCACCGCCCCGGAGAGGTCGCCGATCCCGCCGGTGAGCACGTGCAGGTGCCCCACCCAGTAGTCGCCCGCGCCGAGCACCAGCCAGGTCAGCGGCGTGAGGATCGCGACCGCCAGCAGCCACGGCACCCGCAGCTTCCGCGTCACGGTGAGCACGGCCAGGATCGCGGCGAAGGCGAACGGCGTGACCTGGTGCGCGGGGGCGAGCGCGAGCAGCAGCAGGACCAGCCCGAACGACGCGACGATCCGGCTTCGCGGCGGAACGTCCCCGCACAGCCACCGCAACACCAGCGCGAGCGCACCGAGGTAGAGCAGGAAAGCCAGGCCCTGCGGGGAGAAGTAGTCCTGTTCGACCCAGTTGACGCACAGGAAGAGCCAGGCCGCGAGCCAGGGCACCCGGCCACGGCCGAGCACCGCGGTGGCGACCGCGTGCACGCCGATCGCGGCGAGGCCGGTCAGCACCGGTGGCGCCCACGCCAGCAGTGCTTCCGGGTTCCCGATCCCGGACAGGTCGGTCAGCCAGGCCACCACGGCGAAGAACGCGGGCCAGGAGAACCGGGCGTCGAAGTTGTGCAGCACCTCGCCGTGCGTGCCGATGTAGTCGGCCCAGCCGGCGTGCAGCCAGGAGACCGGCAGCCGGGCGACCGGCTCGGTGATCGTGGGCAGGCCGTACATTCCCACCACGGCCAGCACGGTCATCAGGAGCAGCAGCCACGCCCGTCGCCGCTGCGCGCGGACTTCGACGACGAACGCGGCCGACAGCAGCACGAACGCCGCCAGCACCGCGGGATTCAGCGCGGCGATCAGGCCGATCGACCCGAGTTCGCTGGGATCGACCGGAGCCAGGAACAGCACGTACAGCACCACGGCCACAACGCACAGCAGCGGCGACAGCCACCGCCACCGGTGCGGTGCCGGCCCGGCCGCGACCGTCGGTTCCGGCCTGGTGAGCAGCAGGCTCATCGCACCACCCCGCGCATCCGCCGGATCAGCCCCGGCAGCACCGTCCCGGCGACCGCGATCTGCGCCAGCGTGAATCCGAGTGCCGGACCGGCGATCCCCACAGCGGACGGGAGCAGGACCACCCCGGCCACCACGAGCACCGTCCCGGACAACTGGATCCGTGCCGCGCCGAGACCGTTGCCGTCCATCAGTTTCGTCGCGACGCCGAGTGCGACGACGGTGCGCGCCACGATCCCGACGAGCACGACGCGGAGCGCGGTCGTGCCTTCGCCGGCGTAGGCCGGCCCGAACAGGCCGAGCAGCACCGGCGCCAGCAGCAACCCGCCCACCGCACCGGCGCCGACCAGTAAGGAAAGCCGGGTGGCGACCGCGCGCAGGATCGCCGGGCGTTCCGCCGGGTCTCCCGAACCCCGCAGGACCATCGAGTTCACGAACCCGTTCAGCGCGTAGTCGGTGGCGGTGAGGCCGTTCCACACCACGAAGAAGACCGCGCCGCTGGCCGGGCCGAACCGGGCGGTGACGATCAGTGGGACGACGTTGTACAGCACGGTGGTGCCGATCGTGGCCAAGTACGTCGGCCCGAGGAAGGACACCACCGTACGGCCCGAAGGCAACTCGGCCCGCGGCGACTCGTCCCGTTTCCGCCGTGCCTGCAGGAAAACGAGCACACTGGCCAGCGCCGTGCAGACCACCGTCGGACCGACCCAGGAGGTGAGCACGCCGAGTGAGCCGAGCGCCGCGCCCAGCACCGGCAGCACCGCGACGCGCACGAGCCCGAACGCGCCGTTGAACAGCGGCACCCACCAGACCCGGCCCAGCGCGGCGAGCACGTAGTCCTGCAGCTGGAACATCGCCCAGCAGACACTCGCCAGCACGAACAACGCGGCCAGCGGGCCGGGGGCCGCCTGGCGGCCGACCGGAAGCAGCACGAACACGAGCCCGCCAACCGCCGCCGCCACGGCGACCACGAGGTAGCCGCGGCCGACCAGACCGGCGGTGCGCCCGCCCGCGCCGGGCAGCCAGCGCAACAGCCCGAGGCCGACGTTGAGCTGCGCGATGCCCGCGATCAGCACGAACCCGGACACGAAAGCGGACGCACGTCCGACCGCCTCCGGGGGCAGCGCTCCTGCCGCGACCACCCAGCAGACCAGTCCGGCCACGCCGGTGATCACCGCGCTCAGCGACAGCGCGGTCCCCGTTCCGAGGGCGCGCCGGACGCCGCCGGAGGCCGCGGGTGCGGTAGCCGAACTCGTCACCGGCCACCTCCCCGGGAAAGCATGGAAAGCGCCGGACGGCGCGCCGTGGCCAGGTGGACGACGAGCAGGACCCCGCACACCCCGAGCACCGCGGCCGAGGCCACCGCGGGTTGCCACTGCGTCAGCAGCATCAGCTCCCCGCCGAGCAGGTCCAGCGCGACGCTGGTCGCGAGCACCAGAGCCCAGGTCAGCGAGGACGTACCCGGCCGGAAGAAGGCGACCACGGACCAGCCGGGGACGGCGAGGAAGAACAGGAGCGTGACGCACAGCCGGACCGGCCCGGTCAGGCCGGTCACCGCCAGCGCCGCGGTGACCAGGGTGAGCACCAGCAGCGCGGCACTCACCGCGATCGTGGTTCGGGGGGTCACCGGGCGCGCTCCCGCAGCAAAGCCAGCGGAGCGGAGACGGTGCCCTTCAGCTGCTCGATGACCAGCCGGCGCGGCACGCCGGCGGACTCCGTGCTCTGCTCGGATTTCCGGCCCAGCAACCGGGGCAGCCCGCGGGGCACGGCGAGGGCCAGCTCGCGAAGGCCGCCAGGGCGGGCGGCGTGGAGGAGATACATGGCCGCGAGCCCGGTGCCGTATCCACGCAGCTGCCGGAGCAGTTCCTCTTCGGTGCCACGGTGTTCGTGCCGCACCACGGCGTGCGGGGTGTACACCACGCGCTTGCCGGAGCCGACCAGCCGGAGGTAGAGGTCGAGATCTTCCCCGGACTTCGTGCGCCTGCCGGGGCCAAGCCGTTCGTCGAACCCACCGAGTGCCAGGAAATCCTCGCGGCGCCAGGCCATGTTGTTGCCCGAGCCGAACCGCCCTGGCGACTGCAGCCGGTGCGCGTCCGCGGTGAACGCCTGCCGCCGGTAGCCCTTGCCGAATCCGCCGAACGCCTCGAACCACACCTGCGCTGGCGTGTCCAGCCGCAGCGGGGCGACGAGCCCGGTGACGCACGGGGTGTCCGGCTGCGCCAGCTCCGCGGCCAGTTCGGCGAGCCAGCCCCGGTCCACCACTGTGTCGTCGTCGGTGAAGGCCAGCACGGTGCCGGTCGCCGCCTGTGCGCCCCGGTTGCGGGCCCGGCCGGCCCCCGGCACCGGTTCGTGCAGCAGCCGGATCCGCTCGTCGGTGGTGGCCAGTTCCCGCAGCGGACCGCGCGGCCCGTCGGCGACGTTGTCCACCACCAGAATCTCCAGGTCCGGATAACCGGTGGCCAGCACGCTGTGCACGCACCGCCGGACGTCGTCGGGCCGGCCCGCGGTCGCGAGCACCACGCTGACCCGGGGCAGCCGCTCCGGCCGCGGTGGCCGGTCCGCGGACAGCTCGGCCAGCCGCTCACGCAGTCCGGCGGCGTCCTCGGGACGGCGTACCGAACCGAGCACCACCTCACCGGCCCGCACGAGCGCCGCGGCCTCACCCGGCCAGTCCACTTCGGACCCGCCGGCCAGGTCCACTGTGTGCACCGGGATCGGGGACGGCTGCGTTTCGTTCTCACCGCGGCGAAGCCGGCCCCTCACGTATCCGGCCCCGGCAGCTGCGGTGGCGACGAAGATTCCTCTGGCACCGGCGAGATTCCCCCGCCGCAGTTCGCGCAGAACTGCTTTCGGCAGTACCGCACGCAGGTACGAGCGCTCCGTCTCCAGTGCGTCCTGTTCACCCACGAGCCGGGAGACCGCCGCCTTCGAGATCCCTTCCGCCCAGCTGCGATGCCGGATGTACTCGCGCGCGGTGCGGCCGCGGGTGACCCGGTGCCGCACCGTCGCGGCCGGCTCCAGGACCACCTTCGCGCCCGGTACCCGCTGCCGCAGCCGGATGCACAGTTCGGTCTCCTCGCACCCCAGCGGAAGTGCCGCGGTCCGTCCCACACTCTCGGTGAACCCGCCGAGGGCCTCGAGGTGTTTGCGGCGGAACGACATCGCGCAGCCCATCAGATTCCGCACCTCGGCGCGGCTTTCCGGCTGCCCGGTGTACCCGCAGCCGACGATCCAGTAGAGCTCCGGCGGAAGCCACCGCGGCGGCGCGTCATCCGGCCACGCCGGGATCGCCCGCCCGCCGACCGCGGCGACGGCCGGATCCGCGTAGGGCGCCAGCATTTCCTCCAGCCACCAGGAATCGGCCGCGGCGTCGTCGTCGAGGAAAGCCACGATCTCCCCCACCGCGGCCCGGTACCCGGTGTTGCGCGCCCCGGAAAGCCCGGCCCTGCGGTGGTTTTCCAGTACCCGCACGCCCGGCGCCTCGAAGGCTTCGGCAGCCCGCCGCAGCAGCGCCGGATTGTGGTCCACCACCACGACCAGCTCGGCCGGCGGGAGGGTCTGGCCGCCCACCGACTTCACCGCCTCCACGAGGTCGTCCCAGCGGTCCTCGGTGTAGCAGCAGAGCACCACCGACGCCGCGTGCCGTGCTCCGGTCATGGGCGCACCACACGGTCCACACCGGACACCGCGGCCTCGCCACGGCGGCGCTTGCGCCGGGACCGCGCCGTTTCGCGGAAAATCACCCGCAGGACCCGCAGCCCGTCGCGGAAGGTGTCGAGGTTGCTGGTTCCGTAGATCCGGTCGCGCTCGAAGCTCGGCACCTCGGCGATCTTCAGCCCGGCGAGCGCGACGCGGCAGTTGATCAGCGTCTCGACCTCGAACCCGTCCCCCCAGCGCGGCTCCGTGCCGGCGGGCTCCGGAAGCCCGAGCGAGGGAACCACATCGGCCCAGAACGCGTTGTAGCCATAGCACAGGTCGGTGAACCTGGTGCGCAGCAGCAGATTCGTCAGTCCACTGAGGACAGCGTTGCCGGCGCGGCGCAGCAGCGTGATGTCGTCGCTGCCACCGCCGGCCGTGAACCGGGTGCCTTTGGCGAAGTCCGCGCCGGCCACCAGGGTTTCCACGAACGCCGGGATCTCCTCCGGTGCCGCGGACCCGTCCGCGTCCACCATGATCACGATGTCGCCGGTCACCCGTTCGAACCCGCAGGCGAGCGCGTTGCCCTTGCCGCGCCGGGTCTGGGTGAGCACGTCGGCTTCCGGCAGGAACCGCCGGGCGACCGCGACCGAATCGTCGGCCGAATTGCCGTCCACGACGATGATCTGGTGCACCGGCGGCAGGGCCGGCAGCACCACCTCGAGGTTTCTCGCCTCGTTGAGCACGGGTATGACCAGGGTGATGCGGGGATCGGGAGTACGCATGGCCACCTTTCACGGGTGTCGGAACGGCGCCGCGGCGCGCGTGCTGGCATCGGAAAGCGGGCGGAATCGGATGGCGGCGGCCGAATCCCCCTGCGAATCGGGGGAACCCGCGCAGCGGCGGCGCTTCGGCGGCGGTGCCGGAGCGCGTTCGGCTACACTGGTTCTGCGAGGAAAGGCACAGCGCGGCGCGACGTCGCGCAGCAAGGGAGTGAACGCACCACATGACCGGCAAGAACATCTGCGTGTGCGGACATTCCGAAGAAGTGCATCAGCACTTCCGGCCGGGCCGGGACTGCGGTAGCTGCGGTGCGGAAAAGTGCCCGCGATTCAGGCGGGACACCCAGGCGAGCCGGCGGACGGGCACCGGAAACGGGATTCCGGAACCGGACGACGGCCGGCAGTGACCTGATCAGGCGCGTGGTCTTCGCGCGACTCTGCCGAGTTCCACGGCTACCCGTCGCTCAATTCTGACCGGGGGGACGAGGATGGTCTGCCACATGAGAAGTCCGAACGGGTCGTCGGGGGATCTTCCGTCAATGGTGCGTGAAGCAGAGAATCACAGGCCGCGCAGGCCTTGTCAATGATTCGATCATCGATTGCCCGACTATGGTCTATACCTTGCCCGCCGGGTCTTGCCAACCGTCATCGCCGTCCTCCATACTTTGTTGTTGGCCACAACGAATCTCGCCGGCTCCCGGCCGCGGACCCCGGACGGCTCCTTCGCGTCCACTGTGGACCTGGTGCTGCCTGTCGATCCAACCCGGCGCCGGTGACCCCCGGGTATACGCCTGATGAAAGCCGTGCGGCGACGGGCTGCCGGTTCGTCGTCCACCGCCCCGGGCCCGGCCACGACAGCCGGCGGATCCGTTCACTCCGGACATATGCCGCACCTGGGAGACTGGCGGGATGACCACTGTGGCCGGGGACCGCCGTCCCGCTCTGTTCGCCTTCGCCGGGGTCGCCGCGCTCGCCGGGGGTGCCGCGCTGGTCCTGCTGCTGCAGCTGATCCCGCCGACCGACGAGATCAGCGTGCTGCGGCGGACGATCAGCGAATACGGCCTCTCGGCGAACAAATGGGTGTTCGATCTCGCGGTGGCCCTGGTCGCGGCCGGGTCCGCGGTCACGCTGGCAGTGCTGTGGCTGCAGCGGCGGCTGCCGTGGATCGCGGCCGTGTTCGGTGCGCTGTGGACGATCGGGCTGCTGGTGGTCGTCGCCTTCCCGAAGACCGACTGGACCAGCGTCACCGCGTCCGGCACGGGCGGCACTCTGCACCGGATCGCCAGCATCGTGGCCTTCGTGTGCCTTCCGCTGGCCGTGCTCACCGCGGCCCGCGCGGTGTTTCCCGATTCCCCGCGCCGGCGCTTCGCCGCCCGCCTGTTCGCCGTGCTTTCCCTGGCCTGGTTCGCGGTACTGCTCGGCGCCGTCGCGGTCGCGGCGCTCACCGATCAGCGCTGGTGGGTGCTCATCCCGCTCGGGCTCGTCGAGCGCGGCCTGGCGCTGACCGAACTGGTCGCGCTCGCCGCCCTCGCCTTGCCCTCCCGGGTCACTGCACCGACCAGCCCCCGTCCGACGGCAGGATCGCCCCGTTGAGGTTCACGCCGTCGTCACTCAGCAGGAACGTGATCGACGCGGCGAGCTGCTCCGGCGTCGCGATCGGCGGCATGAGCCGGTGGAACGGCTGGAGCCGCTCGTAGCCGGAGCCATCCGGCCGGAAGTCGCCCGCGATCCCGGTCGCCACCCCGCCGGGAGCGACCGCGTTGAATCGGAGCCCGCGCGGTCCGTACATGAACGCGCAGCTCCGGGTGATCCCGACGACCGCGTGTTTCGAGGCGGTGTAGGCGACTCCGGCCGCCGAGCCGCGCAACGCCGCCTCGGACGCCACGTTCACCACCGACCCGCGACCGGCCTCGAGCATCGCCGGCACCACCGCCCGGGTCAGCCGCAGGGTCGCGTCCACGTTCACCGCGAAGATCCGCCGC
Source organism: Amycolatopsis jiangsuensis (assembly GCF_014204865.1). Lineage (NCBI taxonomy): Bacteria > Bacillati > Actinomycetota > Actinomycetes > Pseudonocardiales > Pseudonocardiaceae > Amycolatopsis > Amycolatopsis jiangsuensis. The sequence goes on from NZ_JACHMG010000001.1 coordinate 2,217,682, forward strand.
CACATCTCGTCGCTGACCTCGTGTGCCGGGGAGAAGTCGTCGGAGATGCCCGCGACGTTGGCCAGCCCGTCCACCTGGTCGCCGGCCGCCTCCGCGATCCGTTCGGCGGCGCCGGGATCGGTGAGGTCCACCGGCACCGGTTCCGCGCCGGTCCGCTCGGCGAGCGCGGCGAGCCCGTCCGCCGCGAGGTCGACCGCGACGACCCGGCCGCCCTCCCGCGCGATCCGCGCCGCGGTGGCCCGGCCGATCCCGGACGCCGCCCCGGTCACCACGACCGTCCGGCCGGTGAAGCGGTCCGCGACGATCCGTTCGCGCCATCCCGCCACCATGTCCTCGTCCGGCACCCGCCCGCCGTTGACCTGCCGCACGAGGCGGTCCACCACTTCCGCGGGCAGCCGGCCCCCGCTCAGCTCGGCCAGCTGCCGCAGCGGTAGCCCGCGGGCCGGATCGAGCACCTGGATACCGGCCCCGTTCTCCGCCAGCAGCTCACGCAGCAGGACGCCACCCTCGGGATGGTCGAGCCAGTCCCCCACCGTGCTGTTCGCGGTCAGCGGGATGGCAGGCATGGGCACGCTCCTCCTGACGTCGAGGCTGTGTCCGGCAGCCTACTCCGTTGTTAAATCACCTGCCTGATACAACGCCGCACTCGCGCGCCCACCGTACTAAGCGTACGCTTAGCCGCCGGCGGCTGTACCGCACGGCGAGGCGGTACTGTCCGGCCAGGACGGCTTTCCCCGAAGTCCCCGACGAAGTTTCTCGATCACAAGTTCTCGACGATGAGGAGACCCACCGTGAGCGATTCCCCTTCCCGCGTGGCCATCGTGACCGGGGCCGGCCGTGGCATCGGTGCCGCGGTCGCCCGCCGTCTCGCCGCCGACGGGTTCGCCGTCGGGCTGCTGGACCTCGACGAGGCGGGAGTACGCCAGGGTGCCGAGGCGATCGTCGCCGAGGGCGGGCGCGCGGTGGGTGTGCCACTCGACGTGAGCGACGCCGAGCAGGTGGACGCCGCCGTGACCCGGGTGGCCGAGGAACTCGGCGCCCCGACCGTGCTGGTGAACAACGCCGGCATCACGCGGGACAACCTGCTGTTCAAGATGACCGAGCAGGACTGGGACTCGGTGCTGACGGTGCACCTGCGCGGCTCGTTCCTGATGACCCGCGCGGTGCAGAAGTACCAGACCGAGCAGAAGTGGGGCCGGATCGTCAACCTGTCCAGCACCTCGGCGCTGGGCAACCGCGGGCAGGTCAACTACTCCGCGGCCAAGGCGGGCATGCAGGGCTTCACCAAGACGCTGGCCATCGAGCTCGGCAAGTTCGGCGTCACCGCGAACGCGATCGCGCCCGGGTTCATCGCCACCGACATGACCGCGGCCACCGCGCAGCGGCTCGGCGTGGACTTCGAGGACTTCAAGAAGGCCTCGGCGGCGCAGATCCCGGTGCAGCGCGTGGGTACCCCGGACGACATCGCGAACGTGGCGTCCTTCCTCGTCAGCGAGGGCGCGGGCTTCGTGTCCGGACAGGTCATCTACGTGGCCGGCGGACCGAAGGACTGACCGCGATGCGCACGTTCTCCGATCTCGCCGACCTCGCCGCCGCGGTCGGCGAGCACCTCGGCGAAAGCGAATGGCACCCGATCACCCAGGAGCAGGTGCAGCGGTTCGCCGACGCGACCGGTGACCACCAGTGGATCCATCTCGACGCGGAGCGGGCCGCGAACGGCCCGTTCGGCACCACGATCGCGCACGGTTTCCTCACCCTGTCGCTGATCCCGATGTTCGGCCCGGAGATCTACCGGGTCGAGGGCCTGACGATGGGCGTCAACTACGGCCTCAACAAGGTGCGCTTCCCGCAGCCGGTGAAGGTCGGCGCCCGGGTCCGCGGCGGCGCCGACCTGATCGAGGTCACCGACGTGCCCGGTGGCAAGCAGGCCGTGGTGCGCTGGACGATCGAGATCGAGGGCGAGGCCAAACCGGCCTGCGTGGCCGAAATGGTCTCCCGGATGATCGCCTGACCCTTCACCCTCTCGCGAGTGGCTGCGCCGGTTCCGACCGGCGCAGCCACTCCCCAGCAGTCGGTACTGTGCTGCGGAACTGCCCGAAGGAGGCCCGATGACCCGCACCGACCCACCCGGACTCGACTTGGCCCGGCTGCGTGCCCACCTGGACCGCGAGCGGCCCGGACTGGTCACCGGCGAGCTCACCGCGGAAGTGATCCAGGGCGGCCGGTCCAACCTCACCTACGTGGTGAGCGACGGCACCGGGCAGTGGGTGGTGCGCCGTCCGCCGCTCGGGCACGTCCTGCCCACCGCGCACGACATGGGCCGCGAGTTCCGCGTCCTCAGCGGACTGGCCGGCACCCCGGTCCCGGTGCCCCGGACGGTCCTGCTGTGCAGCGAACCGGACGTGCTCGGCGCGCAGTTCTACGTGATGGAGTTCGTCGAGGGCACGCCGTACCGTTCGGCCGAGGAGCTGACCGAGGTCGGGCCGGCGCGCACCCGGGCGATCGCGGACGCGCTCGTGGACACCCTCGTCGACCTGCACGCGGTGGAGCCCGAAGCCGTCGGGCTCGGCGATTTCGGGCGGCCGGAAGGATTCCTGGAGCGGCAGCTGCGGCGGTGGAAGAAGCAGCTCGACGGTTCGCGCAGCCGCGACCTGCCCGGGGCCGACGAGCTGCACGACCGGCTGGCCGCGAAGCTGCCCGCCTCCGGTCGTCCGTCCATTGTGCACGGTGACTACCGGCTGGACAACGTGCTGGTGGACGACAGGGACCGGATCAGCGCGGTGCTCGACTGGGAGATGTCCACCCTCGGCGACCCACTCACCGACGTGGCGCTGCTCGTCGCCTACGCCGAACGCGACAAGGTGTCGCTGCAGATGGTGTCCAACGCCAGCTCCGCGCCCGGGTATCCGAGCGCCGACGAGGTGGTCGCCCGCTACGCCGAGCGTTCCGGGCGCGACGTGTCCGCGCTCAACTGGTACGTGAGCTTCGCGTTCTTCAAGCTCGCCGTGATCCTGGAAGGGATCTACTACCGGCACAGCAAGGGCCAGACCGTCGGTGCGGGTTTCGAGGGCATCGGCGACGGCGTCGCCCGCCTGATCTCGCACGGCAACGAGACGCTCAAAGAGGAGAGGTAATGGACTTCGCGTTCGACGAGAGGACCGAACAGCTGCGCGGGCAGCTGCTCGAGTTCATGGATTCACACGTCTACCCCGCCGAACCCGTTTTCCAGCGGCAGCTCGCCGAGCGCACCGACCCGTGGGCACCGCCGCCGATCGTCGACGAGCTGAAGGCCCAGGCCCGGGAGCGGGGCCTCTGGAACTTCTTCCTGCCCGGCGAGCAGGGTGCCGGGTTGACGAACCTCCAGTACGCGCCGCTGGCCGAGATCACCGGCCGCAGCCCGCATCTGGCGCCGTCGGTGGTCAACTGTGCTGCCCCGGACACCGGGAACATGGAAGTCCTGCACATGTTCGGCAGCGAGGCGCAGCGCAAGCAGTGGCTGCAGCCGTTGCTGGACGGGCAGATCCGCTCCGCGTTCGCGATGACCGAACCGGACGTGGCCTCCTCCGACGCGCGCAACATCGCCACCCGGATCCGCCGCGAGGGCGACGAGTACGTGATCACCGGCCGCAAATGGTACATCTCCGGCGCGATGAACCCGAACTGCGCGATCTTCATCGTGATGGGCAAGACCGATCCCGAGGCCGCGCCGCACCGGCAGCAGAGCATGATCCTGGTCCCCCGCGACGCCCCCGGGCTCACCGTCGAACGCGGGATGCACGTGTTCGGCTACACCGACGGCGACCACGGCGGTCACGCCGAGGTCGTGTTCGACGAGGTCCGGGTCCCCGCGGAGAACCTGATCGCCGAGGAGGGCTCCGGGTTCGCGATCGCGCAGGCGCGGCTGGGGCCGGGCCGGATCCACCACTGCATGCGGGCGATCGGCATGGCCGAGCGGGCACTGGAGCTGATGTGCCGGCGCACGCTCTCGCGGGAGACGTTCGGGCGGCCGATCGCCGACGCGGGCGTGGTGCAGGACTGGATCGCCGAATCGCGGGTGCGGATCGAGCAGCAGCGGCTGCTCGTGCTCAAGACCGCGTGGCTGATGGACACCGTGGGCAACCAGGGCGCGCACACCGAGATCCAGGCGATCAAGATCTCCACCCCGCTGGCCGTCGAGTGGATTCTGGACAAGGCGATCCAGGCACACGGTGCCGGTGGTGTGAGCCAGGACTTCCCGCTCGCCGAGCTGTGGGCGGGCGTGCGCACGCTGCGGCTGGCCGACGGCCCGGACGAGGTGCACAAGCGCTCGCTGGCGCGCCGTGAGCTGAAGAAGTACCGGGCGGAGGCGGGCCGGTGACCGTGACCGCCGGGGATCTGCGCGGGCAGGTCGCGGACTTCCTCGCCACGCACGATCCGAAAACCCTGCCGCGGTTGGAGTTCCTGCGGGCGCGGTTCGACGCCGGACTCGCCTGGGTGCACTTCCCCGGCGGGCTGGGCGGGCAGGACGCGCCGCGCGCCCTGCAGGCCGCCGTCGACGCCGCGTTCGCCGAGGCCGGTGCCCCCGACAACGATCCACGCCGGATCGGGATCGGTCTCGGCATGGCCGCGCCGACCATCCTCGCGTTCGGCACCGACGAGCAGCGCCGCCGCTACCTTCGTCCACTGTGGACCGGTGAGGAGGTGTGGTGCCAGTTGTTCAGCGAACCCGGCGCGGGCTCCGACCTGGCCGCGCTGGCCACCCGCGCGGTGCGTGACGGCGACGACTGGGTGGTGACCGGCCAGAAGGTCTGGACCTCCAGCGCGCACCTGGCGCAGTGGGCCATCCTGGTCACCCGCACCGATCCGGACGTGCCGAAGCACCAGGGCATGACGTACTTCCTGTGTGACATGACCGCACCCGGGGTCGAGGTCCGGCCGCTGCGCCAGATCACCGGGGAGGCCGAGTTCAACGAGGTGTTCCTGACCGAGGTGCGGATTCCGGACACCCAGCGGATCGGCGCGGTCGGCGAGGGCTGGAAGGTCGCGCAGACCACGCTGATGAACGAACGCGTGGCCATCGGCGGCGTGGCACTTCCGCGCGAGGGCGGAATGCTCGGCGTGCTCACGAAAACCTGGCGGGAACGGCCGGAGCTGCGCACGCCGGAACTGCGGGACCGGCTGGTGCGGCTGTGGGTGGAGGGCGAATCGCTGCGGCTGGCCGGCGACCGGCTGCGCCAGCAGCTCACCGCGGGCGCGCCCGGGCCGGAAGGTTCGGCGATGAAGGTGGCATTTGCCGAGCTGAACCAGAAGCTGAGCGGGCTGGAGCTCGAACTACTCGGCGAGGAAGGCCTGCGCTACGACGAGTGGGCAATGCGCCGTCCCGAACAGGTCGACTTCCTCGGCCGCGAGGCCGGCTACCGGTACCTGCGCGCCAAGGGGAACTCGATCGAGGGCGGAACGTCGGAGGTACTGCGGAACATCATCTCCGAACGCGTGCTGGGGCTGCCGTCCGAGCCGCGGGTGGACAAGGACGTCGCCTGGAAGGACCTGCCGCGATGAGCTCGCCGAACCTGGTGTACTCGGACGTCGAAGAGGATCTGCGCGCGTCCGTGCGCTCGCTGCTGGCCGACCGGGCCGGGCCCGCCGAGGTGCTGGGGCGGACCGAAACCGCCGACCCCTACGACCGGAACCTGTGGCACACGCTGGCCGCCGACCTCGGCGCGGCCGGGTTGATGGTGCCCGAAGCCCACGGCGGCCACGGTGCTTCGGCCCGGGAAACAGCGGTCGTGCTGGAGGAACTGGGCCGCAGCGTGGCCCCGGTGCCGTTCCTCGGCAGCGCGGTGCTGGCCACGTCGGCGTTGTTGGGCACCGGCGACGAACTCCTGCCGCGCCTGGCGTCCGGCGAGCTGACCGGCGCGCTGGCGGTACCGCTGTCCACCGCCCCCGGCTCGCCGTTCCCGGCGACCGTCCGCGCGGACGGCACCCTGACCGGCGAAGTACGCACGGTGGCCGACGCCTCCGTGGCCGAGGTGTTCGTGGTTCCCGCGACGTCCGCGGACGGCCCGGGCCTGTATGCCGTGGACGCCGCGGAAACGACCGTGGCCGAAGTGGTTTCGCTGGACCTGACCCGCCGCATCGCCGACGTGACCTTCTCCGGCGCCACCGCCCGGCCGATCGTGCGGGGCGCCGCCGCGGAGTCCGCTGTGGACAGTGCACTCACGACAGCGGCCGGTCTGCTGGCCTCGGAACAGACCGGCCTGACGGAATGGGCGCTGACCGAGACGGTGACGTACCTGAAGGGCCGCTACCAGTTCGGCCGTCCGGTCGGCGGGTTCCAGTCGCTGAAGCACCGGCTGGCCACCTTGTACACCGAGCTGGTCGGCGCCCGCGCCGCCGCCCGGTACGCCGCGGACGCCCTCGCCGGCGGCTACGACGTCCCGATCGCGGTGGCCGTGGCCCAGGCCAGGGTGAGCCCGATCGCGGTGCACGCCACCGAGGAAGCCATCCAGCTGCACGGCGGAATCGGGATGACCTGGGAGCACCCCGCGCACCTGTACCTGAAACGCGCGAAGAGCGACGAGCTGGCTTTCGGCACGCCCGGCCGGCACCGCGCGCGGCTGGCGGACCTGGTGGAGCTGCCGGCCTGAGTGGAACCGGATTTTCCCGCCTCGTACGGCGGGTCGGGAGAATCCGGCCGATTCCCCGACGACGAAAGGACACCGATGTCCTTCACCCTCGAAGACCGCTGGGCCATCACCGACCTGCTCTCGATGCACGGCCATCTCGTCGACGACGGGCACCTCGACCGCTTCGAGGACCTGTTCACCGCGGACGTCGTCTACGACCTCACCGGGTTCGGGCAGGAGCCGCTGCGCGGGGTGGCGGCGCTGCGCGCGGCCGGCTGGGCACTGGGCGCGGACAATCCGGTCGCCCATCACGTCACCAACATCGTCGTCACCGCGGAGACGGACGACCGGGCGCGGGCCCGCTCCAAGGGCCTCGGGATCGGAGCCGACGGCACCTGCGCTTCGGTGTCCTATGACGACGTCGTCGTGCGCACCCCGGACGGCTGGCGGATCAGCCACCGCACGCTGACGCCGCGCCGCACTCCCCTGGGCGGGCTGACCGGCCCGGGCTGAGCGGCGCTACGCGGGGGACGGCGGATCGAGAACGGACCAGTGCTCGACGAACCGGCCATCGCGCACCCGGACGAAGTCCATCACGGGGAATTCGACGTGGTGGCCCGACGGGGGTGTCCCCAGCCACTCCCCGACGTGGCGTCCCCGGTAGATCTTGTGCGTGGCCACGACGTCGTCGGAAGCCACGCAGTGCACGATCTCGACCTCGAGGCCGGCGAACGCGGTGTGCAGCGCCCGCGTGACGTCGGCGACGCCGCTGCGGTCGTCCGGCCTGCCCTTCTTGGCCGACCGGTTCCGGAAATCCGGATGCACGAACTCCTCGATCAGCGCGACCTGCCCACCCTCGTGCACCTGCTCGACGAAAGCACGCATCCGCGCGACGTTGTCCGCTTCCACACCCATTCCGTGTGCCTCCTGTCATGGCCGAACCTCGCGAACGTACCGTCCGGTCGATTTCGGTCAGTGCGCGGCGGCGGGCGCGAGGAACTTCCGGGGATTGTCGACCAGCATCGTCGTGAGGTCGTCCTCGCTGACGCCCCGCGCTCGCAACGCGGGCAGCACCTCGTTCGTGATGTGCAGGAAGTGCCAGTTCGGCAGCAGAGTCTCGCGCAGCGGCTGGTCCATCCAGTCCAGGTAGCACGCGGCGTCGTGCGAGAGCACCATGCTGCCCGCGTAGCCGCGTTCGCACAGCGTCGCCACCGTCGCCACGCGCTCCTCGAACGGCAGGTACGAATCGAGGCCGAACCGGTCCATGCCGAGCAGCGAACCGCGGTCGGCGATCTCGGTCAGGTAGCCCAGGTCGGTGGTGTCGCCGCAGTGCCCGATCAGCACCCGCCGCAGGTCGACCCCCTCGGCCGCGAACACGTCCTGCTGGTCCAGTCCACGCCGGGTACCCGCGTGTGTGTGCGTCATGATCGGCGCACCGGTCCGCCGGTGCGCCTCGGCCACCGCGAGCAGCACCCGTTCGACGCCCGGGGCCAGCCCCGGCTCGTCGGTGGCGCACTTGAGCACCCCGGCCTTCACCCCGGTGCCGGCGATACCCTCGGTCAGGTCCCCGACGAACATCTCGACCAGCGGTTCCGGCCCGCCCAGCGGCGTGCCGGGTCCGCGCAGCTGCAGGTAGTGCGGCAGGTCGCGATAGGTGTAGAGACCGGTGGCGACCACGATCTGCAGGTCCGTCGCGGCCGCGACGGCCTGCACCCGCGGCACGTACCGGCCCAGGCCGATCACCGTGGGATCGACGATCGTGTCGATTCCGGCGGCCTTGAGCGCACGCAGGGTGGCGATCGCCTCCGGCACGTGCACGGACTCGTCGAACCCGTCGTGCTCCGGGTAGTTCGCCACGAATTCCGGGCTCAGCACGAAGATGTGCTCGTGCATCAGCACCCGGCCCAGTGCCTCGGGCGCCACCGCGCCGCGGACCGTCTCGACCATCGGCCACCCCTTCCGTGCGGACCCTCATCGTGGCGCTCCCCGGCCCGTGGCGCACGGTGACCGGCCGCTACCCGGTTTTCGCGCTCAGCCCGCCGTCCACCGGCAGACAGGCGCCGTTGATGTAGGCCGCCTCGTCCGAGGCGAGGAACACCGCCGCGTGGGCGACGTCCCAGGGACTGCCCATCCGCCCGGTCGGGCTGGCCTCGTCGCGGGCGGCCCGCGCGCCCGGGTCCCGGTCCAGCTGACGGCCGACCAGCGGGGTGTCGATCAGGCCGGGCAGTACGGCGTTGACCCGGACGCCGTGGCGGGCATGCGTCAGGGCGAGCGACACGGTCAGCTGGTTGACCGCCGCCTTCGCGGCCATGTAGGCGGGATACTCGTAGCCGGTGTGCCGGATGCTCGCCAGCGAGGAGACGTTCACGATCGCGCCGCGGCCGGCCGCGAGCATGTGCGGCAGGGTGTGCTTGCACGCCAGAAAGACGCCGGTGAGGTTCACCGCGACCGCCGCGTCCCACTCCGCCACCGACAGCCCGGTCAGCGAGCCGGTGACCGCCGCGCCGACGTTGTTGTGCAGCACCGCCGGCACGCCCAGCGTGGACACCACGGACGCGACCGCGTCCGCCACGTCGTCCTCCTCGGTCACGTCCGCGGTCAGCGGTACGGCCGTGCCGCCTTCCTCGGTGATCAGCCGGGTAGTCTCCTCCGCGCTCTCCTTCACCAGGTCCACCGCGGCGACGGTGGCACCGGCACGGGCGTAGGCGAGCGCTGCCGCGCGGCCGTTGCTGAGTTCCGCCCCGCTCGAACCGGCCCCGAACACCACGGCGATCCGGTCGTCCAGACGCGCCACGATCCCTCCTTCCCACGGCCCCCCGCTCCAGGATCACCGGGGCACGGACGCGCCGGAACCACCCGGCGTCCTACATTCGGGAGGCGTCGTTCCACGTTCTGTCGAAGAAGGAGTCCCGCATGACCGATCGCGGCCGGGTGGGCGGCGACGCACTGCAGACGCTCGTGGACGATCTCGCCGACGAGCTGCGGCGCTCGGTGGCGATCAACGATCCGCTCGTGCGCGTGCTCTGCACCAGCCGGCATTTCGGCGACGAGGACGACGTACGGATCCGCGCGGTGCTGCAGCACGACGCCGGCCCGGACGTCAGCGGCTTCATCCTCGGCCAGGGCGTGGCGCAGTGGCCACGGCCGGGGACGCTGACGGGCGATACCGGACTGGGCATGAGCCCGCGGTTCTGCGTACCGCTGCGTGAACGGGGCGAACTGCTCGGGCTGCTCATGGTCATCGACGCGGACCGTTCGCTGGCCGCACCGGAGATCGCGCGGATCGAGCAGGTGTCGAAGACCGCCACGGCCCTGCTGCACGGATCGCGGATCGCTGCCGACGACCTCCGGGCCGGCCGCGAACGCACGCTCCTGCGGCTGCTCGGCCCCGAACCGGACGCCCGGCGGGACGCGCTGGCCGCGGGTATCGCCGGAGGCTGGCTGACCGACGCGGCGCAGGTGGCGGTGACCGTGGTGGAGGCCAGACCACGAGCCAGCACGCCCGAGGAGACCGAAGCGGCGCTGCGCAGCGTGCTGGAATCGGCGGCGAGGCGGCGGCCGAGGCGCCTGCTCCCGCTCGTCGACCGCACGCGTGGCGTGCTGGTGCACGCGGAGGCCCGCTTCGACCCGGCCGAGGTCGCGCGAGAAGCACAGCGGATGACCACCGGTCTCGGACAGCTCCTCGGCGAACCGGACGCCGTCGTCGCCGGGCTCGGCGAGCCGGTCGCCGGGCTCGCCGAAGCCTGGCAGTCCTGTTCGCAGGCCGTCGCGGCGGCGAAAGGCGCGCGCCTGCTGCCCTCCCTCGGCCCCATCGCGAAGTGGGCCGAACTCGGTGCGTACGCGATCCTGCTGCGGATCCCGGAGTCAGCCCTGCTGCCCACGCTCGTACCGGAACCGGTGAGCCGGTTGCTGGGCGATTCCCGTGGCGCCCGCCTTGCCGGGACGCTGCGCACCTTCCTCGACCTCGGCGGTTCGATCCCCCGCACGGCCGAGGCCCTGCACCTGCACCGCACCTCGCTGTACTACCGGCTCGACCGGATCCGCGAGATCACCGGCCTCGACCTCGACGACGGACGCAACCGGCTGCTGCTGCACACCGGACTGCTCGTCGCGGACCTGATCACCCCCGGCTGAGCAGGCCGGCCCCGGGTCAGGACGCCGCGGGCACCTGGTCCTCGCCGAGCCCGTCGGCGAAGTCGTGGTCACGGGTTTCCGGCAGTCCGAGAATGCACAGCAGGCTGACCACGCCGAGCACGATCAGCAGCAGCGACACCGGCACCGACGATCCCGTGGAGGCGTGCAGGTCGGTGGAGATCAGCGGCACCACCCCGCCGCCGACGATGCCCGAAACGCTGTAGGCGATCGACGCCCCGGAGTAGCGGTAGCGCACCCGGAACAGCTCCGGCAGGAAGGCCCCCATGGGCCCGTACAGCATCGCGAAGCACAGCAGTCCGCCGATGAACCCGACGGTCAGCAGCAGCGGATTCTTCGTCTGCATCAACGCGAACAGCGGGAAGGCCCACACCACCACCGACACCGCGGCAGCCGCGCTGAGCCGGCGCCGCCCCCACTTGTCCGACTTCATCGCGAACACCAGCGTGGCCACGCCCATCACCGCGGCGGCGACGAGCAGGCTCACCAGCACCGTGGTGCGCGGAATGCCGAGCGAGGAGGTCGCCAGCGACAGGCAGAACGTGGTGACGGTGTAGAACAACGCGTGCGCGAGCACGAAAGACAGCGTCGAGAGCAGCAGCACCCGCGGCTGCTTGCGGACGAGTTCGAACAGCGGGACCCGGGCCTGTTCGGCCTTGTCCAGCGCGGCCTGGAACACCGGCGTCTCGGCGATCCGGATCCGGATGTAGAAGCCGACCACGAGCAGCACCGCGGAGAACAGGAACGGCAGCCGCCAGCCCCATGCCTGGAATTCCGCGGCGGGCAGCACCGCGCCGAGCACCAGGAACAGCGTGTTGCCCAGCACGAACCCGATCGCGGGGCCCAGCTGCGGGAACGCCGAGTACAGCCCACGCTGCCCCGGCGGCGCGTACTCGGTGGACATCAGCACCGCGCCACCCCATTCGCCGCCGAGCCCGACGCCCTGCACGAAGCGCAGCACGGTCAGCAGCACCGGCGACCAGATGCCGATCGCGGCGTAGTCCGGCACCGCACCGACCGCGACCGTGGACAGCCCCATCACCAGCAGGGAAACGATCAGCATCGACTTGCGGCCGAGCCGGTCGCCCCAGTGCCCGAACAGCACCGCGCCGACCGGACGCGCGATGAAGCCGACCGCGAACGTGCCGAGCGAGGCGAGCACCCCGGCGGTCGAGGAGAAGGTGGGGAAGAAGACCTTCCCGAACACCAGCGCCGCCGCGGTCCCGTAGATGTAGAAGTCGTAGAACTCGATCGCGGTGCCGATGAAGCTCGCGACGGCGATCCGCGATCGCGGCACCTCGGCCCGGACGGGGGTGGTCATGCCGGCTCCCGGTCTGTTCGTGTCCGTCCCGCCACGGCGGCGGGCGCCCGCGGCGGGAGCGGGGCTCCGGTGCCGCAGCGCGAAGTATCGGCCGCCCCGTGAGACGGCCGCGACCGCAGCCCGTGGGGACCCGGTCGAGCGCCCTTCCACGGTTTGTCGGAACTCCGCCCGCGCGGGTCACGCCTCGGGCAGCTGCTCCATCTTGCGCTGCAGCTTGTTCATGCCACCGAGCCAGCGGTCGGGTTCGGTGGCACGCGCAGCGTAGTAGCCCGCCACCTCCGGATGCGGCAGGACCAGGAACCGGCCCTCGTCGATCGCGGTGAACAGCGCGTCGGCCACCTGCTCCGGTTCGATCGCCGAGGCCGCCATCAGCAGCTTGCCGCGTTCGCCGGTGCTCTCCAGCATCGCGGTCCGCACCCCCTGCGGGCAGATCGCCTGCACCGTGATGCCGCGGTGCCGGTAGGTCGCGGCCAGCCATTCGGCGAACGCCACCGCGCCGTGCTTGGTCACCGAATACGGCGCCGAGCCCAGGCTGGTGAGCAGGCCCGCGGCGGACGCGGTGACCACGAAGTGCCCCTCGCCGCGTTCGAGCCACGCCGGCAGCAGCGCCCGGGCCGCGCGGACGTGCCCCATCACGTTGACGTCCCAGGCATTCGCCCAGTCGTCCTCTGTGGACTGTTCGCCGCCGAACGGGGCGATGCCCGCGTTGGCACAGAACACGTCGATCTCGCCGAGGGTTTCGCGCGCGGCGGTCAGCAGTGCCGCCACGCCCGCCTCGCTCACCACGTCCCCGGCGAACGCCGTCCCGCCGATCTCGGCGGCCACCTCGGCGGCCCGGTCTTCGTCGAGGTCGGCGACCACGACCCGGGCGCCGTCGGCGGCGAACCGGCGGGCGATCGCGGCGCCGATGCCCCCACCGCCGCCGGTGATCACGACCCCGGCGCTCACAGGCCACCGCCGAGGGTGATGCCGCCGTCGAGGACGATGGTCTGCCCGGTGATCCAGCCGGACTCCCCGGACAGCAGGAAGGCGACCGCACCCGCGATGTCCTCGGGCACGCCGAGGCGCTTCATCGGGTACGCCGCCGAGACCTCCTCCTCGCGTCCCTCGTAGAGCGCGGTCGCGAACTGCGTCTTGACCACCGCCGGGGCCACCGCGTTGACCCGGATCTTCGGTCCGAGCTCGCCGGCGAGCTCCTGGGTGAGCCGGATCAGCGCGGCCTTGCTGACGCCGTACATGCCGATGCCGGGCGAGGTCCGCAGCCCGGCGATCGACGCGACGTTGACCACCGTCCCCCCGTGCTCGCCCATCCAGGCGTCGCGGGCATGGCGGACCCAGGCCAGCGGAGCCAGCACGTTCACCGCCATGATCTTCGCCGCGGCACCGGTGTCGACGTCGACGGTGGGCCCGTAGACCGGGTTGATGCCGGTGTTGTTGACGAGCATGTCGAGCCGCCCGAACCGGTCGATCGTCCTCGCGATCGCGTCGGCCCGGTGCTCGTCGTCGTCGGCCTTGCCGGGCACACCGAGCGCGTGCTCGTCCCCGCCCAGCCCGGCGACGGCCTCGGCCAGCGGCTCCGGTTTGCGGGCGGTGACGCACACCCGGGCCCCGCGCGCGACCAGCTCGGTGGCGATGGCGAGCCCGATCCCCCGGCTGGCCCCGGTCACCAGGGCAACGCGGTCCTCGAACGAGTTCACGACACAGGCCTCCTGTTCTGCCGCGCGGACGGGCGGCTAAGCGGGTGCTTAGCCCAGGTTAGCCGTGCGGTCCCGCCACTCAAGCCCCGGCCGTGCGACAGCGCCCGATGAAAGACGGAGAGCGATGGTTCGGCCACGTTTCGTGGTCACGCTGGCGCCGATCATCAGTCTCAGGGCGCCGGGAATCGGTTCAGGACCAGCCCTCCTGGTGTTCGGCCGCGGACAGGTCCGTTTCGGCTGCGGCGCGGTGCGCCAGTGCCGCGACGGCCTCCTCCAGACCGCGCTGGACCTCCTCGCCGCCGGCGCGTTCGGTGTGCAGCCGGATGGTGACCTCGCTGTCGTTCTCGCCGTGGTCGCGCACGCTCAGGTCGCCGTGGTAGTCGTCCTCGCCGGGCGCGCCCCAGCTCAGGGTCCGGGCCCCGCGGTCCACGTGCAGCCACGCCTCGCCGGCGACATGCCTGCCGTCGACGTCGGCTTCGACGTGCACCCGGTCGCCCTCGACGGGGCGCGCCTCGGTCAACGCGGGCAGGAACGCCGGCAGGTTGCCCGGTTTCGCGAGATAGCCGAAAAGCTGGTCCGCCGGCACATCGACCTGTGCGGTGTAGTCGTAGGACGGCATTGACGCACCTCTCTTCCGTCGCCTGGGGAAACTGCGGCGGGGTACCCGCCCGCGCCGGCGCCACACCTGCTCATCCATGGCCCGCGCGATCGGAGCGGGGCCAGACGTAGGGCAGCTCCGGTGACACGTCCGGGAACCAGTGCCGGTAGTGCGCGGCGTCCTTGCGGACGAGGGCGGCCTGGTGGCTGCGATGCACGTCCGCGTCGCCCAGCCAGGGCGGGAGTTCCCCGGCCGCTTCGAGTTCGGCCTGGCTGCGGGCTTCGGGAATGCCGGTGTCCGCCAGCTCGGTGACGATCTTGCCGGCGCAGCTGTCCGCGCCGCCTCGCGCGGACCAGGCGCGGCAGATGTCGAGCCCGTACCGGGCGAGCGCCTCCGGGTATCCACGCCACATCGCGACGGCCGGATGGTTCTGCCAGCCGTAGCCGGGCCGGGTCAGCGCCCGCACCACCTGCAGGGCCTCCACCCGTTGCTTGCCCAGCCGGCGGCGGTCGAGCACCTCGGCGCTGGCCGCGAAATCGGGGTAGGGCAAGAACGTTTGCATCGGTGCACGCCTCCGGAGCCGCAGATCGCGGGCAAGCTGCTTTCAGGGTGCGCCGCCCGCGCCGGTGGTGCAACGCCGGCCGTGACGACCTGCCCGCGGCGGCGGCGGGTTTAGCGGACGGTCACCGGGGTAGCGCCTCGGGTGCCGCGCTGCGGCGAATCCCGTTCCCCGCGCCGAGATCCGGCAGTGGCACGCTCGCAGGAAAGGACCCCGTGATGCCCGGTTCCGCTCAGCCCGACCCGGCGACCGTGGCCGCGGCCGGCAAGGTGACCGAAGCCCTGGAAACCGTCGAACGCGCCCGCGGTCACCTCTATGCTTTCCACCAGCTGACCGGATACGCCGACCTCACCCTCGACGACGCGGTCGAGCTGCTGCGCAAGGCCGGGCACGACGAGTGGGCCGACCGGGTCGCCACCGAGCTGATCGGGATCAACGTGGTGCAGGACCGCTGGACCTACCAGGTCGTCGAGGAGTACGACGACGGCTACTACCGGACCTTCACCACGGTCGAGAACGAGGTACGGGCAGCACTCACCGGCGGCCGCCGGCACCTGGTCGAAGAGAACGAAAAACGCCGCCGCCGCACCCCAGGCCGTCCCGGTCACGAACAGGGAGCGCCGACCACCGCACCGTCCGGGGAAGCGGATTCACGGTACATGCCCGAGGCGCAGTAGCGACCCGAACGGGGGACGAGCGGACTGTCCATTCCGGACTCTCGTAGCGTCGTTCGCGCGGACCGGCGTGCCAAGCTGACCTTCCGATTCCGGAAAGCACCATGGCGCGCATCGATCCGGCTACGCTCGAGTCCATGGCTCGCTATGTGATCGACGCCCCGACCTTGCTCCACCTCGTGGATACCGGGGTTCTTGTCGATCCGAGGCACAGGCTGGTCGCACCGAACTCGATCCGCTCGGAGGCGCTGGATCTCCTGCTGCACGAGGTCAGTGCAGGCAAACGCACCGAAGCAGCAGCCATGGAAGCACACGAGCGGATGACCGAGACGAAGATGCGGCTTCTCGGTGACCGGGTGTCGCGTCGCACCGCGTGGCGGATCGCCCGCCAGCACGGCTGGGACACGCTCAGAGATGCCGAGTACATCGCTGTCGCCCAGTTGCAGGCAGATGCTCTGGTCACAGTGGACGCACGTCTCGCGGCCATGGCTCGCGGCACCGTGACGGTCGCTGCTGTCGACGACCTGCTCGCTTCTGAATAACCGCCGCCCACGAAAGCCTCCTCATCGCCGCGCACACCGGAGTCACCCCGTGGATCGGCACCGGCGGGCTGGTGTGACCGGGGCTCGGGCGGGTACCCGCCTGGTTTCGAGGCGGAAGAGGAAGGTATGGGCAAGATTCTCTACAAGCCGCTGAGCTTCGTGGTCAGCGCGCTGGGTGGCATTCTCGCCGGGCAGGTGTTCAAGCAGGTCTGGAAACGCACGTCCGGCGAGGAAGACGCGCCGAACGCGACCGACCGGGACTACTCGTGGACGCAGGTCGTCATCGCCGCGGCCGTGCAGGGCGCCATTTTCGGCGCGGTGAAGGCGGCGACCGACCGGGCCGGAGCCGTCGGCTACCGCAGGGCGACCGGGAACTGGCCGGACGACTGAGACCCGGCCGGGTGCCGGGGCGGGCGGCCACCCCGTGACCCCCGCCGCTCCGGTATGAACAGGACATGGTCACGCTCGATCGGCTCGTCAACGTCCTCAGTGGATACGGGGTGCGGCTGTGCTGCTGCCCGGTCACGCGCGAGGTCGCGTTGCGCGATGTGGTGATGAATGATCCCGGCGCCCCGCAAGGGCTTCGCGGCGACGTCTATCTCGCGGTGGGCGTCGGTTCGGTGCTCGAGGCGGTGGATCAGGCGGTCGCCGCGCGGGCGTCCGTCGTGCTGGCGCGGGGCTCCGTGCCGCCGGGGCCGGAAGCGGTCGCGCGGGCGGAGGAGGGTCGCGTCGCGGTGCTGCTCGTCGATCCGGAAGTGTCGTGGGGGCAGCTCGCCGGCGTGGTCTACGGCATCGTGCTCGAAGGGCGCGAGACGGAGTCCGGGCGTGGGCCGACCGACCTGTTCGCCCTGGCCGACAGCCTCGCCGACGCGCTCGGCAGCGCAGTGACGATCGAGGACCGGCTGTCGCGCGTGCTGGCGTATTCCAGCAAGCAGCAGGGCGCCGACCGGGTGAGGCTCGAAACGATTCTGGGCAGGCGCGTACCGGACGCGGTTCGCGAGCTGTTCGAGCGCCGCGGCGTGTTCACGCATCTGGCCGCGTCGGACGAGCCGCTGTTCGTCGAGGCCGCATCCGACCACGGGCTCAGTGGCCGCATGGTGGTCGCGGTGCGCGCCGGACGGGAGACACTCGGGTCGATCTGGGTGGAATGCGAACAGCCGCTGCCCGAGGTCCTGCGCACGGTGCTGCGGGACAGTTCGCGCACGGTCGGCCTGCACCTGCTGCGTTCGCGGGCGAGTGCCGACCTCGAACGGCAGGTCGAGTCCGACCTGGTGATCCGGCTGCTGGAGGGCACCCCGGACGCGGCGGCCGTGCTCAGCAGGCTCGGCCTGCCGCCGGGCCGGTTCCGGGTGATCGCACTCCAGGCGCACATCGCCGCGGAACGGCACGCGGCGCTGCTGCTCGCGTTCGAGCGCGCCACCACCGGGTTCGGCTGGTCCCGGCCCGGCCGCAGCACGCTGTTCAGCAACACCGTCTACACCATCCTGCCCGGTGACGACGTCACGGCGGCCCGCGCGTGGATCGACGGCATCCGGGACGCGCTGCCCGGCAAGGTGACGGTCGCGGCGGGCATCGGGGCGCCCTCGTCCACCCCGGAACTGCCCGCGAGCAGGCGTGAATCCGACGAATGCCTGGCGCTGCACGACGCGCGTCCGGAAACCGGCGACGCCACCGTCGTCTACGACGAGTCCTGGGACGACATCCTGGTCCTCCGGCTGCGCGCGGCAGCGGCGGCGGGCCGGTTCCCCGCGCGCGGGCCGATCGCCGACCTGGCCCGGCACGACGCGGCCAACTCCACCAGCTACGTCGCGACCCTGCGCGCGTGGCTCGAGACCCAGGGCGAGCTCACCCAGGCCGCGGAACGGCTCGGCGTGCACCCCAACACCATCCGCTACCGGCTCCGGAAGATGGCCGAGGTCACGCCGCTGCGGCTCGATCTGCCCGAGAAACGGCTGGCGATGATCATCGAACTCGCCGTCGCCGGTCCCCGCGATTGACCGGTTCGGACAACCTGACCCGCATCGGTTGGCCGAACCGGACAACGACCGCCCGCCGGATCCGGGTCATCCTGGCCGCGTCAGCACCACGCACGGCGAGGAAGAGGAAGGCAGATGGGCGAGGACCGGATGGACGGCGGACCGCGTTCGGCGATCGTGGTCGGCGCCGGCATCGTCGGGCTGTCGACGGCCTGGTTCCTGCAGGAACGAGGCGTACGGGTGACCGTGGTCGACCGCGAAGGCATCGCGGCGGGCTCGTCGTGGGGCAATGCCGGCTGGCTTTCGCCCGGTCTCGCGATTCCGCTCAACGAGCCGGCGGTCCTGCGCTACGGCCTGCGGACGCTGCTCGACCGCGACGCGCCCCTGCACGTCCCCGCGACCCCCGATCCCCGGCTGTGGTCGTTCCTGTCGCGGTTCGCCGCCCACTGCACCACCCGCTCGTGGACCCGGGCGGTGCGGGCGAACCTGCCGTTGAACCAGGAATGCCTGGAAGCCTTCGAAGTCCTCACCGCCAACGGGGTCGACGCGCCGACCATCGACGCACCCATCACCGCGATGTTCGAGAACTCCGCGCAGGCGGGTGCGCTCGTGGCCGAACTGCGCCGGCTGGCCGACGCGGGCCAGGAGGTCTCCTGGACTCCGCTGACCGGCGCCGACCTGCGTGCGCAGGTCCCGCAGGCCACCGACCGGATCACCGCGGGCATCCGGCTCGACGGGCAGCGGTATGTCGACCCCGGCCGGTTCGTCGAGTCGCTGGCCCGCGCGGTGGTCAGCCGGGGCGGCACGATCCGGCACCGCTTCGAGGTCGCCGCGATACGCCGGCACCAGCACGCCTACACCGTGCAGTCGGCGAGCGGCCGGACGCTCAGCGCCAACGCCGTCGTGCTCGCGACCGGTGCGTGGCTGGGCGAACTGGCCCGCAAGTGGGGAGTACGGGTGCCGGTGCGCGCCGGACGCGGATACTCCTTCACCGTGCCGACCGAGCATCCGGTGCGCGGCCCGGTGTACCTGCCGGGCATCCGGGTGGCCTGCACGCCGTACCAGGGCAACCTGCGGGTGGCCGGGACGATGGAGTTCCGCAGGCCCGGCGACCCGCTGTACCAGGAGCGGGTGGACGCGATCATCGCCTCGGCGCGGCCGCTGCTCAGCGGCGTGCACTGGGAGCGGCGCACCGGCACCTGGGTGGGCTCCCGCCCGGTCAGCGCCGACGGACGGCCGGTGATCGGCGAGACGGCCGCACCCGGGATGTACGTCGCGGGCGGGCACGGCATGTGGGGTTTCACGCACGGCGCGGTCACCGGACGCCTGCTCGCCGAGCAGATCACCACCGGCAAGCAACCGGAGTCCCTGCGGCCGTTCGACCCGGCGCGGTGACGCGGCCGTGTCCGCCGAACCCGCCGGTCCGCGACCGCTGAGCGGCAACGAACACGCCGAGCTGGCCTGGCTCCGCGCGGAGAACGCCCTGCTGCGCGTCGAACGGGAAATCCTCGTGAAGGCCGCGAGCGGTTTCGCCGCCGACGCGGGCGTCCTCGCGCACCTTCCCGAGTCCCGCTGACGTCCGCGGGGCTTCCCGAGTCCGTGGGGGCCGGCTCCTCCCCTGCCGCCCCGGCCCCCACGGACGACCACCCCTCACCCGAAAGGCCCACCCGTCATGACGACGACTCCTTCGCGTCCCTGGTTGACGCCCGACGCGCACGCCCGCCTCGCCGCGGAACTGGCCGCCCTGCAGCAGACGCCGGGTCCCGACGGCGACTCCGGCGAACCGGACCGCCTCGTGCACGACCAGCACCGGCGAGCACGCATCCGCGAGCTGCAGAGCCTGCTGCGCGACGCCGTCGTCGGCCAGGCCCCGCCCGACGACGGCGTCGCCGAACCCGGCATGGTCCTCACGGTCCGCTACGACGACGGCGCGACCGAGACCTTCCTGCTCGGCACCCGCGACGACAACAGCCCGGACGGCCTCGACGTCTACTCGCCGGACTCCCCGCTCGGGCACGCCCTGT
Source organism: Amycolatopsis jiangsuensis (assembly GCF_014204865.1). Lineage (NCBI taxonomy): Bacteria > Bacillati > Actinomycetota > Actinomycetes > Pseudonocardiales > Pseudonocardiaceae > Amycolatopsis > Amycolatopsis jiangsuensis. The sequence goes on from NZ_JACHMG010000001.1 coordinate 2,237,830, forward strand.
CCGGCGCGAAACCGGGAGAGCACCGCGAGTACCAGGTCCCCAGCGGCGCCCTCGTGCGGGTGACCCTGACCGGCGCGCATCCCTACGGGTACCACCGGCGCAGTTGACGGATCGGCCTGGCGTTGCCCAGTCCCGAGGACGGTAGCCGCGAACGGCTGTGACAAATCCCGGCGTCGCGGACAAACCGCAGACCGGATACCCGTTCCTGGCCGGGACAACCGCCTGGGCGGCCCAGCGAGCGGAACGCCGGCAGGCGGCCTAGCGTCGGGGGTCATGACCGACATCACCAGCCTGATCCTCGACGACCACGACCGGTTCCGCCGGGCGTTCGCCGAGCTGGACGACCTCGCCTCGCCGGACGAGCTGGCGCAGGCGTGGGAGCCGCTCGCGGCGTTGCTGGATCTGCACGCGGCGGCCGAAGAGGCGGTCTTCTACCCCGAACTGATCCAGCGTGGCACCGACGCCGAGGACGAGACCCTCGACGCGGTCGGCGACCACAACGACATCCGCGACGCGGTCGCCGAGGCGCGGCGGCATCCGGCGGGAAGTCCGCCGTGGCACGCCGCGGTGCGCCAGGCGCGTACCGCCAACAGCGAGCACATGGCCGAGGAGGAGGACGACGCGCTCGCCGACTTCCGCAGGCACGCCGACCCGGGGCTGCGTGAGGAACTCGGCCGCAAGTTCCTCGCGTTCAAGGCCGAGCACGAGGACGGGCGGGGCATCGACACCGGCGACGTCGATCCGGAACGCTACGTCGCCGAACACGAGCAGCAGACCGGCAAGGACACCCCGGAAGACGTCTCGCTGGGCATCGGCGGGCTGAAGGAGCAGTGAACACGATGAACCACCTCATGCGTGAACTGGCGCCCATCCCGGCCGAGGGCTGGCGCCAGATCGACGACGAAGCGCGGGAACGGCTGGCCACCCACCTCGCGGCGCGCAAGATGGTCGACGTCGAAGGACCGCACGGCTGGACGTATTCGGCCACCTCGCTGGGCCGCACCCAGCGCATCGAGGCTCCGCAAACCGGTACACAGCGCGAGACCGCCGTCCGGCGGCGCCGGGTTCTTCCCCTGGTCGAGGTGCGTGTGCCCTTCACCGTCGACCGCGCCGAACTGGAGAACGCCGAGCGCGGCGCGGACGACCTCGAACTCGACGACCTGGACCAGGCGGCCGCGCAGGTGGGCCTCATCGAGAACCGGGCGGTGTTCCACGGCTGGCCGGCGGCCGAGATCGGCGGAATCGTCGACGCCAGCCCGTATGACCACCTGAGCCTGGGCACCGACCCCGAGCGGTACCCGCACCTCGTGGCGAACGCGGTGAACACGTTGCGCTGCAACGGAATCGGCGGACCGTATGCGCTGGCGATCAACCCGGACGGGTACACCGCCATCGTGGAGAGCACCGAACACGGCGGCCTGCTCGTGCTGGACCACCTCCGCCGCGCGCTCGGCGGCGGCCGGGTCAAACGCACCCCGGGCATCGCCGGCGCGGTGGTGCTCAGCCTCGCCGGCGGCGACTTCGTCGTGGAACTCGGCCAGGACCTCTCGGTCGGCTACAGCCACCACGACGCCGAGACGCTCACCCTCTACCTGGAGGAGAGCTTCAGCTTCCGGGTGACCGAACCGGACGCGGCGATCGTGCTGGACTGACCGGGCCGGACCGGCTCAGTCGGCGACGCCCTTGCTCTGGTCGATGTAGGTCTGGCGTTCGGGCACGATCCGGAGGATCACCCGTTCGGACTTGATCTGCGCGGGCGGGTAGTCGTCGCCGGTGTACTTGCGGGCGAGCTCGTCCACCTGGTGGCGGGCTCGGTCGCCGCGTTCGGTGCTGCTGACCCGGCCGCGTACCTCGGCGTAGCGGTAGGGGTCCTCCTCGTCCCGGATGAGCACGGTGATGCGCGGATCGCGTTCGACGTTGAGGTACTTCGCCCGGTGTGTCTCGGTGTTGAGCACCAGCTGCCCGGCCTCGCTGTGCACCCAGATCATCTGGGTCTGCAACCGGCCGCTGGGCAGCACCGTGGTCACCGCGGCGAAGTTCTTCCCGTTCGCCAGCTGCTCGGTCTCGGGCATCAACGTCGGTCCATCTGCGGTTCGTGCGGGCACGGCGGCTCCTCTCTCGCGGTTTTCCCCGGGTCTACCCCCTCGACGGCGCCTGACACCCCGGTAGGGGGTGACGGTTCCGGCGAAGCCGGGCCGGGTAACCGGGCGATATGACTCGAAGTTGCGGAAAGGTGCAGGTGACCCCCCGGGTGCGGCTCGAGGACGCCGACGATCTCGCCGAGCACTACACCCCCGGAGTCGCCGAGGTGGCCAAGCGCGTTGCCGAGGACCCGTCGGTGCTCGCGCGGGAGACCGTGAAGGCCAATTCCGTCGCCATCGTGTCCGACGGTTCGGCGCTGCTGGGGCTGGGTGATCAGGGTCCGGCCGCGGCCCTGCCGGTGATGGAAGGCAAGGCGGCGCTGCTCAAGCGTTTCGCCGACGTCGATGCCTGGCCGATCTGCCCGGTCAGCCGGGAACCGGACGATCTGGTGCGCACGGTCAAGGATCTGGCGACGTCGTTCGGCGCGATCAATCTCGAGGACATCGCCGCGCCCCGGTGCTTCACCGTGGAGCGCCGGCTGCACGACGAGCTCGAGGTGCCGGTCTTCCACGACGACCAGCACGGGACGGCGGTCGCCGTGCTGGGCGCGCTGCGCAACGCGCTCGAGCTGACCGATCGTGAGCCCGCGGACACTTCGGTGGTGATTTCCGGTGCGGGAGCGGCGGGTGCCGCGATCACCCGGCTCCTGCTGAGCGCGGACTTCCGCGCCGAAGCGATCACGGTCTGCGACAGCGAAGGCATCCTGCACGGCGGCCGGGACCTGACCGGCGAGAAGCACTGGCTGGCCGAGCACACCAACCGGAACGGCGCCAAGGGCAGCCTCCAGGACGCGGTACGCGACGCGGACGTCTTCATCGGGGTGAGCGCCGGCGGACTGCTCGGCGGCGGCGACATCAAGCGGATGGCCGAGCGGGCGATCGTGTTCGCACTGGCCAATCCGGACCCCGAGGTCGCCCCGGAAGCGGCGGGTGAACACGCGGAGATCGTCGCGACCGGCCGCAGCGATCTGCCCAACCAGATCAACAACGTGCTCGTGTTCCCCGGCATGTTCCGCGGGCTGCTCGACTCCGCTGCCACGCGCGTCACCACCCGCATGCTGCTGTCCGCCGCCCACGCCTTGGCCGACACAGTGGGCGACGACCTCGATCGGCAGCACATCGTCCCCAGCGTCTTCGACGAAAGCCTGGTACCGGCGATCGCGGAAGGGATCCAGCGCGCAGCCGAAGACGACTGAGCCGACTGAGCCCGCTGAGACGGCTCCCTGAGCCGTCCGCGCAGGTCGATCCGGCACGAGCCAACCCACCCTCCACAATGGACGAGCTGGGCACAACGCCGGCCGGTCCGCCCACATCCTGGGCACGCGTGCTTTCGGGCGGGAAATCGGGATAGCTGGGGGAAACGGATCGAGCGCGGGTGGGTGTGTGAGTTCTCCCGGTACCGGCAGGGCCCTGCACGTCGCGGTGGAGATCGCGGTGGTGGCGCGCATCCGGACGCGGCGCGGTTTCCCGGGCGGGCGCCCGCAGCCCAGGTGGACCCGCGGGCGCTGGCCGACGTCGTGGCCGGGGCCGAGTGTGCCGGGGTCACGCTCGTGACGTTCGACGACGCGCCGGTGCCGCCCCGCGGCGGCTTCCGGCTCGAGATCGCCCGGCGCTGCGGCGCGCGATTCCCGGCCCGCCTTGGCCGCCCGCGCACTGACCAGGCCGGAACACCCGGCGTCACTCTCCGCGTTCCCCGGCCACCTCGGCGTTTCACCCGGTAACGATCGGGCAATCCACCCGATAAGGTGCGCGCCGGGTCGGACGGGTCCGGTCTCCCCAGTGGGAAGGTGACACCCATGAGCACGCCAGACGATCGTGAGCAGCCTCAGCGACCCGAGCACCCCGGCCAGGGTGGGCAGTATCCGCAGTACCCCGGCGGTTCGAGCGGTTCGTTCGTCGCTCCGCCGCCCGGCGCGGGCTATGGCCAGCCCACGGCGGCGCCCCGCAACGGTTTCGGCATCACCGCGCTGGTGCTGGGCATCCTGGCCCTGGTGTTCTGCTGGACCGTGATCGGCGGCATCGTCCTCGGTGTCATCGCCCTCGTTCTCGGCATTCTCGGCGTGAAACGGGCCAACCGCCGCGAAGCAACCAACAAGGGCGTCGCCGTGTCCGGCATCGTGACCGGCAGCATCGGCCTGGTGATCGGCGCACTGTTCGCGATCGTGTTCGGCTCGATCTTCGCGATCTTCGGCAACCAGATCGGCGACTTACAGGACTGCGTGCAGCAGGCGGGCGGCGACCAGGCCAAGGTGCAGCAGTGCCAGCAGCAGTTCAGCGACGACGTGCAGCAGCAGCGCTGACCGCACGCTCGCGCCGCTGAGCCGACCTCCTCGGTGTTACCTCTTAGGCAATCTGTATTGCCTAAGAGGTTGACACTGTGGACTGCCGCGTCGCATTCTGCTTCACGCGCAGCCCGAAAGCACGAGGAGGACCGACCATGACTCCCCCGCAGGCCGAAACCGCGGTACCGGACATCCCGCAGCTGGACATCCCCGAGCTCGCCGAGTCCGCGGGCTCGTTCGAGGAAGAGCGCGAGCGCCGCAAGCGCGAGCTGGCGATCACCTTCCGGTTGTTCGCGCGATACGGGTTCGACGAGGGCATCGCCGGGCACGTGACCGCCCGCGACCCGGAGTTCCCCGACCGGTTCTGGGTGAACCCCTACGCGGTCCACTTCTCCCGCATCACGGTCGACGATCTGCTGCAGATCGACGAAGAGGGCCACGTCGTCGAAGGAACGGCGCGGACCAACAAAGCGGCCTTCTGGATCCACTCCTCGATCCACCGCGCCCGTCCCGACGTCGTCGCGGTCGCGCACGCGCACACCATCCACGGCCGCGCCTTCTCCGCGCTGAGCAAACCACTCGCACCGATCGTCCAGGAATCCTGCGCCTTCCACGAGGACCACATCGTCTTCGACGAGTACAAAGGCCTCGTCCTGGAAAAGAGCGAGGGTGAACGGATCGCGCAGCGCCTCGGCGACAAGCGCGCGGCGATCCTGCGTCACCACGGCCTGCTGACCGTCGGACGTTCCGTGGCCGAGACCGCGTGGTGGTTCATCACCATGGACCGCGCCTGCCAGATGCAGCTGCTCGCCGACGCCGCCGGCACCCCTCGCGTGATGAGCGATGACGAGGTCCGGCTGGCGCACCGTCAGTTCAGCAACGCGAACATGGCCCGGCACAACTTCGGCCTGCTCGCCGACCTGGTCACCGACCAGGAACCCGACGTACTCGGCTGAGCACACGACATCCACGGTGCCGCGGTCGTCGAAACGGCACGCTTCAGGACAACGGCGGCCAGCTCGCTGCCCAGGGTGCGGCGGCCTCGAACGCCGCCGAGGCACGCAGCACCTCGGCATCGGCGAGGTGCCGGCCCGCGATCTGCGGTCCCACCGGCATTCCGTCGGCGGTGAACGGCGGCACCGCCAGCGTCGGCGTGATGAGCAGATCGTATTCGGCCATGAACTGCCACATCTCGTAGGATTCCAGCAGAGCGCGCATTCCGGCGAGATCGGTATCGGCCATCACCACCGTCCAGAACGTGTCGAACGGATCGACCCAGCCCGGATGCGCCTGCTCGACCGGGCAGCCGAGGTCGCGTTCGAAGACCGTGGCCGCCTTGGTCACGAATCTCCCGGACCAGCTGGCTCCGATGGCCTCGTTCCTGTCCAACGGGCACACCGAACTCCCGGTCCGCCTGGGACCGGACACCCGGGCGCCGCGCTAAGCGGGGCCGGCCGAACGCGCGGACACCGTCGTCACCGCGGCCAGTACGGCGACCGCAGCGGCGGCGATGACCAGGACGACGGAACCGGGAACGACGTGGTTCACCGCCGTGAACAGGTAGGGCACCGCGAAGCCCGCGTAGGCGAAGCAGTAGAAGACCGCGGTCGCGGTCGCGAGGTCGTCGGCCTCGGCGAGCGCTTCGATCCCGCTGAGACCGCCCACGAGCAGCATGCCGTATCCGGCGCCGAGCAGAATCGCGGTGGGGACCACGAGAATGACGAGCTGCACAGCGGCGGCGAGCGCGGCGAGCACCAGGCCGCCGACGACCACCACCAGTCCCACGGTCAGGACCGAGCCGGCGCGTTTCCGCTCCAGCACCCGCGCCAGCGGCTGGACCAGGACACCGGTGCCCAGGGTGAGCCCGGCGATGGCGCCGCCGGCCGCCACCGGCGCCCCCGGTACCGGCAGCAGTGCGGGCATGATCGCGAAGCTCGTGGTCGCCGCTCCGAAGATCAGCGGTGCGCTCGGCGCGATCCGCCACCGGAACTCCCGCGTCGCCAGCGCGCGCCGGAGTTCGCGGCGACGGACCGTGCCCGGCACGTCGCGTTCGCGCACGGTCTCCGGCACCCGCCACACCAGCACGCCGACGACGGCGGTGACAGCCACGTGCACGACGTAGGGCGTGACCGCCGGAGCAGGCAGCCACTGCGCGAGCACACCGGCCACGAGAGGTCCGCCGCCGAAGCCCGCGCTCAACGACATCGCGGCCCGGCGGGCACCCGCACCCGCGCCCGCCCCGGCGGAAAGTTCTTTGATCCACGCACTTCCCGGGCCGAACGCCGCGCCGGAGGCGATCCCCGCGGCCAGCCGCCCGGCGAACAGCAGCCCGATCGAATGCGCGCCGGAGAGCAGGATGACCGACGCGGCCGCCGAAAGCGCCAGCACGGGCAGCATCACGCGGCGGCGGCCCAGCCGGTCGGACACCGACGCCCCGGCGAACAGCGCGGGAACCAGGCCGACGACGTACGCGCCGAAGATCGCCGTCACGACCGCGGGCGAGAGGTGCTCCTGGTCCCGGTACACGATCAGCAGCGGAGAGAACTGGTTCGCGCCCCAGCCGACCACCAGTACGGCCGCGCCCGCTCGGAGCCACGGCCTCATGCTCGATCCCCGCAGGGGTCCGCGTGCCGTCTACCGCCTCGAAAAGGAGTCACTCCGCGGGATCGTATCCCCGTCGCCGCGTCCGCCGTCCGGACGGGGACGCCGGGATCGGCAGCGCAGGCCGGTCGCCGCCGCGCCGGAGCCAGAACAGGCACAGGGTCCGGCCGGATGGAATTCCGGGCTGGTCCCTCACGGAACTCGTGGAGGCGGCCACCCGCGCCGGAAAACCGACACCGATCGATCGGCTGTCCCGGTCCCGGGGCCGGACGCAGGAAGCCCGCGCGCGACTGGTGTACGGCGAGTGGCTGCGCCGGGAAGGACGGCGAGTCGACGCGAGGGTGCAGCTGCGGGCAGCGCAGGAGTCGTTCGCGGAGATGGGCGCGCACGCCTTCGCCGAGCGCGCGTCGCGCGAACTGCTCGCGACCGGCGAACGAGCACGGCGGCGCGTTCCCGAGACCAGCTCCCAGCTCACCCCGCAGGAGAGCCGGATCGCGGTGCTCGCCCGCGACGGCCGGTCCAACCCCGAGATCGGGACCGCCCTGTCGATCAGCCCGCGCACCGTCGAGTACCACCTGCACAAGGTGTTCACCAAGCTCGACATCGCTTCCCGGACCGAACTGCACCTGGTGCTCTCGGCGGCCCGGACGCGCTGAGAGTGCCCGTCGGGGCACTAGGATCACCCGGATGGCAGCAGTGGACGACATCGACCTGCGGGTGAGCGAACGGCTTCGCGAGCTGCGTGACGAGCGCGGCATCACGCTCGCCGCGCTCGCCGGGCAGACCGGGATCTCCGCGCCGCACCTGTCCCGTCTGGAAAAGGGCGAACGGCAGCCCTCGATCGGCGCGCTCCTGCAGCTGGCCCGGGTCTACGGCGTTTCGGTCAGCCGGCTGGTCGAGGAGCGCGACGAGGACGATCTGCACCTCGTCCGGGCCGGCGAAGCACCGGTGCACGTCGGACAGGACGGCCGCTACACGGTGCTGAGCGGCCCGCGTGCCGCGATTTCCGTGGTACGCATCGAACTCGCGGCAGGCAAACCGACCACAGCGGCCGAACACGTCGGTGAGGAATGGCTGCACGTCGTGTCGGGCACCGTGCGGCTGACCCTCGACGACCGCAAGGAAACACTGGAGACCGGCGACTCCGCGCATTTCGACTCGGCCCGGCCGCACCGGCTCACCGCCGCGCGGCGAAGGTCGGCGACCGTGCTGATCGTTTCCAGCGCGGCCACCGTACCCATGCGCCATCCGGTCCCGCGCTGAGCGCCGCCGGTCCGCCTTGCACCCGGCTCCGGTGGCGGATCATCCCGCCCCGGCGGCGGGCCTCACAGCAACGCCAGCCGGCCGAGCAGAGTCTCCGCCTGGCTGATTTCGGTGCTCAGCGGATGGTCCGCCATGGTGTGCGGGAGAACCGACGACGCGAGCTGGAACGCCTCACGCAGCGGGGTGTCCGGCAACGGCGCGTCCGCGAGACGCAACGCGCGCGTCGCGCCGAGCAGTTCGCAGGCCAGCACCGTGCGGTAGGCGGCCGTCGCGGCGACCGTGCTGCGCACGGCGTGCGTGGAAAAGCTGGCGTGATCCTCCAAACCACGCGAGATCACCGCGGTCCCGAGAGTCACCGGGGAGGCCGCGTGACGCAGCGTGCCGAGGGCGTCGTGGGCGACGTACTCGAGGATCATGATTCCCGAACTGCCTGCCGGGCCTTCGGCGAGGAACGGCGGGAGGCCACTGAGATCGGGTTCGACCAGGTCGCTCAACCGCGCGGCGGACAGCTCCGCCACGTGGTGCAGCGCGGCCCGCATGTGGTCGAAAGCGAGCGCCACGTGTGCGGTGGAGAACTGGCCGTGGTGGTAGGCCTGCTCGGTCTCGATGTCGATGAACGGATTTTCCGCCGCCGCGTTGAGGTCGATGTCCAGTACGCGCTCCACGTTCGCCGCGGCTTCCAGCGCCGTGCCCTGCACCTGCGGGAAAGCCCGGAGCCCGAACGGGTCCTGCAGCCTGCGGCCCGGCGGCAGGTCGTCGGCCGCGGTCAGCAGCCGGCGCAGCTGCGCGGCACAGCGCACCGCGCCCGGATGCGGCCGGGCCTGGTGCACGCGTTCGGAGAACGCCTCGGCCGAACCGCCGAGAGCACAGAAAGTCAGCGCTGTCACCACGGTGCTGGCGTCGAGCAGCCGGGTCAGGTCCCGCCACGCGAGCACGGCCTGGCCGAGCGTCGCGGCGTTGCTGGAGATGAACGCGAGCGCGTCGCCCGGGCTGATCGCGACGGGATCGAGCGCACCGGCCGCCCAGGGCAGCTCACCCGCCAGGGTCAGCGCGACCTCGGCGAGCGAGGTGAGATCACCGGTCCCGATCGCCCCGCGTGAGTGCACGAGCGGCTGCGCGCCGACGCGCAATGCGGTTTCCAGTGCCCGCAGCAGGCGCGGGTGCACTCCGCTGCCCGACGCGGCGAGCTGGTTCAGCCGCACGAGCATCGCCGCACGCACCGCGTCGCCGGACAACGGCTCGCCGGTGCCGCCGGCATGGCTGCGCAGCAACCGCAGCCCGTGCTGGTCGACCGATTCCGGATCCACCACGGTGTGGCGGTTGGCACCCACTCCCGTCGTCCGGCCGTAGACGGCGCGTTTCGCGCCCAGTTCGACGGCGAGTTCGTAACTCTGCCCGGCCCGGGCGATGGCGTCCGGAGCGAGTTCGGCCCACGCACTGAGGCGGGCCACCCGCACGACGTCGGCGCACCGGAGCCCGGCGCCACTGATCTCGATTCGGCTGCTGTCGGTCATCACGACCCCACTTGACAAGTTTTCATTCACTCTTATGGTGACATGAAACTATTCATTCGCCCAGTGGGCAAGACGGCGGGAGGTCCGATGCCCCGGCCGCTGCACGATCTGCTGACCGCGCACCGGCTCACCCCGGCGCAGCGGCGGATCGCCAGCTACCTCGCCGACCACGCCGCCGACGCCGCGGCGCTGACCAGTGCCGAGCTGGCCCAGTACGCCGAGGTGAGCCAGCCGTCGGTGACCCGGTTCGTCGCCCTGCTCGGTTTCGACGGCTACGGCGAGTTCCGCCGGTACCTGCGCGAGGCACCCACCGAACCGCCGGCCGAGAGCGGGAACAAGTTCCAGGCCGCGATCGACGCCGATCTGCGCACGCTCAAAGCACTGCGGTCCCAGCTCGCCGACGAGACCCGGCTGCGTACCATCGCCGCGGCGCTGATGGCCGGCGAGCCGCTGATCGTCGCCGGCTACCGGGTGTCCGCCGCGCAGGCCGCATCGTTCGCCTACCTGGCCAGGAAAATCCACCCGGACGTCCGCCTCGTCACCGACGCCGGCAGCGTCTTCGGGGACGCCCTGCGCCACGCCCACCGGCGTGGCGCCGGGGTGATGGTCCTGTTCGCGCTCCCCCGTTACCCACGGGAGAGCGCCGAAGCACTCACGCAGGCCCGGGCACTCGGGCTGCGCACCCTGCTGATCACGGACCGCCCGGTGTCCGTGCTGACCCCGTTCGCCGACGACGTGCTCGGGGCGGGTGTGGCCTCGGAGTTCGTCTTCGACTCCCACGCCGCGGTCGTGTCCCTGTCGGTGGCGCTGGTCGAGGCGATGGCCGACGCGGCCGGCGCGCTCGCCCGGCAACGACTGGAAGGTTTCGAAGACTATGCCGCAGACCAGGGCCTCTTCCTCGCCGAGTGAGACGGCCTTCGACGACGTCCCGCTCAACCGGTTCCACCTGCGCATCACCGGCCTGACCTTCTGCGCCAACTTCTCCGACGGGTACGAGCTGGGCATCATCAGCATCGCGCTGCCGGTGATCGCCGGCCGGCTCGGGTTCGGCTCGGTGTGGGAGGGGCTGCTCGGTGCGTCCGCGCTGATCGGCATCTTCCTCGGCAGCGTGCTGGTCGGCTGGGCCGCGGACAAGATCGGCCGGCAACGGCTCTACACACTGGACTTCCTGCTGATCGCGGTCGCGTCCGCGGCGGAGTTCTTCGTGGCCGATCCGGTGCAGTTGTTCTTACTGCGCCTGCTGATCGGCATCGGGATCGGCGCCGACTACGCGCTCGGGCCCACGCTGGTGGCCGAGTTCGTGCCGCGCAAGTACCGGGGCGGTCTGCTCGCCTCGCTGACCGTGCTGTGGACCGTCGGCTACGTCGCGGCCTTCTTCTTCGGCAACTACGTGGTGGACCTCGGGGACGATTCCTGGCGCTGGCTGCTGGCCAGCAGCTGCCTCCCGGCCGTCGCGGTCGTGCTGCTGCGCATCGGCGTCCCGGAATCCCCGCGGTGGCTGCTCACCCGCGGCAAACTCGATCAGGCCCGCGCCGTGGTACGCCGCCTCGGCGGCGACGGCGCCGCGTTCGAATCGCTGGTCGCCTCGCACCGCGGCGAGCGCCGCGCCCGCTACCGCGAACTGTTCGGCCGGAAGTACTGGCGGCGCACCGCCTTCGGCGCGATCTTCTACAACGCCCAGGTCATCCCGTACTTCGCGATCTACACGTTCCTGCCGCTGGTGCTGCTGAAGATGGGCGTCGGCGAGGAGGACACCACCAGCGACGGCCTGCTGAACCTGTTCCTGCTGCTGGGCAGCCTCGGCGGCCTGTGGGCGGTGGCGAAGGCCAGCCGCCGCGGCCTGACCATCTGGTCGTTCGTGGTGCTGATCCTGTCGCTGGCGCCGATGGCGATCTGGCCGGACGCCCCGACCGCGGTGCTGTTCCCGCTGTTCCTCGTCTTCACCTTCACCATGTCCGGCGCGGTGAACCTCGACCAGGTCTACCCGCCGGAGCTGTTCCCGACCGATCTGCGCAGCTCCGGGGTCGGCCTGCTCAACGGGCTCAGCCGGATCGGCTCCGCGATCGGCACCTTCCTGCTCCCGCTCAGCCTCGACGGCATCGGGTTCTCACCGACGATGCTCGTGCTCACGCTGGTACTGGTGGCCGGGCTCGGTGTCTCGCTGCTGTGGGCCCCGGAAACGAAGAACTCGGCTCTGGACTGATCCGGGCGGCTTTCAGCCCGCCTTGTACGCCTCACCGCTGGCGTTCGGGGTCGCGCCGTCGTAGAGGCCGGTGGGTGCGGTGCCGGTGGACAGGGTGAACCACGCGTAGCGTTCGACGAACGGGAGATCCTGCAGCATCGCCGACGACCCGCTGACGAAGTCGGTCTGCTCCTGCGGGCTCGGGTACCGCGGGGTGCCCGATGAGAAGTCCGTCAAGGCGTATTCGGTAAGCCAGATCGGTTTCCCGTACCGGTCGTGCACCGCCTGCAGGTAGCCGCGGAGCTGGTCGACCGCCGCGGCCGAGAAGTCTCCGCCGTACCAGTGCAGCGGGATGAAGTCGACGCGGTAACCCCGTTCCTGCGCGCCGCTGAGGAACTGGTCGAGCCAGCCGCCCGGCTGGTCCGCGCCGCCGGCCACGGCCGGCGCGCCCAGCCGCATCCCGGTGCCCTCGAGCCGCGGCCAGGCGTCGAGTGCCTCGTCCACCGACATTTCCGCCTGCCCGGCCAGGTCCGGCTCGTTGAACGCGAGCAGCGTCGAGCCCAGCGACTTCGCGCTGTCCAGCTGCTCGTCGGTGACCGAATCACGGCCCCAGATCATCGGCACGAACTCGACCCCGTCCGGCTGCGCGACCCCCTGCAGATCGCTGGCCCAGTCGTAGTACCAGCCCACACCCGAGTCCCGGAGCGCGTCACCGGCGCCGTCGACGTTGGTCAGGCTGACCCCTTTCTTCCCACCGTCCTGCTCGCCGGAAGCGGTGGCCGGGAACCAGGTCACCGCCGCCAGCATCGCCGATACGGCCAGCGCGAGCGGGCGAACGAACCTCATGACTGCCTCCGTTTCTCCGCCCCCGCACCGGGAACGGTAACCGTGCCCGCCGGTCCAGCGGGCGTTTCTGCGGCCGGACCGCAAGGCCCGCCCCTGCCCGCTGCGGCCGTCCCGCAGCCACGGCCACGCCGGAAGTCCGGTGACTCAGGGCAGGCGTCAGGGCAGGGGCGCGGGCAGCGCGGCCAGTTCCCGCCGCCCGGAGACCCCGAGCTTGCGGTACACGCCGGAAAGGTGGAACTCGACCGTGCGCACGGTGACGAACTGCTGTTCGGCGATCCGCCGGTTGGTCATCCCGGACCGGGCCAGCTCCGCGATCGTGCGCTGCTGCGCGGTCAGCCGGTCGCCGGCCTGACGGGCCAGCCGGTCGCAGGCGGCCTCCGCGCGTGCGGCCCACACCGCGTAACCCGCCTTGCGCGCGAGATCCCGTACGCCGCCGAGGACCGCACGCGCCTGCGAATGCTGCTGGTCGGCAGCGAGGAAGTGCGCGAGGTCGTACCGCGCGCACAACAGTTCCCCGGTGGCCGGGCCCCGGGCGAGGATTTCCGCCGCTTCGCGGGCCTCGGCAACCCCCCGGCCCACCACGACCGCGTGCGCGTGGGTCGACACACCGAGCGTCCTCGCGTTCGGCCAGCGCCGGGCGAGTGCCAGCTCCCGGCCGGCGAGCACCGCGGCCAGCCGGGACCGCCCGGACGCGAACGCGCACAGCGCCGCCCGGGATCTCCAGGGCACCACCGCCGGATTCGCCACCCCGCGTTCGGTGAGCAGCCGGCCGCAGTCGAGGAATGCCGTTCTCGCCACCTCGTGGCGTTCCGCCGCGAGCTCCAGTTCTCCCAGCGCGGCAGCCAGTTCCACCTCGTCGTCGTTGCCGGGACGGGACGCGGCACAGACCCGGTCGAGCATCCGGCGGTAGGCCGTGTCGAAGTCGCCGAGGCCGACGTGCGCGACGGTCGACCACGCCACGAGCAGATCGCGCAGGCACGGCTCGGCAGCACGCTCGAGGGCGCGGTCGAACGTCGCGGCCGCTTCCGCCGGATCGCCCTGCAACCAGGCCAGCCTGCCTCGCATGGCCAGCGCGAAATTCCTTGTCACGCCTCGGTTTTCGGCACTCCGCGCCGTGAGCACCCGGTCGCAGTGCTCCTCGGCGAGGTCGAGTTCCCCCGCGTGCACGAGGGCCACCGCGGCGTACCAGAACGACAGCACGTCGTGTCTGCCCGGCGAACCCAGCACGAAAGCCGCCTCGCGGACCACCTGGTCCCGGTCCTCCCCGGCGTTGGCCAGCGCGACGGCCCGCAGCGCGTGCGCACGTTCGGGCGGCTCCGCCGCGGCGACCCGGGCGGCCGCCACACCCCCTGGTGCGTAAGGCAACCCGAACACGGGACCGGCTGCCGGACTGGCCACCTCCGTCGACGACACGGCCCGCTCCTCTGCCTCACTGGCGGCAAGGTTTCACCGTCATCTCACGGAACATGGTGCATCTTCACGAACGGGGTGGCGTAGCGCGGGAAACGACCGGTACCGGCGCCGGATTTTCCCCTTCCACCCGGGTGGCCCAATAGCCTGCCGAGAGCTCGACCGACGACACCGCTGTGACCAGCGTGTTCGCCTTGGCCCGCACGCGAGCCCCGACGATCGTTGTCACTCGTTCGTGTGATCACCGCGGGCAGGGTACAAGGGGGCAGGAAATGTGCACGGCCATCGGTTGCGTTTTCCCGCAATTGCGGCGTGCGGCAGTACGCCGCACTCCTGCGGCCTCGGGTGAATGGTGATATCCGCGGCCGTCAGCCTGCCGGCAGGTTCTCCGGAGCGAGCAGAGGGAATTGGAGTTCGTCGCGGCCACGGATCCCGAGTTTGCGGTAGACCTGCGAAAGGTGGAACTCGACAGTGCGCACGGCGAGGAACTGCTTCGCCGCGATGTCCTGGTTGCGATAGTTGGCCAGGGCGAGAAAGGCGACTTTCAGCTCGATCGGGGTCAGTGCGGGGCCGGGTCGCGGATCGCATCCGCGCAGTGCTTCCGCGACCCGCGCCGTCCGGTGCCGGTTCCCGGCACCGCGGAATCCCGTGGCGGCCCTGGTGAACTGGACCCGGGCGTGCGCCGGGCGGCCGGCCTCCAGCAGCCGGCGGCCGAGTTCGTACCGCGCCTCGCCCGCCTCGATCGCCGCCGCGCCGGCCTCGAGCAGCTCCGCGGCTTCGCAGAGCAGGTCGAGCTCGGGCCCGTCGCCGGCCAGCAGCGCGAGCCCGGCCAGCGTCTCCCCCACCACCCGCGGTTCGCCCCAGGCCAGCGCGGCTTCATGGTCCTCGCGGGCGAGATCCGCGGCCAGTTCGAGGTTCCCGCACGCGTGCGCGCACCACGCCGCCCGCCGCCGCCACGGCGACACGGCGGGATTGGCCACCCCGCTCACGGTGAACTGCCGTCCGGCGGCCAGGTGCTCGGCCAGCCCGGCGCGGAAGTCTCCGGCGTCCATGGCGACCAGGCCACGGGCACACCGCAGCTCCGGCGTGTTTCCGCCGTCGCCCGCTTCGGCGAGCAGCGCGTTCGCCTCGACCGGCCGACCTCGACAGAGCAGCAGCTCGGCCGTTTCGGCCATGAGCACCGGGTGCAGTTCCGCGCTGCCGGGACGACGGTGGAGCTGATCGTAGAGCTCCCACGCGGTGTCCAGGTCGCCGCGCCACCGTGCGGTGCGCGCCCGGATGAGCGTGCCGTGGTCCTGCAGTTTCTCGTCCGGCAGTCTCTCGTCCGGCGCTGCTTCGTCCGGCGCTGCGGTGTCCGCGTCGTCGTGATGTCCGAGACGGGCCGCCGCGCGATCGGCGGCGGCGAGCTCGCCTGCCAGGACCAGGGTGCTCAGCGCGTCGAACACGCATCCGGGCCGGTGCCTGCAGGCGGGATCGGCCAGCGCCCGCTCGGCCTCGCCGACCGCGGCATCCAGGTCACGGCCGGCGCGCGCGAGCGCGATCGCCCGCCGCGCCGGGCACGATCCGGGCGGCACTGCCACGGCCGGCCCGGGATACGCGGACCGGAAAAAGCGAGACGACACAGCGAACGCACTCCCGGACGCGGGCGGCGTGGGGTTTCGTTTCCGGGTTCCCGCCCGCGTCGCTTCCGAGAATAAGACCGGCGCCGGATTCGTCAACAGCCGCGCCCAGGGCCGGCCGATGGCTGTCGTGGCGGAGTTCATCGCAGTTGTGCGGCCGGACCGTAAAGACGGACACCTCCCGTCCCGGTGAGACTTTTCCGGTACCCCGGTCCCGGACACGGAGGAACAGCGATGCGCAGAAGAATCTTCCCGAAACTGGCGGCTCTGGTGGCGGCCGCGCTGGTGGCCACCGGCGGAGCCGCGGCCTCGTCCACGGCCGCGTCGGCCGAGACCCCGGCGACGACCGACGGCCCTACCATCACGCTGGTCAACCAGAGCGGCGAGACGCTCTGGATCGGTGCCAGCGTCAACGCCGACGGCTCACCCACCCCGACCGGGCTGCCGGTCATCGAGGACGGTCAGCAGGCCACCGTCCCGGTGCCCGACGATCCGCACTGGCGGGGCAGGTTCTTCGGCAGGCAGGGCTGCACCGGCGACTCCGGCAGCTCGTTCCACTGCGCGATCGGCGACTGCGGACCGCTGGCGGATCAGTGCACCACCGGCGAGCAGCCGACCAGCCTCGCCGAGTTCAACTTCGACCCGGGCGACCAGCTCGCGCCCTGGTACAACGTGAGCTACGTGAACGCGGTGTCGGTGCCGATCACGATCGAACCCGCCGGAGCAGGCGCCCGCTCACCGAGCGAGTCATGCGAACCGGTCGGCTGCTCGGACCCGCTCCTGCAGTACTGCCCGCCGGAAAACCTGAGCACGGACGACAGTGGCAAGCCGGTGCTCTGCACGAACCCGAACCGCGACGCGCAGACCCCCTACAGCGACGCGATCTCCAGCCACTGCCCCAAGGCGTATGCATGGTCCAAACAGGACTCCGAGGGCGGCAACCAGGTGGTACGGCAGTGCAGCGGCTGCAGTGGCTTCACGGTGACCTTCCACCACGCGGTCTGACTTCCCGGACCGGTGGATCATGAACGAAGAGAGGTCGGAGTACGTGTTCAGAAGAAAGCACGCGACGGTGCTGGGCGCGGTGGCGCTGCTGGCCGGTTCGCTCGCCGCGACCGCGCCGGCGACGACGGCGGCAGCCGCGTCCGGCCCGGTGACCCATTCGACCGTCTGCGACGGTGACGGCAGCAGCGGGAAGCGCGTTCAGGCGCTCTACGTGCACAGCACCGACCAGCCGGACCGGCACGACGAGCTGGCCGAGCAGTTCCGCGGCTTCGCCGACCAGATCGACGACGACTTCGTCGAAGCGGCACAGCGCCTCGGCGGCGGGACCCGGCACGTCCGGTTCGTCACCGACGGCGACTGCCGGGCCGTCATCGACGACGTCGCCGTCGATCCTTCCGCAATGGACACCGTCGACACGATCACCGACGCGATCAAGGCGCAGGGCTACGACCACGCCGACCGCAAGTACCTGGTCTGGTACGACAAGGACGGCTGCGGCCTGGCCTTCGGCAACGGCGGGGACGACCGGCCCGGCGCGGACAACCCGTACAACGCGGGCCCGCACTACGCGACGATCGGCACCGGCTGCTGGTCCTGGCAGGCCAGCGGGCACGAGCTGCTGCACACCCTCGGCGCGGTCCAGTCCAGTGCGCCGAACGCCACCAGCAACGGGCACTGCTGGGACGACGAGGACATCATGTGCTACGACGACGGCGGTATTCCCGACCCGCCGGGCGGGCTCGTGAAGGTGTGCGAGGGCGCCCCGGAGAACCAGATCGACTGCAACGGCGACGACTACTTCAACACCGACCCGCCCGAGGGCAGCTATCTGGCCACCCACTGGAACGTGGCGAACAGCGATTACCTGATCCGGCAGTGAGTCCCATCCCTACGCCGGGCCGTCCCCTGTGGACGGCCCGGCGTTCTCCCGGGCTCAGCCGGCCGCGATCAGTGCTTCGAGGCCCGAGGCCTGGGTGCGCCAGTCTGTCACGTTCGGACTGCCGCCGGTCCAGCGCTGGCCGATCCGGTTGAGCGGATCCCGGTCGTGCTGCCAGATCGCGTCCGCCTGGGTACGAGTGAAGTCCTGATAGGACTGTTCGCCGGTGGCCCCGGCCAAGTCGCCGAAGTAGCGCAGCAAGATGCCCTTGAACTGCTTCTGGTTGTCGTCACAGGAATTCGACCCGGTGTCGCAGGACTCGACGAGGATGCCGCCGGAGGTGAGCCCGGCCTCCGCCGCGTCCGCGAGCCGGCGTGCGGTGTCCAGATAGGACTGTTCACCGGTCGCGCGCCACAGCTCGGTGAAGCCACCGATCGCCAGCCCCTGGTTGTAGGTCCACACCGTCTGGCCGTTGTTCGCGCACCCGGCGGTGAGCCCGTCGTTCACCAGCCCGGAGGCGTTGATCAGGCCACTGCCGAGATACCAGTCCCCGGCGTCCCGGGCCCGCTGCCCCCATTCGGTGTCCCCGGAGACACGCAGGTGCAGCGACGCGGTGAGACGGAGGTACAGACCACTGGTGACGGCGTTCTTGTAGGTGCGTTCGCGGTCCCACCACACACCGCCGCCACAGGTTCCCGGATCCCAGAAACCGTGCACGTACTCGGCGATCGTGACCGCTTCGGTGAGGTAACGCTCCTCGTGGGTGCGGTCGTAGGCGGCGATCCAGGCCAGCCCCCACCAGGCGGAGTCGTCGATCGCCCTGCTGATGAAGTCACCCTCGATGGGATCGGAGCTGCGCTCACCCGCGGGAAAGGACGCCCGGTTGACGTCGAACACCCGCGCCAGCACGGAATCGAACTCACTGCTGCCCGAATTCGCCACGGCGGTCACCGCGACCGCCGAGTTCCACCAGCTCGAGGGCCACCAGGCGCGGGTGGGCTCGTAGGACCACATCAGCGCGTCCACCGCGCCGGCCACGCGGGTGCGGGACGGCCGCGCCCACGCCGTGCAACTGCCGTCGGAATGCGTGACCTCACGACCGCAGGCGCGGACCGCGCCACCGAGCATCCGGCCACGCAGATCGCGGGTGGCGAACGCCGCGGTGTGCGTCCCGGTGGCGCCGTCGGGCACGCTCGTGCGGCCGAGCGAGGACCCGTCGGGCCAGCTCGCGCCGGCGTCCCACGAACGGTCGAGCCAGACCTCGTCACCCGCGCCGCCGGCGCCGAGCGCGGCCCACGCCATGCCCTGGCCGTCGAAGTGCAGCGAGACGTCCCGGCCGTGAATCGTGGTGGCCGGAACCGGCTGGGCGTCCCCGGTCCCGGGCGCGGTTCCGTCGCAGGCCGCGTCGCACACCTGCGGGTGGATCCAGCCGGTGCACGCGACGCCCTGCGCGTCACCGCAGGCACGGAGCAGGCCGCGCCGGTGCGCGACCGGGTCGGTGAGGTTGTACATCAGGGTGCGGGCGCCGGTCCGGCCGTCCGGAACCGCGGCCTGGCCGAGCAACCCGTCCCAGGTGGCACCGCCGTCCCAGGACCGGTCGAGCCACACCGCGTCCCCCGGCTGCCCGTCGTCGATGCTCGCCCAGGCCATCCCGTCCGGGTCGGAGGCGTGCAACCGGAGCACCCGGCCGTTGATCTGCTTGTCGGGCAAGGGAAAACTCTCGTGCGCGGCCTGCGAGGGATCGAGCCGGTCACAGAACACCGCGCACACCGGGTCCGCCGCCGCACGCGGCACGGCCAGTGAAGCGAGAACGAGCACCACCACGAGCGATGTCGGCATGGACATTCCCCTCACCGGGAAGTGGAATGCTTTCCAGAATAGGAAACCGGACGGTTCCGGTGAAGAGGCGACCGTGGTTCTGTCCCGTTCCGGACAGGACTTCGGCCGGGCGCCGGAGGTGGCTCAGCGACGCGCGGGCCGGCGAGCCACCCCCGTCCCGGGTGGGCAGCCGTGGGCGCCCGGCCGGGTGTCCGGCCCGCGAGCCCGAAGATGTTCAGTCAGGCACGCGGGCCTTGTTCCGGCCGACCGCACGGCCGACGAAGAAGCCGATGAGCAGGCCGACGACCAGGCCGATGGCGATGAAGAAAATGACCGTCGCGGCGGCGATCTTGCCGACCGTGCCCAGGAATCCCCGCGCCTCCAGGTCGGCCGCCAACGCGACCGATTGGGTGAGTGCGTAGTGTGTCATGACCTCAGCGTGACATCACCGGACGCGGAGTGCAGGGTGTGTCCCGCTCACGGGTGAGCGGCTGCCACCTGCTCCGGCGAGGCCGCGGTGAAGAACGTGCGGGCGGCGGTCATCGCGGTGTCGTCGACGAGGACGTCGCCGGGGCGGCTGCCGGTGCCCACCAGGACTCCGCCCCAGTGCATGCCCAGGTAGTGCGCGCACAGGCGCAGCATGCCGACCAGCGGTTCGGCCTCGCGCTCGGTCTCGTTCAGCACGGTCACGCCCCACAGCGTCTTGCCCCGCATCCGCGGTTTGAACTCCGCTCCCGCCACGCGGATCCAGCCCGACCAGTAGTCGAGGTAGAGCTTCGTGGCGGCGGAGACCGAATACCAGTACACCGGCGACGCGAGCACCAGATCGCTCGCCGCGAACGTCGCGTCCATCAGGAGCCGTTCGTTGCCCTCCGGATCGGGGTGCCCGCCCTCGGCGTGCCGCCGGTCGTCGAACGGCGGCAGCGGCTTCTCCGGCAGCCGGATCCAGCGCTGCCGCACCGCGGCGGGCAGCTCCTTGGCTGCCCGGCGGGCCAGCATCTCGGTGTTGCCCCCGGCGCGGGCGGCGCCCAGCAGGAACAGGAATTCCCGGTCGGACATCAGGCCCTCCTCACATTAGATGCATGTACATCTAAATCTTGGACCTGCAGGTATTCTGGTGTCAAGAGCAGGGAGAACGCGATGATCGACGAACAGGCGTGGGACCGGATGCTCGTCCTGCACGCGCGGGTCGAACAGGAGCTGGCGAAAGCCCTGCAGCGCCGCCACGGTGTCGGCCTGTCCGAGTACCGCGCGCTGGCCCGCCTCGCGCACGGTCCACGAGGCGGCCTGCGCATGCAGGAGCTGGCCGAGGCGGTCGGGCTGAACCAGAGCTCGGTGAGCCGCATGTGCGCCCGGCTGGAGGACGCCGGCCTGACCATCCGCGACCTCTGCGAGGAGGACCGCCGCGGCGTCTACTCGATGATCACCCCCGCCGGGCGCACCCGGTTCACCGAAACCCAGCCGACGTACCGCGCCGTGCTGCAGGCCGCGCTCGACAAGGCCGCCGGCGACCCGGAGCTGCTCCAGGCCGTGACAGCGGTGCGCGGCGCCACCTCCTGAGCCACCAGGCGACTGGGGAGGCAGGTTCGCCACTGCCCGGCCGACGTGAACCGCACCTTCCGCGATGCGGCAAGGCCCGCCGGAAAACTGGAGCGGGCCTCCACGAACCGCGAGCTTGCCGAAGCGGGCCTCCACCAACCACGAGCCTGCCGAGCCGGGTAGCCGCTCAGTCTTTCACCGGCTCGAGGACGAAACCCTCCTCGTCGTCGTCCGTGGGTGCCGGGCGGCGGCGGGATCGGGTGGGCGCCGGCGGGGTCGCCGCAGCCGCGGGACCGTCTCCGGCATCGTCCGCGGAACCGGAACCGGAACCGGCGGCGACGCCTGCCTCGGATCCGGGCTCGGACTCGGGAGGCAGAGCCAGTGCGTCGCCGACCGCGGCGGTGACCGCCGGGGTCGTGCCGGCCTTGATCGCGCGCATGCCCGCGTGCAGGGCACGGGTACCGGCTTCCGTGCTGAGGCGGGAGATTTCCGCGGCCAGTGCGGCGGGGCCCTTCTCGAGCGCGGCCTCGCCGAGGTCCAGGGCCACGAGCATGCCGTGCACGTCGACGGTGACCGACAGCCCCTCGCCGCGGGCGGTGGCGCGGATCTCAGTCAGCCCGGCGGACAGGCCCAGGGTCTCCGGGATCTCGTCGGCGATGTCGATCAGGTCGTCGACCCCGCGTTCGTCCTCCATCACGCCCTCCAGCTCTCCGGGGTGGTGTCCTCGCTGCGCTCCGCGAGATGCTCCTCCCGGCCGAGGCCGAGCCCGGTCAGCTCGTCGTCGCCGAGCGGGCCGAGTTCGGCGGCCACCGCGTGCCGGGCGCGTTCGTTCGCCTCCGCGGCCGCCTCGCGCACCGTGCGCAGGATCGCGCCCGCCAGCGCGGGGCCGCCGCCACGCAGTGCCTCGGCGGTCAGCTCCAGGCTGCGCAGCGCACCACCGGGCGCCACCTCGACGCTCACCCCGCCCTGACGTGCGCTGCCGGTGATGCTCACTTCGGGTGCACCCCTCCGTAGAACCGGTGCGCATCGCGCGGCAGCACGTAGGTGTTGCGCTCGACCCGGTCGCTCGCGTTGCCCTCGATCGTGGTGATCTTGTGGCCGTCGACCTTCTCGATGATGCCGATGTGCGTGCTGCCCCCGTACGACGGGCCGGTGCCGAACAGGATCGCGTCCCCCGCCTTGGCCTGGTGCGCGATCGCACCGCGGCCGTAGGCGAGATGATGGCGCTCGCCCCATTTGTAGACGTCGCCGGTGAAACCGTACTTCGGAATGTCCACTCCGGACTTCCGCCACATCGACGTCGCGAAGTAGGAGCACCACGGCTGCCCGGTCGGGCCCCATTTGTTCCGGTTGTTCGGGCCCTCGTGGTAGCCGAGATTGGACCGCGCGTGGTCGAGGATCTTGTCGACCTTCTTGCTGTGGCTGGGTTTCGTGCCGTGGTGCTTCTCGTGTTTCGCGTGCTTCTGGTGTTTCTCGTGCTTTTCGTGGTGCCCGGGTTTGGTGTGCGCGCCACCCTTGTCCGCGACCCCGTCGTGGGCCAGCTCCTTCTGCAGCGCCCGCAGCTTACGGGCGGCCTCCTCCATTTCCGCGCGCGCGTTCTTCAGGTGCCCGGAGGATTCCTTGAGGTACTTGCCGGCCAGATCGGCCACATCGCCGATGGCGAGCAGCAGCGCGGCCGGGCTTCCGTTGCGCGCCAGCAGGTATCCGGCGTCGATCAGCTTGCGGGCCTTCGCGACGAATTCGTCGATGAGCTTGCCGGTCGCCTGGTGCCGTCCGGCGAGCGCGTCGGTCACCTCGCCGACCACCCGCGCGCCCTTCCGGCTCGCCCCCGCGGTGACGGTCAGCTCCTTGCCGAACTTGTCCGAATCCTTCTCGAACGACGGCGCGGCCTTGCTCTGCCAGGCGTTCAGCAGCGAATGCGCGGCCTTGTGCTGCACGTCGTGCTGCTCGGTGACGGCATGGGCGGCCTGCTGCAGCGCGTGCTGCGCGGCCTGCGCGTCGGCGGCCTTGCCTCGCAGCTTGCCGTGGTGGGTCTTCATCTCGTCCGCGAACGACGTCGCGACTCCTGCGGTGTCCAGCACGGGAACTCCCCCTCGTCAGCCCAGAATGCCCTGGATGTCCTGTTTGCTCAGTGCGGCCGCCGCCTGCTCGTCCATCTCGGCGTAGTCTCCCCGCGCCCGGAACACCGCCGCGCCCATCGTGCGCGCCTGCGCCCCGGTGGCCCGCACCTGGCGCTCCAGCGACCGGCTGAAGTCCCCCAGCGCGTCGGCGAACCCGGTCTCCTCGCCGACCTTGCCGAAGCTGTCCTTGGCGATCCCGGTGACCCGGTGCACCGTCTTCTTCCCGGTGGTGACCAGTTCGTCGGCGATGTGCTGGGTCTTCTTCTCGTAGGCGACGAACTGCTCGAGTTCGGCGCGGAATCCGGCGCCGCTCTTGCCGTGCGCGTGCTGGCCGTGGTGCTCGGCTTTCTTGTGATGCTCGGCCTTCTTGTGGTGCGCCGGCTTGTGGTGCTGGGCCTTGCCGTGGTGACGGGCGACGTCGGCGGCGGCCTTGCGCGCCGCGGCGAGATGGCTCTTGTACGCGCCGTTGGTGTAGGTCGACCACGGCTGGAAGCTCTTGCCGTGCCCCGAGATCGACCACGCCGCCTTGGCGTTCTCGTCCGGGGAGAACAGATCGTTGTTCGAGTGCAGGTGGAACTGGTGCCTGCGGGCCGGGCCGAGCGAGCCGAGCATGTTGACCTGCCACAGCCCGTACGAATTGTCCGGCGGGGTGCCGTTGTGCGCGTGGGCGTTGCCGCCCGACTCCGCCAGCGCCACCGCCACCGCGGTGCTCAGCGCGTGCCCGCGGAAACCCGCTTTGTAGGCGTGCTGCGCGATCTCCTCCGCCGACAACTTGCTCATCTCTGCAGGCCCCCTTCAAGGCGCTCCACTGCTAGCTCGGATCAGACGCGTCCCGCGGGGTCCTCGGTTCCCGGTTCCCTCGAACGGACAAGACGCGGTCGAGAAGTTCGGCGATCCGGTCGGCCAGCCACGCGTCGTCCGCGGGCGTGACGGTGACCCAGCGGGTGCCGGCACTTTCCTGCACGACCGCGCCGTACCGGCCGGCCTCGGTGTCGTACCAAGCCACCGACGGGGAGCGGCCACCCGGGCCGTTCGCGGCCAGCTGCCCGTACGCAATGCGCGGGGTCGCCACCAGAGTGGACAGCCCGCGCAGGTCGGCGCCGGCGATCCCGGCCCCGGCCAGCACCCGTTCGAACGCGTCGTGCCCGCGGTCGGCGAAGGCGGTCATCGCCTCGGAGAAGGTTTCCCGCGGCAGGCGGACGGTCCGGCCCGGCCCGGGCTGCGCCGTCCCGACGATGCCCGCGGCCAGCGCCGGCACCTCGTCCGGCAGGCAGGGCCGCAGCGCCAGCTCGTCCGCGTCGAGCACGGCGAGCGCGCCCAGCCGCTGCCCGGCCGCGACCAGCGCGCGCAGCGGCGGCTCCCGGAACACCAGCAGGTCCACCGAAAACACCGGGTCGGCCAGCAACCCGCACAGCTGCGCCAGCCGCGGATGCGGCTCGTCCTCCTCGTCGAGGAGACCGGCCTCGGCGAGGCTTTCCGCGACGCTCGCCCCCAGCGCGTCACGCTCGTCCATCGTGCCGCCGTGCGAGGGCACCTCGAGCGGGTACGGGCTGGGGCCGAGGTCGAGATCGGCCCACAGCAGGTCGAATTCCAGGTGGGACAGCACGACGCCGTCCGCACCGCTCAGTTGCCTGGCCACCGGTCCTCACTCACCCAGCACGGGCGGGTAGGCCGAGGGCATGTCCTCCAGGAAATCGAAGCTGCCGCCCTTGGTGTAGCGATTCTGGTGCTCGCCGTCGCCTTCCCCGCCGCGGCCGCCGCCCATCGGCGGGAAGAAACCACCGCCCATGCCGCTGCGCGCACCGGCCGCGCTCTGCGCCGCACCGGCCGCGGCGGTCCCGGACGGGCCGCCGAACGCGCTGCCCGGCACCGCGGCGCCGCTGCCCGGCCCACCACTGCTCGTTCCGCCACCGAGCGCACCACCCGCGCTGCCCGCCCCGCCGATCCCGGCACCGATCGAGCCCGGCATCCCGGCGCCGGCCCCGGGGCCGCTCGCGCCCGGCATCCCGCCCGGCGCGCCGAAGCCGGCCGAGGCCGTGGTCGTGCCGTCCGGGTCCGGACCGCCGCCGGGGCCGCTGCCTGCGTCCCCGCCGGGGTCCGACCGCGTCGCCACCGGCGCGTCGGTGAAGTGCGGGAGCTTGTCGTGCACGCCCTTGCTGGTCGTCTCGTAGTGCTCCATCACCCGCACCGCTTCGGTCTTGGCGCTGGAGGCCTTCTTCTTGGCCGGCAGGTGGTCGTCGAGCAGCTGGTCGACCATGACCGCGCCGCTGGGCCCGCTCGCCGCCTTCACGTCGTACCCGTCACGGAACTGGTTCTCCGCCGAGTAGAACACCGGCTCGGGCATCTTGTTGCGGGCCGTGGTGACCGCGGTCGTGTAGTGATCGAGATCGTCCCCGACCTGCCGCATGGTCCCGCTCGCGCCGGCACCCCACGAGGTGAGCTTCGTGGCCGACTGCGCCGCTCCCCCGGCCGCCCCGCCACGCCAGGACAGCAGCAGCTTCTGCACCGTCTTGTGCACCGCGGAGGTGGCCGAGTCGACGTTGAGCGCCAGCTCCGCCCACTGGTGCGCGGCCGACCCCATCCCGGCCGGGTCCGCGGTCATGATCATGTCGTAGAGCTGGCGGTGCGAGTAGGCATCCCAGTTGATCTTGCCGAACGCGGTGTCCTTGCGGTTCTTCGTCTGCGTCCGCCGCGCCCGCCGCACCCGGCGCTTGTGCGCCGCGGTCTGCGGGTGATCCTCGCGGTAATAACGGTGTTTGCGGTGCTTTTCGTACGGTAACCGCTTGTAGTCCGGTTTGTGACTCATGCCCGCCCCCCTTCGTCCGCCCGGCGATGCAGCGCACCGAGCGCGTCCTGCGCGTCGCCCTCGTGGCGCACGTGCCCGGCACTCGCGGCGCGGATCGCGTCCCGCAGGGACGTCAGCTCGTCGAGGTACTGCTGCAGCACTGCCTGCACGCCCGCGTCCGCCGACCCGCGGAGCCCGAACGCTTTCCGCAGGTGAGCGGCCACCGGGCTGTAGCCGTCCTTGAGCGGGCTGGCCAGCTGTCCCGCCTGCCGCAGGTAGCCGGCGATCTCGTCCTGCCGCTTCGCGAGCTCGGCGTCGGCCGCGGCGATCTCGGCCGGATCCAGTTCGATCGTGCCGGTTTCGTCGGCGACCAGTTCGGCGTTGCCCGCACCGGACGGGTCGTGCACCGAGTCCGCGTCACGGGCGGCCCGGGAGGACGCGTGCTCGTCTTTGCCCTGCTTCTTGTGCAGCGCCCGGACGTCACCCCAGTCCGAGACGCGGTGGGAACTCACCCCAGTCCACCTCCTCGTACGCCCACGTCACGGGCGCGCGCACCAGTATGTCAGCCGACCGGGCCTCCGGCACCCGGTTCGGCGAAGTCGATACTGCGACGCGCGCACCCGCCCGCCGGTTCCCCGGCGGCGTCAGCGCGAACGAGCGAGAGCGACTTCCGGGCGGATCCCGGCGCGTCGTGGGGAGACGTACTTCAGCAGGGCGCACGCGACGAGCGCGACGACGCAGGTGGCGGCGACCACCAGCAGTCCTCCCGAGACGCTGCCGGTGCGTTCCTGCACCTGGCCCATCAGCGTCGGCGCAACGAAACCGCCGAGATTGCCGATCGAGTTGATCAGCGCGATCCCGGGTGCCGCGAGCGCGCCGGCCAGGTACTGCTGCGGAATCGCGAAGAACGACGAAGCCGCCACCTTGAACCCGACGGTCGCGACGATCAGCATCACCACCGCGAGCACCGGCGACGTCAGCGCCGCGACCGTGAGGCCGACGGCGGCCAGCAGGAACCCGGACCCGAGCACGGTGCGGCGCAGCCCGGTGCGGTCGGAGATCCGGCCCGCCAGCAGGATCGCCACGAACGCGGCCGCGAACGGGACCACCGCGATGAGCCCGATCAGGAACTCGCCCAGCCCGCCGATCCGGCGGACGAAACTCGGCAGCCAGAAGGTGACCGAATACTGCGCGAGCTGTGCGGCGAAGTAGACGAAGCAGAACACCAGCATCTGCGGATCGCGCAGCATCGACCACCGGGACGGTGCCCGGTCCCGTTTCGTGGCCGCTCGCGCGCGTTCCTCTTCTGCCAGTTTCCCGAGCAGCGCGGTCTTCTGCTCGTCGGTGAGCCACGGGGCTTTGTCCGGCGTGGACACCAGCCAGAACCAGACCGCCACGCCGACCAGCACGGCGGCGAGGCCTTCCAGCAGGAACATCCACTGCCAGCCGCGCAGGCCGGCGAATCCGTTCAGGCTCAGCAGCGCTCCGGAAACCGGACCCGCGATCACCGCGGCGATCGTCGAAGCCGAGTAGAGCGCGGCGTTCGCACGGCCACGCACCGCGTCGGGGAACCACTGGGTGAAGTAGAAGATCACCCCTGCGAAGAAGCCGGCCTCCGCGACGCCGAGCAGCAGCCGCAGGACGTAGAAGATGGTCTCGTTGTGCGCGAACACCATCGCGGCGGACACGAGGCCCCAGCTGACCATGATGCGGGTCAGCCAGAACTTCGCGCCGAAGCGCTCGAGGAGGAGGTTGCTCGGGATCTCGAAGATCGCGTAGGTGACGAAGAACAGGCCGGCGCCGAGCCCGTAGGCGGCGGCACCGATCCCGGAATCGGTCTCGATCGCGTCCTTGGCGAAGCCGATGTTGACGCGGTCGATGTAGTTGACCACGAACATGATCATCACCAGTGGCACGAGCCTGCGGAACGCCTTGCGCGTCGCGCTGTCCAGGGCTGCCGGGTCACCGGTCCCGGTGGGCGGGGAGGAGGGCATCGTTGCACCTGCCTTGTGAGGAGGAGGGAGGGCGGCTCAGTTGTCGGCGGTGACGGTCACGCTCGCCGTGGTGCGCCGGCTGATCAGCTCGTCGTCGTAGCTGACGCCGATGCCCGGTCCGGACGGCACGGGCAGGGTGCCGTCGGCGCCGATCGAGTCGTAGGCGTCGCGGTAGCCGCAGGTGTAGATCTCCGGCGACGGATCGGGCAGGTGCGGCGAAACGTTGGCCACCTCGTACAGCGACGTCGCCTGCATGCTCGCGACCAGGTGCCGGTGGATCGGGCTCGGACCGTGCACCTCGACGTTGACCCCGAGTGATTCGGCGAACTTGATCGTCTTGAGGCAGCCGGTGATGCCGAGGTCGAAGTGCGAGTCCACGCGCAGCAGGTCGGTGCCGCCGGCGAGCAGGAAGTCGGCCTTGGCCTCCGGCCCGGCCACGTGCTCGGTCTGCAGGATCGGGAGGTCGAGCGCGTCCCGCAGCTGCCGGTGGGCGAACGCGCCGACGCCCAGCGGCCGCAGCGGATCCTCGTACCAGCGGAACCCGGCCTCCTGGCAGGCCTTGCCGACGAAGATCGCGTCGGACACGGAGTCGAAGACGCAGGCGGGATCGAGCATCAGGTCGGCGCGTTCGCCGAGCTTCTCCCGCAGGTACGCGACGTTCTCGGCTTCCTCCCACTTGTCGCCCTCGTGCCAGCTGTGCATCTTGAACCCGGTCCAGCCGAGGTCACGCAACCCGCCGAAGAATTCGGCGACTTCCTCCTTGGTGGTGAGGCTGCCTTCGCGGTCACCGTTGACGCTGGAGGCGTAGGCCCGCACGCGGTCCCGCCCGCCTCCGAGGAGTTCGGTGAGCGAGACGCCGTAGACCTTGCCCGCGAGATCCCACAAAGCGTTGTCCAGGAAGCAAAGCCCGTACGAGTGCGCGGGCCGGGACAGCCTCCGGCCGACCCGCAGGATCTGCTCGCGGGCGTGCCACGGCCTGCCGACGGCGATGCGGGCGACGTCGGCGGCCTGCTGCGCCGCGCCGGTGACGGCGTGGTTCGCGTACTCGCCGACGTGCCCGTCGGTGGTGTGCACCCGCACCATCA
Organism: Amycolatopsis jiangsuensis; assembly: GCF_014204865.1. Classification (NCBI taxonomy): domain Bacteria; kingdom Bacillati; phylum Actinomycetota; class Actinomycetes; order Pseudonocardiales; family Pseudonocardiaceae; genus Amycolatopsis; species Amycolatopsis jiangsuensis. The sequence continues at coordinate 2,266,911 of NZ_JACHMG010000001.1, forward strand.
GCACCGCGCGCTTGCCCGTGACACCGGGCTGGTAGTACCACGACCCACCGCGGTCGTCGACGTCGAACGTGCGGGTGTAGCCGGGAGTGTCCACATCGAACTGGACGACTTCGACCCTGTCGATCAGGGTGCTCATGTGCGGTTCCTTTCGGGGTATCGCCGCGCCGCGAGGGCAGGCGGCATCGGCCGGGCGACCGCGCGTGCGGTCCCGGCTTCGGCAGGAGAATCGGGTCAGGAAGGCAGGACGAGGGCTCCGTCGACGCGCCGCGGCACGAGCGCGGCCGGATCGCGGAGTTCCTCCGGCAGCACGGATTCGGGTGCGTTCTGCCAGGCGACGGGCCGCAGGAACCGCCGGATCGCGGTGGTTCCGACCGAGGTGTGCTGGGTGTCGGTGGCCGGCCACGGCCCGCCGTGGTGCTGCGCCCAGCTGACCGCGACGCCGGTGGGATAGCCGTCGAACAGCAGCCGCCCGGTCCGTCCGCGCAGCGCCTCGACGGCGGTGTCCCGGTCGGGATCCTCGCCTGCCGCACCGTGCACGGTCGCGACGAGCGAACCGGGCAGCCGCGCCAGCAGGCCAGGCAGCTGGTCGGCGCAGTAGCGGACGAAGACGGTGACCGGGCCGAAGGTTTCCGTCAGCAGCCCGGCATCGAGGTCTCGAGCGTCCACGAGCACCGCGGTGGGCCGGACGGTGAACCCTTCACCGGGTGCCTCGTCCGCGGTCAGCAGCTGCCGGCCGGACAGGCTCGCGATCGCTTTCGTGAAGGATTCGGCGATCCCCTCGTTGAGCAGCGCGGGCGGTGGGACTTCGGCGAGCGCGGCACTCGCGGCCGCGATCAGCCGGTCCCCGTCCGGTCCCGCCGGCACCAGCACCGGCCCGGGCTTGGTGCAGAACTGGCCACCGCCCAGGGTGAACGAGCCGACCACCCCGTGGCCGATCTCCGCACCTCGTTCGGCAGCCGCCCGTGCCGTCACCACCACGGGGTTCACGCTGCCCAGCTCGCCGTAGAACGGGATCGGGTCCGGCCGGCCGGCGATCAGCGCACGCAGCGCCGTGGCCCCGGAATGCCCGCCGGTGAACGAGACCGCGGTGATCGCGGGATCGGTGACCAGGGCTTCACCCGACTCCCGGCCGTACACCACCGCGATCGTGCCCCGCGGAGCGCCGGCGCGCGCTGCGGCTTCTTCGAGGATTTCGCCGCACAGCGCGGAAGTGAGCGGATGACTGCCGTGCGCCTTGACCACCACCGCACAACCCGCGGCCAGCGCGGCGGCGGTGTCCCCGCCGGGCACCGAGAAGGCCAGCGGGAAGTTGCTGGCCCCGAAGACCGCGACGGGTCCGGTCGGCACGAGCATGCGCCGCAGGTCCGGACGTGGTCCCATCGGCGTGTCGCCGGGATGGTCGATGGTGGCTTCCAGGTAGGAACCCTCCTCGACCACCTCGGCGAACAAGCGCAGCTGGTACGCGGTGCGATTCAGTTCACCGTCCAAACGGGACCGGCCGAGCGCGGTTTCCCGGTCGGCGGCGGACACCACCTCGTCCCGCCGGGCTTCCAGCCCTTCGGCCATCGCGCGCAGCAGCCGCGCCCGGCCCGCTCGCCCGAGCCGTTCCAGCCCGGCGGACGCCACTGCCGCGCGGGTGCAGGTTTCGGCGACCTCGGCACGCGTGGTCGCAACCAACTCGGTGTCGACGGCGAGGCCGGTCCGGGGATCGGTACTGCGGATCAGCTCGGTCACCGGACACCCCAGGCAGCGAGGATTTCGGCGACCTTCTCCCTGGCGGGAACGTCGAGCCGGGAGGCGGGCGGACGCACGTCGGCGCGGCCGTGGCCGATCTGGTGCAGTGCTTCCTTGACGACGCTGACGTTGTCGGCGCTGGAATCGGCCAGCCGCAGGTGCTCGAAGTCGCGAATGCTGTCCCACACCTCCATCGCGGCCGGGAAGTCCTTGGCCACCAAGGCTTCCTGCATCCGGAGTGACAGGTGCGGCGCCACGCTGACCAGGCCCGACGTGAAACCCGCGGCGCCGACCGCGGCGTAGCCGGGCGCGGAAAGCTCGGCCAGTCCGGCGATCCAGGTGAACCGGCCGAGCCCGGCGGCGCGGGCCACCGCCCCGAAGCGGGCGGGATTCGGCACGGCGTACTTGACGGCGAGCACGTTCGGGCAGGCGTCGGCGAGGACGGTGAAGTCCTCCGCTTCGATCCGGGCGTCCCGCACGTAGGGGATCACCGCGAGATCGGGCGCCGCCGTCGCGATCTTCCGGTGGTAGCCGATCCAGCCGGCACGGGAAACGTAGGGATGTACCGGCTGGTGCACCATCACCGCGTGAGCGCCCTGGTCACGCGCATGGTGCGCCGCTTCGATCGCGGTCGCGGTGTCGAACCCGACCCCCGCGACGAGCAGTGCCTCATCCGCTGCCGCGGCCGCGGTCAGCTCGACCACGGTGCGCCGTTCGGCGGGCGAGAGCGGGTAGAACTCGCCGGTGTTGCCGTTGACCGTGAGTACGCGCACGCCGCCGTCGACCATCCGCCGGACGACGCGTTCGAAGGCCGCGACGTCGATCTCGTCGTCGGCGGTGAACGGCGTCGGCGTGATCGCCACGACGTCGGCTAGGCGGCGCCGGAATTCGTCCAGATCCATCGTTCTCCTTCGTGGGAGGGAAAAGGGCACAGCGAGATCGCCGCGAAGTCCAGCGGCTCGCGGTGCCTGTTCGCCGGAGGTTCAGCCCGCGGCGGCGATGCCTTCCCCGGTTTCGGTGGTCAGCAAGGGAATCGTCCGCTCGACGAACCCGGTGACGTGCTCGTGCAGGGCCGCCGCGGCGGCCGCGGCATCGCCCTTGGTCGCGGCGGCGAGAATGCCGCGGTGCTCCTCGGCCTCGTCCCGCCAGCCACCGGCCGAACGCCAGCCCGAGACACTGACCAGCGCGGTCTGGTCCTTGAGCCCGTCGAGCGTCGAGATCAGCAGCGGATTGCCGCAGCCGAGGTAGAGCGCGCGGTGGAACTCCCGGTTCGCCAGGCTCATGCCGGCGGCGTCTCCCGACTCGCCCGCGGCCACCGCGCGATCCAGCGCCCGCGCCGCGACCGACACGTCCGCACCGTTCGCCACCGCGCGCCGCACCGCTTCGGGCTCCAGCAGCAGCCGCAGGTCGTAGATCGCGGACGCCGCTGCGGCGTCCAGCTCCCGCACCACCGCGCCCTTGAACCGGCTGAGCACCACGAGCCCCGACCCCACCAGGGTCTTCAACGCCTCGCGCACCGGGGTCTTCGACATCTGCAGCACCTCGGCGATGTCGGCCTCCACCAGCTGCTGGCCCGGCCGCAGCCCGCCGGTGAGAATTCCGCGCTTGATCGCCGCCAGCGCCCGGTCGGTGCGGTTGGCCAGCGGGTCCACTTCACCGTCGGCGAGCGCCAGCCGGAACGCGGCGGCCACCTCGGCGGGAGCGCCGTCCATCATCCCACCCCTTCGGTCGATCGTATATTAGATACGAGAGACACTAGGTCGGCACAGGAGGCGAGTCAAGCGAGCCCCGCTCGCTGTGGCTCGCCCGGCAAAGCAAGCGCTCAAGGTGATTCGCTGCCTCGGCCGGTGTCCCATGCCACGAACTGCCCGACGACCAGGATGGGTCGTGAGGTTCCGGATCGGCTGCGACCTTCCAGCTGAGCGTCCCGTGACGGCGCTGGGCTGCTCAGCGCCCGTCGCCGAGGTCAGGCGGCCGGGGCGACCGTCGCGGCGAGTTCGCGAGCACGACCGTGGGCGTCGGCCATGGATGCCTTGTGTATCGGGAGAAAACGGTGTGTGCGGGGCCGTGGTCATCTCGGGATCACGGTGGCGACTGCGAGTCCCAGCTGACTCTCGTGCCGGGGGTGTTGCGCACCGGCGCTTCCGGTCTCCGCCGTGCCGGTCAGCTCCGGAAGGTGCGCCGGTAGGCGGTGGGAGTGGTGTCCAGCGCGCGCCGGAAGTGGAGTCGCAGATTGGCGGCCGTGCCCAGCCCGCATTCCCGTGCTACGCGGTCGATCGGCTGATCGGTGGTCTCCAGCAGTTCCCGTGCCCGGCCAAGACGGGCGTCGAGCAACCACCGCAACGGCGTCGTCCCGGTCTCCTCGGCGAACCGGCGGATGAGGGTGCGCTGCGAGAGGCCCGCGTGCCGGGCGAGCTGGCGTAGCGTGAGCTGTTCGCCGAGACGGTGCAAGGCCCATTCACGGGTGTCGGACAGCGACGCGTCGCCGGCTGCCGGGACGGGGGCGGGCACGTACTGGGCTTGCCCGCCTTCGCGGTGCGGGGCGGCCACCAGGCCGCGGCCGATCCGGTTGGCCGCTACCGCGCCGAGATCGCGGCGCACGATGTGCAGGCACAGGTCGATGCCGCAGCACACTCCGGCGGAGGTGAGGACGTCGCCCTCGTCGACGTAGAGCACATCGCGATCCACGGACACAGCGGGGAATTCGCGCTCGAACTCGTCGATGTACTGCCAGTGGGTGGTCGCGCGCAGCCCGTCCAGCACGCCCGCGGCGGCCAGCGCGAAGGCTCCCGTGCAGATCGACACGATCCGTGTGCCCTGTTCGTGCGCCTCGGCCAGTGCGGCGAGCATGGCTTCCGGCGGCAGGCCGGGCGGTTCGGACCCCGGCACGATCACGGTGTCGGCGGAGCGCACCTGTTCCAGGCTTCCTTCGGCGACTACCGCGAAGCCCCCTGCGGTGTGTGTCTTCGCGCCGAAGGTGCACACGGTCGTCTCATACGGGGTCTCCGGGCGAGAGGAAAAGATCTGCGCCGGGATCGCCAGGTCAAGGGGCATGACCCCGTCGAGGGCAAGGATCGCGATCCGATGGGCCGTCATGGCAATATACTATCGACATGTGGTGATTTTGCCTATCGCCAGGTCAGGCCGTCCTCAGGCAAGCTCAGGACATGACCACACGTACTCCCGAGGCGCCACTGGCGCAGGCGCATGACCTGATCGCGTTGCCCGGTACCCCGTTGACCGAGGCCGTGGTGGAGCTGATCCGCCCGGCGCAGACGCCGCCGGTGTTCAACCACAGCATCCGCAGTTACCTGTTCGCCCGGCTGCTGGCCGGCCGCCTCGGCCTGGCCGCGGGCAGCGACTACAACGACGATCTGTTGTTCACCGCGTGCGCGATGCACGACCTCGGGGTCGCCGCGGACGGCCCTGGCCGGCAACGGTTCGAGGTCGAAGGCGCCGATCGCGCGGCCGAATTCCTCGTCGGCCGCGGAGTGTCCGCATCGGACGCCGACCAGGTGTGGCAGGCGATCGCCTTGCACACCTCGACCGGCATCGCGAACCGCCGGGGCACGCTGTGCATGCTCGTCCGCGAAGGCGTCGCGCTCGATTTCGGCGGCCCGATGGGGAACGCGCACGTCGAAGCGGTCAGCGACGAGCAGGCCGATGCCGTGCACGCGGTGTACCCGCGACTGAACATGATCGGTTCGCTGGTCGACGCGATCGTCGCGCAAGCCGCGAAAGACCCGAAGAACGCGCCCCGGTACTCGATCCCCGGCGAGCTTCTTCGCGAACGCGAGGAGTTCGGCCGGACCAGGATGGAGCGATCCTTCCGCTCGTCCCGCTGGGGCAACTGAAACCCACGATTCAGCATCAACGAAAGGGAAACACCGCCATGAGCATCCACCCCGTCGAAGTCCCCGAGGACTCCGAAGTGTTCGGGAAAACTGTCAGCGCTTTCGCGAACTTCGGCTACTCCGCCGCCGTTCGCTCGCACGGGCATCTGTTCATCGCCGGCACCATCGGCCGCCGGGCCGACGGGACCATCCCCGACGACATCGAGGAACAAACCGAGATCGCCATCCGCCGGATCGAGGAGATCCTCCGGCTGGAAGGGCTCGACCTGTCCGCACTCGTCGACGTCACCAGCTACCACGTCGATATTCACCAGCACCTGCCCGGCTTTTCCGCGGCCAAGGCGCGGCTGGTCAAGCCTCCCTATCCGACCTGGTCGCTGATCGGGGTCAGCGGGCTGGCCAGCCCCGGCCTGCTGGTCGAAATCCGTGCCACGGCCGCCTATCCCGACCAGTCCTGACAGACCACCGCTCCTGGGCCGGGTCCGGTCCGGCTCCAGGTGCTGCGCCCCGGGTTCTGTGCAGGCTCTGGTCTCAGGGAGGACGCAGAGCATGCCGGCACCGAAGAAGTACAGCGACGAGCTGTGTGAGCGGGCGACGCGGCTGGCGTTGGCCGCGATCGCGGCCGAGGGGTAGCGGATGGCGGCGATCCGTCGGGTCGCGGGCCAGCTGGACGTTCATCCGGAGGCGTTGCGGGCGTGGGTCAAGCGCGCCGAGATCGACGCCGGCACGGCACCAGGCCGCACCAGCGACGATGCCGCGCGGATCGCCGAGCTGGAACGTGAGGTGCGTGAGTTGCGGCGGGCGAATGAGATCCTGAAGACGGCGTCGGCGTTTTTCGCCGTGGCGGAGCTCGACCGCAAGACCAAATAGCCTTTGACGGTTCCGCGGATCGGCGGGAGGTTCCGCTCGCGGTGGTCATCGACTATATCGATGGCCACCGCGAGCGTGTCGTTGAGGGGAAGAAACTCGGGGTCGAGTCGATCTGTGCAGTCTTGAACGACGCGGGTGTGCAGATCGCTCCGAGAACATATTGGGCAGCGAAGAAGCGCGCACTATCGAAACGTGCCTTGCGTGATGCGGAGCTGGTCATGGAGATTGAGCGGGTGTTCCGGACGCCGCTACCGCGCCATGCGCGAGGCAGGTGCGCTCCGAGACACTGTCAGTGGGGCAGCAGCTTCTGCCCGACGTGGGCTCTGGCTGCTGCGGCTGCAGTGCCGTCCCGCTGCCGCTGCCCACCTGGGCGATGTGCTTGCCGCGCGCGACGACGTTTCCTGGGTTGCGCTGCACTCCGGCGGTGCGGAGCTGATGTGCACCACGACCCTGCCCGCCGATGCGGCCTGCGGCACGGGAGTGCTGCCCCGGATCTCGCACACGGCAGAAGTGCTCTCGTTCACGACTCACCTGGTGCTGCACTCGTACTCCGGCGGTCCTGCCGAGTGGTCCGGTCTCGAGGAGCCGCTGAGCGAGGAAGCGGAGCGACATCTCCTCGACGGGCGCGATCCTCGCCGGTGGAAGGAGACATACAGTCCCGTACTCCTCGAAGACCGCGCGCTTGTGGAGGCGCTGCGCCGGGACGGCAGGGCCACCACGTCAGCGCTGTCCCGTACCCTCGACTGGCCACTGTCCCGCGTCAGAGGTCGTCTCCAGGCGCTCCTGGACAGTGGTGCGGTCACCGTGGACGTGGACGTGATGTCGGAAGCGTTCGGCTACCGGGTTTCGGCCACGCTGCTCCTGCAAGTCTCCCCGCACCTCATCGTCGCGGTCTGCGAGACGCACTCCTCGCATCGGCAGGCCAGCTGGGTCGCTGCGGTCACGGGCTCTGCGAACATCGTGGCCGCGGGGACCTGCCGCGACAGCGCTGAGCTCTTCATCTACATCACCGAGCAGCTGGGGAGCCTCCCCGGGGTGCTCCACGTCGAGGCTGTGCCGCTGCTCAGCAGGCTCAAGCAGGCCGCCACTCGAGTGGCCGGCGGCCGCTTTGTCTGGGCCTCGCGCTTTTCACGGAGAGATGCGCTCACGCACGGCACAGCTGACAGCGCGGGATCGGAGCGGCCGGCAGTCTCGCGGCACGCCGGGACACATCCGGCCGATGAGCGCCGTCCGTGCTCAGCCCGGTGTCGTTTTCGCTCTCGTGTGGCCGGACCCGGGTTCCTCCACCAAGCAAGCGCTTACAATCGAGCTCGCCGGCAGCCGCATCCGCCGCCGGGACGACGAGGAGGTTCGCCGGATGACGACGGTTTCCGACGACCTGTGGCCCGACGTGCAGCCCGAGACCGCGCGCCGGCTGATGCTCGCCGGGGTGGAGTCGTTCGCCGAGCGCGGTTACCACGCCACGACCACCCGGGACATCGCCGGCGCGGCCGGGATGAGCCCAGCCGCGCTGTACGTGCACTTCCCGTCGAAGGCGGCGCTGCTGTTCGCGATCAGCCGAAGCGGACACGAGCAGACCCTGGCGCTGGTGGAAGCGGTCCTCGCCCGCAGCAGTGACCCGGTCGAGCGGATCCGGCTGGTGGTCGAGGACTTCGTCGCCTGGCACGCCCGTCGACACACCGTCGCCCGGGTCGTGCAGTACGAGCTGAACGCGCTGCCCGAGCAGGAGCACCAGATCGTCAGCGAGCTGCGCCGGCGGATCGAGCGGCGGGTACGGGAGGTGGTCACGCACGGTGTGCGCGACGGCGTGTTCACCGTCGCGGACCCGCACGTCGCGGCCCGCGCCGTGCTGTCGCTGGGAGTGGACGTGGCCCGCTGGTACAGCGAGCGGACCCGGCAGGCGCCGGACGAACTCGGCAAGGAGTACGGCGAACTGGTGCTGCGGATGCTCGGCGCGCGCTGAGTGCGGTCAGGTCGACGGCACCGCGCGGGCGAACCGCTCGGCGATCCGGGCGAGCCGCTGCGCCAGGCCGGGTGGCGCGTCCTCCAGCACGAACTCGAAGTCCCACTGCGCGAGGTGGAACGGGACCGCGTCGAGGTCATTCGCACCGGTGCGCAACCGGCAGCTCCCGGCGTCGATCGGCTCCACCACGCCCACGGACGGCGGGATCCGCGCGGTGAGTTCGTGCGCGGGCACCGACACCCGCAGCGTCATCTGGTGCGCGTAGGGCGCCGAGGAGATCCGCTCGGCCACGTAGGCTGCCAGGTCCTCGGCAGGCGGTTTCCTCGGCGGGAAGCGGAAACCCGGCACCGGGCAACCGTCGATGCGGTCCAGCCGGAAGGTGCGCCAGTCCGCGCGGCCCAGGTCGTAGGCGACCAGGTACCAGCGCGATCCGGTGTGCACCAGACTGAGTGGCTCGACGTCGCGTTCGGCGACGTCGCCGCCGCGCGTGCCGTAGGTGAAGCGCAGCCGTTCGTGGTCCCGGCAGGCGGCCGCGACCACGGTGAGCAGCTCCGCGTCGATCACCGGCGCCCCGCCCGGCATCCGGACGAGCGCGGAGTCCATGGCCCGCACCCGGCCGCGCAGCCGGGCGGGCAGGACCTGCTCGAGTTTCGCCAGCGCGCGCACGGACGTCTCCTCGATCCCGGAGACGGTGCCGTTCGCGGCCGTGCGCAGCCCGACCGCCACCGCCACCGCCTCGTCGTCGTCCAGCAGCAACGGCGGCAGCGCGGCACCCGGGCCGAGCCGGTAGCCACCGGCCACGCCCGGCGTCGCGTGCACCGGATAGCCCAGCGTGCGCAGCCGTTCGACGTCGCGGCGGATCGTGCGGACGTCCACCCCCAGCCGGCCGGCGAGGTCCGGACCAGGCCAGTCGCGGCGGGCCTGCAGCAGGGAAAGCAGCCGCAGCAGACGCTCGGACGTTCCGTACATGCCGAGCACTCTGCCAGACAACGCGGACATCCTTGGTCCTCGATGGTGTGCGGCTTGCCGATCACGGCCCCGACGGGCGAAGGTTGACGCATGCCGATCGACCCGCAGCAGCTGCTCGCCGTGGCCCGCGAAGAAGCCGAACTGGGCAGGGCCGAAGGCGGTGTCCCGATCGGCGCGGCCCTCTTCGACCGCGATGGACGTCTGCTCGGCCGCGGCCACAACCGCCGCGTGCAGGACGACGACCCGTCCCTGCACGCGGAGACAACCGCGTTCCGCGCCGCCGGCCGCCGCCCGCACTACCGCGACACGATCATGGTGACCACGCTGTCTCCGTGCTGGTACTGCAGTGGCCTGGTCCGCCAGTTCGCCATCCCGCACCTGGTGATCGGCGAATCGAGCACCTTCACCGGCGGCCACCCGTGGCTGGCCGGCCACGGCGTCCGGGTCGACCTGCTCGACGACCCCGCGTGCACCGCACTGATGACGGAGTTCATCCGGCAACGACCGGACCTGTGGGCCGAGGACATCGGAGAACCGTCCACTTCGGACTGATCCGGTCCCGGGCCGGGCGAGTCCGGCAGCAACGGTTCGTGAACCGCGCACGTCGACCCGAGCGAGCGTGTCCGCCGACGAACACGTCCCTGCTCAGTGAGTGCGTCCGCCGCGTGAGGCATCTTCCCTGGTGAGCGCGTCCTGCTCCGGCGAGCCAATCCTCCACCGACGAGCGCGTCGTCTGACGAACAGGTGCAGCCGGTGGTTACCGCTCACCGGCACCGGCGCCGGGGCGGTGACCTCGGCGGTTCCGGGCGGTGTTTTTCCGCCCGCCGCGACGTCTTGACAGTTCCCAATGGTCTAGTCCATTGTGACGGCACCCACATCCCCGCCGAGTGCCGGAGAGCCGATCACGCCGCGTCGCGCTTCGCCAGGTGCTCCGCCCCCGTACGCCGGGTGGCGTACGGCTTTTCGCTGGAGGACCCATGAAATCCCTGCGTCGCGTCAGCACTCTCGCGTTCGCCGCCGGCGCCGTGCTGGCCACCACGGCCGGTGTCGCGCCGTCCGCGCTCGCCGCACCGTCCGCACTCGCCGCGCCGGACCCGGTGGTCGCCTCGCCCTACCTGTACCAGTGGGGCGGCCAGTCCGACCCTTCCGCGGCGATGGACGCCACCGGGGTCAAGGCTTTCACCCTCGCCTTCATGCTCTCCAGCGGCGGCTGCACCCCGGCCTGGGACGGCTCGCGCGCGCTCGACGGCTCGGACAAGGCGTTGATCCAGACCATCCGGGACGCAGGCGGCGACGTGATCCCCTCGTTCGGCGGCTGGTCCGGCAGCAAACTGGGCCCGCAGTGCGGCTCACCCGAGGAGCTGGCCGGCGCCTACCAGAAGGTGATCGACGCCTACCAGCTCAAGGCGATCGACCTGGACATCGAGAACACCGACGAGTTCGAGAACGAGGCCGTGCAGGACCGGATCCTGAACGCGGTCAAGATCACCAAGGACAAGAACCCCGGCCTGCGCGTGGTGATCACCATGGGCACCACCCCGGACGGCCCGAACGACTGGGGCAAGCGGCTGATCACCCAGGCGAAGGCACTCGGCGCGGACGTCGACGTGTGGTCGGTGATGCCGTTCGACTTCTCCGACGGGGGTGACATGGCCGCCATGACCGAATCCGCCGTCGACGGTCTGGCGGCGCAGCTGCAGTCCACCTTCGGCTGGGACGAGGCCACCGCCTACCAGCGCAGCGGACTGTCCTCGATGAACGGGAACACCGACAACGCCGGGGAATCCGTGTCGGTGGACGATTTCACCAAGATTCGGGACTACGCGAGCAGCCACCACCTCGGCCGGCTCACCTTCTGGGCGACCAACCGGGACTGCTCCGGCGGCAGTGACTGCAGCGGCATCGACCAGGAGCAGTACGCCTTCACCAAGATCGTGGCCGGCTACCAGGGCTGAGACGCCGGACAGACCCGGTACCGGCGCCGGACAAGCACCGGTCTGACTGCGGGGACCTTCCGTCCGGGGAAGGTCCCCGTTCCGGCGTTCGTGACCCATTGCGCGCAACCGGCCAAACGGGGGACGCTGGATCGAGTGACCTACTCAGGCAGCGAGGGTGACCGACAGCGCGGCGACGCCCGCCTCGGTCAGCTCCGCGGTGACCAGACCGACGCCGGCCGCGGTGGTGCCGGTGGCCGGGCGGACGTAGCCGCCGCGGGCGAGCGCGTGCGCGGTCATCTGGTCGCAGCAGGAGAAGCCGTCGATGAAGAGGTCGGGTTCGCAGCTGGTGGACATTTCCGCACGCTGCTGCGCGATGGCCTTGAGCATCGCCATCGCGCGATGGGACAACTCGACGGGGGCCTCGTCCGAACCGGACACCGGAATCGCCTTCTTCCTGGTGGAGCTACTTACTCAGTGTCATCGGCCGTTGGGCCGAATGTGTTAACAACCACACTGTAACGCGCCTTCCTCGAAGGTGACTCACGACACCCTGGTTTCGCCGAGCCGGGCCTCCAGCGTGGCCGCCCATTCGCGCACGATCTGGCGACGGCGGCGGGTGTCGTCGGTGAGCAGATTCGCCAGGCCCAGGCCACGGGCCAGGTCGAGGGTGGCCTGGACCAGCTCGCGCACCCCGGCACCGGCCTCGTCGACGCCCAGTAGTTCGACCGTGACGCGATGCGCCTCCCGGCCGACCCGCGCCTCCAGCGGCACGAGCACCGCCCGCAGCTGCTCGTCGGTGGAGGCGACCGCCCACAACTGCAGCGCGGCGCGGAACATCGGGCCGGTGTAGAGGTTGAGCACCATTTCGACCACGCGTTCGATCCGCGGCGAGCCGGCGGGCAACCCGGCCGCCCGCGTCCGCAGCTCGTCCAGCTGTGCCTCGCCGAGCAGGTCCACCGCGGCCGCGACCAACGCTTCACGGGTCGGGAAGTGGTGCTGTGCGGCCCCGCGGGAGACCCCGGCGCGCTCGGCGATCAGCGCCACGGTGACGCCGTGCCAGCCCCGTTCGCCGAAGCACTCCATGGCAGCCTCGATCAACCGCCGCCGCGTCGTACGGCTGCGTTCCTGCTGCGGTTCGCGGAGCATCAGACCGGCCCGCGCCGGCCTCGGCCGGCGGTCGGAACAGCGGACGGAACCATGTGCACTCCAGAACTCCGGTGGTTCGCGGACGGACGTTCAGGACCCGCGGTGCGCGCGAGACCGGACGGCTGCGCTGCATTCGGTGGCTCAGTACGACTTCGGCAGCCCCAGGCTGTGCTGTCCGACGAAGTTGAGCACCATCTCCCTGCTCACCGGCGCGATCCGGCCCAGCCGGACCGCGGTGACCAGGGTGCCGAGGCCGTATTCGGTCGCGAGGCCGTTGCCACCGTGGGTCTGCACCGCCTGGTCCACCGCGCGGATCGCGACCTCCGCGGCGGCGTACTTGGCCATGTTGGCCGATTCGCCGGCCGCGAAGTCGTCGCCGGAGTCGTACAGCGAAGCGGCCTTCTGGGTCATCAGCCGCGCCAGTTCCAGTTCGATCTTGGCCTGCGCGAGCGGATGCGCCAGGCCCTGGTGCGAGCCGATCGGCGCGCCCCAGACCTGGCGGTCCTTCGCGTAGCCGACCGCCTTGTCCAGCGCGTACCGGGCGATGCCGAGCGAGAACGACGCACCCATGATGCGCTCGGGGTTGAGTCCGGCGAACAGTTGCGCGATCGCCGCGTCCTCTTCGCCGACCAGTGCTTCGGCCGGGAGCCGCACGTCGTCGAGGAACAGCGCGAACTGGTTTTCCGGGGCGATGATGTCCATGTCGATCTTGCGGGCCTCGAACCCCGGCGTGTCCGTCGGCACGACGAACAGTGCCGGCTTGAGCCGTCCGCTCTTCCCGTCCTCGGTGCGGCCGACGACGAGCACCGCGTCCGCCTCGTCGACGCCGGAGATGTAGACCTTCCGGCCGGACAGCACCCAGTCGTCGCCATCCCGGCGGGCGGTGGTGGTGATCCGGTGCGAGTTCGACCCGGCATCCGGTTCGGTGATCGCGAAGACGATCTTCCTGCTTCCGTCCGCGAGCCCGGGCAGCCACTGCTTCTTCTGCTCCGGCGTGCCGAACCGCGAGAGCACGGTCCCGACGATCGCCGGGGAGACCACCATCAGCAGCAGCGGGGTGCCGCCGGCGGCGAACTCCTCCAGGACCGCGGCAAGGTCGGCGATCCCGGCGCCCCCGCCGCCGTACTCCTCGGGCAGGTTCACGCCGAGGTAGCCGAGCCGGCCCGCCTCGGCCCACAGCTCGTCGGTCTTCTCGCCGGTACGCGCCTTCTTCGCGTAGTACTCGTAGCCGTACTTGCCGGCCAGTTCGGCGACGGCCTTGCGCAGCGCCACCCGCTCCTCGGGTTCCACGAAGTTCATCGCGTTCATTTCTCGTCTCCCACCACAGCCAGCACCGTGCCCACTTCGACCTGTTGCCCCGCCTCGACCGGAAGCTCGGCGACCACGCCGTCCGCCGGTGCCGAGATCCGGTGTTCCATCTTCATCGCCTCGAGCCACAGCAGCGGATCGCCCGCCGCCACGGTGTCGCCGGCCGCCACCGCGACCCGCACCACTGTGCCGGGCATCGGCGCCACGAGGGAGCCCGCGGCGAGTGCGGCCTCGGGGTCGGCGAACCGCGCTACCGCGGTCAGTGCCACGGATCCCAGCGGAGAGTCCACGTAGGACACATCCGCCCAGCGGGACACCTCGAACGTCCGGCGTACTCCGGACACGTCCAGCACGACCCGATCCGGTTCCGCCGAGACCAGCTCGACGTGGTCATATCCTTCGGCCCGCAGCCCGTCGCGGGTGAGCGAGTAATCGACCTCGTAGCGGTCTTCACCGAGGCTGAACGTCTTCCGCAGCGGCGCGGACCGGACATTGCGCCAGCCGCTGGGCAGCCTGCCCAGCGTGGTCGCGGACGCGCGGTTGGCGGCCGCGTCCGCGAGTGCCGCGGCCAGCGCCGAAAGCCGCCGAGTGTCCGTTGTGGCCAGTGGCCGGGCCAGGGTGTCGAGCCCGTGCCGGTCGAAGAAGGCCGTGTCGGTCTCTCCCGCCAGGAACGCCTCGTGACGGAGAATGCGCACGAGCAGGTCGCGGTTCGTGACCACACCGTGGATCTTGGCGCCGGCCAGCGCCGCGGCGAGCCGCCGGGCGGCCTCGGCACGAGTCGGTGCCCACGAGATCACCTTCGCCAGCATCGGGTCGTAGTGCACGCCGACCACCGATCCGGGCTCCACACCGGAATCCAGCCGCAGCCCGGCGCCGTGCCGGAAGGAACGGTCCACATCGGGCACCTCGAACGAGTGCAGGGTGCCGCTCTGCGGTTGCCAGCCGGCCGCCGGATCTTCGGCGTAGAGCCGGACTTCGATCGAATGCCCCTCCGCCGCGGGAGGTTCGGGGGCGAGCGCGGCACCTTCGGCGACCGACAGCTGCAGGGCGACCAGATCGAGCCCGGTCACGTTCTCGGTGACCGGATGCTCCACCTGCAAGCGCGTGTTCATCTCCAGGAAGTAGAACCGGCCGTCCGGGGCGGCGAGGAATTCCACCGTGCCGGCCCCGACGTAATCGATGGCCTCCGCGGCTTTCCGGGCCGCGTCGAACAGTTCGGCCCGCATTTCCGGACCCACGAACGGCGAAGGTGCTTCCTCGACCACTTTCTGGTGCCGCCGCTGGATGGAGCATTCGCGCTCCCCCACCGCCCACACCGTCCCGTGCGTATCGGCGAGCACCTGCACTTCGATGTGCCGGCCGGTCTCGAGGTACCGCTCGCAGAACACCGTGGAGTCGCCGAACGCCGAGCCCGCTTCGGCCCGCGCACTCTCCACCGCTTCGGCCAGCTCCGCCACCTCGCGTACCACGCGCATCCCGCGCCCGCCACCACCGGCGGATGCCTTCACCAGCAGGGGAAGGTCGCTCTCGGTGACTTCGCCGGGATCCAATTCGGACAGTACCGGCACGCCGGCCGCGGCCATCAGCCGTTTCGACTCCACTTTGGAGCCCATCGTCTCGATCGCCGCCGGCGACGGGCCGACCCAGGTCAGCCCGGCTTCGAGCACCGCCCGAGCGAACGCGGCGTTCTCGGAAAGGAAGCCGTAACCCGGGTGGATCGCATCGGCACCCGCGTCCACGGCAGCCCGCACGACCAGGTCCGCCCGCAAGTACGTGTCTCCCGGCGCATTCCCCGGGAGCCGGACCGCGACGTCCGCCTCCCGCGTGTGCGGCGCCTCCGCATCCGCGTCGGAAAACACCGCCACGGTACCGATTCCGCCGGTGCGGCAGCTGCGGAACACCCGGCGCGCGATCTCGCCGCGGTTGGCGACCAGCAGGTTCTCGATCACTGAGCCACCCCTACATCCGGAAGACGCCGAAGCCACCCTCGGCGCCCTTCACTGGTCCGTTGTGGATCGCCGACAGGCTGAGCCCGAGCACCGTGCGGGTGTCGCGCGGGTCGATGATGCCGTCGTCGTACAGCATGCCGGAGAGGAACATCGGCATCGACTCCGCCTCGATCTGGTTCTCCACCATCGTGCGCATCGCCGCGTCGTTCTCCTCGCTGTACTCCTGCCCGCGGCCCGCGGCAGCAGCCCTGGCCACAATGGACAGCACACCGGCCAGCTGGGCCGGCCCCATCACCGCGGACTTCGCGCTCGGCCAGGCGAACAGGAAGCGGGGATCGTAGGCACGCCCGCACATCCCGTAGTGCCCCGCGCCGTAGGAGGCTCCCATGAGGACGGACAGATGCGGCACCTTCGAATTGGAGACCGCGTTGATCATCAGCGCACCGTGCTTGATGATGCCGCTCTGCTCGTACTCCTTGCCGACCATGTAGCCGGTGGTGTTGTGCAGGAACACCAGCGGGGTGTCGATCTGGTTGGCCAGCTGGATGAACTGAGCCGCCTTCTGCGACTCCTCACCGAAGAGCACCCCGCGGGCGTTGGCCAGTACTCCCACCGGATACCCGTGGATGTTCGCCCAGCCGGTGACCAGGCTCGACCCGTAGAGCGGTTTGAACTCGTCGAAGTCGGATCCGTCCACCACCCGGGCGATCACCTCGCGCGGGTCGAACGGGACCTTCAGGTCGGTGGGCACGATGCCCAGCAGGTCCTCGGCGTCGAACACCGGCTCGGCGTAGCCGGTCCGCGGCGCCGGGCCCTGTTTGCGCCAGTTGAGCCGCTTGACGATCCCGCGGCCGAGCCGGATCGCGTCCTGCTCGTCGGCGGCGAGGTAGTCGGCCAGTCCGGAGGTGCGTGCGTGCATTTCCGCGCCGCCGAGGGACTCGTCATCGGACTCCTCCCCGGTGGCCATCTTCACCAGCGGCGGCCCGCCCAGGAACACCTTCGCGCGCTCCTTGACCATCACCACGTAGTCCGACATCCCCGGCAGGTACGCCCCGCCCGCGGTGGAGTTCCCGAACACCAACGCGATCGTGGGCACCTTCGCCGCCGACGACCGGGTGAGATCGCGGAAGACCCGGCCACCGGGGATGAAGATCTCCTTCTGGGTGGGCAGATCCGCACCGCCGGACTCGACCAGGTTGATCACCGGAAGCCGGTTCTGCGCGGCGATGTCGGCCGCACGGAAGGACTTCTTCGTGGTCCACGGATTGCTCGCGCCACCCTTGACGGTGGGATCGCTCGCGGAGATCAGGCATTCGACGCCCTCCACGATGCCGATACCGGTGATCACGCTCGCTCCCACGCGGTAGTCCGAGCCCCAGGCGGCCAGCGGCGAAAGCTCCAGGAACGGCGAATCCTCGTCCAGCAGCAGCTCGATCCGTTCCCGCGCCAGCAGCTTGCCGCGCCGGCGATGACGTTCCACGTACTTCTCGCCACCGCCGGCCACCGCCTTGGCGTGTTCGGCGTCGATCTCCGCGAGCTTCTCCAGCATCGACTCACGGTTGGCGGAGAACTCGTCCGCCCTCGTGTCCACTCGGGTCCTCAGTGTGGTCATGCGGTGTATCCCAATCGCTTCGCGGCCAGGCCGGTGAGGATTTCGGTGGTGCCGCCGCCGATCCCGAGGATGCGTACGTCACGGTAATGACGTTCCACCTCGGACTCGCGCATGTAGCCGAGACCGCCGTGCAGCTGCACGGCTTCGTTCACGACCCGTTCGGCGGCCTCGACAGCGGTGTTCTTGGCGAAACAGGCCTCGGCGATCACCTCTTCGCCGGCGACGTGCCGGACCGCGGTCTGCCGGGTGTAGGTGCGTGCGACGTCGACCTTGCGGGCCATTTCGGTGAGCTTGTGCTGCACGAGCTGCCGGGAAATCAGCGGACGGCCGAAAGTCTCGCGCATCCGGCACCACTCCAGCGTGAGCTCGAGCGCGCGCTGTGCGTGCGCATAAGCCTGCACGGCCAGTGACAGCCGCTCCGTGACGAACTGGGTGGCGACCTGCGCGAATCCGCTGTTCTCCGCGCCGACCAAATTCTCCACCGGCACGCGTGCGTCCACATAGGACAACTCGGCGGTGTCGGAAGCGGCCCAGCCCATCTTCTCCAGCTTGCGTGACACGGTGAACCCGGGCGTACCACGTTCGACGACGAGCAACGAGATCCCGTGCGCACCCGGCTCGCCAGTACGCACCGCCGTGGTCACGAAGTCCGCACGGCAGCCGGACGTGATGAACGTCTTGGCCCCGTTGACAACATATTCGTCGCCTTCCCGGACCGCGGTGGTACGAATCCCGGCGACGTCGGAGCCACCGTCCGGCTCGGTCACCGCGAGCGCGCCGATCTTGTCCCCGGCGAGCGTCGGCCGCACCCAGCGCTCGATCTGCACCGGGTCGCCGGCCTCGGCGACGTGCGGTACGGCGATCCCGCAGGTGAACAACGACGCGAAAAGGCCACCGGATCCACCCGCGTAGTGCAGTTCCTCGGCGACCACCAGCGCGTCGAGGTAGTCGCCGCCACCACCGCCCACTGGCTCCGGGAACGAGACGCCGAGCAGTCCCAGGTCACCGGCCTTGCGGTGCAGGTCGCGGGGCAGCTCCCCGGCACGCTCCCACTCGTCGAGGTGCGGCAGGACTTCCTTCTCCGCGAACCGCCGTACCGTCGCGCGCAGCTCCCGGCGTTCGGGTGTCGCGAAGGGATCCAGGGTCACAGCAGCTCCTCCGGCACGTCGAGTTCCCGCGCCCGCAGCCATTCGCCGAGCGCTTTCGCCTGCGGATCGAACCGTGCCTGCGAGGCGACGCCTTCGCCGAGGATCCCCTCGACCACGAAGTTCACCGCCCGCAGGTTCGGCAAGATGTGCCGGGTGACCGGCAAGCCTTCGGTTTCCGGCAGCAGCCGGCGGAACTCCGCCACGGTGAGCCGGTGCGCAAGCCAGCGCCAGGCGGCGTCCGAACGCACCCAGACGCCGACGTTGGCGTTGCCCCCCTTGTCCCCGCTGCGGGCGCCGGCCACTTTTCCGAGTGGGGCCCGTCGCACCGGACCCGAGGGCAACGGCTCGGGCAGCGCCGGTTCCTCCACTTCGGACAGAACACGGGTTTCCGCGGCCGGCGCGATGTCGACCCGCGTTTCATCGGGCAGCACCGCCACGTGCGGTACCTCGGCAGCGTCCACATAGGCCGCCGAGTAGACCCCGTAGGGCGAAGCGTCCGAAGGCGGTGCTGTGACGTGGAAACCCGGATAGCTGGCCAGCGCCAGCTCCACCGCGGCCCCGCTGAACGCTCTGCCGGCGACCTTCGGATCGGCGTCCTTCACAGTAACGTGCAAGAGCGCGCTGGCCTGTTCCTCGGTTTCCGCGTCCGCGTGATCGGTACGGGCGAGCGTCCACTTGAGATCCGCGGGGCGCCGGTTCGCCAGCGCCCCTTCCAGCTGCTCGCGCACCAGCGCGGCTTTCTCCTCGATGTCGAGTCCGGTGAGGACGAACGTGGTCTCGTTGCGGAAACCACCGAGCCGGTTGAGACACACCTTCAACGTCGGCGGCGGCGCTTCCCCGCGCACGCCGGAGATCCGGACCCGGTCCGGACCGTCCTCGTCCAGCACCAGGGTGTCGAACCGGGCGGTCACATCGGGGTTCGCGTAGCGGGCACCCGCGATCTCGTACAGCAGCTGCGCGGTGACCGTGCCGGTGTTGACCGCTCCCCCTGTGCCCGGGTGTTTCGTGATCACGCTGGACCCGTCGGCGTGGATTTCCGCGATCGGGAAACCCGGGACCCCGATCGGCTGCTCACGGAAGAACGCGTAGTTGCCGCCGGTCGCCTGGGCACCGCATTCGATCACGTGCCCGGCGGCCACCGCGCCGGCCAGCGCGTCGTAGTTCTCCCGCGCCCAGCCGAAGTGCGCCGCGGCCGGTCCGACGATCACCGAGGCGTCGGTCACCCGGCCGGTGACGACCACGTCGGCTCCCGCACGCAGACCCTCCACAATGCCCCAGGAGCCGAGATAGGCGTTGGCGGTCAAGGGCTTGCCGAAACCGAGCTCGTCCGCGCGGCCGATCAGGTCGTCCCCCTCGACGTGCGCGATCGAGACGTCGAGGCCGAGTTTCCCGGCCAGCGCGCGCAGCGCGGCGGCGAGCCCGGCCGGATTGAGCCCGCCCGCGTTCGCGACGATCCGGACGCCCTTGTCCTTGGCCAGGCCCAGGTTCTCCTCCATCTGCCGGAGAAACGTCTTCGCGTACCCGCGATCCGGATCCTTCATCCGGTCCCGGCCGAGGATGAGCATGGTGAGCTCGGCGAGGTAGTCACCGGTCAGTACGTCCAGCGGCCCGCCGGTGAGCATCTCGCGCACGGCGGAGAACCGGTCGCCGTAGAACCCGGACGCGTTGCCGATCCGCAGCGCTGGGGCGCTCACGCGAACTGCCCTGCTTCGCGCCCGGATCCGGGCGGCCCGGCGAACGCCTGCGCGATGCCGAGCCATTCGCGCACCTCGTCGCCGGTGGCGACCAGGTCGGTGTCGTCGGGGTGGCGGCGCTGCGTGACGACCAGGCAGAAGCCGAGCGCGCTGCCGGTCAGCCGTTGTTCGGCGCCCTCCGGGCCGAACGCCCAGACAGTGCCGTCCGGTGCGGTGAGCTCCACCCGGAACTCCTCCACGGGTGGCGCGAGCGAGTTCAGTTTGTAGGCGAAGTCCCGGGTCCGCGTGCCGAACCGGGCGATGTGCCACAGCCGCGCGCCGGGCTCACGGGTGACTCCGAGCGCGTCGGCGATGTCCTGCCCGTGCGCCCAGGTCTCCATCATCCGCGCGGTGGCCATGGACGCCGCGCTCATCGGCGGCCCGTACCACGGCAGCTTTTGCCCCGCGGGCACCGCGGCGAGCGCTTCGGCGAGCTCGGCGCGCACAGTGCGCCACCGCGCGAGCAGCTGCCCCGGCGACTGCTCGGCCCCTTCGACGGCACCGCGGTCGACGTAGTCCTCGCCGACGCTGAGCAAGTTCTCCACCTCGGCCTGCCAGTCTTCCGGACGGCTCGCGGAGATCAGCGCCTTCTCGTCGGTCCACGCCAGATGCGCGATCTGGTGCGCGACGGTCCACCCCGGGGCCGGCGTCGGCCGCGCCCAGTCCGCGGGCGCCAGGTCCGCCACGAGGTCGTCGACCACCTGCGATTCGTCCGCCAGATCCCCGAGGATCACGGCGAGATCAGCCATCCTGCGCCTCCCAGCGTCAGCGGGCACCTGGCGCCCAGCCTGGACCGCGCCGCGAGAAAAATCAAGCACGCATGATTGTTTCCCCGCGACGGTCGCTCCGGACTTCCCCGCCCCGACCACCGACCAGCCGCAACCGGACAATCCGTGAACGACACCTTCACGGATTCCTGGAGGCCTGCACGACCTCCAGCCGGAGTGTGTTCAGCCGCGCCCGGTTTCGATCACGCAGAACCTGTTGCCCTCGGGGTCGGCCAGCACGACGAAATCCGCGTCCGGCGGGTAGTGCGGCCAGTCGACCCGGCTCGCGCCCAGCGCCACCAGGCGGTCGACTTCCGCCGCCTGGTCGGCGGCATCCCCCGCGTACAGGTCCAGGTGCACCCGCGGCTCCTCCGGCGCGGGCCCGTCGGTGAGCTGAAGCGACAACCCCGGCCCCGCTCCCCCAGCGGGGACCAGTACCACGAAGTCCGGTTCCGGATCCGCGTCGCGCGGGACGTAGCCGAGAGCGTCCTGCCAGAAGGCGGCTGCCCGGGCCATGTTCCCGGCGCCGAGGACCACCGTGCCGAGTCGAAGCATCGTCCGGCCTTTCTACGAGAGACGCAGGCCGGCCAGGACAAGGTCGATGCCCGCGAGGAACTGCTCCCGGTCGTCATGGTCGCGCATCTGGCCGGCGATCGCGCGCGCGAACGAGTACTCGTCCGGATCGAGCTCTTCCCATGCGGTCGACACCGCGTCGAGGAAATCGGCCCGGTTCGCGCCGTCGGCCGAGGTGCGGGCGCTCGCCGAGTTCGCGGCGTTCTGGCCGGCGGCACCGAGGACGTAGTGCACCAGCACCGAAGTCGTGACGAACCAGGTCGCCTCCGGCACGCCGAGCGCGCGGACCCGGCGGCCGATGCTCTCGTAGATCCGCGGCACCACCGGCCCGTTCCGGGTGAACTGCCTCGACAGCTGTCCACCGAGCCAGGGATGGGCGGCAATCGCCTCGTACAGCCCCAGCGCGACGGCGCGGAGTTCGTCCTCCGGCCCGGCCGGGGACTGCTCGCTCCCGACGGCCAGCGCGTCCGCGACGACCCCGTCGGTGGCGACGGCCAGCAGCTCGTCCTTGTTCGCCACGTGCCAGTAGATCGCGCCCGGTCCGGTGGCCAGCCGCTCGGTGAGCACCCGGAACGTCAGCGCGCTCTCGCCACCGGAGTCCAGCAGCTCCACCGCGGCCTCGACGATGCGCTCCCGGGAGAGCGCCGCGCTTCGCCGCCCCTTCCGTGTTGCCGTCATCTCCTCATCTTGACACGACTGGAGCGGCGTTCCAAGATTGGAACAGCATTCCAGACAACCTCGAGGAGTTCTCATGAGCCCGCACGTCACGATCATCGGAGCCGGCCTCGGCGGCCTCGTCCTGGCCCGCGTTCTGCACGTCCACGACATCCCGGCCACGGTCTACGAGGCCGAGGCCTCGGCCACCGCGCGAACGCAGGGCGGGCTGCTGGACATCCACGAGGAAAACGGGCAGCTCGCCCTCGAAGCAGCCGGCCTGACCGGGGAATTCCGCAGCCTGATCCTGGAGGGCCATCAGCAGATGCGGATTCTCGACCGGCACGCCGCGGTGCTCTACGACGAACCCGACGACGGCACCGGCGGCCGGCCAGAGGTGTCCCGCGGCGACCTCCGGCGGCTGCTGCTCGACTCGCTCCCGCCCGGCACCGTCCACTGGGGACACAAAGTCACCGGCGTCCGCGCGCTCGGCGAAGGCAGGCACGAGGTGACCTTCGCGCACGGTGCCACGATCACCACCGAGCTGCTGGTGGGCGCGGACGGGGCCTGGTCGAAAGTCCGGCCGCTGCTGTCCGGTGCCGTTCCGGAGTACACCGGAATGTCTTACGTCGAAACCTTTCTCGCCGACTCCGACACCCGGTATCCGGCCACCGCGAGCGCCGTGGGCGGCGGCGGCATGCTCAGCCTGACGCCGGGCAAGGGCATCCAGGCGCACCGGGAAAAGGGTGACACCCTGCACGCCTACGTGGCACTCACCCGGTCACCGGAGTGGTTTGCCGGCATCGACTTCACCGACGCCGCCGCGGCGGCCACGCGGATCGCCCGGGAGTTCGACGGCTGGGCACCGGAACTCACCGCGCTGATCACCGGCGGCGAAAGCGCTCCGATCCTGCGCCCGCTCCACACGCTGCCGATCGAGCACCGATGGGAACGGGTACCGGGCGTCACTCTGGTCGGCGACGCGGCACACCTCGCCCCGCCGAACGGCGAAGGCGCCAACTTGGCCCTGTACGACGGCGCCGAACTCGGTGCGGCACTGGCCGCCCACCCCGGCGACGCGGAAACCGCGCTCGCCGAGTACGAGCGGGCGATGTTCCCCCGCAGTGCGGAAGCCGCCGCCGACGGCGCGCAATTGCACGAACTCATGTTCGGTGACGCCGCGCCGCAGAGCCTCATCACCATGTTCACCGGGGCCGGCCCGTCTTATTGACAGCTTGTCAGCAACGCCGTGGTGGCCTATTTTCGGCGCATGGATTCCTACGCGGAGGTCAGCTACGAGGTCACCGCGCGGGTGGCGACGGTGTTGCTCGACCGGCCGCGGGCACGCAACGGCTACACCGTGCGGATGGCCGACGAGCTCGCCGACGCGCTCGAGCGGGCGGACCGCGACGACGACGTGCGCGCCGTCGTGCTCGGCACCACCGGCACCGACTTCTCGGTGGGCGCGGACCTCGCCTCCGGCGGTTTCGACTTCGGCACCGGGGACGGGCCGCCACCCGGATGGCAGGAGCCGGCCGGGCGGGTCTCCCGCCGGATCTTCACCATGGCCACCCCGGTCATCGCCGCGTTGCGCGGCGCCTCGGTCGGGGCCGGGATCACCATCACGCTTTCCTGCGACTACCGCCTCGCCTCGACGGATTCGAAGTTCGGGTTCGTGTTCACCCGCCGCGGCATCGCCCCCGAAGGCGGGGCCGCCTGGTACCTCCCGCGGCTCGTGGGAATGGGCACCGCGTTCGACTGGCTGCTCAGCGGCCGCGTGTTCGGCCCGGACGAGGCGCTGCGAGCCGGCCTCGTGCACCGCGTCGTCCCGCCGGACGAGGTGCTCGCGCAGGCACAGCAGCTGGCCGCGGAGCTCGCCGCGCACACCGCGCCGGTCGCGGTGGCGCTCACCCGGCAGATGCTGCACCGGATGGCGGCGGCACCCACGCCGTACGAGGTGCACGAGCTGGACTCGAAGCTGGTCGGCGATCTGCCCGCGAACGCCGACGCGGTCGAGGGAGTCCGCTCCTTCCTGGAGAAACGCCCACCCGAATTCCCCGGACGGGTCGGCACCGACCTGCCGTCGTACCTGCCGTGGGTGAACACGTGACCGGCTATCCACCCGAGCCCTGGCAGCTGGCCGGGGAAGCCCGTTTGTCGATGTGGCGACTGCCGGCCGCCGAGCTGCCCGACCTTCCCGCGGGCGTGGAACCGGTGCTGCTCGCCGGGCACGCGTCCGTGTTCGCCGCCTGGATCGACTACCTGCCACCGGGTCAGCTGAGCTACCACGAACTGCTCTCCGCGGTCGCCGTGCGCGGGCGCGGACTGGCCGCGTCGATCACCGAAATCTGGGTCGACAGCGAGGTTTCCCGCGACGGCGGACGGGAGCTGTGGGGTATCCCGAAGGACCTCGCGTCCCTCGTTTTCACCGGCGGGCGCACGTTCACCGCGGCCACCGGGGACGACTGGATCGCCACCGCCGCGTTCACCCCGCGGGCCGGGCTGCCGGTCGCCGTGCCCGCCCGGTTCGAGATCGCGCAGACGCTGCGCGGCCGGCTCGCGCGCACTCCGGTCCGCTGGCGGGCGAAGCCGTACGCGGCCGCCGCCGACTGGTCGATCAACCCCGGCGGACCGCTCGGGCACCTCGCCGGACGACGGCCCGTGGCGAGTGCCGCGCTGCGCGGTTTCCGCCTCACCTTCGGTCCGCGCGAGCGCTCCACCAGCGCCTCTCGGTGATCGCATAACCCGCGAGGGTGAAGCCTCGACACGCCACCCCTTGGGGCACGTGCAAGCCATTACCCCTACATGTAGTCTCTGATCACCGGCAGCCCCCAGCGACGGGGAGACCGCTTCGGGAGGGTCGCCGGGCAGTTTCGGAAAACCGCAGCGCAGGGCCCCGCCGGGCCGTGTGCGGCACGAACGCGCCCTTTTCGGGTCGGCGAGGTGGGAGACACGCATGTCAGTGGAAACCGGTCAGCGACCGCCGGCGACGGCGGAGCGGACGCCGAGCACCGTCCACGTCATCCGGCGGGACGGCAGCGTCTCGCCCTTCGACGCGGGCAAGATCTCGGTCGCGCTGACCAAGGCCTTCCTCGCGGTCGAGGGAGACGACGCCGCCGCGTCCTCGCGCGTGCACCACGTGGTCGCCGAACTGACCGCGCAGGTGGAGGCCGCCCTACTGCGGCACGCCGGCCCGGAGGCCGCGCTGCACATCGAGCAGATCCAGGACCAGGTCGAACTTGCCCTGATGCGCGGTGAACACCACAAGGTCGCGCGTGCCTACGTGCTCTACCGCGAGGAGCGCGCGAAGGCGCGCGAGGCCGTCACGCCCGCCCCGGCCGAAGCCGCGATCAGCGTGAAGAGCGCCGACGGCACGGTCCGCCCGCTCGACTGGGCCCGCGTGGCACACGTCGTCGGCGAAGCGGTCGCCGGGCTCAAGGACACCTCGGCCGAGCCGGTGCTGGCCGAGACGAAGCGCAACCTCTACGACGGCATCGGCGCCGACGAGCTGGCCCTGGCGCAGATCCTGGCCGCGCGCGTGCTCGTCGAGCAGGAGCCGAACTACTCCTACGTGAGCGCCCGGCTGCTGCTGGACAAGCTGCGCGGGGAGGCACTCAGCTACCTGGCCGGCACCCCGCGCCAGGCCAGCCAGGACGAGATGGCCGGCGAGTACGCGCCGTACTTCCGTGCTTACCTGCGCCGCGCGATCGAGCTGGAGCTGGTGGACGGCGAGCTGGCCACCTTCGACCTCGACCGGATCACCGCGGCGATCCATCCGGAGCGTGACCTCGACTTCGGCTTCCTCGGCCTGCAGACGCTCTACGACCGGTACTTCCAGCACCACGACGGCGTCCGCTTCGAGCTGCCGCAGGCGTTCTTCATGCGGGTGGCGATGGGCCTGGCGATTCGGGAGGACGACCGGGAATCCCGTGCCATCGAGTTCTACGAGCTGCTCTCCACGTTCCACTTCATGGCCTCGACCCCCACGCTGTTCAACTCGGGGACCACCCGCGCCCAGCTCTCGTCCTGCTTCCTGACCACAATGGACGACGACCTGGACTCGATCTTCCAGGCGTACAAGAACAACGCGCTGCTGGCCAAGTACTCCGGCGGCCTCGGCAACGACTGGACCCCGGTCCGCGGGCTCGGCGCGCACATCAAGGGCACCAACGGCCAGTCCCAGGGCGTGGTGCCGTTCCTGAAGATCGCCAACGACACCGCGGTCGCGGTGAACCAGGGCGGCAAGCGCAAGGGCGCGGCGTGCGCGTACCTGGAGACCTGGCACGTCGACATCGAGGAATTCCTCGACCTGCGCAAGAACACCGGCGACGACCGGCGGCGCACGCACGACATGAACACCGCCAACTGGGTGCCCGACGAGTTCCTGCGCCGCGTCGAGGCCGACGCGCAGTGGACGCTGTTCTCCCCCAACGAGACGCCCGACCTGCACGACCTCTACGGCACCGCGTTCGCCGAGCGCTACCGCGAGTACGAGGCCGCCGCGGAGCGCGGCGAGATCAAGGTGTTCCGCAAGGTCCGCGCCGTGGAGCTGTGGCGGCGGATGCTGACCATGCTGTTCGAGACCGGGCACCCGTGGATCACCTTCAAGGACCCGTGCAACCTGCGTTCGCCGCAGCAGCACACGGGCGTGGTGCACTCGTCCAACCTGTGCACCGAGATCACCCTCAACACCAGCACCGACGAGGTCGCGGTCTGCAACCTCGGTTCGGTGAACCTGCTCAAGCACGTGGGTCCGTCCGGGATGGACACCGCGCGGCTGGAGAAGACCGTGCGCACGGCGGTCCGCATGCTGGACAACGTGATCGACATCAACTTCTACACGATCCCGGAGGCGCGCCGCTCCAACTTGCGCCACCGGCCGATCGGGCTGGGGCTGATGGGCTTCCAGGACGCGCTGTTCGAGCTGGGCGTGCCGCTGTCCTCGGACGCCGCGGTGCGGTTCGCCGACGAGAGCATGGAGCACATCTCCTACTACGCGATCTCCGCCTCGACCGACCTCGCCGAGGAACGCGGCCGGTACCAGTCGTTCGAGGGATCGCTGTGGAGCCGCGGCATCCTGCCGATCGACTCGATGCAGCTGCTGATCGACGCTCGCCAGGGCGACGCGCTCGACGTGGACACTTCGTCCACTCTGGACTGGGCGCCGCTGCGGGAGCGGGTGAAGACCGTCGGGATGCGCAACTCCAACGTGATGGCGATCGCGCCGACCGCGACGATCTCCAACATCTGCGGGGTGGGCCAGTCGATCGAGCCGCTGTTCCAGAACCTGTTCGTCAAGTCGAACATGTCCGGGGACTTCACCGTGGTGAACCCGCACCTGGTGCGCTCGCTCAAGGAGCGCGGCCTGTGGGACGAGGTCATGGTCAGCGACCTGAAGTACTTCGACGGCAGCCTCGGCCAGATCGACCGGGTGCCCGACGATCTCAAGGCGCTGTACGCGACCGCGTTCGAGATCGAGTCGAAGTGGCTGGTGGACGCCGGTTCGCGGCGGCAGAAGTGGATCGACCAGGCGCAGTCGCTGAACCTGTACATCGCCGCGCCGAGCGGGCGCAAGCTCGACGAGCTGTACCGCTACGCCTGGCACAAGGGCCTCAAGACCACCTACTACCTGCGCGCGCGGTCGGCCACGCACGTGGAGAAGAGCACCCTGCGCGGCACCGACGGCAAGCTCAACGCCGTCTCGGCCACGCCGGCCGCCGCCCCCGCGGCGAGCGCTTCCCCGGCCCCGGCCCCCTCGCCCAGCCCGTCCCCCTCGCCCGCGGCCGCGGTCCCGGCCACCCCACCCGCCGCGACCCCGGAGCCGAAGGAGATGCCGAAGGTGGAGGACGTCGACTTCGTCGCCACCGAGGGCGCCGCCTGCCGGATCGACGACCCCGACTGCGAAGCCTGCCAGTAAAGGAAACCCGGAGACGATGACCAACGTGGAGACCACGGACGCGACCGGTCTCGGTGAGATCGAGGTCGGCGCGGCCCGGATCGACGTCGACGACAAGCGGATGATCAACGCGCGCGCCGACGTCAACCAGCTGCTGCCGATGAAGTACCGGTGGGCGTGGGACAAGTACCTGGCCGGCTGCAACAACCACTGGATGCCGACCGAGGTGGCGATGCAGGCCGACATCGCGCTGTGGAAGTCGACCGACGGCCTCACCGAGGACGAGCGGCAGATGCTCAAGCGCAACCTCGGCTTCTTCGCGACCGCGGAATCACTGGTGGCCAACAACATCGTGCTCGCGGTCTACCGGCAGATCACCAACCCCGAATGCCGCCAGTACCTGCTGCGCCAGGCCTTCGAGGAGGCCGTGCA
Source organism: Amycolatopsis jiangsuensis (assembly GCF_014204865.1). Taxonomy (NCBI): domain Bacteria; kingdom Bacillati; phylum Actinomycetota; class Actinomycetes; order Pseudonocardiales; family Pseudonocardiaceae; genus Amycolatopsis; species Amycolatopsis jiangsuensis. Next base: position 2,295,456 of record NZ_JACHMG010000001.1, read on the forward strand.
CACGCACACCTTCCAGTACATCTGCGAAAGCCTCGGCCTGGTCGAGGGCGAGCTGTTCAACATGTACCGCGAGGTTCCCTCCATCTCGGAGAAGGACGCGTGGGCGCTGAAGTACACGCAGAACCTGGAGAACCCGGACTTCGAGACCGGCACGCCGGAGGCCGACCAGGCCTTCCTGCGGGACCTGGTCGCGTTCTACGTGATCTTCGAGGGCATGTGGTTCTACACCGGGTTCGCGCAGATCCTGTCGCTGGGCAGGCGCAACAAGATGGTCGGCATCGCCGAGCAGTACCAGTACATCCTGCGCGACGAGTCGATCCACCTGAACTTCGGCATCGACTGCATCAACCAGATCAAGATCGAGAACCCGCACCTGTGGAGCGAACAGTTCCAGGCGGAGGTGCGCGGGATGCTCGAGGACGCCTGTGAGCTGGAGGTCGCGTACGCGCGCGACACCATGCCGCGGGGCATGCTCGGGCTGTCCGCGCAGCTGTGCGAGCAGTACATGCACTTCATCACCGACCGGCGTGCCCAGCAGATCGGCCTCGCGCCGATTTTCGGGGAGACGGAGAACCCGTTCCCGTGGATGTCGGAGGCGATGGATCTGAAGAAGGAGAAGAACTTCTTCGAGACCCGGGTCATCGAGTACCAGTCGGGCGGCGCCCTCGACTGGGACTGAGCCCGCCCGCTAGGCTCGGCCACGCCACTGGTTCGCCGGGGCGTGGCCGAGTTCGCCTGTGAGCACAGCCGCGTTCCGGTGAGGCAACAGGGAACCCGGTGTGAATCCGGGACTGCCCCGCAGCGGTATGTGGGAACGGAAGCCGTCACCGCGCAAGCGGTACAGCACTGGGCGCGAGCCCGGGAAGCGACGGCCGGTAGGCATGAGCGCTACGCCCACGAGTCCGAAGACCTGCCCGTGGTACGCGCGCCGACGGCGTGCGTGAGTCCGGGCCTCGTGGGACAAGGCGCGACCGAAGCACGGTTTCCGCGTGCCCGGGCTCTTCCGGCGAGCACGTGAGGATGCATGCTGTGGACACCATCGGCACCACTGTCCTGGGCTACCCGAGGATCGGGCCGGAGCGCGAGCTGAAGCGGGCCCTTGAGGCCTACTGGGCGGGCGCCGGCACCGAAGCCGATCTGCTGGAGACCGGGCGGGTGCTGCGCGAGCGGACCTGGACCGCCCTGCGCGACGCGGGTCTCGGCTCGGTCCCGTCGAGTACCTTTTCGCACTACGACCAGATGCTGGACACCGCGACACTGTTCGGCGCGCTGCCCGCGCGGTTCACCAGGCTGGGCCTTTCGCCGCTGGACACCTACTTCGCCGCCGCGCGCGGGGTGCCGGACGCGCCCGCGCTGGAGATGACGAAGTGGTTCGACACCAACTACCACTACCTCGTCCCGGAACTGGGTCCGGACAGCCGGTTCACGCTGACCGGCACCGCACCGGTCGACGAGGTCCGCGAGGCTCGCGCACTCGGCGTCACGCCGCGCCCGGTGCTGGTCGGGCCGGTCACCTTCCTGTTGCTCGCGAAGCCGGACACCCCCGGTTTCCGGCCGCTCGACCTGCTCGACGAGCTGCTGCCCGCCTACGCCGAGCTGCTGCGCCGGTTGCGGGCCGAGGGCGTGGAGTGGGTCCAGCTGGACGAGCCGGCGTTCGCGGCCGACCGGAGCACCGCCGAGCTGAACGCGCTGACCCGCGCCTACCACGTGCTGGCGAAGGAGACGGACCGGCCGAAACTGCTGGTGGCCGGGTACTTCGGCAGGCTGGGCCGGGCGCTGGGTGTACTGGCCCGCTCCCCGATCGAGGCGCTGGCGGTGGACCTCGTCACCGATGAGTCCTTTGTGGACGAAGTCGTCGTGGAAGGTGCCCTGCGGGACAAGGAAGTTCTCGCCGGGGTGGTCGACGGGCGCAACGTGTGGCGTACCGATCCGGACCGCGCGCTCGCGCGGGCACGGCGGCTGGTGGGCACCGCGGCCCGGGTCAGCGTGAGCACGTCGTGCTCGCTGCTGCACCTGCCCTACGACGTGACCGCGGAAACCCGGCTCGATCCGCGGCTGCGGAGCTGGCTCGCGTTCGCCCGCCAGAAGGTCGACGAGGTGGTGCTGCTCGGACAGGCGCTCGCCGGCGAGGACGTGGACCTCACCCCGGCCCGCGACGCGGTGGCCGACCGCGCGGGCGCCACGGAGCTGACCGATCCGGCCGTACGCGCCCGTCTCGCCGGGCTGACCGAAGCCGACGCCGTCCGGCCGCCGTACGCCGACCGTGCCGTCGCGCAGGCGGCCGCGCTGGATCTGCCGGACCTGCCGACGACCACCATCGGCTCGTTCCCGCAGACCGGTGACGTCCGCCGGGCCCGGGCCGCGCACCGGGCGGGCCGACTCGGCGACGGCGAATACCGGGCCGCCATGCGCGCGGAGATCGAACGCGTGGTGCGGCTGCAGGAAGACCTCGGCCTGGACGTGCTGGTGCACGGCGAGCCGGAACGCAACGACATGGTGCAGTACTTCGCCGAACAGCTGGCCGGGTTCGCGGCCACCGAGCACGGCTGGGTGCAGTCCTACGGTTCGCGCTGCGTGCGCCCGCCGATCCTGTACGGCGACGTTTCCCGGCCGGCGCCGATGACCGTCGAGTGGGCACGGCACGCGCAGGCCCTCACCGCACGTCCGGTCAAGGGCATGCTGACCGGTCCGGTGACGATCCTGGCCTGGTCCTTCGTCCGCGACGACCAGCCGCTGGGCGACACCGCACGGCAGGTCGCGCTGGCCATCCGCGACGAGGTGGCCGATCTGGAGGCTGCGGGCATCCGTGTCGTCCAGGTCGACGAGCCCGCGCTGCGTGAACTGCTGCCCCTGCGCGCGGCCGGGCACGAGGAGTACTTCGGCTGGGCGGTGCACGCGTTCCGGCTGGCCACCTCGGGCGTCGCGGACCACACCCAGATCCACACGCACATGTGCTATTCGGAATTCGGCGAGGTGCTGCCCGCGATCGATGCCCTGGACGCCGACGTGACCAGCATCGAGGCCGCACGGTCCAAAATGGAGGTGCTGGCCGACCTCACCGCGGCCGGTTTCGCGCGCGGGGTCGGACCGGGTGTCTACGACATCCACTCCCCGCGGGTGCCGGACGCGGATGAGGTGACCGGCCTCGTCCGGACGGCGCTCGCCGCGGTCCCCGCCGGCCGGCTGTGGGTCAACCCGGACTGCGGGCTCAAGACCCGCGGCTACGCCGAGGTCGAACCGGCGCTGCGGCACCTTGTCGCCGCGGCCCGGCAGCTACGCGCCGAACCGCGCTGACCCTGCCCGTCCCTGCTGCTGTGCAGGCCTCTCCTTCGGGGATCTGTTCCCTGAAGGAGAGGCCTGCACGGACTTCCGCCCCGGCGGTCTCACCCGGATGGGCCACGGGACGGGTATTGTCACAGCGTCAACAAGGGCGCACCCTGGAACCGACGTGGTCTCAGTACCCGGAGGTGGTCGTCGTGACCGGCACAGTCGGCAGGGTCGCCGGAGCGAGCGGTGCAGTCGCCAGAGTCGCCGGAGCGAGCGCCGCAGCCGCGAGGGTCGCCGGGATGCGCGGCGCAGCCGGCAGGATCACCGGAGCGGCCTCCGCGGCGCGGGAGCGGATGCCTCCGCTGACCGCGATCCCGTTGCCCCGCGGCGTGGACGAGCGGTGGCTCGGCGCGCGGTGGCCGGTGCGGGAGCTGGCCGCGCCACCACCGGGCAGCGGGCTGGAACCGGTCCTCGGCGACGACGGGCCGCCGGTGGTCGGGCACGCGCCGGACATGATGCGTTTCGGCCTGGAGTTCACCTTCCGCCGTTTCGAGCAGTACGGGCCGGTGTCCTGGTCCGGCGCGTTCGGCCGCCGGATCGTGTCGCTGTCCGGGCCGGAGGCCACCCGGATCGCGCTCGTGAACAAGGACAAGGCGTTCTCGCAGGAAGGCTGGAAGTTCTTCATCGAGCACTTCTTCGAACGCGGGCTGATGCTGCTGGACTTCGGCGAGCACCACCTGCACCGCCGGATCATGCAGCAGGCGTTCACGCGGGACCGGCTGGAGCGCTACGTCACGCAGATGGGCCCGCCGCTGCGGGAAGGCATCCGCGCCTGGGGCGCCGGCGGACGGCCACGGCTGTACTGGGCGCTCAAGCAGCTGACCCTCGACGTCGCGACCCGGGTGTTCATGGATCTTCCGTCCTCCGGCGGCGGGTTCGACGCGGCGCGGATCAACCGCGCCTTCGTGAGCGCCGTGCGGGCCGGCACCGCGCTGGTACGCCATCCGGTGCCGGGTGGCCGCTGGGCGGCAGGGCTGCGCGGGCGACGACTGCTGGAGCGCTACTTCGGCGCGAACCTGCCGGCGAAACGGGCCGGCGGCGGGGACGACCTGTTCTCCGCGCTGTGCCAGGCCGTCACCGAGGACGGCGACCGGTTCGGCGACGTGGACGTCGTGAACCACATGATCTTCCTGATGATGGCCGCACACGACACCACGACCATCACCAGCAGCGCGATGGCCTACTACCTCGCCAAGCACCCGCAGTGGCAGGAACGCGCACGGGAGGAATCGCTGCGGCTCGGCGACGAGCTGCCGGACCTCGAGGCACTGGAAAGCCTCGAAACACTGGATCTGGTGATGAAGGAGGCGCTGCGGCTGCGCGCGCCGGTGCCCTCGCTGGCCCGGATGACCACAAAGGACACCGAGGTGCTCGGCCACCACCTGCCCGCGCGCACGCTGGTCAGTGTTTCCCCGACGATCAACCACTTCGACCCGGAATGCTGGACCGACCCGAGGTCCTTCGACCCGGAGCGGTTCGGGCCCGATCGCCGGGAGGACAAGACCCACCGCTTCGCCTGGATGCCCTTCGGGGGCGGGGCGCACAAGTGCGTCGGACTGCAGTTCGGCAGCCTCGAGGTGAAGGCGCTGATGCACGAGATGCTGCGGACCTACCGCTGGTCGGTGCCGGAGGACTACCACGTGAAGTGGGATTACGTCTCGCTTCCGGTGCCCGCCGACGGGCTTCCGGTACGGCTCGCCTATCGTTGACGGCTGCCGCGAGAAGCGGGTATCGGCCCGGAAAACGGACACACCAGATCACCACGATCGAGCACTCAAGGTGACATGATGTCACCAGTTGTGTAGCGTCCATCACTCGTTCAGCCGGTAGACACCCCGTTTCGCCCGTGGTGCCGTGGCATCAATCGCGGCCAACTCGTACCTAGATGAGTGATTCCGTGAAGGTCGTGTGAAGTGGCCCCGAGTGTGGGCATGAGTGGAGGGTGCTCATGATCATTTTGTGAAGAACGACCTGAACACCCTCCTGACGGCACTGTACGTGCTCGTCGATGACCATGTGGTGCTGCCCCGGACCGGCCGGGGACGGCGCCCACTACTCACGGACAGTGAGTTGATCACGCTGGCCACTGCCCAAGTGTTGCTGCGGTATGACTCCGAGCGCCGATGGATTCGCCATCTTCATGCCGACTCCCGGTGGCGTGAATGGTTTGCTCATCTTCCTGGGCAGTCCGGCTACCACAAGCGGTTAAAGGCATCAGAACCGTTGCTGCGCAAGACCATCCTGGCCCTTTCCCTGTGCTGTCCGTCCTGGTTTGACGACATGTGGATCACCGATGCCACCCCGGTGCCGTGCGGGATGTCCCGGGAAACCGTGAAGCGCTCCGACCTGGCCGGCCACGCCAGTTACGGCTACTGTGCGTCACACTCTCGGTGGTATTGGGGGCTCAAGCTTTACCTCGTCTGCGCCGGCGACGGCATGCCGATCATGTGGTGCCTGGCCAACCCGAAACTCGGCGAACGCGAGGTCTTGGCCGCCCTGCTCGAGCACAACCACCACCTCGTTCGTGACGGCCAGACCCTGTTGGCGGACAAGGGTTTCGCCGGCAAGGAATTCAAGAAGCTGACCGCGGCGATGGGGCTGGAGTTGCTGCGCCCGGACCGCAAGGACGAGACCTACCGCAACGGCAACCTCGGCGGTGTCCGTCAACGGATCGAGTCGGTCAACCAGACCCTCAAGGGCCAGCTCGACCTCGAAGCCCACGGCGGACGCACCCCCGCCGGAGTGTTCACCCGCGTCGCCCAACGCCTGCTGGCCATGGCCGCCGGCATCTGGCACAACTGGAACACCGGCCTGACCAGCAAACGATCACTCATCGCCTACGACCACTAACACTAACTTCACGGAATCAGCCGTCTAGGTGGTATGCCCTGTACGGACTGCCTACGGCAGACGCCGACCAGTCCTGAACTGAGCGGCGCCTGATGGCAAGGTTCGTTCACGTCAGCGGCTTCACCGAGGACGTAGACCCGTCCCTGGTCCCGCCCGTGGGGGTTACGTCCGCGGAGGTGGTGTACGGGTTCGTCGCTGGTGAGCGGCGTGGCGTCGTGACGTGAGACGGCCACCGCGTGATCTTTCTCGAGTACCGACCAAGGAACTCCAGGAAGGACCACCACGATGGCCGCACCACACAGTGTGGACCCTGCCCAGCTTGTCGAGGAGCTCGCCTCGGCGGGTGTGTCGCCGGATCTGTTGCAGACGATGATCGCGACGATGGCGAACGCGTTGATGTCGTCGCAGGCCGATCAGCAGTGCGGGGCCGGCTATGGCGAGCGCAGCAGCGAGCGGACGAACCAGCGCAACGGCTACCGGGCCCGGGAGTGGGACACCCGAGCGGGCACGATCGAGTTGGCGGTGCCGAAGCTGCGCCAGGGCTCCTATTTCCCGGACTGGCTGCTGACCCACCGCCGCCGCGCCGAGCAGGCCCTGGTCACCGTCGTGGCCACGGCCTACCTACTCGGTGTCTCCACCCGGCGGGTGGAGAAGCTGGCCGAACAACTCGGGGTGAAGTCGCTGTCGCGTTCGCAGGTCAGCGAGATGGCCACGCACCTCGACGGGCAGGTCGCCGCGTTCCGCGAGCGCCCGCTCGACCAGGGCCCGTACACGTTCGTGTGGGTCGACGCGCTCACGGTGAAGGTCCGCGAAGACGGCCGGGTGGTCAACGTGCACGCGCTGCTCGCGACCGGGGTGAACGCCGACGGGCACCGCGAGATCCTCGGCCTGGATGTGGCCTCCAGCGAGGACGGAGCGGGCTGGTTGGCGTTCCTGCGCGGTCTGGTCGCCCGCGGCCTGTCCGGGGTCCAGCTCGTCATCTCCGACGCCCATCCCGGCTTGGTGGCGGCGATCGCCTCGGCGTTGCCGGGTGCGGCGTGGCAGCGGTGTCGCACCCACTACCTGCGTAACCTGCTCTCCCGTGTTCCGAAGTCGGCGCAGCCGCATGTCGCTACGCAGGTGCGCACGATCTTCGACCAGCCCGACGCCGACGCCGTCACAGCCCAGTACGGACGCGTGGTCGACACTCTCACCGCGCGCTGGCCCGACGCAGCCGAGCACCTCGACAACGCCCGCGATGAGCTGCTGGCGTTCACCGCATATCCGCGCGAGGTCTGGCGCCAGATCTGGTCGAACAACCCTCAAGAGCGACTGAACAAGGAGATCCGCCGTCGCACCGACGTGGTCGGGATCTTCCCCGGCCGCGACTCCCTGATCCGCCTCGTCGGCGCCGTCCTGGCCGAACAGAGTGATGAGTGGACCGAGAACCGCCGCTACATGGGCCTCGATCTACTGGCCCGCTCACGCATCCGCATCGTCACCACCGAAGCCGCACCGACCGGCAGCGAGGCACTCATGACAACCGAGGCAATAACCGCCTAGAATCCCGAACCAAGATCACGCGGAGTCGATCTCATACACCACTCCGCCGGACGTGACCCCAGTGCGACTACTGATCGCCGTCTTCCTGGCGGACCAACAGTGGCACGACTACTCGGCGCTCCGCGAAGAACTGGGGCTCCCTCCGGCCGTTCTGTCGAAACAACTGGCCACGCTGCGCATAGCGGGTTACCTGACCACGCGACCGACAACGGACGGGCGGCGGTCAGCATGGCGGCTCTCGGACCGTGGCCGTGACCAACTGCTCTCACACCTCGCCGGATGGCAACGCCTGATCGGTGCCGCGTCCAAGGCAGTCGCGGCAGCCCGCGCGAACGATTGCCGCTGAGCCTCCGCTCACCGGCTGGCCGGGACAGCCACCGGCCCCAAAGCAGGGCGGGGCGGGTTCCCCCGACGACCCGTCCCGCCCGTCCCATCGGGCTTCCGACGCGCCTCGACCGTCAGTCGGCGAGCGTGTCGGCGGGCATCAGCGCAAGTAGACGCCGTGTGGTGGCCTCGTACTCAACGTATGCCCGAGCGTCGTCCGGACCACCGGCCGCGATCATCTCGTCGTAAGCGAGTGCTTGCGCGGCGTTCACCGAAGCCACCTGCGTCAGCATCCGCACAGCACGCTCGGAACGGCTCCGCATGTCGGCCATGCCGGGGAGCCCTCGCTCATCAAGCCCGGCGAACAACCCGGCGGCCCGTCCCTCGGTCTCCGCACACGCCCGGAAAGCTGCCGCCCTCCGGCGCAACTCATCGGCGAAGCTCGGCGGGACATCGTGACCAGAGGTCGCGTCGGCAGGCTCACTCACGTCAGCCATCATGCCCGACACCCGACGAGCACACGACCGATTAGGTCTGACGAACCGCACTACGGCGTGGTCCGGTCGGCTGCCCTGCTCAACCTCCCGACGAGCCGTCGTCCGAGTTCACAAGTAGGTAAACAATCAGGCAGTCGCCTTGGGGGACTCCAAGTCCCTCAAGGACCCCTTGACAGCCCAGCTTGATCGGACAGGAAGCGTAAGTAGAGCGGAGGTTGGTTGGTGTCGTCCGTGGGTGCTGTTACGGCCGGTCTCCTCGCGGCGATCCGGGTGCGGCAACCCCGTGTCTTGGCGACTCGGCGAGCCTTGTGGCACGAGCAGAAAGCGCAGATCTTTGCCCACACATCGACCTTGGGCACCTCCCCCTTCTGCCGCCGACGCGACCCCACTTCACACGAACTTCACGGAATCACTCATCTAGTGTGGGTCCTTGCTTCCCGGCACCCGGTTTGAGCTGGCCTTTGTCCGCATCCGAAGAGGTGGAGTGTGCCGGAGCCTGGTCCCGCACCAGGGTGGGTCGACGCCGCGCGCAGGTACGCGGCCATGCTGACCGACACCAACGGAGTAACGCTCCCCGCCGCCGAGCTCGAGCGGACGCTGCTCGCCTTCGCCGGCGAGGTCGCCGCTGCCCCGCCGGCGGACGACGGTGCGCTGCTCCGCTTCACCGCGCTGTTCGGCGCCGCGCCGATCGGCATCGCGCTGGCCGACCCCTCCGGCGTCATCGTGGAAGCGAACGCGGCGCTCGCGAAACTCCTCGGCGCCGCGACCGAGCGGCTGTTGGGCAGGCACCTCGCAGAACTGGCCGCCACCCCGCAGGACGCCGGCCGGCTGCGTGCCGGGCTGGAGCGGATCACCGACGCCGGCGACGAACGGCGGACGGTGCGGGGCGTCCACCTGGACCACCGCGTGGACGGCGGCCTGATCACGAACGTCACGCTCGCCTCGCTGCCCGGCGACCAGCCGGGCACCCGCTTCCCGGTGCTGATGGCCGCCGACGCGGACGACCTGCACCTGCTCGGGGAACGGCTGCTGCACCAGAACCTGCACGATCCGCTCACCGGACTGCCGAACGGTGCCGCCTTCACCGCCCGGCTCGAGGCCGCGCTCGCCGCGGCCGACGACGGTGAGATCGCCTTGGTCTACCTGGACGTCGACGGGTTCCGGGTGGTCAACGACGGGCTCGGCACCGGGGTGGCCGACCAGGTGCTGAAGAAGGTGGCGGGCAAGCTGAACGCCGTGTTCGGCGGACCGCACGAGGGCTACGAGGGTTACGTGGCCCGGCTGTCCGGCGACGGGTTCGCGGCACTGCTGCGCGGTCCGCAGCTGACCCGGCCGCACGCGGTGGCACTCGTCGACCGCGCGCTGGCCGACCTGAACGAGCCGGACTACCTCGACGGGCAGGGCATCGGCGTGAGCGCGAGCGCCGGCATCGTGGTGCGCCCGGCCGCCGAGGGCGAGCACGTCGAGCTGCTGCGGGCCGCGGAACTCGCGCTGCACCGGGCGAAGGAGGCCGGCAAGGCGCAGTGGATGCTGTTCGATCCGCAGCAGGACGCCCACGACCGCAGCCGGTACCAGCTCGGCGCGGTGATCGCGGGGGCGCTGGAGAACGGCGAGTTCTCGCTGATCTACCAGCCGACCGTGAAGCTGGCCAAACCGGACGAGATCGCCGCGGTGAACGCCGGGCTGCGCTGGCATCATCCGGAGCAGGGCGAGCTCGACTCCGCCGAGTTCTACCCGCTCGCGCAGACCACCGGCATGACCGTGCCGCTCGGCCGGTGGCTGCTGGCCGAATCGCTGGCGGCCACCGCGCGCTGGCGCGACCGGTACGGCGACGCCGCGCCGGACGTGTGCATCCGGCTGCCGAAGCGGCTGGCCACCGATCCCGATCTGGTGCTGCTGGTCAAGGAACAGCTCGACCGGCACGCGTTGCCCGCCCGCGCGCTGCGGCTGTGCACCGACCGCGAGTCGATGTTCGACGGCAAGGGCGAGGTGCTGGATTCCTTCACCGTGCTCGCCGACCTGGGCGCGCAGCTGGTGCTCACGATTTCCGGCTCGTCCGATCTCGAGCTGATCCCCCGGTTCGGGCTGCCGGTGCGGCACGTGATCCTCAGTGGCGCGGTGATCGACGCGCTCGCCGAGGACCCCGCCGAGACCGATGTGCGCCACCTCGGCCAGCTCGTCACCCGGGCCAAGGAGCTGAACCTGCGGATCGGCGCGGAGGGGGTGCGCAGCGCCGGGCACGCCCAGCGGCTGCGGGAGCTGGGGGTGCTGGCCGCGCGCGGCGCGTTCGTCACCGACTCGGCCACCGGCGACGAGGTGGACGAGATGATCGAACGACACGCCCGCTGACCCATCCACGTCCCCGGCGGCTCCGAACTCCGGGCAGGATGGCGCTGCCACCCCGACCCGGAAGGACCCCCATGCAGACCGGCGACCTCGCGCCCGATTTCACCCTCCCCGACGACCAGGGCACCGACCGCACCCTGTCCACCCTGCTCGCCGACGGCCCGGTGGTGCTGTTCTTCTACCCCGCGGCGATGACCGGCGGGTGCACCGCGGAGAGCTGCCACTTCCGCGACCTGGCCGCGGAGTTCGCCGCGGTGGGCGCCCAGCGCGTGGGCATCAGCCCGGACGCGGTGGACAAGCAGCGCACCTTCTCCACCACCAACGGCTTCGACTATCCCCTGCTGTCCGATGTGGGCGGAACGGTGGCCAAGCAGTTCGGCGTGTGGCGCAAGATCCTGCCACTGCACACGAAACGCCAGACGTTCGTGATCGGCACCGACCGCCGCGTGCTCGAGGTGGTCAAGAGCGAGCTCAACTTCACCACGCACGCCGACCGAGCCCTGGAAGTACTGCGAGAACGCGCGAAGGCCTGAGGCGTGCTCCGGCCGGGGTGGGCCGGCCGGCTCCGCTGACCATGGCCGCAGGGCCGCACCCGGGTGGTGGCAGCTGGCGGGCGCGGCCTGACTTCCGCCGGGTCAGCCGTCGCCGCCAACCCCGGCCCGGCCGGTCAGCCTTCGCCGCCCACGCCGCTTCGACCGGACCGCGGTCGCAGCTGCACCCCAGCCCGGCCGGTGCACGTCACCAACGCGCCTCACCCCGGCCGGAGCACGTCAGCCGATCCACTCCGGTCGGGTCATGCGCCACACGTGGGTGAAGCCCGAGCACTCCGGGGCGACCGGGTCGGCGAGTTCCTCGCCGTGGTGGATGAAGCCGAGGCGGCGGGGGACGGCGCCGCTGCGTTCGTTGCGTTCGTCGTGCTTGATGTCGACGAAGGTCGCGCCCTCGCGCCAGGACTCGGCCACCAGCAGCGCCGCCGCGCGCGTCACATAACCCCGGCCGGTGTGCTCCTTCGCCAGCCAGTAGCCGATCTCCCGGCCGGGATCGCGGTCCATCAGGCCGCAGCCACCGACCACCACGCCACCCGGGCCGCGGATGGCGTAGTCCCGCGATTCGCCGGTCTCCTGCGCCCGCAGGAACTCCTTCGCATCGGCCTCGCCATAACCCCCGGTGGCCCAGCCGAGCCAGCCGCCGAGGTGCTCGAGCGATCCGGAGACGGTGCGCACGAGCACGTCGAGGTCTTCCTGGCGCCAGCGGACGAGCGTGACCACGCCGTCGGTGAGTGGGTCCATACCGCCATCGTCGCAGGACCGGCACCGGACGGGCGCATGATTTTCCGCGCCCGGCCCGATCCGCCGGACCTCAGCTGACGATGATGTCCGGGGGCACCTCGGTGTCGTTCTTGAGCGCGTCGAACAGCTGCTGCGACTTGGCCTTGTCCCAGTGCTCGGCCGAAGAACTGGTCAGCGGGACGGTGGTGGTGACGACCCCGCCGTCGGAGATGCCCCGCATCGCCAGCGCCAGGCCGGCGAGGTTGTGCACGTGGTCACCGGAGTCCATGGTGAGCGCGTCCGGGGCCGCGGACAGCAGCGGGAAGAAGTCGAACGGGTTGAGCAGCGTGCCGGGGCTCGCGATCTGGCTGACCAGCGCGCCGATGAACTTGCGCTGGTTCGCCACCCGGTCGAGGTCCGACCGCGGGGTCGCGTCGCTGTAGCGCATCCGGACGAAGCCGAGCGCCTCGCGGCCTTCGAGCTGCTGGCAGCCAGCCTTGATCTTGATGCCGGTCTTGGGGTCGTTCATGTCCTTCTCGATGCACATGTCGACCCCGCCGATCGCGTCGACGATGTTCGCGAACCCGCCGAAGCCGATCTCCGCGTAGTGGTCGATGTGCAGGCCGGTGGCCCCCTCGACGGTCTTCGCCAGCAGCGCCGGCCCGCCGATGGCGAACGCGGCGTTGATCTTGCTGGTCCCGTGGCCGGGGATCTTCACCCGGGAGTCACGCGGCAGGCTCAGCAGCGTCGGCTTCGTCGAGTTGTCCGGCACGTGCGCGACCATGATGGTGTCCGTGCGCTGCCCGCTCGCGTCGGTCTCCCCGCCGGTGGCGAGGTTCTCCTCCTGTTCCGAGGTCAGCCCGGCGCGGCTGTCCGAGCCGACGATCAGCCAGTTGGCGCCGGACGCGGCGGCCGGACGGCCGGAGTAGTCGCTCAGCGCGTCCACCCGGTTGATGGAGAACTCGAGGTACGCCCAGATCCCGCCGACGAACAGCACGACGACGAGCAGCAGCGTCATCAGGACCTTGCCGACGCCCCAGCGGCGACGCCGGCGCGGCCGCGGCGCCGATTGCCCCGGCGGGGGCTGCCGCGGCGGCGGGGGCGGCGGCTCCCCCGGGCCGTGCCCCGGCGTGCCCATCGGTCTGGTGCGGCTGTCGTACGGGCTCGGCCCGCGCCCCGGCAGCGGCATCATCTGCGCCCGCTGGTGCTGCCGCGGGCGCGCGGCGGGCTGCGGTGGCCGGGGCGGCATCCGCCGCCTGCCGTCGTCGCCTCCGTACGTCATCGGTCTCTTCCCCGTTCCCCGGATCCGGTGGTCGTGTGCGGCCCAGTGAACCGCACTCCCCGACACAGAGGACGTGCGGCACCCGGGACGGGTTGTGCCGGCGGGCAGCGGCGAGGTCAGCGGGGGTCGGCGAACCCGAACTGGTGCACCTTCAGGTGCCCGGAGCGGAAGCCCGCCTCGGAGTAGGCGAGGTAGAACTCCCACATCCGGTGGAACACGTCGTCGAAGCCGAACCCGCGGATGTCCTCCCAGCGCTGCTGGAAGCGCTCCCGCCACAACCTGAGCGTGCGGGCGTAGTCCTGGCCGAACTCCCGCATCCCGGCCAGCTTGAGCCGGGTGTTGTCGCGCATGCCCTCCTCGATCGCGCGGACCGAGGGGATGATGCCGCCGGGGAAGACGTACTTGTGGATCCACGTGTAGGACCGTGCCGAGGCCACCATCCGGTCGTGGTCCATGGTGATGGCCTGCAGCCCGAACCGGCCGCCCGGGCGCAGCCGCCCGCCGATGGTGCCGAAGAACGCGGGCCAGTACGCCGCGCCGACCGCCTCGATCATCTCCACGCTGACCACCGAGTCGTACTCGCCGGTGGCCTCGCGGTAGTCGCAGAGCCGCACGTCGACGCGGTCGGAGAAGCCGGCCTCGGCGATCCGGGCGTCGGCGAGCGCCTTCTGCTCCTGCGAGATGGTCAGCGACGTGACCTTCGCCCCGCGCGAGGCCGCGCGGATGGACAGCTCGCCCCAGCCGGTGCCGATCTCCAGCACCTCGCTGCCCTCGCGTACGCCGGCGTAGTCGAGCACGCTGTCCAGCTTGCGGTGCTGCGCCTGGGTGAGGGTGTCGGCGGGCCCGAACAGCGCGGAGGAGTACATCATCGACTCGTCCAGGAACGCGCCGAACAGGTCGTTCGACAGGTCGTAGTGGCGGTGGATGTTGGAACGGGAGCCCTCGATGGTGTTCTCCTCGGCGGCCGGCTGGGTGCGCTCGGCCAGCCGGCGGAACCGCTGCAGGAACGGCGGCACGATGGTGGCCAGCCGCTCGGCGAACGGGGTCAGCACGCCGGGCAGGTCGGCGGTGGTCCAGTCGCCGACCATGTAGGCCTCGCCGAAGCCGATCTTGGCGTCCGCGCCGAGCCGGTGGAAGAACGCCGCCGGGCGCAGGATCCGCATTTCCGGCGCTTCCGGTCCGCCGGCGCCGAGCACCGTGCCGTCCGGGAACGTGACCCGCACGTCCAGCGCTTTCACCGCACGGCGGAACAACGCCTCCGCGGCGCGGGCCCGTACCGGCGAATGCGGTGGCGTGGCCAGCCCCGGCCACCGGGATTCGTCGGGCACCGGCTGCGTGGTCGGCTCCGCCGGCCGGTCAACACTTGACGTGGACAAGACACTCCCTCCGGACGGGCCTTCCGGCCCCTTCTCGATGGTATTCCCGGGCCGCCCCGCGCGCGCTCCCGACCTGGCCGTTCATCCGGGCAGGCGCAGCCCCTCGTCGCCGGGCGCGGCCGCGGCCCGGCGGAAAGTCTCGTCCTTTTCCCCGGCTCCGGTCAGCTCCCGTGTGAAAGCACACATCAGCCTGGTCCAGACCGCGGGACGGCGGAGCATCGCGTGCCCCTCCCCGGCGATCTCGTAGCGGACGACCCGTTCGGCCACCGCGCGGGCGCGCGCGGCGAAGGCGTAGGACGCGGCAGGTGAGGTCATCCGGTCACGGGTGCCGTGCACGATCAGCACCGAACGGCCACGCACCGCGTCCACCGGCTCGCCGGGCGGCGTCCACGGCGCCAGCGCGCACACGCCGAGGACCGCCGGATCGTCCGCGACCCGCAGGGCGACCCGCCCGCCCATGGAATGGCCGACCAGCACGACCGGCACGCCCGGGTGGTCGGCGTGGATCCGTTCCAGCGCCCATCGCGCGTCCGGGACCGGGTTCTCCGCGGGCGCGTTCCAGCCGTACAGGCGGTTGCGCAGCAGGAGTACCTCGAGCCCGTCGGCCCGGCCCGCCCGGTGCAGTGCCCGGGCCAGCGGAACCATCCGCAGGTAGGCCAGCCGCCACGGGCGCACCTGCGCGGTGCCGTGCTCCGCCCCGCCGTGCAGGACGAGCGCCACCGCGCGCGTGCTGCCGCGAGGGCGCCATCGGGTGAGGCCCGGCCCCGTCTCCGCCACCAGCTGCCTCCATTGGTCCAGTCCTGCTCCACGGTAATCCACCACGAAGCGTGCGCACGCGATACATTCGGCGCCCGGACCCGCGAGGAAGGGCAGGTGTGGTGAGCGCCACGGAGATCTGGAAGAGCACGTCGGAGAAGCTCGAAGCGGCGGCCGAGGCCAACGCAGGGCAGTGCTCCGCGGCGGCGGACCTGCTGCTGGGGGTGATCAGGGCGGACTCGCTCGTGTTCACCGCCGGAGCCGGGCATTCGCTCGCCGCGGTCGCCGAGACCTTCTACCGCGCGGGCGGGCTCGCCTGCGTCTATCCCGTCTACCACCCGGAGCTGCTGCCGCTGCACGGCGCGCAGCACAGCACGAAGACCGAGCGCCGCAGCGGGCTGGCCGAGGAGGTGCTCACCGAACGCGCGCCGGGACCGGACGACGTCCTCGTGGTGTTCTCGACGTCCGGGGTGAACCCGTACCCGGTCGAGCTGGCCGCGGGCGCCCGCCGCCGGGGCGCATCGGTGATCGCCGTGACGTCGCGGGCCTGTGTGGCCGCCGCGCCGCGCCGCTCGTCGAGCACCCTCGTCGAGGAGGGCACCGTGGTCATCGATTCGCTGGTCGTCCCCGGCGACGCGAGCCATCCCCCCGGCGCACCGCGCACGGCGCCGCTGTCCACAGTGGTCAACGCGTTCCTGTGGAACCTGATCCTGGCCGAAGTGCTCGACCGCGGCACCGCCGAGGGGCTCGACGTACCGCTGTGGCGCAGCTCCAATGTGGAGGGCGGGGACGAGGCGAACGCGGCGCTGCTGGCCAAGTACGGCCCGCGGGTGCCCGCGCTGCGCTGAACCGTACGCCAGTCCGTGAAGGCCTCCTCCAGTTCCCCGGCGGAGGCCTTCACGGCAGGCCGTCACGCCGCGGTGGGCTCCTCGGAGAACTGCGTGTGGTACAGGTCCGCGTAGCGGCCTTCGAGGGCCAGGAGGTCGTCGTGGGTGCCGCGTTCCACGATGACGCCGTCCTCCACCACGAGGATCTGGTCAGCGGCGCGGACGGTGGACAGCCGGTGCGCGATCACCAGCGATGTCCGGCCGGCCAGTGCGCCGGTCAGCGCCTCGCCCACGGCCACCTCGGACTCCGAGTCCAGATGCGCGGTGGCCTCGTCGAGCACCACGACCTTCGGCTGCGCCAGCAGCAGCCGCGCGATGGTGAGCCGCTGCCGTTCGCCGCCGGAAAGCCGGTAACCACGCTCGCCGACGGTGGTGTCGAGGCCGTCCGGCAGCGACCGCACCAGATCCTCCAGCCGGGCCTGGGCCAGCGCGGTCCAGAGGTCGTCGTCGGTCGCGCCGGGCCGGGCGTAGGCCAGGTTGGCGCGGATCGTGTCGTGGAACAGGTGCCCGTCCTGGGTCACCACTCCCACGGTGTCCCGCAGCGCGGCGAAGCTGAGGTCCCGGACGTCCACCCCGGACAGCCGGACCGCGCCACCGTCCACGTCGTACAGCCGCGGCAGCAGGGACGCGATCGTCGACTTGCCCGCTCCGGACGGTCCGACCAGCGCGACCATCTGCCCGGCCTCGGCGCGGAAGCTCACGCCGTGCAGGACCTCCTCGCCGCCCCGGCTGTCCACAGTGGCCACGTCCTCCAGTGAGGCGAGGGAGAACCGGTCCGGCGCGGGATAGCCGAAGCGCACGTCGGCGAACTCCACCGCGACCCCGCCCACGGGCATCGGCGTGGGGTCGGCCGGCTCGTCGAGCATCGGCTTCAGGTCCAGCACCTCGAAGACCCGCTCGAACGAGACCAGCGCGGTCATCACGTCCACCCGCACGTTGGCCAGCGCGGTCAGCGGCGTGTAGAGCCGGGTCAGCAGCAACGCCAGCGCGACCACGGTGCCCGCTTCGAGCCGTCCGGTGAGCGCCAGGTATCCACCCAGTCCGTAGACCAGTGCCTGGGCGAGCGCGGACACGAGCGTCAGGCTGGTCATGAACCACCGGGTGAGCATCGCGGTGCGCACCCCGATGTCGCGCACCCGTCCGGCCCGCACCGCGAAGTCGGCAACTTCCTGACGGGGACGGCCGAAGAGCTTCACCAGGGTGGCGCCCGGTGCGGAGAACCGCTCGGTCATCTGCGTGGTCATCCCCGCGTTCAGCTGCGCGGCCTCCCGCTGCAGGCCGGCCATCCGGCGGCCGAGCCGGCGCGCGGGCAGCACGAACACCGGCAGCAGCACCAGCGCGACGACCGTGACCTGCCAGGACAGCGACACCATCACCACGAGCGAGAGCACCAGCTGGATGACGTTGGTGACCAGGCCGGACAGCGTCGCGGTGAACGTGCGCTGGGCACCGATCACGTCGTTGTTCAGCCTGCTCACCAGCGCCCCGGTCCGGGCGCGGGTGAAGAACGCGATCGGCATCCGCTGCATGTGCTCGAACACCGTGACCCGCAGGTCGAGGATGATCCCCTCGCCGATCCGGGACGACTGCCACCGTTCGGCGAGGCCGAACCCGGCGTCCACGATCGCCAGCACCGCGATCACCACCGACAGCACGATGACCGTGGTCAGGTCGTGCCCCCCGACGATGGCGTCGACGACCTTGCCGGCGAGCACCGGCGTGGTCACCGCGAGGACCGCCGAGGCGACCGTCAGCACCAGGAAGATCAGCAGCGCGCGCCAGTGCGGGCGGGCGAAGCGGGCGACGCGCCGCACCGTGCCGCGGGTGAGCGCCCTCGGGGTGTCGGCGGCGCGCATCGCGGACCCGAGCAACGCCCAGGTGTTGTCCATCGGAGTCTCCCCCCAGTTCGAAATACCTCTAGATTACTAGAGCTATTTTCCGGATATGACCTGCACAACACCACCGGGTTCGCGGTTCTTCCCGCGGCATTCCGGCCCCGCGGACGCGGCGGGCCCGGACCCCCTCGGTAGCCTGTCGCCACGGTCGGCCGCGGCGGAAGGGAACGCATGCACCTGCTGATGGCCCCTGCCCGCGCGACCGGCCCGCAGCGCACCCGGCTGCTCACCTGGGACCTGCTGTTCTACCTCGGCTGCTTCGTCTTCGCACTGATCACCGGGTTCGTCTCGCAGTTCTACGGGTACCGGATCTGGGGCCAGTTCGCGATCGCCGGGTACGGCATCGCCGCCGCGCACAGCGGCTGGCTGCTGGTTTCCGCGCGACTGCATCGCCACACCGGCCGGCTCGGTTCGCGCTGGATCGGGATCGGCGCGATCGGGCTGCTGGCCATGCTGTGCCCGCTGGTGGTGCTGGTGATCCGCCGGCTGACCGGAGTGGACTGGCTCGTCACGCCCGATTCCTGGGCCGCGCAACCCGAAGTGTGGGTGATCGAGCGCAGCGCGACGCTGCTGCTGCAGCACGGAACGCCCTATGTGGACGTGACCACGCTCGGCCGCGCGCCGGAGGTGAACGACTACACGCCCTACGGCCCGGTGATGGCACTTTTCGGCCTGCCACGCGCGCTGTTCGGCGGAAATCCGGTCACGGACGCGCTGACCGACGCGCGCTGGATGTTCGCGCTCGCGGCCTGCCTGTGCGTGCTCGGTTCGCTGCGGCTGCTGAACCGGCCGCGGATCCCGGTGTTGTCCGCGCAACTCGCGCTCGCCTGCCCGCTCACGGCGCTGACCTCGGCGGTGGCCGGGCCGGACCTGGCGATCGTGGGCCTGCTGGTGCTGTCCTGCGCGCTCGCCGCGACCGGGCGGGCCGGCTGGTCGGGATTCGTGCTGGC
The DNA here is from genome assembly GCF_014204865.1 of Amycolatopsis jiangsuensis. Lineage (NCBI taxonomy): Bacteria > Bacillati > Actinomycetota > Actinomycetes > Pseudonocardiales > Pseudonocardiaceae > Amycolatopsis > Amycolatopsis jiangsuensis. The sequence continues at coordinate 2,314,756 of NZ_JACHMG010000001.1, forward strand.
ACTGGTGATCAGCGCGAAACTCATCGCGGCGCCGGCCTTCGCGGTTCTCGCGATGCTCCTGTATTTCCGCACCTGCGGCGGAAAACCCGGTGGGTACACCGCACTTGCCCGGTTCGTGACCACTGTGGTCACGACGACGGTGGTCCTGCATCTGCCGGTGTATCTGGTGAATCCCCGTGCGTTCGTCGAGCACGTGCTGCGGTTCCCGCTCGGCATGGGCGCGGTGCGTTCGCCCGCGGCGAGCCCGCTGCCCGGGCACCTGATCGCGGAGACCGGCTCGGCCGGTACCGCGGTCGCCCTGGTCCTGGTGGGCATCGCGGCGGTGGCGATGCTGGTCTGGCTGGTGCGCCGGCCCCCCGCGACGGGATCCGCCGCACTCGTGCGGATCGCTGTCGGACTCGGCGCCCTGATCCTGCTCACCCCGGCAACCCGCTACGGCTACCTGGTCTATCCGCTGGTCCTGCTCGGAGCGGCGCTCACGTTCCGGGCGTCCGGACCGGCCCTGCGCCCCCCGCGCAGTGGCCTGGGTACTGCTACTTCTTCTTGACCCGCGTGGCGCCGCCACGCCCCCGCAGCTGGACACCGGATTCGGACAGAACCCGGTGGACGAACCCGTAGGACCGTCCGGTGGACTCCGCCAGAGCCCGGATGCTCGACCCCTTCTCGTATTTCTTCTTCAGGTCAGCGGCCAGCTTGTCGCGCGTGTTGCCGGTGATCCGCGCGCCTTTCTTGAGATCAGCCACGTCGATCGCCTTCCCGCCGAGTGGTTGTTCCGGACCCTTACCGGGCCCCTGCCGGGGCAATGATCGAACACTATGGGCCGGAATGCCAGACGACAGCCGTAAAACTCGCCGAAAAGCGATCACATTGGGCCATTCCAGTGCTTCTGTCACCACGGTGGGCACCCGGACGGACGCACCGAGTCAGGCCAGCTGCACAAGTTCCAGATATTCCGCCGACCAGTGGTCCTCGGTGCCGTCCGGTAACAGGATCACCCGTTCCGGTTCGAGTGCCTCGACCGCGCCCGGATCGTGCGTCACGAGCACGACCGCACCGGCGAAGCTGCGCAGCGCGTCCAGGACCTGCGCACGACTGGCCGGATCGAGGTTGTTCGTGGGCTCGTCCAGCAGCAGCACGTTGGCCTGACCGGAGACCAGCCCGGCCAGCGCGAGCCGGGTTTTCTCGCCGCCGGAGAGGGTACCCGCGGGTTGTTCGAGCTGTTCGCCGGTGAACAGGAACGAACCGAGCAGGTTCCGCAACTCCTGTGCTCCGGTGTCCGGCGCGAGATGCCGGATGTTTTCCCACACGCTCGCTTCGTGGTCGAGCGTTTCGTGTTCCTGTGCGTAATAGCCCAAACGCAATCCGTGACCCGGAACGACGGAACCCGTATCCGGAGTTTCCAATCCACTCAGCAAGCGCAGCAATGTGGTCTTTCCGGCGCCGTTCAATCCGAGTACGACAACCTTCGAACCGCGGTCCACGGCAAGATCGACTCCGGTGAAGATCTCGAGTGATCCGTAGGACTTCGACAGGCCCTCGACGGTCAGCGGCGTACGGCCGCACGGAGCCGGCTCGGGGAACTTGATCCGGGCGACCTTGTCGGCCTGGCGGGTCTCGTCCAGCGAAGCCAGCATCTGCTCCGCCCGCCGGGCCATGTTCTTCGCCGCGACCGCCTTCGTCGCCTTCGCGCCGAGCTTGGCTGCCTGCTGCTGCAGCGCGGAGGCCTTCTTCTCGGCGTTCGCACGCTCGCGGCGGCGGCGCTTCTCGTCGGTGGCGCGGGCGTCGAGGTACCGCTGCCAGCTCATGTTGTAGAGGTCGATCTCGCCCCGCGTGGCGTCGAGGAACCACACCTTGTTCACCACGTCGGCCAGCAGGTCGACGTCGTGGCTGATCACCACGAGACCACCGTCGTGCTGCTTGAGGAAGCCGCGCAGCCAGGTGATCGAGTCGGCGTCGAGGTGGTTGGTCGGCTCGTCGAGCAGCAGGATCGTCTCCGACTTGCCGCCCGCGCCCGCCTCCGCCGCGGCGAACAGGATGCGCGCCAGCTCCACCCGGCGCCGCTGGCCACCCGAAAGCGTGCTCAGCGTCTGCGCGAGCACCCGGTCGGGCAGGCCGAGGTTCGAGCAGATCCGCGCGGCCTCGCTCTCCGCGGCGTATCCGCCGAGGGAGGCGAACCGCTCCTCCAGCCGGGCGTAGCGGTTGATCGCCTTGTCCCGCTGCTTGTCGTCGACCAGCTCGGACATCTCGTTCTGCGCCTTCTCCATGTTGCGCAGCAGGGAGTCCAGCCCGCGAGCGGAGAGCACGCGGTCCTTGGCAGTGACCGACAGGTCGCCCTCACGCGGGTCCTGCGGCAGGTAGCCGAGCTCGCCACTGCGCCGCAGGTCGCCGGCGTGTGGTTCACCCTCGCCGGCGAGGACCTTCAGCGAGGTGGTCTTGCCGGCGCCGTTGCGGCCGACGAGGCCGATGCGATCGCCGGACTGGATGCGCAGCGTGGCGCCGTTCAGCAGGATGCGCGAACCCGCGCGCAGCTCAAGGCCGGTGGCCGTGATCATGGAAAACTCCGGAGTCGGAAGGGGGAAGCAGGGACGCTGACGAGCCCCGGCGCGGCAGGCGCGCGAGGCAACGGCGGCTACTCTCTCTGGATCCGCACGAGCTCCTTGATGACCACGACACCAGTGTACGAGGCGGCGTCGAGCCGTTTTCCCGGCCGTGGCGGGACTCACTCCGGACGGGCTGCTAACGCGGCCGGTCCCGGTGCTTTCCCACCGGCGATGCCCGCCTCGACGACTCCCTCTTCGGCGGCGTGCGGGACAGCGAAGCCGGCTTCGGCGGGTGTTACTCCGGCGGCGTTCGCTTCATCAGTACCCACTCCGGCGGCGTCCGTCTCCGGTCCGGACTTCGGCGGCGTCCACTTCGGACGACGGGGCCGCCGCGGTCGCGTCCGGCCGCGGCGGCCCCGTCTGTTCCCGCGCTGGTTCAGGCGATCGCGGCCCGCACCGGTCCGCTGGTCACCGTCTTGTGCACCGCTGCCGCCTGCCCTGGCGTGACGAACCCGTTCACGTGCAGGGAAACGCTGCGCAGTGAGCCGGTGTCCCCGCCGGCGGTGTCGAGCACCGTGACCGTCCAGGTGCCGTCCGCGGAACCGCCGGCCGCCGGCTTCTGCGCGAGCAGCGGCCGGTAGGTGCCGGTGAACGGCGCGTCCGCGGCGGTGACCGTGCTGAGCGGCAGGTCCGCGGAATCGTCGAACACAACCTGGCACAGGTTGTTGCCGCTGCCGCCTGCCCCCTGGAACAGCGTCGCCTCGGCGCCCGAGGGCGAGGTCAGCGTGCCGACCAGGTCACCGACGTAGCTGTGGTCGATGCCCACCGTGGTCGCGCCCTGGCCGTCGGTGCAGGTGGTGCCGTCGATCGACAGCGACACCTTCGCGACCGGGCCGACACCGGTGACCACGAGCGGCACCGACGCCCCGACCTGCGAATCGTCCGGAATCGGCACCGCCGGGCCGGTGTAGGCGAAGGTTTTCGCGACCGGTGACGTCGTGCCGACCGGAATTTCGAACGTGCTGGTGAGCGGCGAGAACGCGCCGGCGAAAGTCACCTTCGCGGTGAGCACCACCGGTGTGCCGAGCGCCTGGTTCGCCGGCACCTTCACGGTGAAGTCGTTCACCCCCGTCTGCCCGGAGCTGATCGTCCCGTACGACTTCGCCCGCGGCGCCACGGTGACCCCCGCCGTCGGCGAGGTCAGCACCACGCTGGTGGACACCGCCGTACCGTCGCCGCTGTTCTTCACCGGCAGACTGACCTTCGCGGTGTCCCCCGGCTGCACTGACGTGCCGCCGCCGGCAGTGGTGACGCTGGGCTCCTGCGCCTGGGCGTAGGGCTGAGGGCTGGCGCCGGTGTACTCCAGCACCTTGTCCGCCAGCAGTACCCCGGCGCCGGTCAGATTGTCCGGACCCGGTGCTTCGACGTCGACCGCGGTGCGCAGAAACGCCTCGCGGACGTCCGAAGCGGACAGTCCCGGGTTGCCGGAGAGCACGAGGCTGGCGATCGCGGCCGCGTGCGGTGCGGCGGCGGACGTGCCGAAGAACGGGTCGAACCCGCTCACCGAGGTGCGCACCCCATCGGCCGCGGTGATCTCCGGCTTGTCCCGGACCTCGCCTCCGGTCGAAGAGACGTCACCAGGGGTGATCGGCGTGCCGTCGGCCTCGTAGAAGACCCGCCGGGGACCGTCCGAGCTGAACCGTTCGGCCTTGCTCGCCGCGGAGAACGCGTCCGGGAACGGGCCCTGCGGATTGGCCGGGTCACCGGGCTCGAGCGGACGCCCGAACGCCGGTCCGGCGGGGGCGGCGGCGACGGAGAAGGCGTCGCGCGCCGCTCCGTGACCGACCACCACGCCCGGCGTGGAGTAGCCCTCGAGCACGCCCGCGGAGTCCTTGAACCGGCTGCCGAACGCGGTCAGCGAGAGGTAGCGGTCCTCGCCGGAGAACTTGACCACGGCCAGGCGCAGGCCGGTGCCGCCGAACAGCGGGGTGGCCAGCTGCTCGTACGGGTCCTGCGTGCCGTCCTGCACGTCCTGGCTGAACGAGACGACGTTGCCCGCCGCGTCGAGCAGGTAGAGGTCGTAGTCGTCGGAAGCCGCGCCGAGCGGGTCGGACCAGTGCAGGGTGACCGGAATGCTCGCCGAGGAATCGTCGGAGACCGGTTCGAGGACCTGCGTGCCGCCCGCGCCGGCGAAATTGTGCGCGGTGCCGGCGAACTTGCCCACCGTGACACCCGAGTCGGCGAAATCGCCTTCCCAGTGCGCCGCGGTGCCGTCGGCGACGTTGCCCTCGTTGCCTGCCGAGGAGAAGTACAGCGCACCGTCCGCGGTCACGTCGTTCACCGCCTGCGCGATGAGGCCGTCCTGGAACGGCGATTCCCGGAAGTAGATGACGTCGTCGACGATCACGTCGCAGTGCGACGCGAAGCGGAGCTCACGGATGTTGTCCGCGAAACCGGCGTCGGAGGTGAACGCGGTGGCGAAGCCGAGCCGGGCGTTCGGCGCCAGGTCGTGGATGATCTCCAGCATCGCGGTGCCCTCGTCGCCGCTGCCGGCCTGTCCGGCGGGTACGTCGACGCCGGCGGGCAGCTCGCCCCTGGCCTGGGAGACGGCCAGCGAGTCGACACCGTCGGACAGCGCGCAGACCTTCACCCCGGTGCCGGTCACGCCGAAGTCCCGGCGGGCCACGTCCGCGTTGTGCGCCCGGTCGCCCTCACTGGTGATGGTCGCGGCCCGCTGGTTCCGGCTCGCGATCGCCTGCCGCAGCTCGCGGTCGATCCGATCGGCCTTCTGCTGCTTGGTCTCCTTCGCGGCCTTGGCCCCGTTTTCCAGCTGGTGCGCGGTGATCGCCTGATCCGCGATCTCCACCCGCCGCACGTCGGCCCGCGCGCTGATCGCGGGCAACGCCGAGAGCGGTACCTCGGCCCGGATGCTTGCGCCCCGCGTGGACACGGTGCGCACCGCTGCCCCTGCCGCCCGCAGGTCGTGCACCAGGCCCTCGCTCACCTTCGTGACCCGGAGATCGATGAGCGCGGTCGCACCGGCTTCGGACACCCTGGGCAGCGCCGAGCGGTTCAGCGCCTTGCTGCGCAGCTTCTGCGCGACGAGCAGTTTACTGTCCACTTTGGACTCTGAGGTACCGCGGTTCGCCTTCAGCGCTTGCAAAGCGGCGATCTGGTTCTGCGCGGCGGCAGTCAGGGTGTCCGATGTGGACGCGGCGGCGTCCGCACCGGGTGGTGCGGCCAGTCCGGCCGCGGCGAGGACGGCGGCGGCAGCGGAGAGCACCGCCGCCCGTCTTCTCCCGATCGCTGATCCTGTCGTGGCTCTCGTGGAACGGCTTCGACGCACGTGCGCCTCCGAATCTCGCACCGCGTGCCCCGACTCACGCTGGCCAACGCCGGTGAACACCGGCTGGCTCCAGCTAAGCCCGCCGGATACCCGGCAAAAATCAGCCGTTGGAGTGACAGCGGCCGTGGTCCCCGCCGGACGTCGTGAGCTGTCCGGCCCACGACCCCGCGCACTCGGCGCAACCCCGCCACCCCGGACGCAGAGGCGCTACAGCACGAACGAGTCCGACCACGGCTGCCCTGACCGGCCGGACAACGCGTCGAGCAGGGTCACCGCCTGCCGGTCGGTCAGCGAAGCCACGAAGTCCACCACCGCGCGGCCGCGGGCGAGACTGCGCACCGCGTCCGGGCCCTGCACGCGTTCCCCGGTGGCACCCACCAGCAGTTCCGGGGCAGCGTGGGCGATCCCGGCGTACTCGTCGTGTGCCAGTTCCACCAGATCGTGCAGCCGGCGGGGCAGCCGGGACACCTCGTCGCGGTCGAGCAGCCAGCTCTCCAGCGCGTCCACCAGCGTGGTCACCAGGCTGGCCTGGCCACGCTGGTGCAACGCGAGGTCCGGGCGCAGCAGCACGAACCGGCGGTGCACGAACTTGAGCACCTGCACCTCGTGCCACTGCGCGGGGCGCAGCGACAGGTGCCCGGACCGGGTGGAGGGCGAGGACAGCAGGAAAACCCCGTCGACGAGCCGGGAACTCCACTTCGCGGAGAACGCCGCGGTGGCCTGCTCGGCCTCGGTCGAACCGTCGAACCCGGTGGCCAGCAGCCCGTCGACGAGTTCGTGGCGCACCCGGGCGACGGCCGCGGCGAACGCTTCGTCGTCCACGATCCAGCCGTCCTTGAGGTGCATCCGGCGGCGCATGCGCTCCAGCGAACGGCCGGGACGGCGCAGTTCGGCGCCCAGCCGGGCGTCGTCCAGCCCTGCCAGCTCGACCGCGTGCTCCAGCCACTCCCCCAGCTCCGCGGCGACCGGCGCGTGCTGCAGCACCCCGATGCGGTGGAAGTCCTGCAGGTCGTGGATGGCGTAGGCGATGTCGTCGGCGGTGTCCATCACCGACGCCTCGACGGTCTGCTGCCACTGCTCGATCCGGCCGGCGAACGGCGCGCGGGACTGGTCGAAATCGTCGAGTTCGGTGACGTAGGCGGAGAACTTGCTCGAGCCGGTGCCCGGTGCGTCGTCGGGCTCCGCGGCACCACGCGGCGGCTGGGCCATCGCCGAGGGATGCGGGCTCGGCCGGTGCAGCCGCGCCCACGGGTACTTCAGCACCGCCGCCCGCACCGCCGTGGTCAGGTCGAGGCCGATCGCGGACGGCCCGCGCACGTCGGTGGTGGTGAGGATGCGGAACGTCTGGGCGTTGCCCTCGAAACCGTCGGCGAGACCGAACCGGTGCCGCGCGAGCCGGTCGAGGGTCTGCTCGCCGAGGTGGCCGAACGGCGGGTGCCCGAGGTCGTGGGCCAGCGCGGCGGCCTCGCACGCGTCCGGATCGCAGCCGCCGAGCTTCGCCGCCAGCTCCGCGGACTCGCTCGCGCCGGTGATCCGCTCGGCGATCGCACGGGCGACCTGCGCGACCTTGAGGCTGTGCGTGAGCCGGTTGTGCAGCAGCCCGGAGTCACCGCCGCTGACCACCTGCGTGACCCCGCCCAGCCGCGCGAAGAACGGCGACGCGATGATCCGGTCGCGGTCGATGCGGAACGGGCTGGTCGCCAGGTCGGTGAACCCGCCGGCCGAACTCGCCGGGTCGCGGCGGGCGGCCCTCGGGTCGGTTTCGTGCATGCGGTCCACCGTATCCGCCCGCGCCGCGGCCGTGCGGCAGGATCAGCACCGTGACCGACGTGCTGGTGGCGGGCGGCGGCCCTGCCGGATGGGCGCTGGCCGGCGCGTGCGCCCGGCTGGGGCTCGCGACCGTCCTCGCCGACCCGGCCCCGCACCGTCGGTGGCGGGCGACCTACGGAGTGTGGTCGGATGACGTTCCCGGTCTGCCCACCACCGCGATCGCCGCGGCGCCGGCCACGACGCTCGCCTACGGCACCCGTGCCCACCGCGTCGACCGGAACTACCTGGTGCTGGCGAACGACGGCCTGCGCGATTGGCTGGTAGGTCCGCAGGTGGAAGTGGTGACGGGCCGGGTGACCACCGCGGAACACGGACCGCACGGCTCGACGGTCCACCTCGCCGACGGCCGCCGCCTTCCCACCGCGGTAGTGGTGGACGCGACGGGCGCGGCCCGAACCCTGTCCGGCGGCCGCCCGCGCGGACCACGGACCGAGCAGACCGCGTACGGCGTGGTCCTCCCCGCGGAGTCGGCGGAACGCCTCGTCCCCGGCGCAGCGGACACGGCGGTGTTCATGGACTGGCGCGAGCCTGGTGTCCCCGGGGAGCACGCCACCTCCGGACGGCACGGCGACACCACTCCCGTCGACCGCCTCCGCTCGCCCGGGGCGGATGCCACCTTCTGCTACTTCCTTCCGCTCGGGGACGGGTCCGTGCTCGTCGAGGAGACCAGCCTCGCCCGGCGTCCCGGGCTCTCCGGCGGGGAGCTGGCCGCCCGGTTGCGGGGACGGCTGGCCGCGGCGGGCGTGCGGGCCGAAGGGCGGATCGAGCGGGTGCGGATCCCGCTTGATCTGCCGGTCGCCGGGCGAGGGTGGGGGCAGCGGCAGGTGGTGCCGTTCGGGGTGGCGGCCGGATTCGTGCATCCGGCGACCGGGTACAGCCTCGCCACCTCGCTGCGGCTGGCGCCGGTTGTCGCCGGAGCGCTCGCCGGCGGGCTCGAAGCCGGTCCGGCGGACGCTGTCCGGACCGCGCACCGTGCACTGTGGACGGTGGAAGCGAGGGCCGTGCACGCATTGCGGCGGCATGGGCTGCGTGCGCTGCTCGGCATGTCACCGGATCAACTCACCGGGTTCTTCGACCTCTTCTTCGCGTTGCCGGCCACTGCGCAGCGTGCGTTCACCTCCGGCCGGGCCGACGTGGCGGGGACGGCCGCGGCGATGGCGACGCTGTTCCGCACGGCGCCGCCGGGGCTGCGGCGGCGACTGCTGGGCGGACTACTCCGATCCAGGTAACGCAAGTGCCGCCGCGATGAACATTTGTTGACAACGGTTCCCTCTTGCACGGACCGATGCGACGATCGGCCGGTGACGACGACCCGTGCGGTCCGCTTCGCCTTCCAGCCGATGTACAGCCTGCACACCGGCGGCGTCGTCGCGTACGAAGCACTCGCGCGGCCCGGCCGGGGGACGGCGCACGAGCTGCTCGCCGAGGCCCGCCGCGCCGGCCGGCTCACCGAGGTCGACCTGGGGCTCGCCGCCGCGGCGGTGCGCCAGGAAGCCGGCAGGCCCAGCGCACTGCCGCTGCACCTGAACCTCTCCGCACGCACGCTCGCCTCCGCCCCTGCGCCCTTCGACGAGCTGGTCGCCGAACTCGGGGCAGCCGGGCGGCGGACCCGCGACGTGGTGCTCGAGATCGGGCCGCCGTTCACGCACCTGCCCGCGGACCGCCTGCTGGCCGGGATGCGCGCGGTCACCGAACTCGGCTTCCGGCTGGCCCTCGACGGGCTCGGCCGCGGGGACCTTCCGCTGGCTCTGCTCGCGCAGGCACCCGTGGACCTGGTGAAGCTGGACCGCAGCGTGCTGCGCGGGCTGCCCGGCGACCCGGCCGCGGTGGCCGTGGTCGAAGCGCTGCTGCACTTCACCACGCGGACGAACATCCGGCTCGTGGCGACCGGCATCGAGACCGGACCGCAGCTGGACGCGGCACAGAGCCTGGGGGTGCGGATCGCACAGGGGAACCTGCTGGCCCCGCCCGCCCCGCACCGTTCCGCACCGGTCGCCGGAGTGGTCGTCCCCGAGGACCGCCGCACCCCCGCGCCACCGCAGGCCCCGCGCATCGCCGACTTCCTCCGCCCGGCCACGACCCTGCCCGGCGACGCCACCTGCGACGACGTCCGCGAGGTGCTGGCCGCCGCGGACGCACCCAGCGGCGTGGTCGGCGTCGATCAGGACAACTGTCCACAGTGGTCGGTGGACCGGACCCGTTTCCTCGTGGCGGTCACCGGTCCGTACGGGCACGCGCTGCACGCGAAGCGGCCGGCCGCGCGGCTGGCGGACAAACCGCACACCATCGAGGGAGGGGCGAGCGCGCTGGAATTCCTCGAACTGGTCACCGACGCCGACTGGGGCCGCACCGGCGACGACGTGGTGGTGGTCGACGCGCGGGGCCGCTGCCTGGGTGTGGTGCTGGTGACCGAGGTGGTGCGCGGCGTCGCCGAGGCGAAGGTCGAGGAGGCGGTCACGCTCAGCCCGCTGACCCGGCTCCCCGGGAGCGAGGCGGTGGCCCGCGACGTGGAACGCCGCATCGCCACCGGGCAGCAGTTCGTGGTGGCGTGGCTGGACGTGGACTCGTTCAAAGCGGTCAACGACAACGCCGGTTTCGCCGCCGGAGACGACCTCATCCGCACACTCGGCGAAACGCTCACCGGCCTGTCCCAGCGCCTGTCGCGGATGCGGGTGAGCCACGTCGGCGGCGACGATTTCCTGATCGTGTGCGACGTGGACGAGATCGGCACGGTCGCCGCGGCCCTGCTGGACACCCACTGGTCCGCCGAGGGCATGCCGGTCACGGTCTCACTGGCGACACTCGTGTGCGGCAGCGGCACGATCGCGTCCTACCGCGACACCTCCCGGCTGCTGGCCCCGCTGAAGAAGCGGGCGAAGGCCGTGCCCGGCTCGAGCTGGGTACTCAGCCGCCCGGGCAGCGACCGGGTCGAAGTCCTGCGCGGCATCGGCCGGGACGTCGCGGTCGGCCGCCCGGCGTAACGGGCTCGTCCGCACAGGCCGAGCATTCCCGCCGCGCGCGGGCAACGCTCCCTTTTGGATGCGAGTTCAGCCATGCCGAGCCGCTCCAGCCGGAACCCAGCAGTGCGTACGTCGCGGATGCAAGGACAATCCCGGGTGACGCTGCACCCCGGACGGCGACCCGAGGCGCGCGAGAATTCCGCGTGGCGCCCTCCCGCCACCAGCCGCGCCGCGCGCGGATCGCGGGCAGGACGGCACCTCGGACGGCCGTCCTGCCGGGAACGCTCAGTACACGGCGGTGACGCGGGCGCCTTCGACGCGGAACCCGTTCTCCCACAGCTGCTGCACCTTCGCCGACTCGTCCGCGTCCGGGGTGGCGTTCGTGCACGAGGTGCCCGGACCGTGGCCGGACATGAGTTCCGTGCACGGGCCGTCGTAGTGGTCCGGCAGGCCCAGGTTGTGGCCGAGTTCGTGGGCTGCGATGCGGGTCGGGTCGAAGCCCTCCCCGACCTGGCTCGTGTCGAGGTAGATGTCGCCGTTGCCGTGTCCGTCGGTGTTGGTGTACGAACCCCCGCTGTCGATCTCGTGGAACACCACCGTCGCGTCGCTGTCGTTCTTCTCCAGCTTCACGTCGCTGACCGCGGCGTTCCAGTTCGCCGCGCCCTGGTCGATCTGCTCCAGGTAGTCGGGCGCGCCGGCGGAGCTGTAGTACACCGTGGTGGTCTCGGCCGCCGCGGCGACCGGCGCGGTGGCCAGTCCGGCGCCCAGCGGCGCGGCGACGGCCAGCGCCAGCGCGGCGATCCGCCCGAACCCTCGTGCGTGCATCGTGTCTCCTCCACCGGGGAAATCGACTGCCAGGAGGCCGGCTGCCGGAAACCGGCAACCGCCGTTCGCCTCATGACGTTAGAAGTTCACCGCCGGGAGGGACCACGGCCGAAAGTAGGTCTCCTCGCCGGAGACACCGAAGCCCGGCGAGCAGCACCGTCCACTGGGGACAGCTCACCCGGTTCGCGGGGCATACATGATCACTGCGACGCCGGCGAGGCAGAGCAGGGCACCCAGCACGTCGTAGCGGTCGGGGCGGTAACCGTCGGCGATCATGCCCCAGACGAGCGAACCGGCGACGAAAACCCCGCCGTAGGCCGCCAGGATGCGGCCGAAGTGGGCGTCCGGCTGCAACGTGGCGACGAACCCGTAGAGGCCGAGCGCCACGATCCCGCCGCCGATCCACACCCAGCCCCGGTGTTCCCGCACGCCTTGCCAGATGAGCCAGGCGCCGCCGATCTCCAGGATCGCGGCGGCCACGAACAGCGCTGCCGAGCGGACGAGCATCATCGACCGAAATAGCTGCCGTAGGTGCCGCCGAGCCGATGCGGCTGCCCGCCGCCCATCGGGTCGACCGTGAACGTGACCGCACCGGCCAGCGCGACCACGAACGTGAGCGCGCCCAGCAAGGCCCCCGCTCGCGCGAGATCACCGCCGCGGCGCCGGCCGCCTCCGGTGAGCCCGAGAACCACGGCGAGCACGCCGGCCGGCAACACCACGAACCACAGCGCCCCCAGCACGAGCAGGAACACCTGCGTGACGATCGGGTACACCGGCTGGGTCAGCAGCTTCGGCCGCACGAGCAGCCAGGCCATCCACGTGCACAGGGCCAGCACGAAGCTCACCGCGGCCACCGCGACCGCGGCGACCCCCAGGCCTCTTCGCGGCTGTTCGTCCGGTTCGGTCATCTCGTAGTTATAGCGCCCGGGACCGACAGTCCGCTGCCGAACCGACGACCGTATAGGCCGTTATACGACCCGAGTGACGCGAAAGGCCGCCCCGGCGTACCGGGACGGCCTTTCGGGCGAAAACACTCAGACGGTGAAGCCGAGGGCACGCAGCTGTTCGCGGCCTTCCTCGGTGATCTTCTCCGGGCCCCACGGCGGCATCCAGACCCAGTTGATCCGGAAGTCGCCGACCAGCCCGCCGGAGGTGAGCGCGGCCGCGGTCTGGTCCTCGATCACGTCGGTGAGCGGGCAGGCCGCCGAGGTGAGGGTCATGTCCAGGGTGGCGGTGTTGTCGCTCTCCACGCGGATGTCGTAGACCAGGCCGAGGTCGACCACGTTGATGCCCAGCTCCGGGTCGACGACGTCGCGCATCGCCTCCTCGAGATCCTCGATCTTCGCGACGTCAGCCGGCACCGCGGACGCCTGCTCGGGCAGGTCCGCGGCGGTGCGCCCCTCGCGGTGGTCCGGGGTCACGGTCGTCTCTTCGCTCATGCCTTCTCAGCTCCTGTGGTGGTGCGGGAAACGGCGTCCTTGAACGCCATCCAGCCGAGCAGCGCGCATTTGACCCGCGCCGGGTACTTCGCGACGCCGGCGAAGGCGATGCCGTCCTCAAGCACGTCCTCGTCCGGCTCGATCTTGCCCTTGCCCTGCATCAGTTCCACGAAGGCGTCCATGGTGGTGAACGCCTCGTCCACGGTGTGCCCGGTGACCAGGTCGGTGAGCACCGACGTGGCGGCCTGGCTGATCGAGCAGCCCTGCCCGTCGTAGGAGACGTCGGCGATCTTCCCGTCGGTCACCTTCACCCGCAGCGTCACCTCGTCGCCACAGGTCGGGTTGACCTGGAACGACTCGGCGTCGTACGGATCGCGCAGACCGCGCCCGTGCGGGTTCTTGTAGTGGTCCAGGATGATCTCCTGGTACATGCTCTCCAGGTTCATCAGGCCACCCCGAAGAACTTCTGCGCCTCGCGGATCCCGGCCAGCAGCGCGTCCACTTCCGCCGGTGTGTTGTACAGGTAGAAGCTCGCCCGCACGGTCGCCGGCACCGAGCACGCCCGGTGTAGCGGCCAGGCGCAGTGGTGGCCCACCCGCACCGCGATGCCGAGGCTGTCGAGCACCTGACCGGCGTCGTGCGGATGCACTCCGTCGATCACGAACGCGACCGTGCCGCCGCGGTCGGTGAGCTCGGCCGGCCCGATCACCCGCACGCCGTCGATCTCGGCGATCCCGGCCAGCGCCCGCTCGGCGAGCGCGTGCTCGTGCGCGGCGATCCGGTCCATGCCCACCGCGGACAGGTAGTCCACCGCCGCACCGAGACCGATCGCCTGCGACGTCATCGGCACGCCCGCCTCGAACCGCTGGGGCGGCGGCGCGAACGTGGAGCCCTCCATCCGGACCATCTCGATCATCGACCCGCCGGTGAGGAACGGCGGCATCGCGGCCAGCAGCTCGCTGCGGCCGTAGAGCACCCCGATCCCGGATGGCCCGAGCATCTTGTGCCCGGAGAACACCGCGAAGTCGACGCCGAGTGCGTGGAAGTCCACCGGCCCCTGCCGGTACACCCCGTGCGGCACCGACTGGCAGGCGTCCAGCACGGTGAGCGCGCCGACCGCGTGTGCCTTGGCCACCAGCGTGTCCACCGGGTTGACCGTGCCCAGCACATTGGACTGGTGCGCGAAGGCGACCAGCTTGGTGCGCGGCGTGATCACCTCGTCCACAGTGGACAGATCCAGCCGGCCGCCGGGGGTCACGGTGAACCACTTGAGCGTGGCGCCGGTCCGCTGGCACAGCTGCTGCCAGGGCAGCAGGTTGGCGTGGTGCTCCATTTCGGTCACCACGACCTCGTCACCGGGGCCGAGCCGGAAGCGCTCGGCTTCCGGACCGGCCGTGGCCGCGTTGCTCATCGCGTACGCCACGAGGTTGATGCCCTCGGTGGCGTTCTTGGTGAACACCAGCTCCTCGGGCTCCGCACCGACGAACTCCGCGAGCTTCGCGCGGGCGCCCTCGTAGGCGTCGGTGGCCTCCTCGGAAAGCTGGTGCGCACCGCGGTGCACGGCCGAGTTCGACGTGAGCACGTAGTCGCGCTCGGCGTCGAGGACCTGCAGCGGCCGTTGCGAGGTCGCCCCGGAGTCCAGGTACACCAAGGGTTTCCCGTCCCGCACGGTACGGGACAGGATCGGGAAGTCGGCACGCAGTGCCGCCACGTCAAGGGGAACAGAGTTGGTCGGGCTGTTCGAGGCCGTGGTGGTCATCGCGCCAACTCCTCTCGGTGTCGTCAGTTCGGGATCTTGGGGCGGTCCGCGTCAGGCCGTGACGGTCTCGGCGGAACCGACGTACTTGACGTAGCCGTTCTCCTCCAGCTCGTCGGCCAGCTCGCGCCCACCCGACTCGACCACGCGGCCGCCCGCGAAGACGTGCACGAAGTCCGGGGTGATGTGCCGGAGGATGCGGGTGTAGTGGGTGATCAGCATGACGCCGACCTCGTTGCCCGCCTTGTACTCGTTCACACCCTCGGACACCACGCGCAGCGCGTCGACGTCCAGGCCGGAGTCGGTCTCGTCGAGGATCGCGAACTTCGGCTTGAGCAGCGCCAGCTGCAGGATCTCGTGACGCTTCTTCTCGCCGCCGGAGAAGCCCTCGTTGACCGAGCGCTCGGCGAACTCCTGCGAGATGCCGAGCTTGCCCATCTCGTCCTTGACCTCCTTGACCCAGTGGCGCAGCTTGGGAGCCTCGCCACGGACCGCGGTGGCCGCGGTGCGCAGGAAGTTGGACATCGAGACACCGGGCACCTCGACCGGGTACTGCATGGCGAGGAACAGGCCCGCGCGGGCGCGCTCGTCGACGGCCATCTCCAGCACGTTCTCCCCGTCCAGCAGTACCTCACCGGAGGTGACCTGGTACTTCGGGTGCCCGGCGATGGCGTAGGACAGGGTGGACTTGCCGGAGCCGTTCGGGCCCATGATCGCGTGCGTCTCCCCGGACCGGATGGTCAGGTTCACGCCCTTCAGGATCTCCTTGGCACCTTCCTCGGTGGTCACCGAGGCGTGCAGGTCCTTGATTTCCAGGGTAGCCATTCTGCTTTTCCTAAGTCTGATGTGGACCGGCGCACGGTGTTCGCCGCGCTTCGGCGGGACGGACTGCCTCGATCAGGCGCCGACGGCTTCGAGCTCGGCCTCGATCGCAGCCTCCAGGCGTTCGCGCACCTCGGGGACGCCGATGCGGACCAGGACCTCGTGGAAGAACCCGCGTACGACCAGCCGCCGCGCGGCCTCCTCGCCGATCCCGCGCGACTGGAGGTAGAACAACTGCTCGTCGTCAAACCTTCCCGTGGCGCTCGCGTGGCCGGCGCCCTCGATCTCGCCGGTCTCGATCTCCAGGTTCGGCACCGAGTCCGCGCGTGCACCCGGGGTGAGCACCAGATTGCGGTTCAGCTCGTAAGTGTCGGTGGCCTCGGCGGCCGCCCGGATCAGCACGTCGCCGATCCACACCGCGTGCGCGCCGTCACCCTGCAGTGCGCCCTTGTACATCACGTTGGACTTGCAGTTGGCCACCGCGTGGTCCACGAACAGCCGGTGTTCCTGGTGCTGGCCGGCGTCGGAGAAGTACAACCCGAGCATCTCCACGTCGCCGCCCTTGTCCGCGAAGGTCGCGGTGGGCGAGACGCGCACCAGGTCGCCACCGAGGGTGACCACGGTGTGCTTGAGCGTCGCGTCGCGGCCCAGGCGCAGGTGCTGCTCGGAGACGTGCACCGCGTCGTCGGCCCAGTCCTGGACGCTGACCACGGTGACCTTCGCCGAGTCGCCGATCACGAACTCCACGTTGTCCGCGTAGGTGCCGGACCCGACGTGGTCGAGCACGATCACCGCCTCCGCGAACGGCTCGGCGCGGACCTGCAGGTGCCCGTAGGCCACCTTGCCCTCGCCGGGACCGTGCACCCGCAGCACGGACGCCTTCGACGCCTGCGTCTCCTTCGGCACGGTGACCACGGTGGCGTGGGCGAACGAGGAGTAGGCCTGCGCCGCGATGCGGTCGCTGGGCGTGCCGGCCTCGCCGAGGCGGGCGTCGTCGCGGCCGACGGTCTCGATCTTCAGCTCCGGAGCCGCGTCGGACTCCAGCCGGATCTCGCCGGAGGCGACGGCGGTGCCGTCGTGCAGGCCCCGCAGGCGCTTCATCGGCGTGAAGCGCCAGTTCTCCTCACGACCACCCGGGACCTCGAAGGCCTCGACGTCGTAGGAGGTGAACCGCTCCGCGCGGGAGGCCGCCGGGATGACGGCGCCCTCCCGCAGCGATTCGGCAACGTTGTTCTCAGTAACCGACATGGTCAGCCGACGGACCCTTCCATCTGGAGCTCGATCAGGCGGTTCAGCTCGAGCGCGTACTCCATCGGCAGCTCGCGCGCGATGGGCTCGACGAACCCGCGCACGATCATCGCCATCGCCTCGTCCTCGGCCAGGCCGCGGGACATCAGGTAGAACAGCTGCTCTTCGCTGACCTTGGACACGGTGGCCTCGTGGCCCATGGACACCTCGTCGTTGCGGATGTCCACGTACGGGTAGGTGTCCGACCGCGAGATGGTGTCCACCAGCAGCGCGTCGCAGACCACCGACGAACGCGAATGGTGCGCCCGCTTGGCGACCTTGACCAGGCCGCGGTAGGAGGTGCGGCCACCGCCACGGGCCACCGACTTCGACACGATGGTCGAGGAGGTGTGCGGCGCGAGGTGCTCCATCTTGGCGCCGGCGTCCTGGTGCTGGCCCTCGCCGGCGAACGCGACCGAGAGCACCTCGCCCTTGGCGTGCTCACCCATCAGGAAGACCGACGGGTACTTCATGGTCACCTTGGAGCCGATGTTGCCGTCGACCCACTCCATGGTCGCGCCCTCTTCGCACTTGGCGCGCTTGGTGACCAGGTTGTACACGTTGTTCGACCAGTTCTGGATCGTCGTGTAGCGGCAGCGGCCGCCCTTCTTCACGATGATCTCCACGACCGCCGAGTGCAGCGAGTCGGACTGGTAGATCGGCGCCGTGCAGCCCTCGACGTAGTGCACGTAGGCGTCCTCGTCGACGATGATCAGCGTCCGCTCGAACTGGCCCATGTTCTCCGTGTTGATCCGGAAGTAGGCCTGCAGCGGGATGTCGACGTGCACCCCCTTCGGCACGTAGATGAACGAGCCGCCGGACCACACCGAGGTGTTCAGCGCGGAGAACTTGTTGTCCCCGGCGGGGATCACCGAGCCGAAGTGCTCCTGGAAGATCTCCGGGTGCTCCTTGAGCGCGGTGTCGGTGTCCAGGAACAGCACGCCCTGTGCCTCCAGGTCCTCGCGGATCTGGTGGTAGACGACCTCGGACTCGTACTGCGCGGCGACACCGGCGACGAGGCGCTGCTTCTCCGCCTCGGGGATGCCGAGCTTGTCGTAGGTGTTCTTGATGTCCTCGGGCAGGTCCTCCCAGCTGGCCGCCTGCTTCTCCGTGGACCGCACGAAGTACTTGATGTTGTCGAAGTCGATCCCGGACAGGTCGGCGCCCCAGTTGGGCATCGGCTTGAGGTCGAAGAGCTTGAGCGCCTTCAAGCGGGCGTCGCGCATCCACTCGGGCTCGGACTTCTTCTCGGAGATGTCGCGGACGACGTCCTCGTTGAGTCCGCGGCGGGCGCTGGCGCCCGCCTCGTCGGAGTCCGCCCAGCCGAAGGCGTAGTTGCCAAGAGAGGCGATCGTCTCTTCCTGGCTCAACGGCTCGGTGGTGGGAGTGCGCTGCTCGGCAGCGGCAGTCATGCGGGTTTCCCTCCATTCGGGATCCGTGCGGGGTGCTCCCGCGGCGGCGGCGCCGCGGCGGGGGCCGTGGTGCGGTCCGGCTCGGGATGGGCCGGGATACCCGCCGATCCGGCGGGTACGTGTGTGGTGCACGCGTTGTCACCGCGTGCGATGGTGGCCAGCCGCTGCACGTGGGTGCCCAGCAGCCGCGCGAACGCCTCCGTCTCGGCCTCGCACAGCTGCGGGAACTCCGCGGCCACGTGCGCCACCGGGCAGTGGTGCTGGCACAGCTGGGCCCCGACGGCGGCGGCGGTACCGGTACTGCCGACCTCGCGGGTCGAGGCAGCGTAGCCCTCCCTGGTCAACGCGGTCGCCAGTGCCTCCGCCCGGCTCGCCGGATCGGGTGAACCGGCAATGGCCGCGCGGTGCGGTCCGACCAGCCGGTCGACCCGGCTCTCGGCGAACGCGCGCACCGCGTCCGGTCCGGCGTGCTCGGCGAGGAACCGGACGGCGGACACCGCGAGGTCGTCGTAGGCGTGCCCGAACCGGGCCCGGCCGGTCTCGGTGAGCAGGAAGAGCCGGGCGGGCCGGCCACGGCCACGCGGGCCGCGGCGGGGCGCGTCGCGGGTCTCGGCCTCACCGTCGGCGACGAGGGCGTCCAGGTGCCTGCGGACCGCGGTCGGGCTGATGCCGAGCTGCTCGGCGACGACCGCGGCGGTCATCGGGCCCTGCTCCAGCAGCAGCCGGGCGACCTCGTGCCGGGTACGGCCCTCGGCCGAAGACACCGACGAGACCGAAGACATCACGGAGCCGGTGGGAGCGGCCTGCTGGCCGGAGACCTCCGTGGTGTGCGCAGCCGCCGCTACACCGGACGCTTCCGGAGCAGCGGGCACCTTCGCGGCGTGCGAAGTGACCGAAGCAGTACTGTCAGGACGAACTCCGGCAGCGCCCGCCTCTCGCCCTGCAGCGGTCGCAGCCCTCGCGCTGACCTGCACGGGCGCAGCATCGACCGAGGTGCGCGGCTGCTCGCCACGCCCCTCTTCGGTGCACCCGTTCTTTTTCACAACACAAGTGTGTCTTATTTCGGTCCGACGGGCAAAGGCGGGGCGGGTGGCAGTGACCCGAGTCACGGCGAGGGCGACTCGATACGCTGCGCGGCGTGGCAGTCGGCGAGCACTCCGAGCAGCGGGTTCCGGAACCGGGCGATTCCGGCGACCCGGCGCCCGCCGCGGTGGCGTCCCCGGTCCGCCCGCGGGCGACGGAGCCGTTGAACGACGCGGAGCACCGCGGGCTCGACGTGGTGCGCCGCTTCGGCACGGTCGGCTCGCTGTTCCTCGCGCTCGGCTCGCTCGGCGCGGGGGCCGCGCCGGTGATCAACCCGGTGCAGGACCTGCCGGTGCTGCGGCTGTTCACCCGCATCCCCACCGTGTCGCTCGCGATCGCCTTCTCCGGCATGGGCATCCTCGTGCTGAGCTGGCTGATGCTCGGCCGGTTCGCGCGGCCGGCGAGCGCGCGGCTGGCCAGCCGTGGGCAGCTCGCCCGCACCATCGCCATGTGGATCGCGCCGCTGCTGGTCATCCCGCCGCTGTTCTCCCGCGACGTGTACAGCTACCTGGCGCAGAGCGAGATTGTGCACCGCGGCATGGATCCCTACGAGCTCGGCCCGGCGCAGGCACTGGGTGTGGCCGATCCGCTCACCGCGGGGGTGTCGAACATCTGGCGGGAGACGCCTGCGCCGTACGGTCCGCTGGTGCTGCGCCTCGGCGGCTGGCTCGCTCCGCTGGGCGGCAACAACATCGTCGCCGGGGTGTTGCTGCAGCGTGCACTCGCGCTCGTCGGCGTGATGCTCATCGTGTGGGCGGTGCCGCGGCTGGCGCGGCGGTTCGGCGTGCAGCCGGCGACCGCGTTGTGGCTGGGTGCGGCGAATCCGCTGCTGATCTTCCACTTCGTCGCGGGCGCGCACAACGACGCGCTGGCCATCGGGCTCATGGTGGCCGGGCTCGAGATCGGCATCCGCAGGCTGCCGGTGCGGATCAAGGGGGATTCCCCGCCGCCACTGGCGAGAGGCGAGCTGCTGTTCATCGGGCTCGGGGTGGCGACCATCACAGTCGGTGCCACCGTGAAGGTGCCCACGGTGCTGGCGCTGGGTTTCTTCGCGGTGATGGTGGCGCGCCGCTGGCACGGGCGGGTCAAGGACCTGCTCTGGGCCGGGATCCCGATGGCCGCGC
The DNA here is from genome assembly GCF_014204865.1 of Amycolatopsis jiangsuensis. Lineage (NCBI taxonomy): Bacteria > Bacillati > Actinomycetota > Actinomycetes > Pseudonocardiales > Pseudonocardiaceae > Amycolatopsis > Amycolatopsis jiangsuensis. Next base: position 2,335,180 of record NZ_JACHMG010000001.1, read on the forward strand.
TGTTCGCGGTGGTGCTGCTGGCCGTCTGTTACGGCACCGGTCTGGGCTTCGGCTGGATCGGCGCGACCGCGAACACCCCGGGGCTGGTGCGTGCGTGGATCTCGCCCACCGCCGAACTGGCCAACCTCACCGGGGTGCTCGGCATCGCGCTCGGGCTCGGCAACCACACCGACGCGCTGGTGCCGATCTTCGGCGCGCTGGGCTACCTGGTCACCGCGGTGGTGACGATCAAGTTCCTGTGGGCCAGCTTCAAATGGCGCTACCGGCCGATCATCGGGCTCGGGGTGTCCCTCGGCGCGGCGATGATCCTGCAGATCAGCCTGCAGCCGTGGTACCTGCTGTGGGCGGTGATCCCGCTGGCCGCGGCGGCGGGCACGTCCAGGTTCCGGGTCGCGGCGACGGTGATCAGCGCCGGGCTGCCGTTCCTGCTGCCGCCCACCGGCGGCACCTTCGACGGCCGCGCCTACATCCTGCCCTGGGCGTACGGCGCGGCGGTGCTCGTGACGCTGGGCGGGCTCGCGATCGTGTACCGGGTTTCCCCGTTGCTGCTGTCGCGGACGTCTCCCCCGTCCCCGGCACCGGGAGCCCACGCCGACGTCGTATCGTGACCGGTTGTGGACAACTCCGCGGTCGAGATCACCGGTCTGGTGAAAAGCTACGGCTCCACCACCGCGGTCGACGGACTCGACCTGCGGATGGAGCGTGGCTCACTGCTCGCCCTGCTCGGGCCGAACGGGGCCGGCAAGACCACCACCGTGGAGGTCTGTGAAGGCTTTCGCCGGCCGGACGCGGGCACCGTGCGGGTGCTCGGGCTCGATCCGGCCGCCGACCGGGCCGGGCTGCGGCCGCGGGTCGGCATCATGCCCCAGGGCGGCGGCGCGTACCCGGGAGTGCGTGCCGATGAGATGCTGCGGCTCGTGGCCTCCTGCGCGGCGCACCCGCTCGATCCGGGGTGGCTGCTCGACGTGCTGGGCCTCACCGGCGCGCGGCGGACGCCGTTCAAACGGCTCTCCGGCGGCCAGCAGCAGCGCCTTTCGCTCGCCTGCGCCCTCGTCGGCCGTCCGGAGCTGGTGTTCCTCGACGAGCCGACCGCGGGCATGGACCCGCAGGCCCGCCGGCTGGTGTGGGACCTGCTCGCCGCGTTGCGCGCGGACGGGGTGAGCGTGCTGCTCACCACGCACCTCATGGAGGAGGCCGAGGCGCTTGCCGACCAGGTGGTGATCGTGGACCACGGCAAGGTCGTGGTCGAGGGAACGCCGAACGCGCTCACGCTCGAGGAGGGCGCGGCCGCGCAGCTGCGGTTCCGGGCCCGCACCCGGCTCGACACCACGCTGCTCGCGGCGGCGCTGCCGGAGGGCTACCGGGTCAGCGAATCGGCCCCCGGCGCGTATCTCGTGGAAGGCGCGGTGGACCCGCAGGTGGTTTCCACGGTCACCGCGTGGTGCGCGCAGCAGGGCGTGCTGCCCGAGCAGCTGCAGGTCGGGCGGCGCACGCTGGAAGAGGTTTTCCTGGAACTGACCGGGCGGGAGCTGCGCGCATGACCACCTCGTTCCCCGCCGGCACCTTCACCCCGGCGCCCGCTCGCGGCTCGCTGGGCCGGATGCTGCGCACGCACGCGCGGGTCGAGGCCGCGCTCACCCTGCGCCACGGCGAACAGCTGCTGCTCACGCTGATCATCCCGCTGGCCCTGCTGATCGGGCTGAGCCTGCTCGACGTGCTGCCCGCGAGCCAGCTGGGTTCGACGTCCAAAGTGGACTGGATCACGCCGCGGATCCTGGCGCTCGCGGTGCTTTCGTCCGCGTTCACCGGCCAGGCCATCGCGCTCGGCTTCGACCGCCGGTACGGCGTGCTGAAGCGGCTTTCGGCCACCGCGCTGCCGCCGTGGCTGCTGGTGGCCGGCCGGGTGGTGGCCGCGCTCGTGGTGGTGGCGCTGCAGGCGGTGGTGCTGGGCGTGGTCGCCGCGTTCCTCGGCTGGTCGCCCTCGGCCGCCGGGCTCGGCGCCGCGATCGTGCTGCTGGTACTGGGCACGCTGGCGTTCGGCGCACTCGGCGTGCTGCTCGGCGGCGCGCTGCGCGCGGAGGCGGTGCTGGCGCTGGCCAACATCGTGTGGTTCGTGCTGCTGCTGGCCGGCGGGATCCTGCTGGCCCCCTCGGCCCTGCCGTCGGCGATCGGCGTCGTGGTGGAGCTGCTGCCGTCGGGCGCGCTGGCCGAAGGCATGCGCGCGGCGCTCGTGGACGGGCAGTTCCCGTTCGGACCGATGCTGGTGCTCGTGGTGTGGGCCGCCGTGGCCGGCGCCCTGGCGACCCGGACCACGAAGCTCACCTGAATTCCGGGCCTGCCGCGGGCGGCGTGACGCGGCTCGCGCGGTCGCGGTCCCGGCGAAATACCCGCTGGCCACGCGCGTATCGTGAGGACGTGCTTTTCCGCAGCTTGATCGCCCGCCTGCCTTATCCCTCGTCCGCGGTACAGCGGGCCATCGGGATCGCCGCGGTGGTGACGCAGGCCGGGATCGGCGTCACCGGTTCGGTGGTGCGGGTGACCGGCTCCGGGCTCGGCTGCCCGACCTGGCCGGAGTGCGTGCAGGGCAGCCTGGTGCCGGTGCGCCATCCCGAGATCGCCGCGGTCAACCAGTGGATCGAGTTCTCCAACCGGTTGCTCACCGGCGTGGTGATCGTGGTGGCCGCGCTCGCGGTGCTCGCCGCCTGGCGGATCCTGCTCGACCACCCGGAGCGCAAGCGGCTGGTGAAGCTGGCCTGGCTGATGCCCGGCGGCGTGGTGCTGCAGGCGGTGCTCGGCGGGCTGACCGTGCTCGCCAAGCTGGAGTGGTGGACGGTCGCGATCCACTTCCTCGCGTCCACCCCGCTGGTGTGGCTGGCGGTGCTGCTGCTCAAAGCCTTCCGCGAGGGAGACGAGCCCGCCCGCCCGCTGGTGCCCACGCTCGGCCGCCGCACCCTGGTGCTGCTGACGGTGCTGATGTGGGCGGTGCTGATCGCGGGCACCACGGTCACCGGCGCCGGCCCGCACGGCGGCGACCTCAACACCCATCGCCTCGACGCGCCGATCGACCAGCTGGCCCGGGTGCACAGCGGGCTGCTGATCGCCTACCTCGTGGTGCTCGCCGTCTTCGGGCTCACGCTGCTGCGCGGCGGCGTGCCGAAGGGCGTGTGGCAGCGCTACGCCTGGGTGTGGGCAGTGGCGCTCGCGCAGGGCGTACTGGGCACCGTGCAGTACCAGCTCGGTGTGCCCGAGGCGATGGTTTCGTTCCACGTGCTCGGTTCGGCGCTGGTCATCGTCGTCACCGCCACGCTGTGGACCGGCACCCGCGATCGTGGCCCGGTGCGGTCGCTGACCCCGGCGACGCCGCCGGAGCGGGAACTCACCCCGGCCGGCTGACCCGGGCCCGGAACTCAGCCGGCCAGTACCTGCTCCCGCAGGATGTCCGCGTGCCCGCAGTGGTGCGCCAGCTCCCGCAGCACCTGCAGGTACACCCAGCGAAGGGTGCGCGGCCCGGACCGGTGCCCGGTCACGACTGCGTCCAGCCGCAGGTCCGCGACCGCGGTCCGGGCGGTGGCGCAGGCTTCCCGGTGTGCCGCGAGGACCGAGGCGACGGTGTCGTCCCCGGCGAGCCGGAAGGATTCGTCCGGGCTCCCCACCAGGCCGAGATCGCGGCGGGACGTGCCGCCGACGCATTCCTCGAACCACACCCGCTGCATCCACGTGACGTGCTTGAGCAGCCCGAGCAGGGTCGTCGCCGAAGGGACGAGCCGGCGACGCGCCTGGTCCTCGGTGAGACCGTCAATAGTCCGCTCGATGCCCCGGCGGTACTCCTCGACGAACGCGTCGAGCTGGGTGCGTTCGTCCTCCAGCAGCACATCGAACGTACCCATCGGAGCCTCCAGTCCGCCGCCGGGCGCTAAGCCAGCTGCTGCCGCACTGCCGAGGCGAACCGCAGCGGGGCGCCGCCGTCCGCGTGCCGGAAACCCAGCGACGGCTCCGCCAGCTCGAGCTCCAGCACCAGCGGGCGGCCGTCGTCGCCGCGGACGAGATCGACTCGGGCGTACAGCAGCTCCGCACGCAGGATGCCCAGCAGGGAGCAGGCCGCGTCGAGCGCGTCCTCGGCCACCGCGCGTACCTCCGGCGCCGGGACCGCCGCGGCCAGTCGCTCCTGGAGGTACAGGCCCGAAGCGTCCATTCCGGACCCGAGCATGGCGGCCTTGGTGAAGGCGTGCGAGTAGACGCCGCCGAAGAACACCGCGGCGATCTCGCCCTGAGTGTCCACACTGGACTGATACGGCTGCACCAGCGCGGTCCGCCCGTCCTCGTGCAGACCGCGCAGGTGGTCCCCGGCCTCCGGACCGGCGGCCTCGAACTTCGCCACGCCACGGGAACCCGCGCCGACGGTGGGCTTGATCACGAACGGCTGCTTCGGCCAGTTCGGCTGCTCGCCCACCGGCACGAGCTCGGCCGGCACCGTGGGCACGCCCGCGTCGAGCAGCTCGACGAGGTAGGACTTATCGGTGTTCCAGCGCACCACGGCGGCCGGATTGGCCAGCGCCGGAACGCTTTCGCACCAGTCGAGGAACTCCTCGCGCCGCTCCGGGTAGTCCCAGGTCGCGCGCAGGATCACGAGGTCGGCCACGGCGAAGTCGGTGCCGGGATCGTCCCAGGCCGCCCAGCGCACCGTGAAGCCGAGATCGGCGAGCGCGGGCAGCACGTCCGCTTCGTCGCCGTCGCCCTCGGGCATCGCGGAACAGGACGCGAACAGCGCCGTGCGGGTCACCGGCCGGCTCGCGGGCCGGCCATCCTGCGCCGGTGCCCGGCACCGATCTTGACCGCCTTCACGGTGTCGCTGTCCCACTCCGCGGCTTCCAGGTCTTCGACCGCCTCGACCAGCGCGGTGCCCGCCTCGGTACCGGAGACGACCACGTCACCCAGCGCGCCGTCCTCGCCGACGAGCACGACGCGGGCACCGGCCCGGCCGATGTTCTCGACCACGGCACGCGAGGGCTTGCCGTGACGCGCCACGAAATCCCGTGCCGCGGCCACCTGCCGGGCGCTGGGCGCGGGGGGAACGGTCGGCGTGTTCTCGGTCTCCTCAGCCACGCCCGGAGCTTAACCCCTCACCCCCGGCCCCGCGGCCCGGTCGTGTTCTCGGCCATAGTGGACGCCGAAGGTGCCCGAATCCCCGAGGAGGAGCAATGCCGACCGCTGTGCAGGTGAGCAGGACCGGTGGCCCGGAGGTACTGGAGATCGCCGAGGTGCCCTCCGGTCCGCCCGGTGCCGGCGAGCTGCTGGTGGACGTCGCCGCGGCCGGCGTCAACTACATCGACACCTACCAGCGTCAGGGCATCTACCCGCTCGAGCTGCCGTTCGTGCTGGGCCAGGAAGGCGCCGGCACGGTCGTCGAAACCGGGACGGGTGTCACGGATTTCGCCGCCGGCGACCGCGTGGCGTGGCAGGGCGTGATGGGTGGCTACGCCGCCCGCACCGTGGTCCCCGCCCGCGAAGCGGTGAAGGTGCCCGAGGGCGTCTCCGATGAAGTGGCCGCGGCGACGCTGCTGCAAGGCATCACCGCGCATTACCTGGTGCGGTCGACGTACGAGGTGAAGCCGGGCGACGACGTCCTCGTGCACGCTGCCGCCGGCGGGGTCGGGCTGCTGCTCGTCCAGCTGGCGAAGGCCCGCGGCGCCCGCGTGATCGGCACGGTGTCCACCGACGAAAAGGCCGAGCTGGCGCGCGCCGCCGGCGCGGACCACGTGGTCCGCTACGACCGCGAGGACTTCGCCGCGGTCGCCAGGGAACTGACTGACGGCGAAGGCGTCTCGGTGGTCTACGACGGCGTCGGCAAGGACACCGTGGACGGCAGCCTGGCGAGCCTGCGGGTCCGCGGCCTGCTCGCGTTGTTCGGCGCGGCGAGCGGTCCGGTGCCGCCGCTGGACCCGCAGCGGCTCAACTCCGGCGGGTCGCTCTACCTCACCCGGCCGCGGGCCCAGCACTACGTGCGGACGCGCGAGGAGCTGGACTGGCGTGCTCACGAACTGTTCGCCGCGATCGGAGACGGGTCCCTCGACATCCGCATCGGCGGCCGCTACCCGCTGGCCGAGGCCCGCCGGGCACACGAGGACCTGCAGGGCCGCCGCACCACGGGCAAGCTGCTGCTGATCCCGTGACCCGTGCCGTGCGCGCCCTCGCACGGGGCGCGCACGGACCCACGGGTGGGTCAGCTCTGCGCGGCCGGCACCGCCACCGCGTCGGCCACGAACACCAGCGTCTCGTTCGGGGCGATGCCCCGCCCACCCTGGCCGTAGGCGAGGTCCGGCGGGATGATCAGCAGCCGGCGGCCGCCCTGTTTGATCCCGGCCAGTCCCTGGTCCCAGCCCTGGATCACCTCACCCGCCCCGAGGTGCAGGGTGAACGGCTCCTTGCCGAACGAGGTGTCCAGCTGCTTCTTGTCCGACCAGGTGACCACGGTGTAGTCCATCGCCACCGCCTGGCCCTGCTGCGCGGCCGCGCCGGTGCCCACGGACAGGTCCTTGGTGACCAGCTTCGCCGGCGGGGCGCAGTCGTCCGGGATGGTGATCTCCGGTGCCTGGCCGAACGACCCGGTGGTCGCGATGTCGTCCGCGGTGCACGCGCGGGAGGGAGCCGCGTCGCTGTCGCCCCCGCAGGCGGTCAGCCCGGACCCCGCGGCCACCGCGCACGCGGCCACGGCCGCGATCTTGCCGATTCTCTGCATTCGCAGCACTTTAGCCAAGCCCGGACAGGCCCGGGACCGGTTCACCGGTCTGGACCACTCCGAGGCGCTGGGTCGCCCGGGTCAGCGCCACGTACAGATCGTTGAGCCCGCGCGCGGAGCCTGCCACGATCTCGTCCGGCGCCACCAGCACCACCGCGTCGAACTCCAGCCCCTTGGCCCGGTCCACGGTCAGCACGCTGAGCCGTTCGTCCTCGGCCAGCAGTGCGCGCAGCCGTTCGTGGCGCGCCGCCGGGACGAGCACCGCCACCGTGCCACCGTCCACAGCGGACAGTTCGGCGCGGACCAGGCCGGGCAGGTCGACGTCCGGGTCGGTGCTGTGCCGGTGCCAGGGCGGCACCCCGGTCTCCCGCACCGACGACGGCGGGACGAGACCGCTGCCGAGTTCGGCGAGCACGCCCGCGGCCACCGCCATGATCTCGGCCGGGGTCCGGTAGTTCACGGTGAGCTGCTCGAGCCGCCAGCGCTGCTCCACGTACGGCTCCAGCACTTCGGCCCAGCTGTGCGCTCCCCCGGCAGCACCGGTCTGCGCGACGTCGCCGACCAGCGTCATCGACCGGTTCGGCGTGCGGCGCATCAGCAGCCGCCAGTCCATCGCGGACAGCTCCTGCGCCTCGTCCACGATCACGTGCCCGAACGTCCAGGTGCGGTCCTGCGCCGCCCGCTGCGCCGCGGTCAGCTCGCTGCGCGCCTGCTGCCGTTCGGCGAACAGCTCGGCGTCCAGCACGTCGGAAACCCGCAGCATCTCCTCGTCCTGGATCTCCTCGTCCTGTTCGAGGATGTCCAGCACGCCCTCGGCGTACGCCCGTTCCACGCGTTCGCGCCGGCGGTGCTGGGCCTGCTCCTCGGAATCGTCCACGCCGAGCAGCTCGGCCAGCTCGTCCAGCAGCGGCACGTCGGCAGGCGTCCACTTCGCGTCGCGACCGCTTTCCAGCCAGGTCAGCTCGGACTCCGGCAGCAGCTTCCCGGCCGCCCGGGCGAGGAAGGCCGGATCGGCGAACAGGTCGTCGAGCAGCCTTTCCGGGGTCAGCTTCGGCCACAGCCGGGTGAGCGCGGCCGCGACGGCCGGACTGGCCGCCAGCTCGGCGCGGATGTCCTGCACGTCCTGGGCGTCGAGCAGGTCCTCCCCCAGCTTGCGCGCGGCCTGCCGGGTCAGCGCGTCGAGCACGTCGGACACGAACAGCCGGCGCGCGAGGTTGTGCGGACGGCGCGAACGACGGGCCCGCGTGCGCGCCTCGGCGCAGGTTTTGCGGTCCAGCTTGAGGATTTCGCGCTCGTGCTCGATCTCCAGCACCGGTTCGGGCACCCGCTGACGGTCGCGCACCGCGGCGGCGAGCACGTCGGTCATCACCGCGCGGCCCTTGATCTCGGTGGCCTCCGGGGCCTCGGTCCCGTCGGCGTCCAGCCCCGGCCACAGCTGCCCGATCGTGGCCAGCAGCACGCCGGTCTCGCCGAGCGAGGGCAGCACCTGGCCGATGTAGCGCAGGAACGTGCTGTTCGGCCCCACCACGAGCACGCCACGCGTGGTCAGCTGCTGGCGGTGGGTGTAGAGCAGGTAGGCCGCGCGGTGCAGTGCCACCGCGGTCTTCCCGGTACCCGGGCCGCCCTGCACCACCATCACGCCGCCGAGCGGGGCGCGGATGATCCGGTCCTGTTCGGCCTGGATGGTGGCGACGATGTCGTTCATCTCGCCGGTGCGCCGGCGTTCCAGCGCCGCCAGCAGCGCCGCCTCGCCCGCCAGCCCGAGGTCCTGGCCCTGGTCGGCGGCGGTGAGGTCGAGGATCTCGTCGTCGAATCCGGTGACCCGGCGACTGAGCGACCGCAGGTGCCGCCGCCGGCGCACCCCCTCCGGGGAGGCGGCGGTGGCCAGGTAGAACGGCCGGGCGACCGGGGCCCGCCAGTCGATCAGCAGCGGCCGGTAGTCGTCGTCCTCGTCGAACAACCCGAGCCGCCCGACGTAGGTGGTCTCCTCGTCGTGGCCGGGCCGGAAGTCCAGCCGGCCGAAGCACAGGCCCTGTTCCACCGAACCGAGCTGCGCGAGCCGGTCGGTGTAGACCGTGGTGGCGACGTCGCGTTCGGTGCGCGCCTGCGCGTTGCGGCCGTTCTGCAGCAGGGTCTCGCCGAGGCGCCGCTGCGCGTCCTCGCGCTCGGTGTCGAGCTTCGCGAAGAGCGTCGAGACGTACGCCTGCTCACGAGCCAGCTCGGCGGCATGGTCAAGGGCATCGTCGGACGTGCCGTCCGGGACGGCACGGTCTGTTTCCCGGTCCGGGGACACGGACAAGACTCATCCTGCTTTCGCATCGGGGGAAGGCGGCGGAGGGCCGAAAGGAAACCAACGACCATTCAGCGTACGGCATTCCCGCGCGCGAGGACGAAATCAGAACGGCAGGCCGAGTACCGGCAACCCGATCGCGGAGTCGACCGCCAGCGCCACGAACACGATCATCAGATACGTGTTGGACCGGTGGAACAGCGCCATCGGCTTGGTCTCCACGCCGCGGCGGACCGAGGCGTGCAGGCGGTGGGCGTAGAAGAGGAACCACGCGCCGGCGACGACCGCGAAGGTGGCGTACAGCCAGCTGGTCACCGGGAGCAGCAGCAGCGTCCAGGCGACCATAACCCACGAGTACACGACGATCTGGCGGGCCACGTGCTGCGCGGTGGCGACCACCGGCAGCATCGGCACCCCGGCGCGCTCGTAGTCGTCGCGGTACTTCATCCCCAGCGCCCAGGTGTGCGGCGGGGTCCAGAAGAAGATGACCCCGAACATCACGAACGCGGGCCACTGCACGGTGCCGGTGACCGCGGCCCAGCCGATCACCACCGGCATGCAGCCTGCCGCGCCGCCCCACACCACGTTCTGCGAGGTCCGGCGCTTGAGCCCGAGGGTGTAGACGAAGATGTAGAACAGGATCGTGGCGATCGCGAGGATCGCCGACAGCAGGTTCACCGTGAAGTACAGGACGGCGGCCGAGGCGATCCCGAGCACCAGCCCGAACACCAGCGCGCCGCGGCGCGGCACCGAGTCCTTCACCAGCGGCCGCCGCTTGGTGCGGTTCATGACCTTGTCGATGTCCGCGTCGATCACGCAGTTGAGCGCGTTCGCGCTGCCCGCGGCCATGGTGCCGCCGACGAGCGTGGCCAGCACCAGCCACAGGTCCGGCACCTCGCGCCCGGCGAGGAACATCGCCGGGATGGTGGTGACGAGGAGGAGTTCGATCACCCGCGGCTTGGCGAGCGCGGCGTAGGCACCGGCCACCTGGCGGAAGCTTCGCCGGGCCCCGCGCGGTGGTGCACCGGCCGGGGATTCGGCGCTGGTGTCTTCACTGCGTCCGTGCGCAGCGTTCACCAACGACATTTCACTCCCTGTGTCAGTCCGGGGCCGGCGGATCGGAAGACCGTGCTGTTGGTGGTGAATCCTCCGGACCAGACCCGCGACCGATGGTAGCCGTGGCGATCCGCGCGCCCGCCCGCGGGGCCGGGACACGCCGCGGTCTGTCTGCTGCGTCACGCCCGCGCCGCACCGGCGGGCGGCCGCGCCCGGCCGGGTCCCGGGCACGCCCGGCGGGCGCGCTCCGCTCGTCCGCGCCGCAGCGCCGGTGACCAGCACCGGGACGAGCCGGCGAGTGCCCGCGAAAAGCTCACCCCACCGGCTGTCGCGGCGGCTGGGAACGGCCGTACCCACTAGGCTGCCCCCCAGGGGCCGAGTGGACTGCCTGCGCGCCGCCGCCGGCAGGAATATCGTCCCTTCGGGATCGATTGAGATTACTGGCAGTGCGCACCGGCAACACCATGAGAGACCCAGCCGCAACCTCACCGACGCAGGAGTTCGAGTTCAGTGTCCGAAACCGCTTCCACCAGCGAGAACAACCCGTTGCTCCGGCGTAACGTGCCGGCTGACTGGACCGAGACCGACACCCGCGCCGTGGACACCGTCCGGGTGCTGGCCGCGGACGCGGTCGAGCGCTGCGGCAGCGGCCACCCCGGTACCGCGATGAGCCTCGCGCCGCTGGCCTACACACTGTTCCAGCGCACGCTGCGGCACGACCCGGCCGACCCGGAGTGGCCCGCCCGCGACCGGTTCGTGCTGTCGGCCGGACACTCCAGCCTCACCCTCTACATCCAGCTCTACCTGGCCGGGTTCGGACTGGAGCTGGCCGATCTCGAGCAGCTGCGCCGCTGGGGTTCGAAGACGCCGGGCCACCCGGAGTACCAGCACACCAAGGGTGTGGAGACCACCACCGGCCCGCTCGGCCAGGGCCTGGGCAACGCGGTCGGGATGGCGATGGCCGCCCGCCGCGAGCGCGGCCTGCTGGACCCGGACGCCGCCCCCGGCGAGAGCATCTTCGACCACCGCGTCTACGTGATCGCCTCGGACGGCGACATCGAGGAGGGCGTGACCTCGGAGGCCTCGTCCATCGCCGGCCGCCAGGAGCTGGGCAACCTGATCGTCTTCTACGACGACAACAAGATCTCCATCGAGGACGACACGAACATCGCGCTGTCCGAGGACGTCGCGAAGCGGTACGAGGCCTACGGCTGGCACGTGCAGGTCGTCGAGGGCGGCGAGGACGTCGTGGCGATCGAAGAGGCGATCAAGGCCGCGCAGGCCGAGACCGGGCGCCCGTCGTTCATCGTGCTGCGCACGATCATCGGCTACCCGGCGCCGACCAAGATGAACACCGGCAAGGCGCACGGTGCCGCGCTCGGCGCGGACGAAGTCGCCGCGGTGAAGAAGATCCTCGGCTTCGACCCGGAGCAGAGCTTCGCGGTCGAGGACGCCGTCATCGAGCACACCCGCAAGGCGCTCGACCGCGGCAAGGAGGAGCGGGCGGCCTGGCAGCAGCGGTTCGACGCGTGGGCCGCGGCCAACCCGGAGCGCAAGAAGCTGGCCGACCGGCTGGCCGCGCGCGAGCTGCCCGAGGGCTTCGCGGACGCGCTGCCGAAGTGGGAGCCGGACGCCAAGGGCATCGCCACCCGCAAGGCCTCCGGTGAGGTGCTCAACGCGCTCGCCGAGCCGATGCCCGAGCTGTGGGGTGGTTCCGCGGACCTCGCGGAGAGCAACAACACCACGATGAAGGGCGCCGACTCGTTCGGTCCGGAGAAGGCCGGCACCGACATGTGGCAGACGAACCCGTACGGGCGCACGCTGCACTTCGGCATCCGCGAGCACGCGATGGGCTCGATCCTCAACGGCATCGCGCTGCACGGCGGCACCCGGCCCTACGGCGCCACCTTCCTCACCTTCTCCGACTACATGCGCCCGCCGGTCCGGCTGGCCGCGCTGATGCACGCGCCGGTCATCTACGTGTGGACGCACGACTCGATCGGGCTCGGCGAGGACGGTCCCACGCACCAGCCGATCGAGCAGCTGGCCGCGCTGCGCGCGATCCCCGGCCTCAACGTGGTCCGCCCCGCGGACGCGAACGAGACCGCCTACGCGTGGAAGGCCGTGCTGGAGGACGTGCACGCCCCGTCCGGCTTCGCGCTGACCCGGCAGAACGTGCCGGTGCTGGAGGGCACGAACGCCGAGGGCGTGAAGAAGGGCGGCTACGTGCTGGCCGAGGCGTCCACCGGGGCACCAGAGGTGGTCCTCGTGGCGACCGGCTCCGAGGTCCAGCTGGCCGTGGAGGCGCGCAAAACGCTCGAAGCCGAGGGCACCCCCACCAGCGTGGTGTCGATGCCGTGTGTCGAGTGGTTCGAAGCGCAGGAACAGTCCTACAAGGACGCGGTGCTGCCGCCTTCGGTCAAGGCCCGGGTGTCGGTCGAGGCCGGTATCGCGCTGCCCTGGCACCGGATCACCGGTGATGCCGGGGTGAACGTGTCGATCGAGCACTACGGTGCCTCGGCCGACGCGGCCACACTGTTCCGTGAGTTCGGTTTCACCGCCGAGGCCGTCGTCGACGCCGCGCACCGCTCGATCGCCAAGACCAAGAACTGAATTTCCGTCCACTGAAAGGGATGAAGCAGTCATGAGTACTGATCGGCTCGCGCAGCTGTCCGAGGCCGGCGTCTCGATCTGGCTGGACGACCTCTCGCGGCAGCGCCTGAACACCGGCAACCTCGCCGAGCTCATCCGCGACAAGCACGTCGTCGGCGTCACCACCAACCCGACCATCTTCGCCGGCGCACTGTCGAAGGGCGACGCCTACGACACGCAGGTGAAGGAGCTGGCCGACCGCGGCGCGGACCTGGCCGGCACGGTGCGGGAGCTGACCACCACCGACGTGCGCAACGCGGCGGACCTGTTCCGCGACGTGTACAACGCCACGAACGGCGTGGACGGCCGGGTGTCCATCGAGGTCGACCCGCGGCTGGCCAAGGACACCGAGAAGACCGTGGCCGAGGCCAAGGACCTGTGGAAGACGGTCGACCGGCCGAACGTGCTGATCAAGATTCCCGCCACCGAGGAGGGCCTGCCCGCGATCACGCGCACGCTCGCCGAGGGCATCAGCGTCAACGTCACGCTGATCTTCTCGGTCGAGCGGTACGAGGCGGTCATCAAGGCCTTCTTCGCCGGCCTGGAGCAGGCGAAGGCCAACGGCCACGACCTCAAGGGCATCCACTCGGTCGCGTCGTTCTTCGTGTCCCGGGTGGACAGTGAGGTCGACAAGCGGCTCAACGCGCTGGGCACCGACGAGGCCAAGGCGCTGCTGGGCGAAGCGGCCATCGCCAACGCGCGGCTGGCGTACGCGGCCTTCGAGGACCTGTTCGCCGGTGACCGCTGGAAGGCCCTCGCCGAGGCGGGCGCCAACGCGCAGCGGCCGCTGTGGGCCTCCACCGGCGTGAAGGACCCGGCCTACTCCGACACCCGCTACGTGGACCAGCTCGTGGTCCGGAACGTGGTGAACACGATGCCGGAGAAGACCATGGACTCCGTCGCCGACCACCTGGAACTCAGCGGCGACACGGTGTCCGGCCGCGGCGAGCAGGCCAAGGCGGTGTTCGACCAGCTCAGCGCCGCGGGCATCGACATCACCGACGTGTTCCTGACCCTCGAGAACGAGGGTGTGGAGAAGTTCGAGAAGTCCTGGCAGGAGCTGCTCGACACGGTGACCGGCCAGCTGGACAAGGCGAAGGGCTGAACGCGCGACCATGACCACAGGGGAAGAGACCGGCGTCGAGATCGTCGACGCCGCACTGGCAGGCAGGGCCGGGCCGCTGGCGCAGCGGCTGGCGGCCGACGGGGCCGCCGCGAAGCTCGCCGCGCAGGACGCCACGCTGTGGGGCCCGGACACGGAGTCCGAGGCTTCGATCCGGCTGTCCTGGACGACGCTGCACAAGTCCTCGCGTCCGTTGATCGGGGAGATCGAAGCACTGCGCACCGAATTGCGCGGCGAGGGCGTGGACCGCGTGGTGCTCGCGGGCATGGGCGGTTCCTCGCTCGCGCCGGAGGTCATCACGGCCACCGAAGGCGTGCCGCTGACGGTCCTCGACACGACCGACCCGGGCCAGGTGGCCGACGCGCTCGCGGGCGACCTCGAGCGCACCGTGATCGTGGTGTCGTCGAAGTCCGGCGGCACCGTGGAGACCGACAGCCACCGGCGGATCTTCGCCAAGGCGTTCGCGGATGCGGGCATCGACGCGGCCCGGCGGATCGTGGTCGTGACCGACCCCGGCTCGCCGTTCGCCGAACTGTCCGAAAAGGAGGGTTACCGCAAGACCTTCCTCGCCGATCCGCACGTCGGCGGCCGCTATTCGGCGCTGACCGCGTTCGGGCTGGTGCCGGCCGGGCTCGCCGGCGCGGACGTCGCGCGGCTGCTCGACCAGGCCGCCGCGGTGGCCGACACGCTGGCCGCGGACTCCGCGGACAACCCGGCGGTCAAGCTGGCCGCCGCATGGGCCGCCGCGCACGAGGACGGCGCGGAGAAGGTGGTGCTGGCCGACACCGGTTCGGGGATCACGGGATTCCCGGACTGGGCCGAGCAGCTGATCGCGGAGTCCACCGGCAAGCTCGGTACCGGGCTGCTGCCGGTGGCCGTGGAGGGGCCGGACTCCCCCGGCTTCGCCGGCGCCAAGGACGACGCGACCCCGGTCGCGATCGGCGCCCCGGAGGGTCCCGCGAAGATCTCGGTGACCGGCCCGCTCGGCGCGCAGTTCCTGCTGTGGGAGTTCGCCACCGCGCTGGCCGGCCGGCTGATCGGGATCAACCCGTTCGACCAGCCGGACGTCGAGGCCGCGAAGAAGGCGGCCCGTGCCCTGCTGGACGACCCGGAGAAGCTCAAGGGCGGGGAAGAACCGGCCACTGTGGACGGTGCGGTCGAGGTCTTCGGCAGCGAAGGCGTCGCCACCGAAGGCACGCTCACCGACGTGCTGCGCGCGTTCTTCGGCTCGGTGGCCGAAGGTGGCTACTTCGCGGTGCAGGCCTATCTGGACCGGCTCGACGACGCGTCCACCTCGTTGCTGCGCGGAGAGATCGCGAAGCGGACCGGGGTGCAGACCACGTTCGGCTGGGGTCCGCGGTTCCTGCACTCCACCGGGCAGTACCACAAGGGCGGCCACCAGAACGGCAGCTTCCTCCAGATCACCGGCGCGGTCGCCGAGGACCTGGCGGTGCCGGACCGCCCCTACACCCTGGGCCAGCTGCAGCACGCCCAGGCGCTCGGCGACGGCCAGGTCCTGGCCGAGCACGGGCGCCCGGTGCTGCGGCTGCACCTGACCGATCGCGCCGCCGGGCTCGCCGAGCTCGTGCGGGCAGTGCAGGAGGCCGTGCAGTGACCTGGCGCAACCCGCTGCGGGACGGGCGGGACAAGCGGCTGCCCCGCATCGCGGGACCGTCCAGCCTGGTGATCTTCGGGGTCACCGGCGACCTGGCACGCAAGAAGCTGATGCCCGCCATCTACGACCTGGCCCACCGCGGCCTGCTGCCGGCCGGCTTCTCGCTGGTCGGTTTCGCCCGCCGGGACTGGGAGCACCAGGACTTCGGCGAGCTGGTGCACGATTCGGTGCGCGAGCACGCGCGGACGCCGTTCAAGGAGTCGGTGTGGAACCGGCTCGCCGAGGGCATCCGGTTCGTGCAGGGCACCTTCGACGACGACGACGCGTTCGACCGGCTCGCCGAAACCGTGCGGGAACTCGACTCCGAACGCGGCACCGGCGGGAACACCGCGTTCTACCTGTCGATCCCGCCGAGTGCGTTCCCGGTGGTCACCAAGCAGCTGGCGCGTTCCGGGCTGGCCGCGGCGGACGAGAACACCTGGCGCCGCGTGGTGATCGAGAAGCCGTTCGGGCACGATCTGCGCAGCGCCAGGGAACTCAACGCGATCGTCAACGACGTCTTCCCCGAGGAGTCGGTGTTCCGCATCGACCACTACCTCGGCAAGGAGACGGTGCAGAACATCCTCGCGCTGCGGTTCGCCAACCAGCTGTTCGAACCGCTGTGGAACGCGAACTACATCGACCACGTGCAGATCACCATGGCCGAGGACATCGGCCTCGGCGGCCGCGCGGGGTACTACGACGGGATCGGCGCCGCTCGCGACGTCATCCAGAACCACCTGCTGCAGCTGCTCGCCTTCACCGCGATGGACGAGCCGCTGTCGTTCGAGCCGAAGGCGCTGCGCACGGAGAAGGCGAAGGTGCTGGCGGCGACGAAACCGCTGCAGCCGTTCACCGAGACCACCGCGCGCGGGCAGTACGCCGGCGGCTGGCAGGGCGGCACGAAGGTGCCCGGCCTGCTGCAGGAAGCCGGCTTCGCGAAGGACTCCACGACCGAGACCTACGCCGCGGTGACGCTGGAGGTGCAGAACCGCCGCTGGGCGGGGGTGCCGTTCTACCTGCGCACCGGCAAGCGGATGGGCCGCAGGGTCACCGAGATCGCGGTGGTGTTCAAACGCGCGCCGCACCTGCCGTTCGATTCGACCGCGACCGAGGAGCTGGGGCAGAACGCACTGGTCATCCGGGTCCAGCCGGACGAGGGCATCACGCTGCGGTTCGGGTCGAAGGTGCCGGGGACCACGATGGAGGTCCGCGACGTCACGATGGACTTCGGCTACGGGCACGCGTTCACCGAGTCCTCCCCCGAGGCCTACGAGCGGCTGATCCTGGACGTGCTGCTGGGCGAGCCGTCGCTGTTCCCGGTGAACGAGGAGGTCGAGCTCTCCTGGGAGATCCTCGACCCGGTGCTCGACCACTGGGCGAAGCAGGGTGACTCGCCCGAGCAGTACCCGCCGGGCAGCTGGGGACCGAAGTCGGCCGACGAAATGCTGGAGCGTACCGGCCGGAACTGGAGGCGTCCGTGATCCACCGTCGCGAAGCCGATCGGGGACGCCGACTGGGTGCGGGTACCCCGCAACAACACTGGAGGCGTCCGTGATCATCGACCTGCCGTCGACCACCGCGTCGGCGCTGAACAAGAAGCTCGTGGACATCCGCGAGCAGGGCGGCCAGGTCGCGCTGGGCCGGGTGCTGACCCTGGTCATCGTCGCGGACGACGACGCCAAGCTCGAGGACGCCATCGAGGCGGCGAACGACGCCAGCCGTGAGCACCCGTCGCGGGTGATCGTGGTGGCGAAGGGCGCGCGGACCGCGGCCCCGCGCATCGACGGCCAGATCCGGGTGGGCGGCGACGCCGGCGCGAGCGAGGTCATCGTGCTGCGGCTCTACGGTCCGCTGGCCGCGCAGGGACAGAGCGCGGTGGTGCCGCTGCTGCTGCCGGACGCGCCGATCGTGACCTGGTGGCCGGAGGCCGGCCCGAAGGCACCGGCGCAGGATCCGCTCGGGGAGATCGCCCAGCGGCGGATCACCGACTCGGCCGCGGAGAAGAGCCCGATCCGGTCGCTGACCACCCGCGCCAAGTCCTATGTGGAGGGTGACACGGATCTGGCGTGGACCCGGCTCACGCACTGGCGGGCACAGCTGGTGTCGGCGCTGGATCTGCCGCCGTACGAGAAGATCACCGGGGCGACGGTGACCGGGGAGGCGGATTCGCCCTCCACCGAACTGCTCGCCGGCTGGCTGGCCGAGTACCTCAAGGCGCCGGTGAAGCGGATCAAGAGTTCCAGCGCCCAGGGCATCATCTCGGTGAAGCTGGAGCGGCGTTCCGGCGCGGTGGAGCTGACCCGGCCGGACGGCCGGACCGGCACGCTGACCCAGCCGGGCCAGCCGACCCGGCGGATCGCGCTGCAGCGGCGGAGCAATCCGGAATGCCTGGTGGAGGAGCTGCGCCGGCTGGACCCGGACGAGATCTACGAGGCCGCGCTGCACGGCCTGCACAAGATCGCGCCGAGCGCCGCGGGCAAGACCACCGCCGCGGCGGCGAAGCCGAAGTCCGGCCGGACCGCGAAGGCACCGGCCAAGGCCGCGCCGGCGAAACCGGCCGCGAAACCGGCCAAGGGCCGGGCCAAGAACGCGGAAAAGAGCACCTCGTGAGCCGCACCGAGGTCGTCGTCTACGAGAACGCGGACCTGCTCGCCGCGGCCGCCGCGGCCCGGCTGGTCACCCGGATCGTGGACGTGCAGGCGGCCAGGGGTTCGGCGTCGGTGGTGCTGACCGGCGGCGGCACCGGGATCGCGGTACTGCGCGAGCTGCGGGAGTCCCACGCCAGGGACGCGATCGACTGGTCGCGCCTGGACGTGTACTGGGGCGACGAACGGTTCGTGCCGGCGGATTCCGACGAGCGCAACGAAAAGGGCGCTCGTGAGGCACTGCTGGACCATGTCCCGCTGGCGCCGGAGCGGGTGCACGCGATGGCCCCGTCGGACGGCGAGTTCGGCGACGACGTGGACGCGGCCGCGGCGGCGTACGCGAAGGTGCTGTCCGACGGCGCCGGAGACGGGGCCGACGTGCCGGCGTTCGACATCCTGCTGCTGGGCCTCGGCGGGGAGGGGCACACCGCGTCGGTGTTCCCGGACTCGCCCGCCGTGCACGAGACGGAGCGTTCGGTGGTCGCGGTCCGCGACTGCCCCAAGCCGCCGCCGACGCGGGTGTCGCTGACGCTTCCGGCCATCCGGCGTGCTCGTGAGGTCTGGCTGATGACCGGCGGCGCGGCCAAGGCCGACGCCGTGGCCCAGGCGCTGGCCGGGGCACCGGAAACGCAGCTCCCGGTGTCCGGAGCCCGCGGCTACCGCCGCACGCTGTGGCTGCTGGATCGTGCGGCGGCCGGCAAGCTCACCAAGGTCTACGAACCGCCGGCCTGATCTCGTAAGACGAAGCCGTGAAGGCCTCCTTCAGGGAATCTAGTTCCCTGCAGGAGGCCTTCACGGCGTTCGTGCCCCGGGGTCCGCGGATCAGCCGACGATGTCCAGGTCGAATTCGGCGTTGGTGCTGTACTCGAAGTCGGCCCACACGGCGCCGGGCAGCGCGTAGCGGCGGTGCGAAACCACCTTCGGGTCGAATCCCGGCTCGATTTTCGGGTTGTGCCCGATCCCGGACTTGTCACTGCCCCAGGCGTGGATGTTGCCGAGGAACACCGGGGTCGGCGCGAGCCCGTCCGGGCCGAGCCACGGCCGGATCACGATCGCCGCGGTATCGCTGCCGGAGAGCAGGAGCCGCACCGAGGTGATGTCCTTGCTCGGTGGAAGCTTCAGTCGTTCCATCAGTTCGGTCACCTTTCCTGCCGCGGGCGTCGCACCGGTCAGGTGCGCGTTCGTGTAGGACTCGTCCAGGTCGACGCCGTTCGCCTGGATGCCGGGTATCTGTCCGGTGCTGGAGTACTGGTGGATGTCGTACCGCCCGGCCGCGGGGTCCGGCCGGGCACCGTAGCGGGCGATCCAGATGACCAGGCCCGGCACGCCCCAGCCGTCCGGCCGCAGCTTCTTGGCCAGCGCGTTGTTCAGGTACACGCCGGGCCGGAAGCCCTGCCGCGCGACCTCGTTCGCGAACGCGGTGGCGAAGCCGCTCTTCTCCCCGTCCGGGATGTTCGGCAGCGAGGACGAGGCCGGGTTGTCCTCCAGGTCGAGCATCGGGGCGCAGCCGGTCGCGCCGACCCTGCGGACCTCGCCGAGCAGGATCCGGGCCTGCGCCTCGGGAGACGGGCTCGCCTGCACGAAGTGGTACCCGCCGACCGGGATGCCCACCGATTTCGACCCCGCGACCTCGGCGTCGCCGGTGCCGCCCGCCGCGGTGCCGCCACCGTCGGACAGCTTGACGTACACGTAGGTCACGCCGTGGTTCTTGACCGCGTGCCAGTCGGTGACGTGCTGGAAACTCCGGTAGATGTCGATACCCAGCGCCATACCCATCAGGATGACGCATTTCACCCGGCCCCGCGATCGACACCGCGGCGGGCAAATGGAGCAGCGGGCACTGCACCGAAGAGTGGCTCACTGCTATGGGGTGTCCGCCGTAGGGTTGACGTACCGTGCGGTGATCGACACATAGTGAGTTCAACTCTCGTCGCCTCACTCGTATGGCCTAGGAGGCGAGATCATTCAGCCAAGAGGACCACGGTGGGTGAAACTTACCGTCAACACACCCGTCCTCGTTAGCATCCGCACATTTGTTCCCCGCCGCGCGTCCCGATCGGGTGGTCGGCGCCTCTCATGACCAAGTCCACAAGACGAATGGGGTCGCCGAGATGAGCACAGAGGGACTCTCGATTCCAGGCATCTCGATGGGCAGCTCCGGTGCGGGGGCCGCCGACCGGGTCCGGCGTTTCCGCCTGGCCGGGGTGTTCGCCGCGCTGCGGCGCGGAGTCTTCGCCCCGCTGCGCCGGCCGGTCGTGACGACCGTATGTGTGGAGCTCGCCGTCGCCATGCTGGTCGTGCTCGACGTGTGGCTCGTCGTGCCGCCGAAGGCGCCGCCCTATTCGATCTACCTGTCCGGCGCCGCGTGTCTCGCGGTGGTGCTGCGGCGCCGGTTCCCCTTCCTGGCCATGCTCGCGGCCGTGCCGGGGTTCCTCGTCGGCTGGGCGCAGCTGGCGTCGATGATCACGCTGGGCATGCTGGCCACCCGCCGTCAGCTGGGTTGGCAGACCTGGGTGGGCGCGGCGCTGGTGTTCACCTGCCGGTTCGTGCAGTGGCCGCTGGACGAGTTCACGCAGCTGGGCTGGCGCGAGCACTTCCTCGACGGGATCTACAGCGTTTTCGTGGCGGGGATGCCGATCACCATCGCGCTGCTGATCGGGGCCCGCGCGGAGATCTCCGCGAAACTGGCCGAGCTGGCGAAGAGCCGGGACCGGGAACGCCGGCTCTACGCGGACACCATCCGCGCCGAGGAACGCGCCCGGCTGGCCCGCGAGATGCACGACGTGGTGTCGCACCAGATCACGTTGATCGCCATGCAGGCGGGCGCGTTGCAGGCGCAGGCGAAGGAAGGTCCGGCGCTGGAGACGGCCCAGGTGATCCGCGGGCTGTCGACCCGCACCCTGGAGGAACTGCGGTCCCTGGTGAGCGTGCTGCGCTCGGGCTCGGAGGACGACGGTCCCCGTCCCGGCATCGGCGAGCTGGACCACCTGATCCGCACCGCGGACGTCCCGGTGCAGCTGAGCGTGGAACAGCTGCCCGACACTTTGCCGAGCCAGGTGTCCGCGGCCGCGTACCGCACCGTGCAGGAATGCCTGACCAACGTGCACAAGCACGCCCCCGGCGCGACCGCGACCATCCGCATCCAGGCCGCGAGCGGCGGACTGGACATCGAGGTCGAGAACGAACGCGCCAGCCGGACCGGCGAGCACCTCCCCTCCGGCGGCCACGGCCTCACCGGCCTCGCCGAACGAGCCCGCCTTCTGGGCGGAAGCTTCGAAACCTCCGGCACGAAGAACGGCGGCTTCCGCGTCCGGGCACGATACCCACTGGACCGCTGACGCCCCGTTCCGCCTCGCCGCCCGCCTGCCCGCCGGAGCGCTTTCGAAGTGGCCAAGTCGAGCGCGAGACGAGCGCTGGACGGCGTCGGGCGTGGAGGCGAGCGCGGTGCGGGTCCGGAACGCAGAGCGTGCCGGAATGCAACGAAACCACCGTCCCGGGCCGTGTGGCGGCCGGGGCGGTGGTTTCGTGGACGGACCTCAGATCAGTTCGCGACGCTGGCGGAGGCGTTCCAGTGCCTCGGCCAGGATGGCTTCACCGTCGGCGTCGCTGCGGCGTTCCTTCACGTAGGCCAGGTGGGTCTTGTACGGCTCGGTGCGCGGCGCGGCGGGCGGGCTCTGCTCGTTCTGCCCGCCGGGGAGGCCGCAACGCGGGCAGTCCCACTCCTCCGGGACCTCCGCGTCCATCGAGAACGACGGACGGGCCTCGTGCCCGTTCGCGCACCAGTAGGAGACGCGGCGCCGCGGCGCCGACTCACCCCGTTCCGATTCGCCCGAAGGTCCCGCACCCACGCGGGTACCGCGAATCGCGTTACCGCCAACCATGAATCCTCACCCGTTGGAATCGGCGGCGCGCCCCCCTATAGGCACGCCGATCACCTGCCCCTGCACGGGGCACGGTCAGACCTTGAGCAGCAGCCCGAGACCCACGATGCTGATCAGCCAGATCGCGGCGAGCAGCAGCGTGATCCGGTCGAGGTTCTTCTCGGCCACGCTCGAGCCCGCCAGGCTGGACTGCATGCCACCGCCGAACAGCGACGACAGGCCGCCGCCACGGCCGCGGTGCAGCAGCACGGCCACCACCAGCAGCACACTGGAGGCGATCAACAGGATTTGCAGGAACAGCTTCATCTCATCCTCGGTGCTTGTCGGAGAATGCAGGGGTACGGCTCCCACCCGCGTGGCGGATCTTCACCGTACTCCCGGACTCGCCCACTGCTCTAGTGACGGACCGGATACACAGGCTACCCGGTAGTGGCCTCGATCAGGGCAGCGGGCCACCCGCCGCCAGTGCGCAGAGTTTGGTGAACTCGTCGCCGTCGAGGCTCGCGCCGCCGACCAGGGCACCGTCGATGTTCTCGGCCGCGACCAGCTCGCCGACGTTGCCCGACTTCACCGAGCCGCCGTAGAGCACCCGGACCGTGCCGGCGACCTCGTCGCCGTACTTCTCCGCCAGCGCCGCACGCAACGCCTTGCAGCACTCCTCGGCGTCGGCCGGCGTCGCGACCTTGCCGGTGCCGATCGCCCACACCGGCTCGTACGCGATCACCACGGTGGCGACCTGCTCGGCCTTGAGTCCCTTCAGGCCCTCGATCAGCTGAGCGGTGGTGTGCGCGAGGTGCTCGCCTGCCTCGCGGACCTCGAGCTCCTCGCCGACGCACAGGATCGGCGTGACGCCGTGCTTGAGCGCGGCCCTGACCTTCTTGTTGACCAGCTCGTCGGTCTCGCCGTGGATCGCCCGCCGTTCCGAATGGCCGACGGTGACGAAGCTGCAGCCCAGCTTCGCCAGCATCGGCCCGGACACGTCGCCGGTGTAGGCACCGGAGTCGTGCGGGGAGACGTCCTGCGCGCCGTAGCTCATCGACAGCTTGTCGCCGTCGACGAGCGTCTGCACACTGCGCAGATCGGTGAACGGCGGCAGCACCGCCACGTCCACCTTCGCGTAGTACTTCTCCGGCAGCGCGAACGCGATCTTCTGCACCAGGGCGATGGCCTCGAGGTGGTTGAGGTTCATCTTCCAGTTGCCGGCCACCAAGGGCTTGCGTGCCACTAGTTCTTCCCCTCCAGCGCGCTCACGCCGGGCAGTTCCTTGCCTTCCAGGTACTCCAGCGAGGCACCGCCCCCGGTGGAGATGTGCGAGAAGCCGTCCTCGGGCAGGCCCAGCTGCCGGACCGCGGCCGCGGAGTCCCCGCCGCCGACGACGGTGAACGCCTCGCTCGCCACGAGTGCCTCGGCCACCGCGCGAGTGCCGCCGGAGAACGCCTCGAACTCGAACACGCCCATTGGGCCGTTCCAGAACACCGTGGCCGCGTCGGCCAGTTTGCCGGCGAACAGCTCGCGCGTGCGCGGGCCGATGTCCAGGCCCTGCCGGTCGGCCGGGATCGCCGTGGCGGCCACGACCTCGTGCGGCGCGTCCGCGGCGAACCCGGTGGCGGCCAGCACGTCGACCGGCAGCACCAGCTCGACGCCGCGCTTGTCCGCCTCGGCGAGGAAGCCGCGCACCTGGTCGAGCTGGTCGGCCTGCAGCAGCGACTCGCCGACCTCGTGGCCCTGTGCCTTGAGGAAGGTGTAGGCCATGCCGCCACCGATCAGCAGCCGGTCGACCTTGGTCAGCAGGTTCGCGATGACGCCGAGCTTGTCGGACACCTTCGCGCCGCCGAGCACGACCACATAGGGCCGCTTGACGTCGTCGGTCAGCTTCTTCAGCACGTCCAGCTCGGCCAGTACGAGGCCGCCCGCGTAGGCGGGCAGCACCGACGCGACCTCGTACACCGAGGCCTGCTTGCGGTGCACCACGCCGAAACCGTCGGACACGAACGCCCCGCCCGGGACGAGCGCGCCCAGCTCGGCGGCCAGCTCCGAGCGGTCCACCGCGTCCTTGCTCGTCTCGCGCGCGTCGAAGCGGACGTTCTCCAGCAGCACGACGCCGCCTTCGGCCAGCCCGCCGGTCAGCGCCTTGGCGGACTCGCCGACCAGGTCACCGGCCAGCGCGACCTCCGCGCCGAGCAGCTCACCGAGCCGCTTCGCGACAGGTGCGAGGGTGTACTTCGGGTCCGGCTCGCCCTTGGGGCGGCCGAGGTGCGCGGTGACGACGACCTTGGCGCCCGCCTCGGCGAGCTTGCTGATCGTCGGCAGCGCCGCGCGGACGCGGCCGTCGTCGGTGATGCGGTCCCCGTCGAGCGGGACGTTCAGGTCGCTGCGCACCAGCACGTAGCGACCCGAGACGCCTTCGCCCAGCAGGTCGTCGAGGTTCTTGACACTCATCGGGTTCAGGACAGCTTCGCGCCGACGATCTTGACCAGGTCGGCGAGGCGGTTGGAGTAGCCCCACTCGTTGTCGTACCAGCCGACGACCTTGACCTGGTTGCCGATGACCTTGGTCAGCGGCGAATCGTAGATGCAGGAGGCCGGGTCGGTGACGATGTCCGAGGACACGATCGGGTCGGTGCTGTAGCGCAGGTAGCCCTTGAGCGGGCCGTCCGCGGCGGCCTGGTACGCGGCGTTGACCTCGTCCAGGGTGGCGGACTTCTTCAGCGTGACGGTCAGGTCGGTGGCCGAACCGGTCGGCACCGGCACGCGCAGCGCGTAGCCGTCCAGCTTGCCCAGCAGCTCCGGCAGCACCAGGCCGATCGCCTTCGCGGCGCCGGTCGAGGCGGGCACCACGTTCAGCGCGGCGGCGCGGGCACGGCGCAGGTCCTTGTGCGGGCCGTCCTGCAGGTTCTGGTCCTGGGTGTAGGCGTGGATGGTGGTCATCAGGCCCTGCTCGATGCCGAAGGCGTCGTTGAGGACCTTGGCCAGCGGGCCGAGGCAGTTGGTGGTGCACGAGGCGTTCGAGATGATGTTCTGCGAGCCGTCGTACTTGTCGTCGTTGACGCCCAGCACCACGGTGAGGTCCTCGCCCTTGGCCGGGGCGGAGATGATGACCTTCTTGGCACCGCCGGCCAGGTGCGCCTTGGCCGCGTCGGCGTTGGTGAAGAACCCGGTGGACTCCACGACGACGTCCACACCCAGCTCACCCCACGGCAGGTTGGCCGGGTCGCGCTCGGCGAGCGCCTTGATGGTCGTGCCGTCCACGACGATGCCGTCGTCGCCGACGCTCACCTCACCCGGGAAGCGGCCCAGGATGGAGTCGTACTTGAGCAGGTGGGCCATGGTGGCGACGTCGCCGAGGTCGTTGAACGCGACGACCTCGATGTCGTGACCGCTCGCCTTCACGGCACGGAAGAAGTTGCGGCCGATCCGGCCGAAGCCGTTGACACCTACGCGAACGGTCACTGCTGCCACTC
The DNA here is from genome assembly GCF_014204865.1 of Amycolatopsis jiangsuensis. Lineage (NCBI taxonomy): Bacteria > Bacillati > Actinomycetota > Actinomycetes > Pseudonocardiales > Pseudonocardiaceae > Amycolatopsis > Amycolatopsis jiangsuensis. The sequence goes on from NZ_JACHMG010000001.1 coordinate 2,360,680, forward strand.
CTTTGGGTCTTGAACACTGCCAACTCGAACCGGGGCACCGGCCCCGGAAGACTGCGGTTTCCGGCGCAACCCTAGCGCGCGGGCACGAGCGCCCCGGATTCCCCCGACGAGACTTCCACCACTGCGCGGAGACGTCAAGAATCGATTAAGAAGCCAGCTCAGCCACGTACCCGCGAAAACCGGCGGCGACCGGCGGACCACCTCCTTGATCGGTCTTGGTGCCCGGCCTCACCCGGCACATCCGGCCCTTCACCCGACCGGGACGCCCCACGGAGGGGAGGCGACGAACCGGACGCGGCCGGCGACCCCGGCACGGAACGTCACCGGTCCGGGCACGCGCCCGCGCCGGGCTGGGTGCCGCACCGGGCTGGGTGCCGCACCAGGCTGGGTGCCGCACCGGGCTCGCGGAGGCGGACCCGTGACCGGCGCACAGCGGACGGATCCAGGCACCGAGCGCGGCCGGCGGGTCCGTTCGGTCCGGCCACGACCGGTCCGAACGGACCCGGCCCAAGTACAAGACGTGGCCCAGGCAGAGCTGGCGGCAAAACCGGACGCGGGGGCCTGGCGGCGGGGCTGGCCAGGGCCTGAGACAAGGACCGGCGGAGACCGATGCCGGACAAGGCAGTGCGGGAGTCAGAGCCGAAGTCAAGCACCACAGGCAAGACCGGCGGCCGAGCCGGAGACAAACGCCAGGACGGCAAGTCCCGAAGAAAACACCCAAGCCAAGACCAGCGACGAGGCCGAAGACAACCGCCACGACGGCGAGCCCGACGACCAGCACCACAGGCAAGACCGGCGGCGGACGAACGCCAGGGCGGCGAGCCCTCGAATACGGCACCAAGGCCAAGACCGCGGCGAGCCCCGACGGCAAGCACCACGGCCACCACCAGCAGCGAGACCGGAAGCAACGGCCGGCCCCACAGCCACAAGCAACGGCCGGAGGGCAACGGGCAGACCCGAAGCCCGAAAGAACGCCCGGAAGCGAGTCACCCACGTTCCCGCGCCGACGTTCGCGCGTCCTACGTCCCTACGCCCACGCCCTACGCCCCCCGTCTCCCACGCCCCGCGTCCACGTACACGCTCCCAGGCCCGCGTCCCCACGCCCCACGTCCCCACGCCCCACGTTTCCACGCGCCCTCCGCTCCACGCCCCCACACCCCACCCCGCCAGTGCCGTGGGGCGGGGCGCGGCGGGGAGGCTCAGTGGCTGCTCCGTAGGCGGGGCCGGCCGCGGACCGGGTCACCTGGTCAGCTCGACAGTTCCTTCTCCTTCGGGGTGCGGAATTTCGGCACTACCCGTGACTCCCCCAGCCAGCCGGTCAGGCGGGCCGCTTCGGCTTTCACGGCTGCGGTCTTTTCCGTGCCGATGTCCTCCAGCAGTGCGGTCACCACCTCCCCGGACGGGCGCTGGGCCCACGCGCCCACCACGCGGCCGTCGCTCCAGATGGTGGGGCCGATGTTGCCGCTGCGGTCGAACAGGGCGGCGCGGTGCGGGCCCAGGTACCAGTCGCGGCCGGACCAGCCCATCGGGGTGGGGTCCAGTGCCGGCAGCAGCGCCACCCACGGGTCCGGTTCGGCGACCGGGTCCAGGTCGCCGGGCAGGGCGATCCCCGGGGTGCCGTCCAGCTCCACCTCGGCCGGGGCCACGACGGACAGCGCCCGTTTCGTCTGCCCCGCGTTCCACCCCGACCACCAGCGCAGGTCGGCGACGGTCGCCGGGCCGAACGCGTGCAGCCAGCGGCGGGCCAGTTCGGCTCGGGCGGCGTCGGGCGCGAGGCCCGGCCAACCCGCGGGCAGCCAGTCCGTCGACGGGGCCCAGTGGTACTGCGTGCTCAGCCACGTCCCCCGCGGCCGGCCACGCACGATCCGGCCGTCGACGGCCAGCTGGAACAACACCCGGCTGGTCACGTTCCCGATCGACGCGTACGGCTTGCCCTTCGCCAGGTGCAGCTGCTGACGCAAGCGCGGCTCGTCGTCCACCAGTTGTTGCGCGGTCGCGATTCCCCTGCCACGCAACGCCTTCTCCACGCTGTCCTCGACGTCGGCCAGCCACGGCGCGGGATCGGCCACGTTCTCCGGATGGCCCTGCGTACCCAGATGCTGCTCGAGCAGGCGCCGCTGCCGGGCGGCGATGTCGGTCGCGCACCCGGCCTGCACGCAGGCGGCCGTGTCGACCGACGTGACGAAGACCGTGCGCCGCATCCCGAGCAGACGCACCAAGCTCCGCTCCTCGTACAGCGCACGCTCGACGTCGGTCACCGACAGCCCGCGCACGCGCGCCCACGCGGACAGGTACACCGACGCCGGGTCGGTGGCGTGCAAAGCCACCACCCCGCCGACGGCCTCCTCGACGGTGGCCGCCGGCGCCGCGAGACAGTGGCGCGCACCGAGCCGGGCCCGGCGCTGGGCAAGGGAAATCTTCACCCGCTGATTCTTACCAGCGGGGTCCGACAAACCCGCCGCGTTCACGAAACGGGCTGGTCCTCCCAGCCACGCTCGTCCGTACGGGTGAACATCCGCGTCGCCGACAGCCGCGCGACGCCGTCCGGGTCGCCCAGATCGTCGAGCGAGGTGCGGATGGTCGCGTCGACCGACAGGTACTTGCGGCCCGCCCGCAGGTCCGCGTCGTTGCGCAGACGCACGATCAGCGGGAATTCCGCGAGTGCCCCGGCATCGAACAGGCCGGTGGTGTAGATCAGCTGCACGCCGAGCGCCTCGGCGACCGCGCGCTGCAGCTCCAGCAGGTACCCCGCGGACGCGCGGCCGATCGGGTTGTCCAGGAACAGCACGCCGGAATGCCGGTTGCGCGCCTTGCCCCGGTTGTTCGCGCGCAACGCCGCGAGCGTGCAGTACAGGATGATCGCCGCGGTCAGCTGCTGGCCGCCGGAGAACACGTCGCGGATCTCCGACACCCGCTGACGTTCGGTGCGCAGCACGGAGTCCGGCTTGAGCATGTCCACCCGGAATCCCTTGGGCGCGGCCACTCGCACGCCGCGCAGCACGAGGGACAGCCCGTCGCGCTTCACGTCGCGGCCGTCGGCGGTCTTGCCCGCGGCCGCCTCGTCGACGACCTCGCCCAGCTTCTCCGCCAGCTCGTGGTCTTCGAGCTCGCTGAACCGGATCCGCAGGAACTCCTGCCCGGACCAGTCGCCGAGGCCGTCCGGTAGCCGGGACACGCGCTGGGCCGAGCGCAACGTCCGCAGCGCACCCTCGACCATGCCCTGCAGCCGCGTGATGATCCCGCCGCGATGCCGGTCGATCTGCGCGAGGTCGTCGGTGAGCGTGCGAAGCCGCGGCCGCAACGCCTCCGTCCACTCTGCCGCGTGCGCGGGCAGCTGATCGCGCTTCACGGAGACCACCTGCTGACGCACCGGGGTGGTCAGCTTCTCGAACCGCTTCTCCGTGGCGTACTGCGCGAGCTGATCCGCGGCCGCGCGCACTCGCTTGTCGCCGGCGTCGGCTGCAGCCTGAGCTTCGTTGAGCACAGTGTTCAGCCGGGTGTGCTTCGCGCGCGCTGTCTCGACGTCGTCTTCGTACGCGGCAGCGGGCTCCTCGGGCCGCAGATGCGCCAGCGACTCGGCCAGCAGCCCGAATCCGGACGCCGATTCCTTGGCCGAGTCCAGCGTTCCCTCCGCTGCCGCACGGCGTTCCTGCAGCTCTTCCCACTGCCGGGCCGCCGCGGACACTTCCAGCGAAGCGGCGTCGATCAGCTCCAGGCCGTGCTCGATGTCGCGCGGCCGCTCCGCGGGACCCGCGGCGTTCGAGTTCAACGGCAACGCGTCCAGCTCGGCGCGACGCGTCGACACCTGGCCGATCACTTCGGTGCGCTCGTCCTCCAACGCGTCCACCACCCGGCGCGCACGCGCCAGCGCGGCCGCGCGGGCAGAGGCGTCCGAACCGTCCGGTGTTTCCAGCAGCTCCGCCGCGCGCTGACGCACCTGCTCGTCCAGCGCCTCCAGCGCGGACGACGCAGCCGCCTCCGCGGACTCCGCCTGCTCCAGCTCCGCGCGAAGGTCACTGCCGACTTCGACCTTCGCGTACGCCTCCGAAGCAGACGCGAAGGTCCGCCGCAACGCGTCGACCGGTTCCGCAGGCGTTTCGGTGCCCTCGGGGACCTCGGCAGCACCAGGTACCTCGGCCAGCTCGGCGCGGGCAGTGGTGGCGGTACGACGGTGGCCGTCCGCAGTCCGCTGTTCCTCTCCTGCCTGCTCGCGCAACCGGGCCGCGCGGGCAGCAGCGTCCGACGCAGTAGTCTCGGCGCGCTCCGCGACCTCCGTAGCGCGCTCGACCTCTTCGGTCCACTCCGCGACGCGCGCGGCGCGCGTCGCCAGCTCGCCGAGCCTGCGCGCCTTCTCCTCGGCTTCCGCGGCCGCTGTCCGCAAGGCCGGGACCTTTTCCCGCAGCGAAGCGGCTTTCTCGCTCAACCGTGTGAATTCCGCGTCGGCTTGTGAGAGCGCCGTCTGCGCCGTCTCACGGGCGGCACGGGCACTCTCGGCCTGCTCGGCAAGTGTCGCGACCGCGCCCGCCGGATAGTCCTCGCGCCACGTGGTGAGCTTCCAGATCAGTGCGCCGTCCGCGGACAACGTCTCGGACAGCTGCTCCAGCCGCCGCTGCCGCTTCGCATGCCGCTCGGCCACGGCCTCGCGCTCGGTGTCCGCGGCTTCCTCGTCGTACATCGCCGGATTCGGCGGCACGAGGAACTCGACGCCCGCCGCGGCCGGCTGGTCCGCCGACTGGAACGCCCCGGTGGTGCCGACAGCGATCACCGCGCTAGGCAGCAGCCGCCCCGCCGACAGCACCTCACGCGCCCGCGGTACCTGCGCGACGTCGTTCAGCAGCACACCGGCGACCAGCTGCGGCATCCGCGCCAGCACCTCTTCACGGCGCGCGGAATCCAGTTTGGACAAATAACGCCAGCCGGACCACGCGGTGATCCCGGCCTGCTCCAACGCGTCCAGTGCGGCCTGCACGTCCTCCGGCGGAGGCAGCAGCCCGCCCGAACCGAGCGCGGTCAGCGCCCGCTCGTCCGCCGACTCCTCCATCCGCAGCGCGGTCTGCTCCTTCTCCACGGCCGCGCTCGCCTCGCGCAACCGCTGCAGCAGCACCGGAAGATCACTTTCCGGGTGCACGTCGTCGGCACCCAGCAGCTCCATCAACCGCGGTTCGGCGGCCAGCGCGTCGGTACGTCGATGCGCACGCTCCAAGTCCTCGGCAGCGCGCGCGAGACGGTCCTGAGTGGACCCGGCGAGCTGATGTGCTTCGTTCACCGACCGTTGCGCCGCCTGCACATCCTCGCCGACGCGGTCGAGCTCCTGCTCGCGGCGCGCGGACTCCGCGGCCGCTGCTTCGGCCTCCGTGCGCGCGACGCGCGACGCCTCGGCCACGTCCGCACCAGCGGTCAGCAGTCCACCACGGACCGACGTGGAAATCTCCTCGCGCAGCTCGGCAATCCGCGCGGACAACCCCCGCGCCTCGGCGCGCCGTGCGGCGGACAGGTTTGCCGCTTCGTCGCGCTCGGTCTGCGCCTTTTCCGCTTCGGCACGCAACGCGTCCGCGTGCGCCTCCGCCTTGTCCCCTTGGCGCTGCGCGTCCCGCGCCAGCGCGAAAAGGCCACGAGCGAGCGCGGACGCCGCGGCGTCGCGCGCGGCAAGTGCCGGCTTCGCCTTCTCCTCGCGGTTCCCGACCAGCTCGCGCAGATCCTTCGCTTTGCGCGCGGAGTTCAGCCGGTTCAAGACTGTCGCTGTCTCGCGCCAAGCCTCGGCCTGGGTCTTCGCCTCGGTCAGCTCGCCGTCCACGCGCTCACGCTCGGTCTGCGCTTCCTCCAGCCGCAGCACGGCGACGAGGCGGCGCAGCTCGGTGACACCCACGGTGAGCCGCCGATGGTCGCCTTCGGCGAGCTTCTCCGCGGTCTTCACCTCGTCGACGTGCTCCTGCAGTCCGGACAGCCGCGCGTTCTCCAGCTCGTCGCGCGCGTGGATCCGGCCGGACAGCTCCGCCAGATCGGCGCGCGCGGAGTCCGCGATCCGACGGGACGCGGCCGCGACACCTTCCTCCTCGTGCAGCGGGCCGAGCAGCTCCAGCGCTCCCTCGACGAACTCCTTCTCCGCCAGAAGATCGCCACGCTGCGCGAGGTTGTGCGCGTACGTCGCCACGACCTCCGCGAGGTCCTTCGGCTCGTCCTCGGACAGCACAGCGCGCAGCAGGAACTCCACGAACCCTTCGTCGGTGGAGAACGCGAAGGCGTCCGCCGCCTCGCCTTCACCCGCGTTCATCGCACGCTGGTAGCGGAACAGCTCGGTGTCCAGCCCGAGCTGGTCGAGCCGCCCGGTCCACTCGTGCTGCCGGCGCGTCCAGAACAGCTCCAGCTCCGGTTCGGCCATCGCCGCGCCCGCGATCCGGTCGTGGAAGCCGGACACGGTGAGCAGCCGGCCTTCCTCGGCCAGCGGCAGCGTTTCCAGATCCAGGTCCGCGGTCGGGCGGAAGCAGTACCACGAGTCGACGAGGTTCTCCGCGTCCGCCGACGTGACGTGCCCCCGCCATTCGGAGACCTTGCCGGTGATCACCCGCCGCCCCGTCTCCACGTGCAGCCATTCCAGCACCACGTGCGCGACGTCCTTGGCCGCCACGAACTTCTCCAGCACCTTCGTGCTCGTGGTGCCCACCACCTGACGGCGGCCGGGCAGCATCACCGAGAAGATCAGTTTGATCAGCACCGACTTCCCGCCACCGTTCTCGAGGAACAGCACACTCGCCGGCGACGGGCGGCGCACCACCCCGCCGGTGTGCACCCCCGCGGAGAACAGCGCGTCCTGCTGCGGCGTGGTGATCGTCGCGCCCACGCCACTGAAGTCCAGCACCACGTCCTGGTAGCGGGCACCCGCGGGGCCCACCGAATGCAGGCGGACCCGCGAAAGCTCGTACATCGTCAGTCCCCTCCTACTGCAGCGTCTCCGAGGACGCCGTGCGCAATGTCCCCCCGGCACCGGCGACCGCCACGACATCGAGCGCCAGCAGATCGTCGAACGCCGCATCCGCGGCCAGCTCCCGCACCTGGACCTGATACCGCGGCGTGGTGCGGTAAGTACCGCCCTGCTCGTCGCTCACCGGCACCAGGAACCCCTGGTCGGCGAGGAACCGCAGCGCACGCGCCACCATGCCACGGGTGGTGTCGGCAGCCATCCGGCCGTCCTTCGTGGCCGCGGCGGCCGGACGGCGGGCGTACGCACGCCACGCCTGCTCCAGCTCCGGCGCATCCGCCAGCGGGTCGTTGTTCGCTTCGGCCTCCTGCGCGCGCTCGTCCAGCACACGCGCGGCTTCGCGCACCATCGCGTCGACCTGCTCCACGCTGACGCGGCCGATGTAGGTGTCGTTGGCGAGGTCGTCCGGACGCGGGTAACCGAGCGCGGCAGCGGCAAGGTGGATCAGGCCGTGCAGCACCTTCTCGGTCTCGCGGCGTTCACGGATCTTCGCCTGCCGCGCGTAGCTGTCCATCTTGATCTCGAAGACGGACTCGTCGGTCGCGGCGAGCACACAGCCGGCCTGCTGCGTCACTTCGAGCACCATGAGCCCCAGCCCGGCCGCGACCGCGTGCGTGAGCGCCTTGAACGCGTTGTCCTCGCCGTAGCGGCGCACGAGCTCGCCGTACACGACGTCGCGGGCAGGCAGCTGCTTCGGGCGCATGCCGAACGCGACGAGGCGCGCGGCGGCTTCGGCATCGACGCTCGTATGCGTCACGGGCATCAGGCGACCTCCTCGGTCTCGTCATCCGCGCGGTCGACCAGGGCGGTGTACAGCAGCAGATCCGCCCCACCGAAGTCCGGATCGTCCAGCAGTGTGCCGTCGTCGACCGCGAGCAGCACTTGGCGTTCCCCCTGCCGGCGCGCGGCACCGACCTCGGGACTGTAGGCGTGCAGCGCACGCAACGCGACCAGGGAAGGCAACCCGGGTTGCCCGCTCCGCCGCGCGTCCTCCAGCAGACCCGACAGCCGGCGCGGCACGTCCGGCAGCTCCAGCAGGTCGTCGGCCAGCCGCCACACCTCGTCGCCGAAGCGGTCGTTCGTCTCGGCCGGCACCAGCTCGGGTTCGGGGATCTCGCCGATCAGCTGGTCGCGCTCCGGCGCCGGCCGCAGCAGCAACGAGACCAGCGACGACAGCGACGGCACCACCGGCGGGGCGATCCCGGCGACGGCGTGGAAGAAGTGCTCCGCGGGGGCGACCGCGTCGGCCAGCGGCAGCTCCAGAGCGGGCATCAGCAGCTGGCCGAACAGGTCCAGCGTCGCCCGCTGCGGCGGCCCGGAGAACTGCTGGCGGTCCTGTTCGGCGCGGAACACCGCCCCGGCGTCGGCGAGCCGCGACTGCAGCCGGGTGTGCCGGCGGATGCAGTCGGCGACGATGTCCACCAGCTCGGCCGCACGGCGCTTGTGGTCGGCGTCCTCGGACTCGTCCCGCGCGGTCGTGATGTTCTTCAGGATCGCGTTCTCCGCGCGGAACCGGGACTCGATGTGCCCGAGCGCCGACTCGATCAGCTCCGGCACCTCCCGCTCCCAGTCCACCGCGCGCACGTCGCGGCGGGTGGCGTCGAGCTTGGCCCGCAGCGTCTCGCCGTACTGCACGGTGCGGTAGCGCGCCTGCTCGGCGGCGAGCTTCGCGTCCGCCAGCCTGCCGCGGTTGATCAGGTTCTCCAGCTTCACCTCGGCCGCGATCTGGGCCGATTCGACGTCGGTGTCCAGCGCGCCGACGAGCACGTTGATCGCCTCGTCGGTGGCCCGCAGGTACACCTCGCCGTCCGGGGCGGCCAGCTCGACGAGCAGCTTGAAGTCGAACTGCCGGCGCTGGTAGCCGGCCGGGCCCAGCGCGCCGTAGACCCGCCGGAAGCCGCGGTCGGTGGTGCCGACGTTGATCAGGTTGTCCAGCACCCATTTCGCGACGCGCACGTGCTCCTCGGGCATCCGCGACGGCGACTGGGCCGCGATGAACGGCAGCAGCCGGTCGATCACCTCGTCGTGCCCGGCGCCGGTGTCGAAGTCCATCGCGATGGTGACCTGGTCGATCGTGTGCAGCGCGATCTCGGCCATCTGGTAGATCGTCGCGTCCGCCCAGTCGAGCTTGGCCTTGCGCGCGTCGAGGTCGTGCAGCGGCGCGGTGCAGGCGAGCGCCTTCAGCCGGCGGGTCAGCCCCTCGTCGGCCAGGCCCGCGGCGGTCATCTCGTCGTCTCGCACAGCAGGCCAGGCTAGTCGGCCACGCTGCGCGCACGCGCGGGTGAGCCGCTAAGGTCACCCCGTATGCGTGAGATGAGCCGCGACCAGTGGTGGGCGTTCGCGAGCGAGGGCACCCGGACCGGCAAGCTGGGCCTCGTCCGGACCAACGGCGCGCCGATCGTGACTCCGGTGTGGTTCCTGCTGCACGAGGGCGCCGAGGGCGACGAGCTGATCTTCACCACCGGCACGGACACGCTGAAAGGCAAGGTGATCCGCCGCGATCCGCGGATCTCCCTCGTCGTCGACGACGAGCGCCCGCCGTACTCCTACGTGCAGTTCACCGCCGAGGCGCGGCTGCACGGCGACCTCGGCGACATGCTGCAGTGGGCGACCCGCCTCGGCGCCCGCTACATGGGCGAGGCGAACGCGGAGGAGTTCGGCAAGCGCAACGCGGTCCCCGAGGAATCCCTCATCCGGGCGAAGATCACGAAGGTGGTCGCCCGGGCGGACATCGCCGGGTAGCTCCGCCTCGCGGCCCGGACCCGCGTCCGCATCCGCCGGGGTTCGACGCGACGGCCGCGCCGGATTCGCAGAGTGACCACTCGTGTCGCTCTTGACACGGTCGTGGCCGAGGGTGTGTGATCTCCCTGTTAAATAGGAAAGTTTCCTAACTAAGAGCTTCCAGCTGCGGGCCGGCCGTGGTTCGGAGGGAAGTTCCGCCGGGATGGGCCACGCCCGCACCCCGGGTGAGAGTTTTCCCCGGTACCGGACACGCCTCGGTACCGGGGACAGTCGTGGCAGGGGTGACCGGAGCGGCGCCGGTCACCCCTGCCACTCCCCACACCTTGCCACTGATGCCATTCCGCTCCGCGGGGCGCGGGTCAGAATCCGGCGACCAGCTCGTAGGAGTGCAGCCGGGCCGCGGCGTCGTAGACCGGGGTGACGATCATCAGCTCGTCCGCTGCGGTCTGCTCGGCCAGTTCGGACAGGCGGCCGGCGACGTACTCGGGGTCGCCGTGGGCCTGTGCCGCGCGGAAGTGGCCGAGCTGCTCGGCCATCTCCGGGGTGAACTCGTGCGCGGCGGCCTGGTCCGGGCTGAGCAGTTCGGTGTCCTGTCCCCCGGTGGTGAGGATGCCCGACTTCAGCACGTTCATCGGGCCGACGAGGTGCTGGGCCTGCGCGTCGGTGTCCGCGCAGACCGTTTCCACAGCCAGCAGCACGTGCGGCCGCGACCGCCACGGTGACGGACGGAAGGCCTCCCGGTACCGGGCGAGCGAGGCGGCGGTGTTGTCCGGCCGGATGTGGTGGGCGAACGCGAGCGGCAGTCCCCGTTCGCCGGCGAGCGCGGCCCCGGCCGGGCTGGACGAGAGCAGCCAGGGCTCCGGCGCCACGACCTCACCCGGGAGCACGCGCAACTTCGTGTCCCGCCCGAGGTACCGCAGAAGGTCGTCGAGATCGGAGTGGTATTCGGCCTCGTCGGCGGGTTCCGCGCCGCGGCGCAGAGTACGCAGCAGCTCCGGATCGACGGCGCCGGGCCCGCGGCCGATGCCGAGATCGGCCCGCCCGCCACTGAGCGCGGACAGCGTCGCGAACTGCTCGGCCAGCACGAACGGCGCGTGGTTGGGCGCCAGCACGCCGCCCGATCCGATCCGCAGCCGGGAGGTCACCGCGGCCACGTGCGAGGCCAGCACCTGCGGCGACGCACTGGCAATCGCCGGCGACCCGTGGTGCTCGGCGAACCAGAGCCTGCGGTAGCCCAGCTCGTCGAGCCGCTGCCCGATACCGGCCAGCGGGGCCAGCGCCTCGGCCGCCGTCCGCCCGGACTCCACCAGCGCCAGCTCGAGCACGGAAAGGGGAAGATCGCTCATCCTCCCACCGTAGCGAACCCGCCGTCACGGGCAGCATTCGTCCACAGTGGACTGAGTGGCGGACGACCCTATCGGTGCGGCTGCTCCGGCCAACGGCCCGGACGGCGCACGCCAAAAGCCCCGGAACCCAGCCGAAGTCAGCAAGTGGCAGGGGGACTACCGGCCGCCCGGCGCGACAACGGCAGCACGCCAGCTGCCCAGCGGTGCGCTCCCCGGCCACCCACCCGCAACGACACGTCTCGGCGATCACCAGCGCGAAAGCCGTGCTCAGGACCGCAACGCTTGCTGTCCGATCTTCCGGCCGGTGCCCGGTCCCGGGCCGGACCGCCACTCCGCGGAGGAAGTCACCACCCGGACCGAACAGGCGCCACGACCGGACCGGTCAGCGACGCACCCACGGCCGACCCCAGCCCGGTCAGACCTCTTCTTCGAGCATCTCCGCGGTCACCGCGGACTCGGTGTCCGGGATGCTCAAATCCTTCGCCCGCTTGTCCGCCATCGCGAGCAGGCGGCGGATGCGGCCGGCGACCGCGTCCTTGGTCATCTGGGGGTCGGACAGCTGGCCCAGCTCCTCCAGGGACGCCTGCCGGTTCGACAGCCGCAGCCGGCCGGCCGCCAGCAGGTGGTCCGGGGCGGTTTCGCCGAGGATCTCCAGTGCCCGTTCGACCCGGGCGGCGGCGGCCACCGCCGCGCGGGCGGAGCGGCGCAGGTTGGCGTCGTCGAAGTTGGCCAGGCGGTTCGCCGTCGCGCGGACCTCGCGGCGCATCCGGCGTTCCTCCCACTGCAGCACGCTCGTGTGCGCGCCCAGGCGGGTCAGCAGCGCGCCGATCGCGTCGCCGTCGCGGACGACCACCCGGTCCGCGCCGCGCACCTCACGCGACTTCGCCTGGATGCCCATCCTCCGGGCCGCGCCGACCAGCGCCAGTGCCGCCTCCGGACCGGGGCAGGTGACCTCCAGCGACGAGGACCGGCCCGGTTCGGTGAGCGAGCCGTGCGCCAGGAACGCGCCCCGCCACGCCGCCTCCGCGTCGGCCACCCCGCCGGACACGACCGCGGCGGGCAGGCCACGCACCGGACGGCCGCGCTGGTCGATCAGGCCGGTCTGGCGGGCCAGGCCTTCACCGTCCTTGACCACCCGCACGACGTACCGCGTCCCCTTGCGCAGCCCGCCGCTCGCGGTGACCACGTGCACGTCCGAATGGTGCCCGTAGAGCTCGTGGATCTCCTTGCGCAGCCGCCGGGCCACCGAACCGGTGTCCAGCTCCGCCTCGACCACCACCCGGCCCGCCACGATGTGCAGGCCGCCGGCGAAGCGCAGCATCGACGCGACCTCCGCCCGGCGTGGTCCCATCTTCGTGACCTCGAGCCGGCTCAGTTCGTCCTTCACCGCGGCGGTCATCGCCATCTGCTGCCCCTCCTGCCTTCCGCTGCGCGCCCGCCCTCAGCCACGGTGCTCCCCGATCGCCTCCCGTACGCACGTGGCGAGCGCACCAGGATCATGCCGTCCCGCCACGATCGGGTCGGCCACCGCCCCCAGCAGGGCGCGGGCCCCGAGCCGCCGTGCCGCGCGGTGCAGACTGGCCGGGTCGGGCACCGAATCGCGGTCCGCGATCACCGCGTCGACGCGCAGCGCGGGCGCGTGCTCGAAGAGTACGTCCAGGTGCCGCTCCGGGGAGAATCCGGCAGTTTCCCCCGGTTGGGGGACGAGGTTGAGGACCACGACCTTGGCCGCGGTGGTCCGCACGAGCGCGTCGTGCAGATCCGGGACGAGCACGTGCGGCAGCACGCTGGTGAACCACGAACCGGGCCCGAGGAACACCACGTCCGCGCCGAGCACCGCCTCGATCGCCTCCGCGCAGCCGGCCGGCGGCCGCTCGCCCCCTGCGCTCGAGTGCAGGCTGATCCGCTGTACCTGGCCCGGGGTGCTGGCCACCGCCACCTGGCCGCGGATCCGCCGGATCGCCTCCGGATCCTGGCTGTCCAGCCCGGTCACCTCGGCCTCGATCTCCAGCGGTTCCGGCGACATCGGCAGCACCCGCCCGGAAATCCCCATCAGCCGGCTCGCCTCGTCGAGGGCGGCGACCGGATCGCCGAGCACCTCGAACAGCCCGGCGAGCAGCAGGTTGCCCACCGCGTGCCCGGCGAGCGCGCCGTCGCCGCCGAAGCGGTGCTGGAACACCTCCGCCCACAGCTGTCCGCCGTCCTCGGCGGCGAACGCGGCGAACGCCTGCCGCAGGTCTCCCGGCGGCAGCAGGCCCAGCTCGCGGCGCAGCCGGCCGGACGAGCCGCCGTCGTCGGCCACTGTGACCACCGCGGTGACCTCGCGGGTCACCCGGCGCAGCGCGGTCAGCGTCGCGTGCAGCCCGTGTCCCCCGCCGAGCGCCACCGCGCGCACGTCACTCACGGCCAAGGTCGCGGTGCACCACCTTCACGGCCATTCCGTCCTCCTTGGACAGTCGCTGGGCGAGCTCCTCCGACAGCGCCACACTGCGGTGCTTCCCGCCGGTGCAGCCGACCGCGAGCGTCAGGTACCGCTTGCCCTCGCGCTTGTAGCCCGCGCCGATCAGCCGCAGCAGCTGGTGGTAGCGGTCCAGGAACTCTTCGGCGCCCTCCTGCGAGAGCACGTAGTTGCGCACCTCGCTGTCCAGCCCGGTGTGCTCGCGCAGCTCCGGGATCCAGAACGGGTTGGGCAGGAACCGCACGTCCATCACGAGGTCGGAATCCATCGGCAGACCGTACTTGTAGCCGAAGGACAGCACGGTGACGCGGGTCTGGGTGCTCGCCTCGGAGCCGAACGCGTCCTCGATCTTCGCCCGCAGGTCGTGCACCGACAGCGCGGAGGTGTCGAGCACGAGATCGGCCTCCTCGCGCAGCGGGGAGAGCAGCTTGCGCTCGGCGGTGATGCCGTCCGCGAGCCGGCCGTCGCCCTGCATCGGATGGCCCCGGCGGACCGCCTCGAACCGGCGCACCAGCACCGCGTCGGTGGCCTCGAGAAACACCACCCGCGGCTTGTACCCGCGGGCGTCCAGGTCCTTGATCACCGAGGCCAGGTCGTCGGTGAAGGCGCGCGAGCGCACGTCCATCACCACGGCCACCTTGGTGATCGCGCCGCGCGCCTGCGCGCCCAGCTCGACCATGGTGGCGATCAGCTCCGGCGGCAGGTTGTCCACGACGAACCAGCCCAGGTCCTCCAGGCACTTCGCCGCGGTGGACCGGCCCGCCCCGGACAGGCCGGACACGACCGCGACCTCCATCCCCGATCCCCGGTTGCCCTCTTGCGCACTCACGATGGTTCCTTCCCCGATCACGACCCCTGGTCCCCTCCGGCGCCGGTCTCTCCGGCCAGCGCCGCCACCACGGCTTCCGCGGTCCTCCTGCCGAACCCGGGCACCGCCTCGATCTCCTCGATCCTGGCCTGCTTGAGCTTCTTCACCGAGCCGAAATGCTTGATCAGCGCGGTGCGCCGAGCCTGCCCCAGACCGGGCACACTGTCCAATTCGGACGTCTGCATGCGCTTCGCGCGTTTCTCGCGGTGGTAACGGATGGCGAACCGGTGCGCCTCGTCCCGCAGCCGCTGCAGCAGGTACAACGCGTCGGACGTGCGGGGCAGGATCACCGGATCCGGATCACCGGGCAGCCAGATCTCCTCCAGCCGCTTCGCCAGCCCCACCACCGCGATGTCGGTGATTCCCAGCTCCGCCAGCACGTCCGCGGCCGCGGTGGCCTGCGGGCCCGCACCGTCGACCACGAGCAGGTTGGGCGGATAGGCGAACTTGCGCGGCCGTCCGGTCTCCGGATCGATCCCCGCCCGCACCGGCTCGGCCGCTTCGCTCCCGGATTCGGTCGCGGACTCGGTCGTGGACTCGACCGCCGACTCCGGCGGCGTGCCGGGCGTGGGTTCGGTGGTTCCGGTGTTTTCGGTGCTTTCCTTGAGGTACCGGTGAAACCGCCGCCGCACGACCTCGGCGATGGACGCGACGTCGCCCTCCTCGGCGGCTTCGCGCAACGCGAACTTGCGGTACTCGGACTTGCGCGGCAGGCCGTCCTCGAACACCACGAGCGAGGCCACCACGTCACTGCCCTGAATGTGGCTGATGTCCACGCATTCGATGCGCAGCGGCGCGCTGTCCAGCGCGAGGTAGTCCTGCAGCTCCTGCAACGCCGCCGAACGCGCGGTCAGGTCGCCCGCCCGGCGCAGCTTGTGCTGGGTGAAGGCCTCCGCGGCGTTGCGCGCCACGGTTTCCGCGAGCGCCTTCTTGTCACCGCGTTGCGCCACCCGCAGCCGTACCCGCGAGCCGCGCAGGCCGGTCAGCCATTCGGCGACGGCGTCGGCGTCCGCGGGCAGCTCCGGCACCAGCACCTCGCGCGGCACGACCGGACCCGTGTCCACGTCGTCGCGACCCGCACGGTCGGACTCCTCGCCGTAGAACTGCGTCAGGAAGTGGTCCACCAGCGCCGGGACGTCCATCTCCTCGGCCTTGTCGATCACCCAGCCGCGCTGCCCGCGTACGCGCCCGCCACGCACGTGGAAGACCTGGACCGCGGCTTCCAGCTCGTCGTGCGCGAAGGCGACCACGTCGGCGTCCGTGCCGTCGCCGAACACCACCGCCTGCTTCTCCATCGCACGGCGCAACGCACCCAGGTCGTCACGCAGCCGCGCGGCACGTTCGAACTCCAGCTCCTCCGACGCCGCGGCCATCTCCCGCTCCAGGCGCTTGACCATCGCGTCGGTGCGGCCGGCGAGGAAATCGCAGAAGTCCTCGACGATGGCCCGGTGCTCGGCGGCCGACACCCGGCCCACACACGGCGCCGAGCACTTGTCGATGTAGCCGAGCAGGCAGGGCCGGCCGATCTGGCCGTGCCGCCGGAACACCCCGGCCGAGCAGGTACGGGCGGGGAACACCCGCAGCAGCAGGTCGAGCGTTTCCCGGATCGCCCAGGCATGCGAGTACGGGCCGAAGTACCGCACGCCCTTCTTGCGCGCGCCGCGGTAGACGTGCAGCCGCGGGAACTGTTCGCCGAGGGTGACCGCGAGGACCGGGTAGCTCTTGTCGTCGCGGTAGCGGACGTTGAACCGCGGGTCGAACTCCTTGATCCAGTTGTACTCCAGCTGGAGTGCTTCGACCTCGGTGGTGACCACGGTCCACTCGACGCTGGCCGCGGTGGTGACCATCTGGCGGGTGCGCGGGTGCAGCCCGGCAAGATCGGCGAAGTACGAGTTCAGCCGGCTGCGCAGGCTCTTCGCCTTGCCGACGTAGATGACCCGCTTCCCGGCGTCGCGGAACTTGTACACGCCGGGAGCGTCCGGGATGCTCCCGGGCTGGGGTCGGTAGGTGGTCGGGTCAGCCACGGTACCCACCCTATGGGCCGCCTCCGACAGTTCCGCAGGGTGTCCCGGCCCGCTCGCCCGGACGGCAGTGGTGACCAGGGCCGAGGGCGGTTCACGGGCAACCGGCGGCGGCCGGGCACCGGCATGGGATGCTCGGCCGCATGCGCGTCGCCACCTGGAACGTCAACTCGATCGTGCCCCGGCTCCCGCGGGTGCTGGACTGGCTGGAGCACACCGCGCCGGACGTCCTGTGCCTGCAGGAACTGAAGAACACCACCGAGGCGTTCCCGGTCGAACCGGTGCGGTCACTCGGCTACGAGGTCGCCGCGTACGGGCTCGGGCGGTGGAACGGCGTGGCGATCCTGTCGAAGGTGGGCCTCGAGGACGTCGTACGAGGCCTGCCCGGCGAACCGCAGTTCGACGGGCAGGCCGAGGCACGTGCGATCGGCGCAACCTGTGGCGGGGTCCGGGTCTGGTCGGTCTACGTGCCGAACGGTCGCGAACCGGGAAACCCGCACTACGCCTACAAACTGGCGTGGCTGGCCGCGTTGCGCGACCTCGCCGGCGAGGAACTGGCGGCGGACCGGCCGTTCGCCGTGCTGGGTGACTTCAACGTGGCGCCGGCCGACGACGACGTGTGGGACCTCGAAGCCTTCGCCGGGTCGACGCACGTGACCGGGCCGGAACGCGCGGCACTGGCCGCACTGCGCGAGGCCGGGCTCACGGACGTCTTCCCACGGCCGCTGAAGTACGACCACCCGTTCACTTACTGGGACTACCGCGCGGGGAACTTCCCGAACAACCGCGGCATGCGCATCGACCTCGTGTACGGGAACCCGGCGTTCACCGGCGCGGTGACCGACTCCTACGTCGACCGCGAGGCCCGCAAGGGCAAGGGCCCTTCCGACCACGCGCCGATCGTGGTCGACCTCGCGCGCTGAACGCCGGTCACACCGGGGCCACGATGTCGCCGGCCAGCGGGGCGACCGCGCCGATGATCGTGTCCACCACCGGCTGCGGCACCCCGGCCTCCTGCAGCGCCTCGGTCAGGTACTTCGCGACCAGGTCGAAGTGCCGCTGCTCGATCCCGCGGCCACGATGGACCTCCTTCATCGTCCGGCCCCGGTACTCGTCCGGCCCGCCCAGCGCGGCGGCGAAGAACTCCACCTGCATGCCCTTCAGCCGGGGCAGGTTGGTGCCGCGGAAGAACGGCGCCAGGTCCGGGTCCGCGAGGACGCGCGCGTAGAAGTCGTCGACGACCGTGATCAGGGCTTCCTGACCGCCGATCTCGTCGTAGATGCTCGCCATGGAGGGTCTCCGTCCGATCCGCTGTGGTGGGCCGGACCCCAGGAAACCGGCAGCGTGTTTCGGCGGAATGAGCACGACGTCACCGGCAGGCAAGCAACGGCTCACCGCACCGGGACGCCGCTCAGGAACCCGTCGCCGCCCGGTGCAGCCGCCGCAACGCACGCACCGCGGCCACCGCACGTTCACGATCCACGGCCTGCACCGCCATCACCGAGAAGTACTCGTCGTCGGGCAGCTCCAGCCGGGCCCACGACGCGCCGTCCGGGAAACTCACCGACAGCACGTCCTCCCACGCGAAACGCCGCCGCGCCAGCACGTTCCGCACCTCGATGCCGGACTCGTCCGCGCGGACCCTGGCCAGCGCGAACAGCATGGTGCCGAGCGCCAGCAGCACGCCGATGCCGATCATCGCCACCTGGTCCGACGGCTCGAACACCACCCCGGTGCGCGAACTGCGCAGCAGCACCGCCACGACCACGAACACCGCGAGCAACACCACCGCCAGCACGCTGCACATGATCAGCGCCCGGCGCGGGCGGATCACGAGGGTGGTGGTCTCCTGTTCGGTCATGGTGCTCACACGAAACCCCGCTCGGTCCACGGCTGGCGCAGGCCGCGCAACACGTGCGCGGTGTCGAGCGCGGCCACTGTCGCCTCGAAGCCCTTGTCCTCCGGGGAATCGGGCAGACCGGCGCGGTCCAGCGCCTGCTGCTCGGTGTCGCAGGTGAGCACCCCATTGCCGATCGGTGTGCTCTCGTCGAGCGCGACCCGGGTGAGGCCCGCCGTGACCGCGTCGCACACGTACTCGAAGTGTGGCGTGCCCCCGCGGATCACGACACCGAGCGCGACGACGGCGTCGTGGTTGCGGGCCAGCGCCTGCACCGCGACCGGCAGCTCCACCGCGCCCGCGACGCGGACCACCGTGGGCTCCTCCTCCAGCTGGGCTTCCTTCGCCGCGACCAGCGCGCGCTCCAGAAGCGCGTCGGTGATCTTCGCGTGCCAGCGCGTGGCGACCACAGCCAGCCGCAACGCCTTGCAGTCACTCAGGTCGAGCGCGGTCTCCGGCCGCCCCTCGCCGCTCATCGCGTCGTCTCCTCGTCGGTCCCCGTGCCGGCCGCGCCGACCTGGTCGTAGTGCTCCAGCTGTGCGAGGTCGTGGCCCATCCGGTCCCGCTTGGTGCGCAGGTACCGCAGGTTCTCCGGATTCGGCGAGATCGGCAGGGCCACCCGGCCGGTGACACGCAGCCCGTAACCCTCCAGCCCGACCCGCTTGGCCGGGTTGTTCGTCAGCAGCCGCATCGAGCGCACGCCCAGGTCGCACAGGATCTGCGCGCCGGTGCCGTAGTCGCGCGCGTCGGCGGGCACGCCCAGCGCGAGGTTCGCGTCGACGGTGTCGGCGCCCGCGTCCTGCAGCTGGTAGGCCTGCAGCTTGTGCAGCAGGCCGATCCCCCGGCCCTCGTGCCCGCGGATGTACAGCACGACGCCGCGGCCCTCGTCCGCCACCGCCTGCAACGCCGCGTCCAGCTGCGGGCCGCAGTCGCAGCGCAGCGAGCCGAACACGTCGCCGGTCAGGCACTCCGAGTGCACCCGCACCAGCAGGTCCTCGCCGTCACCGACGTCGCCGTAGACGAACGCGACGTGCTCGATGCCGTCGAGCAGGCTGTCGTAACCGACCGCGCGGAATGTCCCCGCAGCGAGCGGGATCCGCGCCTCGGCGACCCGCTCCACCTGCTTCTCGGTACGGCGCCGGTAGGCGATCAGATCGGCGATGGTGATCACGCGCAGATCGTGGTCGGCCGCGAAGACCTCCAGCTCGTCGCGGCGGGCCATGTCGCCCTCGTCCTTCTGCGACACGATCTCGCACAGCACGCCCGCCGGGTGCAGCCCGGCCAGCCGGGCGAGATCCACCGAGGCCTCGGTGTGCCCCGGACGACGCAGCACGCCGCCTTCCTTCGCACGCAGCGGCACCACGTGCCCGGGACGGCGGAAGTCCTTCGCGGTCGCTTCCGGATCGGCCAGCAGCCGCGTGGTGTGCGCCCGGTCGGCACCGGAGATCCCGGTGGTCACGCCCTCGGCGGCGTCCACCGTGACGCTGTAGGCGGTCCCGCGCTGGTCCTGGTTCGTGTGGTACATCGGCGGCAGGTCGAGCCGGTCGGCCTCCTCCTCGGTGAGCGCCACGCACACGTAACCCGAGGTGTAGCGCACCATGAACGCCAGCAGTTCCGGCGTCGCCTTCTCCGCGGCGAAGATCAGGTCGCCCTCGTTCTCGCGGTCCTCGTCGTCGACCACGACCACCGCACGCCCGGCCGCGACGTCCGCGATCGCCGCCTCGATGGCGTCCACGTCGAAGCCCCCGACGGCCCCGCACGGGGTCCATCCCGTCTTCGGCTCGGCCGCCGCCTTCGTCTCGCTCACGGGTGCTCCTCACCTGCCTCGGGGAACGACGTCACACATTGTGCGCGCTCGCCGCCACGTGTGGGGCAGTGAGCTTCTCCACGTACTTCGCGACCACGTCGACTTCCAGGTTCACCGGGTCGCCGTCCTCGCGCCTGCCGAGCGTGGTGGCCTCCAGCGTGGTCGGGATCAACGCCACCGAGAAGCGGTCCCCGGACACGCTCGCCACGGTGAGCGAGACGCCGTCCACGGCGATCGAGCCCTTCTCCACCACGTACCGGGAAAGCGCCGCGGGCAGCGCGAACGTGGTCACGCCGTGCTCGTCGCGCGAGAGGAAGACGCCGGTGCCGTCCACGTGTCCCTGCATGATGTGCCCGCCGAGCCGGCCGCCGGCCGGGGTCGCGCGCTCGAGGTTGACCGTGTCCCCCACCGTCACCTTCGAGAGGCTGGAACGCTGAAGTGTCTCGTTCACCACATCGACGGTGAACTCGCCGCCGGAGACAGTGACCACGGTCAGGCAGACGCCGCTGACCGCGATCGAATCACCGTGCGCGGCGTCTGAGGTCACCAGCGGACCACGCACGGTCAGCCGGGCCGCGTCGGTCAGCTGCTCGACCGCAGTGACCTCGCCGACCTCTTCGACAATTCCCGTGAACACTGCTGCCCTCCTCGCCGGGCCACCGTCGGCGGTGGTCCCTCCATCCAACACCTGCGTGCCCCTCGGGTCTCGTTCAGCCCACGCGGTGCCGCGCGGCCTGCTCGCGCAACGCGGCGACCGCCCGGCCCGGGTCATCGGCGCCGTAGACGGCCGACCCGGCCACGAAGCAGTCCACACCGGCTTCGGCGGCCTGTTCGATGGTGTCGGCGTTGATCCCGCCGTCGATCTCGACGACCAGCTTGAGGTGGCCGGTGTCCACCAGCCGGCGCGCGGTGCGCACCTTCTCCAGCACGTCGGCGATGAACGACTGCCCGCCGAAGCCCGGTTCGACCGACATCACCAGCAGCGTGTCGTAGTGCTTGAGCGTGTCCAGGTGGTTTTCCAGCGGCGTGCCCGGCTTGATCGACAGACCCGCTTTCGCCCCCGCGGCGCGCAGGTCCTTGGCCAGCTTGACTGGGTCGTGGGCTGCCTCCGCGTGCACGGTCACGTTGTACGCACCGGCCTCGGCGTAGCCGACCGCCCAGCGGTCCGGGTCCTCGATCATCAGGTGGCAGTCGACCGGGACGTCGGTGACCTTCAGCAGGGACTGCACCACCGGCAGGCCGAGGGTCAGATTGGGCACGAAGTGCGCGTCCATCACGTCCACGTGCACCCAGTCGGCCCGGGTCGCCCCGGGGTGCGCGACCGCCGCGATCTCCTCGCCGAGCCGGGCGAAGTCCGCGGACAGGATGCTGGGTGCGATCAGGGGTTCGGCCACGCTTCGAGTCTAGGAGGCACCCGCCGTCACCCGCCCACCGGCCGAATCGCGCGGCCGCGCCGGTTCACGGTCCGGGCGGGGGCAGCAGGTCCAGTGCCGCGGTCCACGGGCGGCGCGGGTCGAGCCGCAGCAGCCGGACCCCGGCCGCGGTGAGCGTGTCCAGGTGCGGCTGCCAGGCCGGGTGGTGCACGCGGGTGTCCTGGATCTGATACGCCACCGCGATCGTGGTCCCCGGCGTGCCCAGCACGTCGCCGAGCAGGGTGAGGGCCTGGTTGTCGGCGACGCCGAGGGCGAGTTTGGCGATCGAGTTCGCCGACGCGGGCGCGAAGAGGAACACCCGCGGGTCCGGATGCGGCCGGGGCTGTCCCGGCAGCCGGGAGGTGGTGCGGATCGGCAGGTCGGTGGTCGCGGCGAGGTCCGCGAGCCCGCCTGCGGTCTCCAGCCACTGCCCGGCGGTGGGCGTGAGGGTGATCGCGAGCCGCCAGCCGCGGGCGGCCGCGGGCCGGGCCAGCTCGGCGGTGAAGCGAGTGTCCAGCCCACCGCACGAGCTGGCGACCAGGCCCAGGTCGGTCACGGCTTGCGCAGCAGGGCGCAGAACATCGCGTCCGTGCCGTGCCGGTGCGGCCACAGCTGCACGTACGGCCCTTCGCCGAGCTGCGGCACGCCGGGGAAGAACCCGCGCGCGTCCAGCACCTCGGACTTCGTACGGCGCGCGATCTCCCCGACCACGCCCTCGGTCTCGGCGAGGTGCGGCGAGCACACGACGTAGGCCACGACGCCACCGGGCCGCACCAGGTCCAGCGCGGCCACGAGCAGTTCGCCCTGCAGCTTCGTGAGGTCCGCGACGTCCGAGGGCTTGCGCCGCCACCGTGCTTCGGGACGGCGCCGCAACGCGCCGAGACCACTGCAGGGGGCGTCGACGAGGACCCGGTCGTACCCGGGTTCGAGCCCGGACTCGCGGCCGTCGCCGACGTGCACGGTGACCGGCAGGCCCGTCGTGGCGTTCTCGACGAGCCGGGCACGGTGCGGCGCCTTCTCCACGGCGTCCACGCGCGCACCGCTGATCTTCGCGAGCGCGCCCAGCAGCGCGGCCTTGCCGCCGGGGCCGGCGCACAGGTCGAGCCACCGCTCGTCGGAGCCGGACAGCGGCGCCTTCGTGGCCGCGACCGCGCACAGCTGGCTGCCCTCGTCCTGCACCGCGGCAAGGCGTTCACGGACCGGTTCGGCGTCCGCCGGATCGCCGGCGCCCGCGGGCAGCCGTACCCCGTAGGGCGAGTACGGCGCGGGGTCGCCGCCGGTGATCGCGGCCAGTTCGTCGGCGCTGATCTCGCCGGGCCGGGCGACCAGGTGCACCTCCGGCCGTTCGTCGTCGGCTTCCAGCGCGGCCTTCAGGTCCGCGCCCTTGTCCCCCAGCGCCTCCGCGAACGAACGCGCCACCCAGCGCGGGTGCGCGGTGCGCAGCGCGTAGGCGCCGATCGAGTCCTTCTCCTCGTCCGGCGCGAGCTCGTCGAGCCACTGCGCTTCGTCCTTCGTGGACACCGTGCGCAGGATCGCGTTGGCGAAACCCGTTGCCCACGAACCCGCTTCCGCCCGCACGAGGTCCACAGTGGACCCGACGGCGGCGTGCTCGGGGATCCGGGTGCGCAGCAGCTGGTACGCGCCGAGCCGCAGCGCGTCGAGCACCACCGGGTCGGTCTTCTCGAGCGGGCGGTCGACACAGGCCGCGATCACCGCGTCGAGCAGCCCCTGCGCCCGCGCGGCACCGTAGGTCAGCTCGGTGGCCAGCGCCGCGTCGCGGCCGGTCACCCGGCGTTCCCGCAGCAGCTGCGGCAGCATCAGGTTGGCGTACGCGTCCTTCTCCCGCACCGCGCGCAGCACGTCGAACGCGACCTGCCGGGCGGCGTCGATCTCCGGCGGGCGGCGTGGCCCCGATTTGCGCGGGGCCGGACGGCTCCGCTGGGGCCGGGCCGGCCTCCGCTGTCCACGTTCGTTCACCGCAGGCGCTCTCCTTCGTCGATCCGCGTTCCGCGCGCCCAGTCGGTGGCCGCCATCCGTTTCTTGCCCGGCGCCTGGACCTCGCCCAGCCGCACCGGTTTCGTCGCTGTGCCCACGAGCACCCGCTTGCGCTCCACGACCAGCTCGCCGGGCGCGGGCCCGGGCTCGTCGAGCACCGTGACCGGCCCCAGCTTGAACCGCTCTCCGCGGAATTCCGCCCACGCACCGGGTTCCGGGGTGACCGCGCGGACCAACCGGTCGACGGCGGCGGCCGGGTCGGCGAAAGACACCCGCGCGTCCTCCACCGTCACCTTCGGCGCATAGCTCACGCCCTCACCGGGCTGCTCGACCGCCTGCAGGGTGCCGTCCTCGATGCCGTCCACAGTGGACTGCAGCAGGTCCGCGCCCGAACGGGCGAGCCGCTCCAGCAGCACGCCCGCGGTGTCCGCGGCGGCGATCTGCTCGGTGACGACGCCGAACACCGGGCCGGCGTCGAGCTCCTTCACGATCCGGAACGTGGACGCGCCGGTGATCTCGTCGCCCGCGCGGATCGAGGCCTGCACCGGCGCCGCCCCGCGCCAAGCGGGCAGCAGCGAGAAGTGCAGGTTGACCCAGCCGTGCGCCGGGACGTCGAGCGCCCGCTGCGGCAGCAGCGCGCCGTAGGCCACCACCGGGCAGAGGTCCGGGGCCAGCTCCCGCAGCCGGTCGAGGAAGTCCGGGTCGCCGGCCCGCGCGGGGGTGAGGACCTCGATGCCGTGCTCGTCGGCGAGGGCACCCACCGGGGAACGCAGCACCTTGCGCCCGCGCCCGGCTTGGGCGTCCGGCCGTGTGACCACGGCGACGACCTCGTGCCGCCCGGACGCGAGCAGCGCGCGCAGCGACGGCACGGCAGGCTCCGGGGTGCCGGCGAAGACGAGTCGCATCACCGCACCTCCGGCAGGGAAAAGGGGATTTCAGGCTGGTCGGGCATCGGGAACGAGTCTAGAAGACCCGCTCACGGCGGCGCGGTGCGGGCGGCGCGGTGCGGTGGGTGCCAGTATCGGGTTCATGACCACGCTGAAGGCGACCCTGCATGACGACCTGACGACCGCGATGAAGGCCCGTGACCAGCTGCGCTCGGCGACACTGCGGCTGACGCTGTCGGCGATCGGCTACGAGGAGACCGCGGGCGACGCCGCCCGCGAACTGTCCGACGACGAGGTGCGCAAGGTCATCACCCGGGAGGTGAAGAAGCGCCGGGACGCCGCGGACGCGTTCGCGAAAGCCGGCCGCGCCGAGTCCGCGGAGCGTGAGCTGGCCGAGGCGGAGGTGCTCACGGCGTACCTGCCTGCCCAGCTGCCGGACGACGAACTGCGGGCACTGGTGACCGAAGCGGTGACCGAGACCGGTGCGTCCGGAATGAGCGGCATGGGCGCGGTGATGAAAGCGGTCCAGCCGAAGATCGCCGGGCGCGCGGAGGGCGGTCGCGTGGCGGCCGAGGTGAAACGGCAGCTGGCCGCGGGCTGACGACCGCGTCGGCGTCGATGCGCGCAGTCCCTGGCCGCTGCGGGCGATCTCCGAGGCGCCGCCGTGGACACCAGCGCCGTGAGCCCCGCGGCAGTCAGGCCCGCACCCAGGAGCCGGACTCGTGGACGGACTCGCGATCGGGGTAGTGGGCACGCTCGCGGGCGGGCTCACGGGCGGGGTGGCGAGCCGATTCGCGCTCGGGGCGGCGGTCGGACCGGCGTGGCTCCGAACCCAGCCGCCAGGCCCAGCGCCAGCCCGCCCAGACGGCGGCCGCCGAACCGGCGAACGTCACCAGGAACGCCTGCCCGACCACTCCGTCGAGCGGGGCGAGCCGCAGCAGCACCAGCAACGCCCAGACCTGCGCCACGGTGAAGGGCACGACCAGGGCCACGGCATAGACTCCGCGACGCCAGCGAACCGGCTGCGGCGTGGGAACGAACGGGTCCATGAGCGCCTCCCTCAAGTGCCTGTGTTCGTCCAGGATTGCCCTGTGGCACAGGGGGATCTGTGTCAGCTGACACCTTCGGGGAACTCAGCGGGCGAGCCGGCGCAGCTCGCCGAGCCGGTGGACGACCACCTGGCGGCGCGCGGTGCTGATCACGCCTCGCCGCCGGAGCTCGCGGGTCGCGCGCGCCCACGACTCGCGGGAAATCGCCGCTGTCATCGCGAGTTCCGCCTGGGTGCCGGGAATCGCGACCACGAGGTCGCTCCCGCGCTGCACCCCGTGTTCCACCGCCAGCTGCATCAGCTGCGCCGCGACGCGCCTGGCGATCGTGCCGCCGCCGAGGTCCGTGCGCTGGCGCCCCGCGTCACGCAGCCGCGCCGCCAGTACCAGCAGCAGCACCCACGAAATCGCCGGGTCGCGCCGGCAGAGCGCGGCGAACCGCGGCGCGGGCACGACGAGCGCTTCGAGCTCGTCCAGCGCCTCCACCGTCGCCGAACGTGGCCGGCCGTCGAGCGCGCCGAGTTCGGCGACCACGTCGCCCGCGCCGCGCACCGCGATCACCACCTCCCGCCCGTCGGAGGTCGCGTTGGTGATCCGGACGTGCCCGGACACCAGCAACACCACTGCCACGGAGCGGTCGCCCTCGCGGCAGACCACTTCGCCCCGGCGGTAGCTGCGGCGCACCGCGAGCTCCGCCACCTTGCCGCGTTCGGCCGGGCCCAGCGCCGGCCAGAATCCGGTCGTCTCCACGAGGCCGCCTCCCGGGCTCGTCAGGCGGTCAGCCCCGCGTCCGGCAGGACGGTCCCGGCCGGCGACCAGCCGGCGGTGCGGATCCAGCCGCGCACCCGCTTCCGGCCCACCCGCACGTGGAAGGCGTGACCGAAAGCCGACCGGTCGATGCCCGCGTAACCGTGCACGACCACCGCGGAGTAGATCCCTTCCGAAACGGTGAGCGCCACCGGCCCGGCGGCGCCGCGCAGCGCCTTGCGCACCTCCGGGGCGTCGAGCAGCCGGCACGCCAGGTCGACGGCCTCCCCGTAGGGCCCGTGCAGGTCGTAGTGCACCTCGCCGGCGTGGACGGCCACCCGCAGTCGGAAGGCCTCGTCCGGGTGTGTCGCGTTGTGCCGCGCCAGCCGGACCGCGAGCTCCGGCACCACGCCGGCGAGCAACACCGTTTTCGGTGCCTCGTCGACCGGGCGGACCAGGCACAGCGCCCCGTCGCCGCGGTCGAGGAAGGAGTCCCTGGCCTCCTCGGTGATGCCACAGGCCCGGAACGCCCCGTCGAGCAGGTCGAACAGCATTGCCCGCAGCTGGGCCCGGCCCGGATTGGTCCGGGTGGTCGAGCCCTCGACGTCGGCCACCAGGATCGCCCGGTGCAACGGCACGTGCAGAACCGGTAGGTGAAGAACTGCCGTGTTCATCGTCCCACCCCCTACTTCAAGCGGAAACTGAACTATAGTAAACTCTCTTGAGAGTAAGCCTTGAACTATAGAGGTTCGCCTGGAACAGGACAATGGTGCCGAGCTTTTTCGGCGATCGGAAGGCCATTCGACCGTGGACGAAGAGCCCTGGCGAACACCGGGTCTGCGATCTCGGCACGACCGAAGTACAGTACCCCCTCAGTGCCGTCACCAAACTTCACTGAAGGACTGAAGTCATGTCCCAGCCCAGCCCCGCTCTTGCCAGCCGCCTCCGCGCTCTCCGCAAGGAGAGCTGGCCCGGCGTCGTGCTCACCCAGCGGATGCTCGCCGACGCGTTCGGGGTGAGCAACGGGCTGCTGTCGTCCTGGGAGAACACCGGCAGCCCGGTGGCGCCGCCGCCGGCCCGCCTCGACGCGTACGCCACCTTCTTCGCCACCCACCGCTCGGTCGACGGCGAAGGGGTCCGGGTGCTGCCGGTCGACCAGCTCACCGAGCAGGAGCGGGAACTCCGCTCGAAGCTGCTCACCGAGCTCACCGGCCTGCGCGGCAGCGCCGACGAACTGCCCGCGGCGACCGGGTACGCCATCGGCAACCTGTGGCGCTTCCCGCCGGAGCAGGACGTCGTGATCGTGGTGTCCGAGCTGCCGGACACCATGCGCACCTCCTACGCCGACCCGGCCAGCCCGGACTACGCGCGCCTGCTCCGCTACGGCGACCCGGACGCGCTGATCGAGCTGTACGGCCACATCCGGGCCTGCACCCCGACCAGCAAGGTCTCCTTCCGCACCGCCAGCAGGGAACTGCTGCGTCCCGAGGAGTACACCGCGCACCTGGTGCTGCTCGGCGGTGTCGACTGGAACCCGCAGACCCGCGAGCTGCTCGACCGGATCGACGCGCCGGTGCGGCAGAAACCCCGCGAGACGGACGGCTCCCCCGGCGGAGCGAAGTCCGGCCACTTCGAGGCGACCCGCAGCGACGGCAGCGTCGAGGTCCTCGGCTCGAAGATGTCCGGCGGCACGCTGGTCGAGGACGTCACGCTGTTCTACCGCGGCCCCAACCCGCTCAACCGCAAGCGCACGGTGACCGTGTGCAACGGGATGCACGCCCGCGGCACGCTCGGCGCCGTGCGGGCGCTGACCGACCCCCGCTTCCGCGACCGCAACCAGTCCTACCTCGACCAGCGGTTCGCCGGCGCGGCGTCGTTCAGCATCCTCAGCCGGGTGCCCGTGTTCAACAACCAGGGCCTCACCCCCGACTGGACGGTGTCCGGCAACCGGCTGCACGAATGGTCCGATGTGGACACCCACCACGACAGCTAGTTCGAGGCCCCCTGTCCGGGGTCCTCGGACCAGGCCCGGGTGAGTACGGAGGGAGCCCTCGGCTGGTCGACCGGAGGAGTGCTGTTCACCCGGGTGCGGTGAGGTAGCGAGTGAACCAGTCGAGAAGGGCTTCGTCCTGGGCGAGGCGGACGGCGGGTGGTCCCATCGCGTCGCCGATGTGGCTGCCGCCGTGGATCGCGGCGATCTCGCTGGTGCCGCCGGCGTCGAGAACGGCGCGGTGGAAGGCTTCTGCCTGGTTGAGGGGACAGCGGAGGTCGCCTTCGCAGTGCAGCATCAGGATGGGTGTGGTGCAGTTCGCGGCGTAGGTGAGCGGTGACCGGGCGCGCATCAGGTCACCGACCTGGTCCGGGCGTCCGCCGTGCTGGACCGCCCAGGCGTCGGGGATGTCGCAGGTGTAGTAGGCCAGGACGTAGTCGGTGACCGATGCTTCGGCGATCGCGGCGGCGAAGCGGGACGTGTGCCCGACGATCCAGGAGGTGGCGAGCCCGCCGTGGGAAGCGCCCCACACGCCGAGCCGGTCGCGGTCGGCGAGCCCGCGGTCGATCGCGGCGTCGATGGTGGCCATGTGGTCGGGGAACCCGGCCGCTCCCCAGTCGTTGCCGATGGCGTCCATGAACTCCTGGCCGTACCCGGTGGACCCGCGGAAGTTGGAGAACGTGACGCCGATGCCGCGGGAAGCCAGCAGATGGAAGTCGAACCGGAAGACGTGACCGACGGTGGTGAACGGGCCGCCGTGGATGTGCAGCACGGTCGGCTGGGGTCCGTGAGCGTCGCTTCGGGTGAAGAACCAGCCGTCGAATTCGAGCGCGTCCGGCGCGCTGATCCGCAGGTGTTCCGCGCGCATGTCCGGCCATGACGCCAGGATTTCGTCGTTGAGGTGAGTCAGCCGGCGTTCGCGGTCACCGGCCAGGTACAGCTCGGTCGGATGGAACAGGTCGGTCGCGACGAACAGCCTGCCGGTGTCCGGATGGCTGTCGACCACGATGCAGGTGCGTTCCCCGCCGGCGATCTCGGTGTGCTCTTCGGGGCCGGTGAGCGCCACTTTCCAGATGACTGCCGCGCCGCCCGTCTGCACGGTCACGCAGGCGTGCCGGGCCGATTCCACGACGAGCCCGCCGGCGAGGATGAGGTCCCACAACGGCAGGTCCTGGTACGCGCGAGAGCCCACGTGCCAGGGACCGTCCGGCAGCCGTCGCTCGGGTACGCCGTCGTCGCCGACGATCCACAACCCCATGTTCGTCATGACCCGCGAGCCGGCCGGCGCACCGATGAACGCGATCCGCTCGCCGCCGGGCAGCCACTCGGCCACCTCGGCACCACCCCAGTCACCGAGGACGTCGTGCACCTCGCCCGAAGTCACGTCGACCGTGCGCAGCTTGGGAAAGGCGACCAACGAGGTGGTGACGTCGAACTGGGCGACGAACAGGATCCGGTCACCACGGGGAGACCAGCGCGGCTCGGAACACTGGAACGCGCTCGTTCCTTCGAGCAGCATGCCGGTGTGCTCGCCGGAAACGTCGGCGACGCAGATGCCGAGCGACATCGCGTCGACGAGCCCGAATCCTTCGGCGCGGAACACTCGGCTGGTGACCCGCAGAACAGTGGTGTCCGGCTGCAACGGGGTGCCGGCGGCCACGGCGATCCGCCGCCCGTCCGGTGCCCACGTCGGGGCACCGACGACAACCTGACCCTCGGGGGTCAGCCTGCGGGGCTCGCCACCGGCGGCCGGGACGACCATGAGCGACGGGGTGTCGCTCGACTCGACATAGGCGATGGCGTTGCCGTCGGGCGACCAGCGCGGCGCCGTCGCCACGCCCTGGGCATCGGTGAGGGCGCGCCGGTCGCCGGACTGCAGATCGAGGGTCCACAACACGCTCGAGTCGGCGGACGCGCCTCGGATCGTCGACGAAACCGCGTAGACGACCGTGCTGCCGTCCGGCGAGATTCGGGCATCGCGAACGAAGTTCAGGTCGAAGGCGTCCGCGGGATCGAGAACGGTGGTCATGGAACTCCTCACTCCAATCGGCTTTTGTACGGTTCAGTGCATGCGGATGAGCCGGGCCGGAAGCCCGAAGACACCGAGCGCGCGGCCCGGCACGGTTTCCTGGCTCAGCCGGGCTTCTCGACCAGCCGTGTGAGCTCGGCGAGCTCGGCATCGAAACGGAGCCGGTTGGCCGCGCGGTAGTCGCCGGTGGTCATCCCGGCGTCCGCGATGTCGTGCCGGCTGTAGACGTCGTAGCTCACGAGCGTCGAACGCCCGAGCGGGACGAGCTGCCACGCCGCCCATCCCGGATCCTCCGGTGAGCCGGTCAGGAGCTTCACGACCTTGCGGTGGGGCGGATCGAGCACGACCGTCTCGACAGTCAGGGCGTACTCGACGCCGTCGATCACCGCGCGGGCCACCCGCACCTCCCCGACGGCGTTCGGCTCACCCGATTCCCAGGTCGGCTTCGCGCCCTGCTTCCAGCTGTCCGTGTCGAGCAGGAACGGCCAGATGTCCGCCGGCTCCGCGAGGATTTCGACGGTGTTGTGGGTGACGAGGTCGACGATGCGCGAAGGCGTGGCGGTGACAGGTGCTGGACGTGCGGACATCAGTACCTCCTGGTGGCGACGAAGCGCGGGCGCCGGCGACGTCGAAGCTGATAGCAGCTTGCGGTGTAACGCCGCGATGAGGAACCGGGCAAACGTCGAGCAGTTCGCTGCCGTGCTGCGACATGTGTCGCGCGACAACGGTCGCAGCGGATCGGTGACGTTCACCGGCCGCGCACTGAACCCGGGATCGCCGGCGATTTGCCCGTGAGGCTGAGAAGATGCCGGGACGACGAACGTCGCAGGCTTGCGTGGCCAAATCCGGCACTCGTCACCCAAGCTGGAACAAGCGGCCGCGGCTCATCGAACCTGGCGCGGCAACCATGCCTGCCAAGCCTGCGCCACAACGCAACCGCCAGCCCAGCCAGCACCGACGCAACAGCCGAACATGCCGAGCCTGCGACGCATCCGCCGGTCCACTCAGCACCGACGCGACAGCCAAGCTTGCCAAGCCTGCGCCACAACGCAATCGCCAGCCCAGCCGACGCCGACGCGAGAGCCGAACCCGGCGGTCCGGCCGGGCCGGGCGGGCCCGCCACCGTCGCGGGGTCGTACCGGTCAGATCAGTTCCAGCGGGTCCAGCTGTACCCGCACCGGTTCGGTGGCCTTGCGGGCGTCCCGCCGGGCGGTTGCGTCTCGCATCAGCGTCGCCAGTGCACGGCCCTCCGGGCGGGCCACCCGGATCAGCGCGCGTTCCCGCGCGGCGTTGCCCTCCTCGTCGAACTCGCCCAGCGGGACCGGGCCGAGGACCTCGCCGGTGTCCGGCAGCGGGAGGTCGTCCAGCACACTCGCCACCGCGCTCGGGCTGCCTTCGACGCTCGCCATCCGCATCGCCGGCGGGAAGCCCAGCTCCCGGCGCTGGTCCAGCTCCTGGCTCGCGTGCCAGCCCGGGTCCCAGCGCACCAGCGCCTGCACGACCGGCAGCCCCGCCTCGGCGCCGACGACCACCCGGCCCCCGGCCGAGGCCGGGCGGACCAAGGCGCCCGCGGCCATCCAGCGGCGCAGCGTTTCCTCCGCCGCACGCAGGTCCTGCCGTCCCAGCAACGCCCAGCCGTCCAGCAGCAGGGCCGCGCCGTAGCCGCCTTCGGCCACCGGTTCCGCACCCGGGGTGCACACGACCAGCGCCGGTCGGCCGGGCACGGTCGCCAGCACCTCGGCGGCGCCGGACGTGCGGACCGGGATGCCCGGGAACGCCCGGCCCAGCTCCTCGGCGGTGCGCTTCGCACCGACCACCACCGCGCGCAGGCGGACGGAACCACATGCGGGACAACGGAAAGCGGTTTCCGGGACCCCGCACCAGCGGCAGGCGGGCGGTCGCGGCGCACCGTCGGCCGAACCGCCCGGCAAGGCGAGCGGACCGGCGCACCGGCGGCAGTGCGCGGGCGTCCGGCAGTGGCCGCAGGACAAACCGGGCACGTATCCGCGGCGGGGCACCTGCACCAGCGCGGGCAAACCCGCGGCGAAAGCCTGCCGCGCGGCTTCGAAGGCGACAGCCGGCAACCGGGCGACCCGGGCGGCTTCGTCGCGCGCCACGTCGAAATCCTCGCCCACCGGCGTGACGCGCGGCGCGGCTGCGCGCAGTTCCCCGCGGCCGGCCTGAACCTGGTGCGCCCAGCCGGATTCCACCAGCAGCTGCGCCTCGGCGGTCCGGGCGAAGCCGCCGACCAGCAGTGCCGACTTCGCGGCGTGCGCCCGATCCATCAGCACGTCCCGCACGTGCGGGTACGGCGCGTGCGGATCGAGGTGCAGGTCGTCGCCGTCGTCCCACACCACGAACAATCCCGGATCGGCGACCGGCGCGAACATCGCGGCACGCGTGCCGACCACCACTCGCACGGCGCCGCGCAGCACGGAAAGCCAGCGGCGGTACCGCTCGGCCGGCCCCAGGCCGGCGATCAGCGCCGCCACGCCCTGCTCCCCCACCAGCTCGATGCACGCCTCGTGCACCCGCGCGAGGTCACGGTGGTCCGGAACGACGAGCACCGCGCCCCGGCCGTGTGCCGCCGCGGTCGCCGCGGCCTCGGCGAGCCGGCGCGGCCAGTCCTCACCGGGCAGGGCCTGCCAGACGGCGTTCGCCGGACGTCCTTCGGCGACTGCTTCCAGGAACGCTTCGCCGCGCTGATACCGGGACCAGGCGGACACCTCCGGCGCGACAGGGGCCGGAGCCGGCTCGGCCGGCGGTTCCGCTTCGGCCTTCGCATGCCGCGGCGGCAACGCCAGCCGCAGCACGTCCGACAGCGTGCCGGCGTAGCGGTCGGCCGCGGCCCGGCAGACCGCGTGCAGGGCAGGCGGCAGCACGGGTTCACTCGAGGTGACCCGCTCCAGATAGGCGAGTGTGCGCTCGTACTCGGTGGTGTCGGTGCGCTCGACCAGATAGCCGTCGACCAGCTGCCCGGCGAACCGCACCCGGACCCGGCAGCCGGGCACCGCGGTCTCGTGCAGCTTCTCCGGCACCTGGTAGTCGAACGTGCGGTCCAGGTGCGCGAGCGGAATGTCCACGACGATCTTCGCGACCGGCAGTGTGGGCGCGGGCTGCTGCTGGCCCTTGCGGGACCGCGCGGGCTTGCGGGCGGCGGTCTTCCTGGCCGGCGCGGCCTTCGGCTCCGGCGCGGAGCGCGAAGGCTCCGGCAGGTCCCACAGCGGGGCGGGTTCGGAGCTGCTCACCGGAAGATCTCTACCAGACCCCACCGACACCTCCGCACGAGAATGCCGGTGAAGGCCCCTTCCCGGGAAGAGGCCTTCACCGGCATCCCGGCGGTTCAGGCACCGGCGAGAGACCGCAGTGCCTCGGCGCGCGCGGTGCTCTCCCACGGCAGGTCCAGGTCCGGACGGCCGAAGTGCCCGTAGGCCGAGGTCGGCGCGTAGATCGGGCGCAGCAGGTCGAGGTCGCGGATGATCGCGGCCGGACGCAGGTCGAAGACCTCGCTGATGGCCGACTGGATCTTCGACGGATCCACCGTCTCGGTGCCGAAGGTCTCCACGAACAGGCCCACCGGGGCGGCCTTGCCGATCGCGTAGGCGACCTGCACCTCGACCCGCCCGGCCAAGCCGGCGGCGACCACGTTCTTGGCCACCCAGCGCATCGCGTAGGCCGCGGACCGGTCCACCTTGGACGGATCCTTGCCGGAGAACGCCCCCGCCGCGGCGGCATCCCGCCGTAGGTGTCCACGATGATCTTGCGGCCGGTCAGCCCGGCGTCGCCCATCGGGCCGCCGATCACGAACCGGCCGGTGGGGTTGACCAGCAGCCGCGTGGTGCCGATGTCGAGACCCAGCTCGGCCAGCTCCGGCTCCACCACGTGCTGCCGGACGTCCACGCCGAGCATCTGCTCGAGGTCGATCCCGTCCGCGTGCTGGGTGGACACCACCACGGTGTCCAGCCGCACCGGCTGCTCCCCGGCGTACTCGATGGTGACCTGGGTCTTGCCGTCCGGACGCAGATAGGGCAGCACGCCGTCCTTGCGGACCGCGCTCAGCCGCCGGGAAAGCCGGTGCGCCAGCGCGATCGGCAGCGGCATCAGCTCCGGGGTGTCCGAGCAGGCGTAGCCGAACATCAGGCCCTGGTCGCCCGCGCCCTGGCGGTTGATCTCGTCCTCGTCGCTCTCCACCCGCGACTCGTAGGCGGTGTCCACGCCCTGGGCGATGTCCGGCGACTGCGAGCCGATCGCGACGTTCACCCCGCAGGAGTTGCCGTCGAAGCCCTTGGCCGACGAGTCGTAGCCGATGCGCAGGATCACGTCCCGCACGATGGTCGGGATGTCCGCGTACGCCTCGGTGGTCACCTCACCGGCGACGTGCACCTGGCCGGTGGTGATCAGCGTCTCCACCGCGACCCGGCTGCGCGGGTCCTTGGTCAGCAGCCCGTCGAGGATCGAATCGCTGATCGCGTCACAGATCTTGTCGGGATGACCTTCGGTGACCGATTCCGACGTGAACAGCCTTTTCGTGGACGCAGTCACGACCTCGTCACTTCCCTCGGTTGGACTCGGTACCGGAGAACTCTCCCGTACCCGCTTGCCAGGCCCACCTTACCCAGCGGGCTAAAGCCGGGATCGACGAGCGCGCAAAGCCGTGACCGCGTCCCACAATGTGGCTGCGAGCCGGGCCTTGGCGCCGAGCGGGATGGCCTCCTCGCCGCCGTCGGCGGTCAGCAGCCAGCCCGAGTTGTCCTCGGTGCCGAACGCCTTGCCGTCGCCGACCGCGTTCACCACGAGCAGGTCCGCACCCTTGCGGCGCAGCTTCGCGTGCGCGTGCTCGAGCACGCTGCCGTGCTCGTCCCCGGTTTCCGCGGCGAACCCGACCACGGTCTGCCCGTCCCGGCGTTCACGCACCAGCTCGGCGAGGATGTCCGGATTGCGGTCCAGGGTCAGCACCGGATCCGGGGCGTCGTCGGACTTCTTGATCTTGTGCTCGGCCCGGCTGGCCGGCCGGAAATCGGCGACCGCGGCGGCCATCACCACCACGTCGGCCTCCGCGGCCGCGGACCGCATCGCGGTACGCAGCTCCTCCGCGGTCGACACCCGCGCCAGCGTGGCGCCCGCGGGCGCGGGCAGCTCGGCGGTGTGCCCGGCGACCAGCGTCACCTCGGCACCCCGCTGCGCGGCGACCCGGGCGAGCGCGTAGCCCTGTTTGCCCGACGAGCGGTTGCCGAGGTAGCGGACCGGGTCCAGTGGTTCACGGGTGCCGCCCGCGGAGATGGCCACCCGCAGGCCCTCGAGATCCCGCGGCAGCGCGGCGGGCACCTCGAGCAGCAGCCGAGCCAGGTCCACGATCTCCGCCGGATCGGCGAGCCGGCCCTTGCCGGTGTCCACTCCGGTCAGCCGGCCCGCGGCCGGTTCGGTGACGGTCATCCCGCGGGAACGCAGCAGCGCCACGTTGTCGCGGGTGGCCGGATGCTCCCACATCTCGGTGTGCATGGCCGGGAAGAACGCGACCGGGCACCGGGCGGTGAGCAGGGTGTTCGTGAGCAGGTCGTCGGCGAGCCCGTGCGCGGCCTTGGCCAGCAGGTTCGCGGTCGCCGGGACGACCAGTACGAGATCGGCCTCCTTGCCGACCCGCACGTGCTGCACTTCGGGCACCTCGGTGAACACGCCGGTGTGCACCGGATGCCCGGACAGTGCCTCGAAGGTCGCCGCGCCGACAAAGTTCAGCGCGGACTCGGTGGGCACGACACGCACGTCGTGCCCGGATTCGGTGAGGCCCCGCAGGACCTCGCACGCCTTGTAGGCGGCGATCCCGCCGCCCACGCCCAGGACGACCCTGGGCTTGGCGTCACTCACCCTCGGTGTGCTCGAGCAGCCCGCCGTGGATCTCGCGCAGCGCGATCGACAGCGGCTTCTCCCGGGGGCCGGGCTCGACCAGCGGACCGACGTACTCCAGCAGGCCCTCGCCGAGCTGCGCGTAGTAGTCGTTGATCTGCCGGGCCCGCTTGGCCGAGTAGATCACCAGCGCGTATTTCGAGGAGACCTTCTCGAGCAGGTCGTCGATCGGCGGGTTGGTGATGCCTTCGAGCTCTTCCAGCGTCGCCTGTTGCACAGCCACTCGTGCTACTCCGTATCGTCCGGGATTGCGGCGGCGGAGACTTCGCCACCGGTCATCAAGTCTAGCAACCTCCGCGCGGCGGTCCCCACGTCGGCGTTCACCAGCCGCACGTCGAACTCTCCGGCCGCGGCCAGTTCGCGCTCCGCCTCGGCCAGCCGCGCGCGGACCGCGGCCTCGTCCTCGGTGCCGCGCCCGGTGAGCCGTCCGACGAGTTCCTCCCAGGACGGCGGCATCAGCATCACCAGCCGGGCCTCCGGCATCGCCACGCGCACCTGCCGCGCGCCCTGCAGTTCGATCTCCAGCACCGCCGGGCGGCCCTGCGCGAGCGCCCGCTCCACGGGCTCGCGCGGGGTGCCGTACCGGTTGCCGGCGAACTCGGCCCACTCCAGGAGCCGGTGCTGCGCCACCATCCGGTCGAACTCGGCGGCGTCGACGAAGTGGTAGTGGTTCCCCTCCACCTCGCCCGGCCGTGGCGCCCGCGTGGTGACCGAAACACTGAAGTAGATGTCCGGATCGAGCCGGCGCAGCTGTCCCACCACACTCGACTTCCCGACGCCGGAGGGCCCCGAGACGACGGTGAGCCGGGGGCGGGGGAACTCCCCCGCCGCCGGCTCACCGTCGCGGTCGGTCCCCGGGGTCACCGGGCAGTCCCGACCGGCGCCGCTCACTCGCCGCTGAACTCGGCCAGCAGCGCCTTGCGCTGCCGGTCGCCGAGCCCGCGGAGCCTGCGGCTGGGGGCGATCTCCAGTCGTTCCATGGTCTGCTGGGCACGGACCTTGCCGACGCCGGGGAGCGCCTCGAGCAGGGCCGAGACCTTCATCTTGCCGAGGACCTCGTTCTCCTCGGCCTGCTTCAGCACGTCGGCCAGAGTGGTACCGCCCCGCTTCAGCCGCTCCTTCAGCTCAGCACGGATGCGGCGGGCGGCGGCGGCCTTCTCCAGCGCCGCAGCACGCTGTTCCTCTGTCAGCTGGGGAAGTGCCACGTTTTCCTCCGGTAGTTCTCACATCTGGGTGGGTGACGCGACGGTACCCACCCCTGAGCAGGGGCCACAATGCGGGGGTGGCTGCTGCGGCGGGATTTCCGGGCCTGCTAATGGCCGCTTTCGCGCGTTCCCGCCAGCTGGTCGGCCACCCGTTGCGCCGCCCGGCGTAACGCTCCGGAGTCCGGCCCGTGCCGCAGCAGGTCGCGCGACGACGCGGGCAGCACTCCGGGCAGGCCGGGACCGAACAACGCGTGCAGATCGGCCACCGTCGCGCCCTGCGCGCCGAAACCGGGCGCCAGGACCGGCCCGTTGAGCCGCGTCAGGTCCACCTCTCCCGGCGCCACTGTGGCCCCTACGACCACTCCGACGTCGCCGTGGGGCTCCATGCCCGCGTTGTGCTCCGCAGCCGCGTCCACAACGCTCTGAGCCACCGTACGGCCGTCTTCCAGCCGCGCTCTCTGCAACGCGTGCGCCTCGGGGTTCGAGGTGCGCGCGAGGACGAACAGCCCGTTGCCCGCTTCCCGGGCCGAGGCCACGGCGGCGTCCAGCGAACCGAAACCCAGGTACGGCGAAACTGTGGCCGCATCGGCGGTGAAGGCTGCCTTCTCGGCCACGTACGCCGCCGTGTAGGCCGCCATGGTGGAACCGATGTCGCCGCGCTTCACGTCGAGCAGCACCAGAGCCCCGGCGTCGTGCACCGTGTCGATGACACGCTCCAGTACGGCTACACCGCCCGGCCCGAACGCCTCGAAGAACGCCGACTGCGGCTTGACGATCGAAGCCGTCGAGCCGAGCACTTCCGCGGCGTTGAGCGCGAAACGCTCCAGACCGGACACGTCCAGCGGCAAACCCCAGGACTCGATCAGGCCCGGATGCGGGTCGATCCCGGCGCACAGCGGGCCGCGGGCGGCGACCGAAGCCGCCAGCCGCGCCCCGAAACCTGCGCTCACGACGTCGCCTTGAGCGCAGCCTGCAGGTCCTGCAGGCTGCGTACGCCGATGTCACCGCGGATCAACGCCTCGATGCCGTGCACTGCCGCGGCGGCGCCCTGCACCGTGGTGATGCACGGGATGTCCCGCGACACCGCCGCGGTGCGGATCTCGTAGCCGTCCACCCGCGGACCGCTGTTCCCGTACGGGGTGTTGATGACCATGTCCACCCCGCCGTCGAGGATCACGTCCACGATGTTCGGCTCGGTGTTTTCCGAGGACCCTGCAATGTTCGATTCATAGTGCTTGCGCACGCTCGAACAGGCGACTCCGTTGCGCCGCAACACTTCCGCGGTGCCCGTGGTGGCGAGGATCTCGAACCCGAGATCGGCCAGCCGCTTCACCGGGAACACCAGCGACCGCTTGTCCCGGTTGGCCACCGATACGAAGACCCGTCCCGAGGTCGGCAGCGAGCCGTACGCGCCGTGCTGCGACTTCGCGAACGCCTGCCCGAAGGACACGTCCACGCCCATCACCTCGCCGGTGGACTTCATCTCCGGGCCCAGCAGGGAATCCACGCCGTGTCCTTCCGGCGTGCGGAACCGGTGGAACGGCAGGACCGCCTCCTTGACCGCGACCGGCGAATCGGCCGGCATCCGCCCGCCGTCGCCCTCGGCGGGCAGCACGCCCGAGGCCCGCAGGTCCTTGATCGAGGAGCCGGTCATGATCAGCGCGGCGGCCTTCGCCAGCGGCACGGCGGTGGCCTTCGAGACGAACGGCACCGTGCGGGAGGCACGCGGGTTGGCCTCCAGCACGTACAGCACGTCGTCCTTGAGCGCGTACTGCACGTTCAGCAGCCCGCGCACCCCGACACCGCGCGCGATCGCCTCGGTGGACCGGCGTACGGCGTCGAGGTCCTGCGCGCCGAGGGTGATCGGCGGCAGCGCGCACGACGAGTCGCCGGAGTGGATCCCGGCCTCCT
This sequence comes from Amycolatopsis jiangsuensis, assembly GCF_014204865.1. Classification (NCBI taxonomy): domain Bacteria; kingdom Bacillati; phylum Actinomycetota; class Actinomycetes; order Pseudonocardiales; family Pseudonocardiaceae; genus Amycolatopsis; species Amycolatopsis jiangsuensis. Next base: position 2,399,918 of record NZ_JACHMG010000001.1, read on the forward strand.
CGATGTGCTCCATCACGCCGCCCAGATACAGGTCGTCGCCATCGAAGAGCGCGTCGACGTCGATCTCGATCGCGTCGTCGAGG